>NZ_CAJHAR010000031.1 GCF_904846415.1 Psychrobacter piscatorii | reverse complement strand
ATCATCTCGATTCCTTACACATATTACACACATTATACTATACGTACGTGTAAATTTCAAGCAAAAAATAACCCCCTTTACAGGAGGCTATTGTCAGAATTACACACTTTTAGGTACTATAAAGAACGTTTGAGGTCTTTTTAATGGCTAATAGTTGGCTGCCAAGTCGTTATATCAGATAACTTTTGAGAAACGGTTTTTATGTCTTTTTTCTAAATATTCATCAAATACCATGGCGACATTGCGACCAAGCAAGCGGCCCCTAGGTAAGACACGAATGCCTGCTGCATCCATATCAATCAGTCTATCTGCTTGCATCTCGCCTAATTGCTGAATCTCATTAATAAAATAGGTAATCGCATCGATACCAAATTTTTGATTCACATCTTTAAAATCAAGATAATCGTGGCAGAGCAAGTTCATGATGACATATTCACGTAAGCGATCTTTGATGGACGTCTTAATATATTTCACGGCAGGCATGACCATAGGATTGATTTTCGCCATATCAATCTTAGCTTGGTAATTCTGTAGATCGGTATCATTTTGCAATATATAGCGCGTATTGCTATTGGCAATTTGACTGATAGATGAAACCCCAAAACCCAATAAATCACAGTCACCCATGATGGTGTAGCCTTGAAAATTACGATGTAATTTACCTTCGCGCTGGGCGATCGCCAGCTCGTCATCGGGCTTGGCAAAGTGATCGATACCGATATATTGATAGCCTGCTTTGCTCAATGTATTGACGGTGTTGCCGAGCATAGCGAGTTTGGCTGCTGGGCTGGGCAGATCTTCGTCTCTGATCTGACGTTGAGCTTTGAAACGCTCAGGCAGATGCGCGTAGTTAAAGACAGACAGGCGATCTGGTGACATCTCGATGATACGATGTACGGTTTTGTCCAAAGTAGCAGGCGTTTGATGCGGTAAACCATAAATCAAATCAATATTGATAGAGTGAAAACCAAGCGCGCGCGCCTCTGTCAAGACACTCTCAATAAGCTCTGCTGAGTGCACACGATTGACGGCAATTTGTACCGTTTCATCTAAGTCTTGCACGCCTAAACTGATACGATTAAAACCGAGGTTGCGTAATATCTTGAGCGTATTATCACTCAGCTCACGCGGGTCGATTTCGATAGAATAGTCGCCTTCATCGTCTGGCAAAAACTCAAACTGAGTCTGCAAAAATTCCCACAGTTTAACCATCTCTTCATCACGCAAAAATGTTGGCGTACCACCGCCCAAATGTAGCTGCTTGACTAAAGGTTTTTCGCTACCTTCTGGCACAGACAGCAAACGGCGTTTAAGGGCAATCTCAGCCATTAAATATTGCAGATAATCACCAGAATCGCTATTTTTTTTGGTGATGATTTTATTGCATGCGCAGTAATAGCAAAGGTGGCGACAAAAGGGAATATGGAAGTATAAAGATAAAGGCGCGCGTGACTCACGATTCTGCAGGATTTTTGTTTCAAGACCGACTGCCTCAAAATCATTTGTCTCAAAGCTATCTGGTATTGGCGTGAACTCTAGAGCAGTTGGATAAGAGGTGTAACGTGGTCCCGAGCGATTGTACTTATTAATGATCGCCTCATCGAATGCTGGTAGCTGCTTACTGGTAATACTGCCGCGTGTACTGGCATAAGGGTTGTCTGGCTGCATAACAGGGCGTACAGTGGTTGGTGGCTCGTCCGCGCGGTTGTAGGGCTGCTGAGTGTTCGGCTCTGAATAGTCTGTCATGCGGTATTCCTCGTTTTGACTCTCGACACTGCTGGATTTTGTGCTGTCAAGGACTCATATTTGGAGTCGATTTTGTGTTTTTATAATGGTTAATAGAGCTATTTGAATCGTCTATTAGTAGCAATAGGTGCCGCTAAATATATATCAGCTAGTATAGCAAATCCTTATTAGCAGTGGGGAGGTCGGTGCGTGTACTTAAGTGTTGAAGGAGAATTGTCATGCAAATATAAAAAACCCCAGCACTGAGCTGAGGTCTTTTATATTTATGCTTTTTTCTATTAAAACTATTCTCTTAGCTGAAGGGTATTACCAACGGCCTGATCTTTGACTTCAGCTTGACTAAACGGTAAGCGTATCCAGTCTTTAGCTGAGTAACGGCGCGTCTGATCACGATGGTAAGGGCGTGTACTGTCTGAGGCTTGTGAATAAGCCAATAGCGCCTCTACGACGGGTCCTTTGCTATCAAAGGTGACGGTCTGCATATAGGTAGGACCATTGGTAATTGGCTTATAAGTACCATCTTCGTTTAGTTCTGGACCTTGAGCAACGTTAAATATACCTTCGCGTCCAAGTCCACCATGCATAGGTATTTTTTCATTATTATTGCCTGCATCGATGACATATTGTAGATCTGCCAAAGTCGCATCAAGCGCTATATTTTTGCTATTAAAGAAGGCAATCGCATCTCCCAATGCGCTGCGGGTATTGTCATTAATAATGAGGTCACGAGGCGTGTTGACAGGGTCGTTAATATCAAACTTCACATTGAATGCATCGTCCGTGGTTTCCGTAAAATTGACCTTGCGCCAGAACTCTCTAAATACATGAGCGCCTTTACTATCTAAATTATCACGGCGATCCCAATTGCTCAAAACTGCACAAGCCTGAGTGGCATCGATCGTATCACCGCTGGTCAGTGGCATCACAGGATTGGCTGTACAGTCTGCCAACACATCATCGAGCACGAGCTCGGCGACGTAGCTGCGGTTGCCATAGACAACGTCTTGCATATTATCTAAATTAAAGGTGTTGCCACCAAGTTGGTCTTTATTGCTGAGTCTATCTGAGATCTGTGTCAGTCCCATGCGCGAACGCATCAGCAACGGCACACCATCTACGGCATTAGGCCCTAAAAATGGCGATAGACGACGACGTAGGAGAGGTGAAAATCCAGTCAAGGGCTGCTTGGGGTTGCTTAACCAGTAGCTGTCGTTTGAGTTGGCGACGTAATCATCACGAATTAAGAAAGGCAGATTTGAGCGTCCGAAAATACCTGCTTGCGGCGAGTCAGCATCATTGCCCCATTCACAGGCAGCTGTGGCTCCGTTTAGTGCTGGCAAGTCTGATGCAATCAACGCGACTAGGAATGGACCAGCATTTGCACTACAAGATTCTAGTTGTTGCTTAGTGACATGCGGTACGGTTGAGATATCAGCGTATAGCGCTTTGCCATAGCGATCAGTGGCAATGGTATTGACGAACCCAAGTCCTAGCGTATCTTGCATTCTATCAACCAAGTCTTCCACACTGCGTGCTTTATTCATACTGCGCCATTGGTTCAGGGCACGCGGATTTTCAGAAGCTGCATCACGAATCGTATAAGCGAGATTATTATCGCCCCAGTTAGGTAATTGACCATTCAGCTTATTTACGTTCAGCATAGGTCCATACTGTGATAAGTAGATAGGACGAACCAATGTTTGATTGTTCGGCAGTTGAATGGTCACATCGACTTTTTCGATATCACGTTGCTCAAACACACCTGCACTGTTTTGATAGTTGTATTTCATAGGGTTACCGTTTACCAAACTGAGCTGGTAAAGGGTGAAGCGTTTGGCGGTCGAAACAGTATGGCTCCAAGCCACATCCTTGTTAAAGCCGATGTTAATAAAGGGTTGACCTTGTTGAGCGGCGCCCATCACATCAAGCTCGCCTGGTAAGGTCAAATGAAACTCGTAAAAGCGCTGTACACCTTCCCATGGCTCATGCGGATTGCCATATAAGATGCCACTATCTGTACCAGTTACCTCGCTGCCAAAAGCATAAGCATTGCTGCCACCTTTCATCGCATTGATCGTGGAGTTATCAAACTCGGCTACTGGCTCTGGACTAACGGTACGCATTCTACTGCTGTTCATCGTTGCATTTGAATCAGGCGGTGCGGCCGCTACGATGGGTCGGACAAAGTTAGACAGGCCACCGCGCAAGTTCGCTTTGCCATATACGGTCAGCAAATCATCAATCGTGATTTCACGTACCCATTCTGCACCTGCACAATCAGGATTGATGTTATCAACCCCTTTATCCCGTAGGTATCGGCTATAGCCAGCCGCGTAACCAGTGACCGCATCAACGACCTCTGGATCCTGAGCAGCCAAAAATTTAGCGCGTCTCTCCGGAGAGTTGTACCACGTATAAAAAACGTCGCTGTCCACATCACCTTCGTCGCCCAGATACCGCATACTTTGGCCGCTAGCCACAACGACTTCACGTGCCAGCGAGCAGATATTATCCTCGGCAAAGGCATAACCCACGCCGTAACCAAGTCCTTTATAGTCTTTGGCAGTGATATGAGGTATACCGAACTCGGTACGTTGAATGTTTGCTGAATAAGTTGATTGAGAGGTAAATGAATCGTTATCGTCGTCGCCGAAACAACCAGATAACCCTATAGAAACTGCCACTGTGAGTAGCGCGAGCCTAGGCACACGCCGATTAAGCATATCGATGCTCATAAGCTTATCCATCCATGGTTAGTTGGTGTGTATAAAGCCGTAGAAAACAGCAATCACCGAGCTTTATATGATCAATAAAATCCTTTTATTGCCAATGCTCTTTCTAACTCTGGACGTACCATACTGAGAAAATTTTTTACTATATCTAGCCTATCTAATAGGCATTGCGTAAATCAAAAAATCAAGTCAGATAAGATAAGGCATAAGAGCACCTACTTATCATATAATAATTTTTGATAACTATGCTAGTAAATAAAATAGACTATAAAACACGACATTTGCGCGTTGATAAATAATACTTTATCATCGATTAATCTCTAATGTTAGGAAACGCTGATGTCGTTTGCCCAAGTCTATACCCGCTCAGTCGTCGGTTTACACGCTCCCAAGGTAATTATTGAGGTTCATCTGTCACAGGGATTACCTGCATTGACCATTGTTGGTCTGCCTGAAGCGGCCGTGCGCGAGAGTAAAGATAGGGTACGCTCTGCCATTCTTAATTCAGGATTTCAGTTTCCTAATCGGCGTCTAACGATTAATTTAGCCCCCGCTGACTTGCCTAAAGATGGCGCGCGTCTGGACTTGCCGATTGCCATTGGTATATTAGCGGCAAGCGGCCAGCTTGAGCCAGAGGTGCTATCAGGACTTGAGTTTATTGGCGAGTTGGCACTTAACGGTGAGCTTCGGCAGGTAACCGGTAGTTTGGCAGTGGCACGCGCGATTAAAGCGGAAGGACTCGCGTTAAAGTTATCACAAACGATAGACGCAAATGAACAAACACAAAGTGAGCCAAGCCATTTAGCGCAGACACCGAAGCTCATCGTACCAATTGATAATGGTCGTGAGGCTAGCCGCGTTGATGGTGTGACGATATTGGCTGCACAGAGTCTAAAAGCAGTTTGCAGTCACTTACAGTCGCTCGTTGACCCAAGTGCAAGCTATGCAAGTTTGTCAGTGGTACAGCCCAGTCCAGCACCGCAGCAGGTCGGCTATCAAGTGGACTTAGCAGATGTCAAAGGACAGCACCATGCCAGACGCGCGCTGGAGATTGCAGCAGCTGGCGGTCATTCTTTATTATTTACAGGGCCGCCAGGGTCGGGCAAGACGCTCATGGCCTCACGTTTGCCGACGATATTGCCTGATCTCAGTGATGAGGATGCGCTCGAGGTAGCTAGTACGTATTCAGTGGCAGACAGTGATTACGATTACGGCACACGCCCCTTTAGGCAAGTGCATCACACTATATCGGCTGTCGCCTTGGTTGGCGGCGGCTCACGGCCCAAACCGGGTGAGATTACGCTTGCTAATAAAGGGGTATTGTTTCTTGATGAGTTACCAGAGTTTGATCGCAGCGTGCTTGAGGTATTGCGCCAGCCGTTAGAAGCCAAGCAAATCACTATTAGCCGTGCCAACTCGCAAATGACCTTTCCAGCCAACTTTCAACTGGTCGCCGCGATGAATCCGTGCCCATGTGGCTATGATGGCGATACCTCAGGGCGCTGCCGCTGTCGACCTGAGCAAATCAAACGCTATCAAGACAAGCTCTCAGGGCCACTATTAGATCGTATTGATTTGCATATTACCGTACCAGCATTGCCGATTGCTGACTTGCAAAGCGCGCAGGCAGGTGAAACTTCCAAACAAGTACGCGAGCGAGTAGCAGCTGCGCATCAGCATCAATTAAAACGACAACGAAAAGTTAATAATGAGCTAAGTCCGAGCGAAATCGATGAATACATCAAACTTGGCGATAGCGAAAAGCAACTATTGCAACTTGCTCAGCAGCGCTTGAATTTATCCGCGCGTGGATATCATCGAGTGTTACGAGTTGCACGCACGATTGCTGATTTGGCTGCGAGTGTCGATATTACCAGCGCCCATGTGTCAGAGGCGCTCAGCTATCGTAGTAAGGAGTAGTCTTCGTTTGAGCCAATTTTTACATCCGTTTGATAAATGCTTTTATGGATTAGATGTTATCTTTCATAATCCAAGTAACCAAGTCAGCAAAATTATCAAACGCTTCGGTTGGGTTTAGCTCACGAATGTCTTGCCCATAGTTATAGCCATAAGACAGACCAAACGTATCCATATTGGCGTTTTGCCCCGCTAACATATCGTTTCTAGAATCTCCAATCATCACTGACTGCGCGACACTAACATTGAGAGCGTCGCAAACGTGCAATAGAGGCGCTGGGTCTGGTTTTTTGACTGGTAGACTGTCACCGCCCATCACTTCACTAAACAAATCCTGCCAGCCAAATGATTCTAATATTTTTGGCACAAAACGAATGGGTTTGTTGGTGACTAGGGCAAGCGTATAGCCAGCGGCATGGAGTTTTTTGAGTCCTTCGTCGACATTTGGATAGGCGACAGTTTTACTACCACTGAGGTTCTTATAAGCTTCAAAAAATATTTGCTCTGCGTGATTAGCCTCGGCTTGGGTCAGTGCGCCCTCTGGGACAGTGACATCACCGACCAAAGCACGCTCTACGAGCATTCGTGAACCATTGCCTATCCAATTGCGTATCGTCTCAATTGGATAGGTGTCTTTACCAAGCGTGGTCAGCATTGCATTGGTCGCATCGGCCAAATCAGGCACGCTATCAATGAGAGTGCCATCAAAGTCAAAAATTAAAAGTTGCTTATTCATTGTTCCTCGCTATTAAAAGTAATTATATTTATTATATTGGCCATACCTTAGCACAGTAGTATTTTAATACTGGTCAATTTAGTGTTGTTATATTCTCAATGTGATGAGCAGTAGCACTTACTCGACATCTTTATAACGTGCGCGGTGTTCTTTCTTCATTCTTAGATAATCTTCGTTCTCACGGCACTCGTCCCATTTTTGCTTAAAAATATGCGCCGATTCTGCTTTGATGGGGTCTTCGGTTTGTCGTGGTAACTCTTCGCGACCATGGGCGCCGCTTTGGCCTTTTTTATCATCAGGTACTGGCCCTTTATATTTTTTGCCGCCTTTATGATTGGCATAGCGACGCGCGCGGGTATAGCCCATTTGGATAAATTTACGCGCCATATCTGCACCGACGAAGTCATCGTCAGCCAAGTAATCTAGAAACATCTGGTAAATCGCCTCACTGCTCTCGCGGGCGATATCAGGAGTAGCAAAGCGCCAATGCGGGAGGATTTCAGACTTGTAAGGCTCTACAAGTAACACGCCTTGCTCACCGCGCCCGACGCGATATAGCTCAGGATGCTCACGTAGATCAAGATTTTTATAATCCAAGTCGTAATCGAATTCTCTCATATCTGCCACCTAGGCTCTGTACTATAATGGGTATCTGCTCATTCATAGTTACTGAGTATACTGAGCCAAGCAGTGTAGAAAAAAGCACAAAAATGTTATGCAACCGTGAGTAAAGTGAGCGATGAGAAATATCATGTTAAAGAACAAAATAAGTGTCACTAAGCAAATCCGTTCGCTAGTATCCAAAAATATACAGATTGCGTTACTAATGCTAACGACAAGTATGTTTACGATTATGGCTGCCCATAGCGCTTGGTTTGAAAAGTTGATTCCGCAAGGTGAGACGTATACCGTACGCGAGATAGATCGTGATTTGGCGTTCGTAATAGATGGCTTTATTTATGACGCGCGCACGTCTTGTTTCTTAGCCGTGGGTGATCGCGTGATATTCTTTGAAGGACGCCACGGTATTGATTACCGCGCAACGATCTATGACTTGGATTCACGCGAGCGCTGCAATGTATTATTACGTGGTCGGCTGTACGAATAAGAGCGAAGCATGAATAAAATGAACGCTAAAGAATACGGTAAAATTTAAACATAAAAAAAGCCCCAAACATCACTGTTCGGGGCTTTTTAGAATCTATTAACGAATGGTGGCTCGAGGCAGGATCGAACTGCCGACACACGGATTTTCAATCCGTTGCTCTACCTACTGAGCTATCGAGCCGTCTTCGTTGAGGCGCTATTAAACTAAATATGAGCACGACTGTCAAGTGGTTTTTGCGTTATATCGAATAAAAGACGATAAATAATCAAATATGGGTAAAATTAACCATTTTTTCTATACATTTAGTCTTTTACGCGGAGTAGTTCGTACTCGCTCATGATTCGATGAATATCCGCATCCGCAGGGACGAATTCACGCACGCCTTTTTTGACCTCGGCATCATAGACCAGTTTAATGAATTTGGCGTCGATGGCGCGTTTACGATTCTCTGGATGTACCGTCAGATACTGCAAACGTTTGGCATCGGTCTGCCCATCATCAAAGCAGGCAACCGCAGCGATAGGCTTATCATTGAACATACCCACATAGAGATATTGTCCACGTTTAAACCCTTGCGCCACGATATTTAATACCTCAGCACCATCAGGCTGCGCATCATCGCTATCGTACAATGCCTGCAAGCGCTCTGCTAGCTCATTATCGCGGGCAGGTTTTTTGATAAGTGGCGCATCCAAACTATTAATGGCGATCGCTTCTAACGGCATAGCAGTTCCTATAAACAGAGAGTTTTTATAGTATAAAGTCGGTATACACAGCACTATGTCATGGAGAGTAGTGCCACAAGGTAGACATTGTCAATGTTCGAGCGAGTCATGATTGATAATACTGAACACACTATTTTAGCAGAATGACGTAAATTTGTGCGTGGTTTAGCGCTTGGTCGTGGCAGTAAATGTTAGGGTTTGCTATGATGAGGCTAGATAATATGTGGTACACATCAATCCTAATATATTGATATCTTTTGTATATATCACTTTTTCATACATTTTTTGCTGACGCTGGTTGCAGCGCTAGCGGCGATGTAACGGACAGCAATGGGCGATGTTTTACCTTATTTATAATTGACCGCTTTTCACTGATAAAAAACCGATAGAGAATAGCCATGACAGCCAATGCAACTGAGCAAAATCAAGCAACAAACCTAAATTTATATGGTCGCCCTGAGCGCATCGCGACCGTTGAGCGCAATACTGCCGAAACGCAAATCACGTGTACCGTCAACCTCGATGGTACAGGCAAAGGCGTGGTAGACACGGGCGTACCGTTTTTGGATCATATGATTGATCAGATCAAGCGTCACGGTTTGTTTGACTTGGATATCAAATGTGTTGGTGATACCTTTATCGATGACCATCATAGCGTCGAAGACACCGGTATTACCCTTGGTCAAGCATTTAACAAAGCGTTGGGCGATAAAAAAGGCATCCGTCGTTATGGGCACTTTTATGCACCGTTAGACGAAGCACTGACCCGCGCTGTGGTTGATCTGTCAGGGCGTCCAGGGCTGCACATGGACATTCCATTTACGCGCTCGCACGTTGGCCGCTTCGATGTTGACCTATTCAGTGAGTTCTTTTATGGCTTCGTCAATCACTCATGGATGACCGTGCATTTGGACAATCTAAAAGGCAAAAATAGCCATCACCAGATTGAATCAACATTTAAAGCGTTTGCTCGTGCGCTGCGTATGGCTTGCGAATATGATGAGCGTGCGCTGAACACCTTGCCATCGACCAAAGAGGCTTTCTAAGACGCATTTAAGGCTCTTCTACAAGATTACTCAAAAGGGTCAGTTAAGCTTGGCGTACTGGTTGTACAGCCTACGCTTAACTTCCTTGTAGCAAAACCTTATCTACACCTTAGTAACAGAAAATAGTATACATAGTATAGTAGTCAAAATCTTTAAAAACGAGAACCAATTGATGACCAAAGTAGCGCTATTAGATTATGGTATGGGCAATTTGCACTCAGCTGGCAAAGCACTATCAGTCGTCGGGGCAGACGTCTCTATCACAAACGACCCAAAAGTGGTCGCTGCAGCAGATAAAATTGTCTTCCCTGGTGTTGGCGCGATGCGTGATTGTATCGCTGGTATGCATGATGCAGGCATCGATGACGTGGTGCGCGATGCAGTGTTTAACAAGCCCGTTATGGCCATCTGTGTGGGCATGCAGGCATTGTTTACGCAATCCGCTGAAAATGGTGGTACGGACTGCCTCGGTATCCTAAATGGCACGGTAGAAGCATTTGATCCTACGTGGAAAGATAGGAAAGGCGACACGATAAAAGTGCCCCATATGGGCTGGAATACCATTAGCGGTATGGACTTTGACCATCCGCTTTGGCAGGGTATTGAAGATAACGCGCACTTTTATTTTGTACATAGCTACTACTGCGCGCCTGCTGATAGCGCGCAAGTGGCGGCGGTATGTGACTATGGTCAACCGTTTTGTGCTAGTGTCATCCAAGACAATCTATTTGCCACCCAATTCCATCCAGAAAAAAGCCATACCGCTGGCTTGCAACTGTTAAAGAACTTTGTCGAGTGGAGTGTGTAGATAGGCAGTAAACGTAAATTGCACACTTGCTTCAAAATAGGGTAGATTATCGCTTGTATAATCTGCCTTTTTTATTCTGCACTATTATCATTCTTAACTATCAATTTTTAGTTATTATTGTTTAGTGATACGCTCCATCATTTTCTGCTCGCTTATATTTGGAATACTCTAGTGGACTTTACTGCCTTTAAAATGAATGTTGTTGAAACAACTGGCCTTGCCAAAGATGCCTTACATATCTATGTCGGGGTTGGCGTCTATCTGCTTTGTCTGTTTGTGCTGCGTCCTCTCATCAAAAACCACAATATAAGAGCGTTTATCGCATTGATCGTGGTCACTGGTGTGGCGTTATCAGGTGAGTATCTGGACAATCGCCATATCATCATACCAAAAGGCCTCTTGGCATTAGAAATGGTGGATATAAAGGCCAGTCTGCATGATCTGATGAATACGTGCCTATTGCCTTATCTACTCTTTGCACTCAATAAGTGGACGACTATCTTTCGACCAACCAATAAATCTACCTCACTGACCAAGCGCCATAAAAAAACGGACTATTAATGAGTCCGTTTTTATTTGTTCGCTTTATTTACAATTATTTGCTTTATGCTTAATCATAAAGCTCACAAAAAACTTCCACCAATCGCTTTGATACCGTGCTTTTGCATTGGTTCGTCAAGAACAATACTCCTAAAAAACATCCACATAAATGATTTTTAAAATAGCTTCTGCCTAAGTCGGTAGCTATTGCAGCGGTTGTAATTTGACAGATAAAACACGCTCTCTTTACAAAGCTTACGAAATATAAAAAGTCTTGTCTATTTAACCCTTTCTCAGTTTGTTATCTTAAGATAAAAGGGTAGCGGTATCGGCGTATATCCTAAGCATATCGTCTTTAAATACCACCTGACTAGCTATCCATCCTCCATAATTAATAATAACTAGGAAGCACTATGAATATCCAAGGAATACTAGACAACGCAAAAGAAACATTAGGGTTGCAAGCACAAGAAATCGAAGCGGGAGTATATATTCCTTCCAAGTCATCTTTGAAATTGGCGGCCCCAAGTAAAACCAACTATGACAACACAGAGTATGACACGCCGTATAAGGGCAATAAAAAAATCCTCATGGTCTGTAGCGAGCAGCAATACATGACTATGGAAAATGGTAATAAGTTTGATACCGGCAATCACCCTGTTGAGATGATGGTGCCCTTATTGCATTTTAAAAAAGCGGGTTTTGACACGGATATCTTTACGCCAACAGGAGCGTCTGTCAAAGTTGAGCAATGGGCGATGCCAGAAGACGATGACGATGTTAAACAAATATACGCTGAATATCAGCCAAAGCTTGAGAGTCCGAAAAGTATCGCTGACTTTGTCAAAAATGACATGGCCAATAGCGACGACTATGCAGCGATTTTTATTCCAGGTGGTCATGGCGCGATGCTAGGCTTGCCTGACGACAAAAACCTTGGCGAATTGCTACGCTGGGGCCATAAAAATGACTTGTTTACCTTGGCGATTTGCCATGGACCTGCCGCTTTATTGTCCGCTAACCTAGATGATCCTGATGCAGCGGATGATAAGTCCGAGCGCGACTTTATCTTTAAAGGTTATGAGATGGTAGCGTTCCCCACTGGTATGGATAAGCAAATGCCAAAAATTGGCTATTTGCCCGGTACGATGCCATGGTACTTTGGTGAAAAGCTTGAAGATCTGGGCGTCACTATTAGCAATAAACTGGCCACCGGTAGCACTCATCAAGACAGAAAACTGATCTCAGGCGATGGACCATTAGCTGCCAATGAGTTTGGTAAACTGAGCGCTACGGAATTGCTAAAAGCGCTTAGCTAAAAGGTTAGCAAACCATCCATTTAAAATAAAATAGATCATTTAATAGCATAAAAAACGGACTATTAATTAGTCCGTTTTTTGTTGTAACTCAAAAAATATCTAGTTTGTTGCCTGAGGAAAGGAACAAAGCTAATACCACAGCAATTATCGGCAACACCAAAACTTTACTCCATCCAAACGGCAAAGCATAAGCTAGTTTCGGGTAAAAAGGGCAGACATAGACAGCTGTTCTGTCTTCTGAAGTTATCGACTTAGCTACTGCCTTTCTAACTCCGTTTTCACCAAAACTACGCACTCCTCCAAAAGCATTCAATAATGTGCTGGTATAAGTGACACCTTCGAATTCATATTGATACTTAATAAAAAGCTCATGTACGTCACCCAGATAAGTGACTCTAGCAGATGTAATCACTATTCTTTTGCTTAAAACCTTTGAATCTACTTTTGGGAAACATAAAAATATAAAGTCAGTTATGATCGCTATTAAGATCCACACTAAAAAAATAGATGAAAATATAAATATGCCATAGAGTAAAAATATTGGGTACATATCCATCAGACTCTAAGTTTATATGTTAGCTATTAGCCTCATCATATAATGCGCGCACTACTTCACCAATCACTTTGATACCATCCGTCAGTGTCTGCTCGTCAGCCGCGATACTCATGCGGATACATTCGTGTGCATGTTGGTAATCGCTAACGTCCACACCGGGGAAGAAATACTCGCTTGGTACAATAAGCGTGCCTTTTTCTTTAAGGCGCTCGTACAGCTCAAGGGTGCTAATCGGCAAGTCTTTAAACCATAACCAAAAGAATATCGCGCCTTCAGGCTTGTGAATTCTCAATGGATAATCGCCCAATGCTTCTTTCAATAGCGTCACCGCGAGTTTCGCCTGTTTTTGATAAAACGGCTTAATTTCATTATCAGATAACTGCTTGATACGGTCGTTTTCGACCAGTGGCGTGGCAATCGCTGCACCAAAGCGGGTCGGTGCTAGGTTGACCACCGCATTCATCGCGCTCACCGCTTCAATCACTTCCGCATCGGCCACGATAATACCCGTACGCATACCGGGCAAGCCAATCTTCGATAGGCTAAAGCAAAGAATCGTATTGTGATCCCAGTTCAAATTGACATCAGAGTAGATGATATTCGGGAAGGGCATACCATAAGCATTATCGATAATCAGTGGTATGTCATAGCGCCCCGCAATCTCGGCCAAATGCGCCATTTCTTCATCGGTCAGCACGTTGCCCGTCGGATTGGTCGGGCGTGAGCAGCAAATCGCCCCGATACGACCTTCCTTTAGCGCTGGCAAGTTCTCTAACGCGTCAAAATCCACACGATATTTAAAGAAGCCTTCCTCGCCATCATGCGTCACTTCATCGATATGTGGTAATACGGCTGCGAAATGCTGACCTTCCACATGCACATCACTATAGCCAATATACTCAGGGGTCAATGGCAGTAGAATGGACTTGTCGATAGATTGGTTTTGCTCACCTGTGAACGCACCGCCAAACAGATTAAACAGATAGAAAAACGCATTCTGTGAGCCATTGGTCAGGGCGATGTTTTCTGAGGTAAGGTTCCAGTCATAATGACGGTTAAAAAAGCCAACCAAGGCATCGATAAAGCCTGCATCTCCTTGTGGATTGGAATAGTTCGCCATGCTAATAATCGCGCTACTATTTGCCTCACCTGTATCATTATCAACGCCCAGCGACTTATAGGTCTCCAAAAACAGCTCATTAACGGCATCAATTTTGGCAGGGTTACCACCGCCCAGCATGTTGACAGGCTGATCGCTTTTTAGCGCGTCGCCCAGATCATCCATCAATTGTGAGATGCCAGTGGGCTGGGTAAATTTTTGACCGAACTTTGAGAATTTCATAAGGCTACCATGCTGTTTGGGAGGGTGTTATAAGTGGGTATTTAACCGATAAAGTTGGGCTAGTATAGCAAATGAGGGTTAGGTAATCCCCCCAATAAATAAGCAAACTGCATGGCTGATATTGGTTTATGTGTCTATACATATACGCTCGTGGTTAAACTGTTCTTCAAATCGACTAATAGTTCTTCATTAACTAGAATATTGAACACACGTCTGGCTTCAATTTGTTATTATTCAAGTATCGTAATATTGGTTGATACTGTTATGTTCATACATGTAGTTAATACACCTTGGGATGTGCCCCCCAGTCACGAAAGTAGCATTTTCTTAGTAAAAGACAACTGGAATGATCACGGATTTTATACTACTTTTTCTTTAGTAATATTTGATGATCAAGGAACTCAGTATAAGATAGGCTATGTTCAGATAGGATTCAAAGGACAAAGAGAAAATGATCGTACTTCTGGTAGAATTGAGGAAGGAGCCACAGCTTTACCAGATGAGTTTTTCTCTCTAGGAGGAAGTGAAGACTATTACGAGAAAATGAGTAAAATACCTGAGATTATTAGGAAAAGTGTTTTACATGCTCTCAATGATATTGTATCCAATCCTAATAAGATTGAAGAGTTGAAAAGTGAAGCAGTATTTGAAAAATCCTTACTTAGAAGCGCAAGTTTAACTACAGTGAAAGAGCAATACGCACGAATACTGAAAGGCGGAGCAATATTAACAGAGTTTGAATTCAAATTTGTTCGTAAGGGTATGGAAAATCGTTCAGATATTACTTTAGATTTTAGAGTTTATCCAGAGTTTAAACCCAAAACGAATATACATGTACTTATTGGTAGAAATGGTATTGGTAAAACTACTATATTAAATGGCATGGTCGATTCTATTATAGGAAACGATAGAGAAAATCAGAACTTCATGACTGAAAGCTCCTTTGGGAAAGATATTAAGATTGACAAAGAATATTTTAGTAGAGTAGCTTCAGTATCATTTAGTGCTTTCGACCCCTTCAAACCTTACAGCCAGCAAGATGACCCGACAAAAGGCACATGCTACAGCTATATAGGTTTTAAAAGTAGCATTAAAGAAGGTCTCAAGAAGATTGATGACTTACACGAAGAGTTTATTAAAGCTTTAAAGGTATGTATTCATAAGAAAGAGGAACTTTGGTTAAACGCAATTCAGACTTTAGAGTCCGATGGTAATTTTTCTGAAATGAACTTGAAAGATTTGGCTAAACTGACAGGTGATGACCTAGAAGAAGAAGGACTGGTAAAAATTCGAAGTATGAGTTCTGGTCATGCAATTGTTTTAATTACATTAACACTCTTAGTGGCAACTGTAGAGGAAAAAACCTTAGTATTAATTGATGAGCCTGAAAGTCATTTACATCCACCTTTGTTATCTGCCTTTGTTCGTGCACTATCTAATCTTTTAACTAGTAGAAATGGAGTAGCTATTATTGCAACTCATTCACCTGTTGTCTTGCAAGAAGTTCCTAAATCATGTGCATGGAAAATTAGTCGTTACGGTTCTATATCTACTAGCATTAGACCTAAAATCGAAACCTTTGGTGAAAATGTTGGGGTATTAACTAGAGATGTGTTTGGGTTAGAAGTCGAAAATTCTGGTTTTTATCATTTACTAAAAAACTCTGTAGAATCAGGCAAAAGTTTTCATGAAATTATGGATGACTATAACCAACAGTTAGGAGTGGAAGGAAGATTGATTCTGGCTAATCTTGTAGCATCAGCTGAAAAAGGAAGAAGTGATGCTGAAGATAGTTAAAAATTCTAATACCTTTGAGAGTACTCTAGATATTGTGCTTGAAGGTATCAGAGAACCCAATTTAGTGTCTAGAATAAAAACACATAAACTTGATTTGATCAAAGAGTTCGAGAGTTATGAAGACAGTACTGCTAAGGGAGACGGATTTAAAATTCCCACACATAATTTCTCTAAAAGAGCAAATATTGATCCGTTAGTGGTAGGAAGTTTAACACACTCAGAACTAAGCTCTTTATATAGCAACTATTTTGTACCAGAAAGGCTTGATTCTAGAGTAATTTATAACACGATTTTAGCCTCTTCAATCGAAGGTTGTCCATATTGTGGTGGCATAGGTAACGTTAAAGAATTAGATCATTTCTTACCAAAGTCTAAATACCCACAATTTTCGTTACTAACTTCAAATTTAGTACCGTCTTGTAAAATATGTAATCAAGACCTTAAAAAGAGTAAATTTGCAAAAATTTATGAAGATCAGATAATTCATCCTTATAATGATTTCAATATATTTTTTGAGGATAAGTGGATAGATGTAATTTTTAAGCCAAGTCATGAGAAAAAGACAGAATTTTTCGTTTCTCCTCCTGAATCTTGGTCCGAATCTGACAAGAAAAGAGCTGATTTTCATTTTAATTTGTTTGATTTATCTGAAAGATATTCTACATTTATAGCTGGTGAGTACTTGAGTACCAAACAAAGCATTGAAAACTTAAAGCTTGTTCATGACAATCAATCCATTGTTAATTATATTCTACAACATGTTATTGATGGAGCTAAAACCCCCAATGATTGTAGAAAAATTCTATATGAAGCTTTCAAGAGAGAGTTACTTGCTCCTATAGAGCCTATTATTTAAGCACGCAATAAACTTGAAGTTTTCAATATACAGTGTCATAACCAAACCCTATCAACAGCCTTTACTAAACTTGCAAATAGTAGTAAATCGAAAAACCCCTAATAAGGGGTTTTTTCCGTTTAAAGCTAAAATAAAATACGCCTAAATCATAGCCCTTACCCTTGCCATAATCCCGCGTCCAATCACCAGTTTCACATAAATAATGGCAATAGCAAACAGCAATACGATTAACGCCGCACCGCCAATAGCCAAGCTCGTCCACGGCACACTAAACTGTAGATTAAACCACTGAGTGATAGCCGCCCATGCGCCAACGCTGGCGATGACCACCGCAAAGGTCGCCGCGCTAATACCAAGCACACCCAACTCTAAAATATTAAGCATATACAAGTCGCGCTTTTGCATACCGAGCAGTCTAAATGATGCGCTGTCTTTCATACGATCTTGCGAGGTAGACAGTAGCGAGCTGATCAGCACCATGACCCCAGTGAGTAGGGCAAGCAAGGTGAACACATAGACCAAGCGGCTCATTTGTACTACCAACTCTTGGATTTGCTTGGCGATAGCCGTGCCATCGATCGTGGTGACAGCAGGGAACTCGCGTACCAGTTTGCCTTGTAGCTCTGGAATAGCACTCTCTGATACATGCGCAGTAGCAAACTGAATCTGCGGCGCAGCGGACAGCACCGACGGCTCAAACAAGAAGTAAAAATACGGGCTTGGGCCACGCTCATAGCGCGTGCGAATACTGGTAATCTGCCCGACGATTTCGATACCTTGAATATTAAAGCGTACCTGATCGCCCATGCCGACATTGAGCATACTAGCGGCAGTGTCCAAGATAGATAAGGGTTTGACTTGCTGATCGGCATCATCGATAGGAGTATACAGCGCATCGTCTGTGAGCGATTCAGTGATGTATTCGGTGTCCATGACCGTATCTGCGTAGCTTAAGTTAAACACCCGCGTAGGGTCATCAAACCCATCCTCAGGTTCAATATCTTTTGCTGGTACACCGTTAGCCGTCTCCACACGTGCACGAATGACCGGATAATAGGTGACAGGTGCCTCAATGATCGCATCAATATCGTCATGTTGATCGCTCTGCACATCGAGCAAAAACAGATTGGGCGCGTCTTCAGGATAGGCATTAATAAACTGCGCATTGATACTGTGATTAAGGGTAGTGATGAGCGTCAGCACCGCAACCGATAGCGATAAGGTGACAAAGAACAGCGCAGATTGATTGCCTTTACGCGCAAGGTTATGAATGGCGATACGCTGCATCCAGCTGACTTTGGTATTGCTCGCTAACTTATTAAGTAGCCATAGCCACCCACGCGCCAGTAGCCAAAATATCGTCACAAAGCCAATCAAGCCGCCCAGTAACTGCGCGCCTAATGACAGTGAGCCAACTTCATAAGCAAAGAAGACATACAGCCCTGCCAGCACGATGCCATACCACAGTAATGGCGTGCGTCGATACCACGGCAGGTTTTGCGCCTGCGTGCTCGCCCCTTGATTGAGTAGGGTAGCGGGTTTGGTCGTGTTAAGTGCGCTTAGACCACGCTGCGCAATCAGTAGCGTCAGGGCTAAAGCAATGAATATGGTCTTAATCGTACTGACTGGGTTGATAGATAGACCCACATCAGCAGGCAAAATAGCAACCAGATACGGCTGACCGATTTTAAGCAAGCCTAGGCTAAGGACAATCGCTGCGGCACAAGCAATGACAGTCGTGACGATAAGCAATTGATAATAGCTACGTTTGAGTGAGCCAAGCGGCTCGCCTAACGCCAAACGAATGGCATTATTGGACTGCTGCTTACTGACAAACGCACTAATGACGCCGTACATGGCGACCGCAGAGAGTAGCAATACGGCAATGACCAGTAGCTTTAAGAACATCAATACATTATCAGAGATACGCGAAACGGAGGTGTCCGCCGAATCAGCATCAGAGAGCTCGATATCAGGATAACTGGTCAGTATGCCTGTGAGCTTTTTGCGCTGCGTGTTTATCAGCTCAGGATCACCTGCTATCTCAATACGGTAATTGATGCGGCTGCGCTGACCGAGTAGATTGGTCGCCTCTAACGCATCTTGTTTCATCAAGACCCGCCCGCCAAAACCAAAGGCGGTCAAAGGTCGATCAGGCTCTTTGGTCAGCACATCACTGATGGTAAACTGCGCATCGCCAATGTCGATACGGTCGCCGATGCTTGCTTTCAAACTACTGAGCACTTCTGGGGCGACGACGATATTGTCAGCGGTTAGTTGCTCCCACAGCGGCTTTCCTGAGGCAAGCTCAGCGGTACCGTACAAAGGGTAAGATGGTGTGACGGCTTTGACGCTGGCAAGCAAAGTTTGCTCATCGGTGACGAGCATGGCGCTAAACTGATAGTCATACACGGTCTGCGTATCGGGGAGGGTTTCTACTTGCGCCAATACCTCGCTTGGCCAATCTTGTTTACTGTTTAAAATCAAATCCCCACCAACAAGTGCGCGCTGATTGTCATTGATATAACTATCGACAGACTGCTGTACCGAGTCGAGGGTCAGGTAGGTTGCAAGTGACAAGGTTAATGTGAGTAGAAACAAGACAGGATACACCCAGCGCTGCCACCAGCTACGGCTGAGTGCTTGCGAGCCTAGTGTTTTGGTGAAGAGTTGATTGAGCATGCTGGTATCAGTCTTTTTTATATCAGTCGATGTGTTGTCTGTCAGCTTTTCATTCATGTCGGTACAATCCGGCCGTCATGCATGGTAATGACGCGATCTGCCATTTCGGCAAGCGCAGGATCATGAGTCACCACCACCAGCGCTGAACCAACCTGCTGGCGTAAGTCCAATAACAACTGCATGACTTGATCGGCATTTTGCTCATCGAGGTTCCCTGTCGGCTCATCGGCAAAGACAATCTTTGGATGAGAAACCAAAGCGCGTGCCACCGCTGTACGCTGCTGCTCACCACCAGATAGTTGATTGGGTAAGCTATGACGTCTATGACCCAAATCAACCGCATCAATCAGCTCGTTGACTCGTGCTGGGTTTGGACGCCTTGCGATATCAAGAGGAAAGGCGATGTTTTCGGCCACTGTCAGTGTTGGGAGTAGATGAAATGACTGAAAGACAAAGCCCATATCCTGTTGACGAATGACCGCCAGCGCATCTTCATCCAGACTACTGAGCGTTTGATTTTCCAGTGACACCGTACCGCTATCAGGATAGTCTAATGCCGCGAGCAATCCTAGTAAGGTGGATTTACCTGAGCCTGATTTACCCATAATGACCACAAACTCGCCCGCGTTGACATAGATATCTACGTCCTTGATGATGGATAATTTTTGCTCACCGACTTGCACGGTTTTATTTAACTGCGAGGCGGTCAGTAGGGCTTGTGTCTTAGTGCCTGCTTTTAGCGTGGATGCGGCAACCGAAGGTGATGATGTCATTACAGTGTCTCGTTAAGTGGTCTCGTTAAGTAGTCTCATTTGGCGTATTTTTTGTCGTTTCGGCTTGAACCGTTTCAGTCGTATTCTCTGTATCGGTTGTCTTTAGCTCTTTTAACTCACTTAATTTAGGCTCTAGAATAGGCAAGATATTGTCATTGACGATGATCGTGTAGCCTTCCTTCGTCGGATGAATCGCATCGGCTTGATTGAGCGCGCGATCACCGCCCACACCTTTTAAGAAGAACGGAATAAGGGTTACGTTCATGTCTTTCGCGACGCGAGGATAAATGTCTGAGAATGCTGCAACGTAGTCACTGCCTAGATTGTCATAGATTGACATACCGCCCAAAATGACGACACTGCCATTATCTTGTAGACGTTTAACAGCAGTACGAATATTGGCTTCAATCGTCGCCACATCGATGCCGCGTATGGCATCGTTAGCACCAATGGTCAAAATCGTCACATCAGGTTTGGTTTGTAGCACCCAATCTAAGCGATTGACCAGCCCAGTACTGGTTTCTCCACTCAATCCTGAATTGATAACCTTGGCATTGTCGTAGCCCTTCTCTTGCAGACGATCTTCTAACTGAGCAGGGTAGTTATCATTTTTATCAACCCCAAGACCTTCCGTCAGTGAGTCACCAAGCGCTAAAATAGTGATTGGTGAAGAATTGACTTGTTGATCGGCGGGTGCTGCGGCCTCAGTGGTTACGGATTCTGTATCGGCTTGATTGTTAGTTGTTTCGGTATTCTGCGTGTCAGTCGGCGCTGTAGGTTCGGCATCTTTTTGACAGCCACTGATCGCCATTACAGCTGCGAGCATGGCGATAGCAGGGAAGCTGTGAGAACGAAAGGGTAAGTTCATCATGGGGGTTATGTCCTATATGCAATCAAACCAGTGTAGCAAAATAAGACGGCGACCAATATTGCCCTAAGGTTAATTTAAAGACAGCTTTATTACGTGTTAGAAATCAAAAGCTTATAGAGGTCAAAAGAGTGAAATCAAATGTATTTACCATCAACCATCACTGGACGACTGACGAGCCAAGCAATTACCACGTTTGCAATCATGAGTACCAGCATAATAAAAAGTGGCAGACCCCAGCTATCAGTCGATTCATGAAGCCAGCCTGTGCCAAGCGGCCCAAAAAATGCAATCAAATAACCGACCGCTTGTGCCATACCAGACAGCTCACTTGATTGATTGGTGGTATAGGTACGCAGGGAAAACAGCATCATACTCAATGTAAAAATCGCTGAGCACCCAATTCCCATCATCGCTGACCATAGCCACGCCAACTCAGTAGATAGATAGCTGATACCTAACACGCCAATGACATTGAGTACAGCGGCAAACACGGCGAGTGCCTGAATAGGACGACCACGATTGATTAGCCACGTCAGACTCAAAATAGAGATGGGTGCCATAAACTGAAACACAGAACCCATTTGGCCAGCGCTCACAGCAGATAGTCCTTTACTAACCAAAATAGAGGGCAAAAAACTGGCAACGGTATAAAATAGTAATGATTGCAGCCCCATAAAGACTGCAATTTGCCAAGCAAACGTCGTTCGCCACATAGAGATATCAGAGGCATCTTTATCTGTAGATATGACGGGTTGGTGGTTGGATGAGCCCAAACGCACACGCAAAAATAACCAAATCAATAACGCAAAAATACCTAAAATCGTCCAACCACCTAGCGCCCATTGCCAGCCTACTTGCTCAGATAAAGGGAGGACGATGCCTGAGACTATCCCTGCGGTCACTGTCATGGTTAAACTAAACAAACCCGTAATCAGCGGAATATGTTGCGGAGTACGTTGCTTGATGACAGGCGCGGCCAATGTATTAGCAAAGCCGATTGCTAAAGTCAGCAATAAGGTACCGATCAAAAACCCAGTCCACGTCGGGATAACGGTACGCAAAATCATGCCAGTGGTTAATAGCGCGATCATGGCAATCAGCGTATTCTCAAGCCCGAAGCGCTTGCCAATCGCTGGCGAGATCAGTGCACCAAGGGCAAAACCCAGCATCGGCACAGCGCCTAGCCAGCCAATCTGTATCTCCGAGATATTGAGTGCTTCTTTTACCACTGGTGCGATTGCGCCCAGCGCAACGATAGGGGCGCGCATATTGGTCGCTAGCAAAATCATGGCACATAGCACTAACCAAAAGGTGAAACGTGATGAAGGCAGATTGGATGAGGTAGACATAGCAGTACAACGATAACAGGGAAAAAGGACACGTTATAAAAAAGCGCCGAAAAATCGTCGCTTGTAAAACAACACCAAAGATCATTTACTCAGACACGTACCTAAACGGTAATCAGAACTAAAAATTTGCAGAGGGCAAAACAGATAAGTTTGCTAGCCAATTTTTTAAATAGAAAATATCTAAGTAGAGAGTGTCTAAATAGGAATAATAAGAGATGACGATATAAAAATAGCGCCAAGTCACTTTGAATGACTTGACGCTATTATACGAACAGATGTTAGGTAAATACTACCCGCGTATGGTAACCAATAAGTTTTTACACAGATTTGCCGAGTTGGGCAGCTCTTAACGCGTTTTCTTGCTGTTCTGCCATCAATGAGTCGCACTTGTTGGGATCATCGCCGCAAAATGAGCACTGCTCATCACCCATCAATTTGGCAACGCCGCCACAAGAGCCTTTGAGCGGCTTTTTTTTGACCACATAACCGATACCCATAAAAATGAAAAATAGGATAAACACCGTAAAGGTAATGGCAAGCATGGGAAGCAATTGGCTAAGCATAGAGGAAACCTCATTGTCAAAAGTGGGGCAGTTGCTGTTAGTGATAACGATGTACTTTTAATGGCAACTAACTAATAGTATAGCAAATTTTGGTGTCGCTCGTTGCGCGTTATCGTATTCTCTTGTTTCAATACCAGAAACTTACTGGGGCTTTTTGTCAGCGCGTAGTGCTTGCATCGCGGGAGTCTGTACGACTTGCCAGTCATCGATATCATCATCAGACACGTCATCCGAAGTATTGCCGTCAGAACCGTCTGTTTTTACATCGTCAGCCAATACTACAAACATAGCAGCCAAGTTTTGAGCTTTAGCGACATCTAGTGCTTTATGATAAGGCATCGCTGTCAGCGCTGTTGCCCATGCATCAGCTAATGCGACTGAGTCAGCTGCTACCGTGACTGAAGGTGCACCGCCCGCGATAGGTTTGCCAGTGGTCGGGTCAATAGTATGGCTATAGCGTTTGCCATCGAATATGACGGAGTTGCGATAGTTTCCAGAGGTTGCCAGATGCATTTGGCTAGCCGTATTTTTTGGTTGACGAATCGCAGATATCGTTTGGCGCTCGCTGACAGTGCTGCCTTCAATAGGGGCGTCAATCGCAATTTGCCATGGCTGCTGTTGGTTGTTAACGCCAGATGTCGAAATTTCACCGCCAATCTCAACCATATAATTGCGAATTTGATAATCCTCTCTGAGTACATCAGCGATGACGTCAACACCATAACCTTTAGCAACGGCAGAAAAATCAAGCTCGACGCCGTCTTTGGTTTTGGATACCGTTTGGTCTTTTCTTATAATACTCTCAAAGTCTACCAGTGCTTTTGCTTGAGCAATCTCGAGCGCTGTAGGCGGACTTTGTAAACGCTCGACTGTCATAGTGCTGCCAAAACCCCAAGTCTCTACTAAAGGCATAACGGTAGGATCAAACGCACCACCAGATTGCTCGTAGACAATCTTTGACACATCCAGCACCCGACTAAAATCAGCGTCGATGGTAATCGGCGTGTTTTTATCCAACCGATTAAATTTAGAGATGGTCGAGTCGCTCTGATAGGTCGACATGCTGTCGTTAATCTGTTTCAGGCGTTCATCGATTGACGCTTGTATGGCTGCTTCGTCTGCATTATCAGGGAGCTGATAGCTGATATGGTAGCTTGTTCCCATCGTTTCACCAGTTAGATAGTTATAATCTGGTGTTTGCTGGCAAGCACTGAGACTCAAGATGCTGGTAAGGCTCATCGTGCCAAACAGCATGTTTTTGATCGTTTTCTTAGAAAGTAAGCAGTACATTGTATTTTTCATAATATCTTCGGTATGACGCAGAAATGAATAGGGTGTAAAACAAGACACGCTTATTTTACACCCCTTGACCCTATAAATACCAATGATGGCAATGTTCAGTGACAATCTACTGCATACCAAGCTATTTTACTTGCGACTCGCGTATTAGCTTATAGAGTTTCGGTGGTGACACGCGATTGACTCGTGTTGCCAGTTTTTCTTTGCGACCAGCAACAATGATATATTCCTCGCCTTTTGTGAGTGCCTTCACCACTTGCTTTGCAAACTCAGTGGCAGTCAGACCTTTATTGGTTGCCTCATCCATCGTTCCTTGGGCGCTGCCATCACCTGTTAATGCATTGATAGAGATATTGGTTTGGATAAATCCTGGGAATATCGTTGCCACTTCTATGCCTTGGTCATGCAGTTCAGCACGTAAGCTGTTCGCCCACATATGCAGTGCGGCTTTTGCTGCCCCGTAAGCGCCGCGATATTGCGTACCTAATAAGCCTGCCACACTTGATACCATGACGATCTTGCCACCGCCTTGTGCGATCATGTCTGGCAATACCAGTCTCGTCAGACGCGTCTGGGCAAAGTAGTCTATCTCCATGATCTGACGCTCGACGTCTTCATCTGTCTCCATGATGAGTGAGCGTTGACTGATACCAGCATTATTGATGAGCCAATCGATTGTTCCTGCTTGAGCTTTGGCATTGTCATAGGCTGCTCTTGCTTGAGCCGCGTCACTAATATCAAAAGGAATGACAATATGCCTGTTCGCACGCTTGCAGCTTTTTTTGACGGCTTCTAGCTTTTCGTTATCACGGCCACTGAGAATAATTCTAGCACCACGCTTGGCAAAAGCAATCGCTAATGCTTGCCCAATACCACTAGAGGCACCAGTGATCCAAATGGTTAGATCTTTGTATTTCGTTTTCATAAGCGTCCTTTCTTAATATTTAGAGAGTCCATGATATAGGATAGCAAAGTTAATCTACTAGTTAGATTTGTAGTCTAAGGAATCATAATAATTACTAAAAATCGCACAAAAAAAGAGCCTCAATTGAGACTCTTTTTTGTATGCTTTTGAGTTTATCTAGCTAACTTAACCACCGAAGTCATCAAGCATGATGTTTTCGTCTTCTACGCCCATGCTGTGTAGCATGTCGATGACAGCAGCGTTCATCATCGGTGGCCCACACATGTAGTATTCACAGTCTTCGGGGTTTGGATGATCTTTCAGATAGTTTTCGAGCAACACATTATGGATAAATCCTGTTGGACCTTCCCAGTTATCTTCTGGTAATGGGTCAGACAGTGCCACATGCCACTCAAAGTTATCAAACTCTTCTTCCAGTTGGTCATAGTCTTCAACGTAGAACATCTCACGAATTGAGCGAGCACCGTACCAGAAGCTAATCTTACGATCAGTGTTCAAGCGTTTGAGCTGATCAAAGATATGCGAGCGCATTGGGGCCATACCAGCACCACCACCGACAAAGATCATTTCAGCTTCGGTCTTCTTGGCAAAGAACTCACCGTAAGGACCTGAAACTGTCACTTTGTCACCAGGGACTAGGCTAAATACCCAAGAGGACATTTTGCCTGGCGGGATGCCGTCACCACCACGTGGCGGAGGACTTGCGATACGAATGTTGAACTTGATGAGGCCTTTCTCTTCAGGGTAGTTGGCCATCGAGTAAGCACGGATAACAGGCTCATCAACTTTCGAGACATAGTTGAAGATACCGAATTTTTCCCAGTCTTCTCTATACTCTTCGTCAATCGCAAAGTCTTTGTAATGTACTTCATGCGGTGGCGCTTCGAGCTGCACATAACCACCAGCGCGGAAGTTTACTTCTTCGCCTTCTGGAATTTTTAGTACCAGCTCTTTAATGAAAGTCGCAACGTTGTCATTAGAGACAACCTCACATTCCCATTTCTGTACATCAAAGAACTCAGGATCAATCTCAATTTTCATGTCTTGCTTAACAGCTACCTGACAAGCCAAGCGCATGTGATTGCGGATCTCGCCTTGAGTAAAGTAGCCTTCTTCGGTGGGCAAAATAGACCCGCCACCTTCAATAACGCGGCAACGACACTGCGCACAGGTACCACCGCCACCACACGCTGAAGACAAAAAGATGCCTTCGCCCGCTAGCGTTTGCAGTAGTTTACCGCCTGCTGGTGTCACCACGTCATTATCGGGATTATCATTAATATGGATAGTAACATCGCCTGAACTGACCAGTCTTGAGCGCGCCGCCAAAATAATAGCGACAAGGCCCATGATGATCAAGGTAAACATAGCAACGCCACCAATCGCCGTAGCGTAATCCATGGTAGGTATCCTTAATCTATGGGGTAGGGGTGCGAAGACATGTTTTAAGCTGTGTCCGAACCCTTACCGAATAAATGAATTAAATAGATCAAATAGCTAATAGAAGCTTTGAGCTTAGTAGTTTAGATGGACATACCACCGAACGACATAAAGCCGAGCGACATAAGACCAACCGTGAGAAAGGTAATACCAAGACCGCGCAATGGCGCTGGAATGTCTGAGTATTTGAGCTTTTCACGAATACCTGCCAATGCAGTAATAGCAAGTGCCCAACCGAAGCCTGCACCCACACCATAGACGACAGACTCACCAAAGTTATAGTCACGCTCTACCATAAATAGTACACCACCTAAGATGGCACAGTTTACAGTGATCAGTGGTAAGAATACCCCAAGCGCGTTATAAAGACTTGGTACAAACTTGTCTAAGAACATCTCTAAAATCTGTACGGTGGCAGCAATCAAACCAATATAACTGAGCAATCCTAAAAAGCTGAGGTCGATATCAGGAAAGCCTGCCCATGCCAGCGCACCATCTTTTAGGATGAACTGGAATAGCAAGTTGTTTAGCGGAACCGTGATGGCCATCACGACAATTACAGCAACCCCTAAACCAATAGCCGTTGAGACTTTTTTGGATACGGCCAAAAACGTACACATACCTAAGAAGTAGGCAAGTGCCATGTTTTCAATAAAGACTGAGGTTATAAATAAACTAATATAATGTCCCATTAGTGACCGCCTCCATGTGCCATGCCTTTAGACTGCGGCTTCATTACAAACTCAGCTTCTTCCACTTGCTCTGGTTTCCAGATACGGACGATAGCGATAAACAAAGCAATAATGAAAAACGCTGATGGTGGCAACAGCAATAAGCCATTCGGTATATACCAACCGCCATCAGTAACTGGCTGTAGGATCGTGATACCAAACCAAGTACCTGCGCCTAACAGCTCACGAATGGTGGCAACGAATAATAAGACCGCTGAGTAACCAAGACCGTTACCAATACCATCTAAAAAGCTTGGGATTGGCGGGTTGCTCATCGCAAATGCTTCAGCACGGCCCATAACGATACAGTTGGTGATAATCAAACCAACGAAGACCGACAGACCTTTACTCACATCATAAGCGACGGCTTTTAGAACCTGATCTACCAAGATAACTAATGAAGCAATAATCGTCATCTGTACAATGATACGGATGCTCGATGGAATCTTTTTACGAATGACAGAGATAAAGAAGCTTGAGAACGCCGTTACCAATGTCAATGCCACACACATGACCATGGCATTTGCCATACTTGTTGTGACCGCCAGCGCCGAACAGATACCGAGAATCTGTAGACCAATGGGATTATTGTCAAAAATAGGCGTGGTTAAAATACTTTTAGTATCAGCCATGTTATGCCTCCTTGCCGTTTGCTACTGGTAGCTTGGCTGCCAATTCGGTTTCAGGTTGAGCTGCCAGCTTTGATTGATTTGCTTGTGTGTCTGCATTATCAAGTGTCTGGCCGCTCTGTTCACGTAGCATATCTAGATAAGGCTTATAGCCTTGCTCGCCTAACCAAAACTGAATCATATTACTGACGCCGCGGCTAGTCAGAGTTGCACCACTGATGCCATCAACCCAGTTTTCTTTTGAATTGCCGGCTTTGGTTACACCCGTGGCAACTTCGCCACTGTCATCATAAGAGTGGATGCCGTTCCACTTTGCGCGCCATTCTGGCTCTTCGATACGAGCGCCAAGACCTGGGGTTTCTTTATGCTCATAAAAGCTGATACCTTTGATGGTATTCATGTCACTTTCAAGGGTTAAGAAACCATAGATCGTACCCCAGAGTCCGTAGCCTTGAATTGGCAAAACGATTAGCTCAGGCTTACCCGCGTCATCTTCTTTGACATAGACTTTAGCATATTTTGGCTTGCGGCCAATACCAGCAGGATCATTGTCACCCAAGTCTTCACTTAAGGCTTGGTTTTTTGTCGCTTGACTGGCGTCATAAGCATTACGATCAGGAATACCAGCCGTTTTTAACTCATCGTCATCAAGGTAGTTGCCCTTGTTTAGATCAATGATTTTGACATCGAAGTCTTTAAAACGTTCGGCAACATCATCTGCTGTATCAGACTCTGCATCGTACATGTCAGCCGCAACCAAAATGTTTTTGTTACGATCTAAGCGCGCATTTTCGACTTGTGCTGGCTTTAGGCCAACGGCAGCTGCCGAGACCAATACGGAACACACCAAGCACAGCATCAAAGCCACACTAATGGTTTTTGCGTTATTACTTTTGGGCTTGGACATAACGAACCCTCCGAGCGGTTTGGCGTTTGATGTTTGCTTGGGTCACAAAATAATCAAACAGTGGAGCAAATAAGTTGGCAAACAAAATGGCCAGCATGATGCCTTCTGGGAAAGCAGGGTTAATGACACGAATCAATACGGTCATAAAACCAATCAAAATACCGTAAGCCCAGCGGCCTTTATTAGTATGCGCAGCTGAAACTGGATCGGTTGCCATAAACACAGCACCGAAAGCGAAACCACCGATCACTAAGTGCCAGTAGAACGGCAAGCTCATCATCATATTGTCGTCAGAGCCAACCATATTGAACACAAGAGACGTAGCGATCAGACCAACCACACAACCTGCCATGATGCGCCAAGAAGCAATACGCGTCCAAAGCAACACCGCAGCACCCATTAGGATAGCTAACGTTGATACTTCACCGATACTACCTTGCATATTACCTAAGAATGCATCACTCCACGTGATCGCATTACCATAGACATCGACAAAGTCCTGAGGAACCACACCAAGGGCTGCAAGGCCAAGCGGCGTCGCGCCTGAGAATCCATCTACTGCCGTCCATACTGAGTCACCAGACATATACGCTGGATAAGCAAAATACAGGAATGCACGACCCGATAGGGCAGGGTTCAAGAAGTTTTTACCAGTACCACCGAACACTTCTTTTGCGACAACCACACCAAAGATAATACCTAGGGCAACTTGCCATAATGGAATATCAGGTGGTAGACATAATGCAAATAGAACTGACGTCACAAAGAAACCTTCGTTGACTTCGTGCCCGCGAACAACGGCAAAGATAATCTCACAGAGAATACCAACCGCAAACGTCACGATATAAATCGGCAAAAACTGCATGGCTCCGTAGACAAAGCTAGCCCAGATACTGTCTGGGTTATAGCCTGCCATGCTAGTGATAACTGTACGCCAGCCGTCAGGCTGCAAGCCAAGCTGAGCGATAGCAGTTAGTGCTTGATGACCGATATTGTACATACCCCAAAACATTGCTGGGAACGTACATAGCCATACCGTAATCATAATACGTTTTAGATCAATACCATCACGCACATGCGATGACGCATAGGTGGTTGAGTCTGGTTGACGTAAGAACGTATCAAACATCTCAAAAATAGCGTAGTACTTTTCGTGTTTGCCGCCTTTAGTGAAAGATGGCTCCATACGATCGAACATATTGTGTAAAAATTTCATCGTGGTTAGCCCTCCAGCTCAATGCGCGTTAAGTTATCACGCAAAATATCACCGAACTCATATTTGCCAGGAGATACAAAGGTGCATAGTGCCAAGTCTTCTTCGTCCAACTCAAGTACACCCAAATCAGTGGCGCTTAAGATGTCTTCGACAATCAAAGCACGTAACAGTTGGGTCGGTAGATAATCTTGAGGCATGACTTCTTCATAGACACCGATTGGTACCATGGCGCGAGGTGAGCCGTTACTTGTCGTGGTGAAATTGTATTTTTTGCCACCAAAGAACTGCGAAATATAGATAGGCAGTTTTGAGAAGCGGTTTTTACCTGGGCTAAAGAAGTGGAACGCTGGACGCTCATGGCCTTCAGCTAGTACACTGATCTGATTATGAAAACGACCAAGATAAGCGATATTGTCAAACACTTTACGACCAGACAAGACTGAACCTGAGATAATACGATTATCGCCTGCCGCCAATTGACCTTTAGTCAATGCCGTAATATCAGCGCCGCGCTCGGTCGCAACCAGATGTGGCTTGGTAACCGCAGGACCAGCTAAACTCAGCATACGGCGTGTATATAGATGTCCAGTCGTGAACAGTTTACCAATCGCAATCACGTCTTGGTATCCAATCGTCCATACGGACACACCGCGCATGATTGGATGCAAAAAGTGAATGTGCGTACCAGCAAGACCTGCTGGATGTTTACCAGCAAAGGCGTGATACTCAGTGACATTATTAGCCGCAGTTTTTGCAACTGGCGTCAGCTGGGCATCGCCATGATGGCAGACAAAAGTCTTTGGACTAAGCGTAGATAATACAGCAAGTCCATCATTGAACGCTTGTAGCTGCTCATTGATCACCAGCATTGGGTCAAGGGCTAATGGATTGGTATCCATTGCTGTGACAAAGATAGCGTGTGGACGAGCACCAATTTCTGGTGCACGGCTGTAGGGGCGCGTACGAAACGCAGTCCATTCGCCAGAGGCAATCAGTTGGGTTTCAACGACTTCAGAGTCTAGGTCAGCAAGCTGCTGTGAGTCATAGCGCTCAAAGTCTATTTCTTCACCTTTTGGATCGACCGCGATCACAAGACTTTCAAACACTCGGCGCTCACCGCGTTTAATCGCGACGACCTTACCAGCAGCAGGTGCAGTGTAGATGACGCCAACACGTTTTTTGTCTTCAAAAACGGGCTGACCTTTTGCTACGATGTCACCTTCTTTGACATTCATCGTAGGCTTCATGCCCACGTAGTCATAGCCAACAAGTGCTACATGTGTCGGTTGGTGCTCAGATATCTCGTGGGAGGGTTCACCGGTGATGGGCAAATCCAAACCTTTTTTGATGGTAATCATAAGCGAAAACTTAGTCCATAGTCTAAAACGATACCAGACGTCCTGTTTGGTACATCGGTAGTATGAACATTTATATCACTCAATAAAGCCTTCAATCATCTACTTCTATATTGAAATAGCGATGAAAGCTCTGTGAGGGCAATACATAATCATAACTACTATTAAGAGTATTAACGCTGACCTTAGACTCCTTAACAACACGTTAATGTCTTATTCGAATTACCAAAGTGGCGACTGGCTACCAAGGTGTATGCTAAAACTATCGAATCAAAATCAATCGCCAAAAGCACACTGCCAAAAGAGATTACTTTGAAAATAACAGCCTTATCACACGTTTCATTGAAATTAAAAACTTGTAACACCAGTATGATGGGCCACTTTTATCCAATCAGTATCGTTTAAAAATACGCGATTTTTTAGAAGTGTGACCAAATAACGATCTATTGAAGTAGATGACAAACTGGCTAAAAGGCAACCTAGATAAGCAAGCATCACGTCATTATTGTGAGCTGCTATAACTCTAGTCATAACTGTTCTAATATTGTTAGCTCGTGATAGGGATTTAAAAGGCAACCAATAGGGCTTAAGACTGCAGAATCGGTGGTATACAAGCTACCAGATTAGATTTCTATTATAACCCTTTTTGGCAAAATATCAGTCAATATCATACAGATATATTTAGCCATTGCTCGTTGTATCTGAATCGCCTCGATATGCTACTAAGCAATAACGACTCAACAAAAAGCGTAACACCTGGTTACTATCACATAGAAACAAATAAAAATTTACCTAGGATTATACGCTAAATTGACCTAAAATTGCCAGTCAGTAATAGAATTTAACGAATGTTGGTGGTGATTCTACGTACTACAACTTATGGTTATGATTGTTTGGTTTCGATTGTATCCTATCTCTATTTGAGCAGATTTCTGACCCATTTTATTTGGTTTTTTGAATCTGTCTATAATTTATGCCGCGTCTGAGTGGTGTTTTCTATCGTTGTTTGATTCTCTAATATCGTTTCATTCTCAACAATGTAATTTACTAAATTTATTGCCAAAATTGTGCTTTATAAGGAATGCTATATGTGTGCTGTGCCTGTCATTATCCCGGCCATTGATTTAAAAGATGGTAAATGTGTACGTTTAAAACAAGGCCGTATGGAAGATGATACGGTGTTTTCTGATGACCCAGTCGCTATGGCTGCACGTTGGGTAGATGAGGGCGCACGTCGTCTACATTTGGTCGATCTGAATGGTGCTTTTGATGGCGTGCCAGTACATAGACAAGTGGTCAATGATATTACCAAAGCATATCCGAACCTGCCTATTCAATTAGGTGGCGGCGTGCGTAATATGAATACTATTGAGCAATACATTACTGCTGGTCTGACCTACATTATTATTGGTACAAAAGCTGTTGAAGATCCGGATTTTGTTGCAGAAGCTTGCCGTGAATTTGCAGGACATATTATCGTTGGTATCGATGCCAAAGACGGTATGGTAGCCACTCATGGTTGGGCCAATGTTACCGATACCAAGGCAACCGAGCTTGCCAAGCGCTTCGCTGATGTGGGTGTTTCTTCTATTGTGTATACTGATATTGCCCGTGATGGCATGATGCAAGGCGTCAATGTTGAACAAACCGTCAATTTGGCTCGCGAAGGCGGATTACCCGTGATTGCATCAGGCGGCGTGACTGACATGAAAGATATCGAGCTGTTAAAGCCTTATGGTGATTGTATCGAAGGTATCATCACTGGTCGTGCTATTTATGAAGGTACGTTAAACCTGAGCGAAGCACAACGTTACTTAGATAGCTAAATAAAGAAAATCAGATAGCTAATCACCAGTGAAAATTTGAACGATATAAAATCTGTAAACAAGCAAAGGATGCTTATGGCCACTTATTTTGACCGTCCAATGATACGCCGTTTTATAACAGCGTGGGGTCAAATGCTGTTGATGTTAAGCATCGTATTTACGTGGCCCGCCTATGCTGCTGGTGAAGAGCTCTCTGGCATTGCAACCGCGCTCGGCGTGGAGAGTACAGAAGAGGCAACACCTGATAGTGATCCTGCGCCAGACGAGGAAGCATCAGAACCTGCCACCTCATTACCGACACCCGCCCCGCCACCAGTAATCAGTGGCGAGAGCACCAATAACGGTCAAATTGAAACCACACCTACACCGCAAAAAGACAATGAAATCCGTCAGCGTATCAATGGTATTTTTTCTGAAATTGAAGGGTTACAGGCCGTCAATGTCAGTGTTAGCCAAGGTGTTGTCACCCTAACAGGGGAGACCGCCAACGAAAAAAAAGCGCAGCAAGCCATCAATCTGACCAATCGTTTGACAGATGTTGTCACGGTCGATGACAATATTAATCGAACGTTGGACGTTCAAGAGAATGTCTCGACGGTTTATCAAGGTCTAAAAGCGCAATTAGAAAACCTTGTGAAAGCTTTGCCTTTACTGCTAGTCGGCATCGTTATCTTTGCATTGGTGACATGGTTTGGCAGTTGGTTATCTAACCGCAAGAGAATGTGGCAGCGCCTAACGCCCAATCCTTTTGTCGCCGAGTTGTTGTCGCAGACCGTAAAAGTCATTTTTATTATTTTTGGTCTTATCTTAGGGCTGAGTCTCATCGGGGCGGAGACAATTTTAGGTACTCTGCTTGGTGGGGCAGGTGTCATCGGTATTGCCGTTGGTTTTGCAGTCAAAGACACTATCGAAAACTATATTGCCTCCCTGATGCTTAGTATCCGTCAGCCATTTCGTGCACGTGATCAAGTGGTCATCAATGGGCAAGAGGGCATTGTCGTTCGTCTGACCTCACGTGCGACGATACTGATGACATTAGATGGCAATCAGTTACGTATTCCCAATGCTGAAGTCTTTAAAGGTACCATTCTAAACTATACCAAAAATCCCGAGCGCCGCTTTACTTTTGAATTAGGCGTTGATGCTAATGATGATCCATTGGCAGCCATCAAAGTAGGACTGGATGCAATAGATACGTTAGCATTTGTATTGGATGAGCCTAAAGCGATTGCCGTCATTATCAATGTCGGTGACTCTAATATTGTTTTAGAGTTTCAGGTTTGGGTGGATCAATCAGAGACAGATTTTGCCAAAGCGCGTAGTATTGCCATTCGCGAGACCAAACATGCATTAGAAAACGAAGGCTTTAGCTTGCCTGAACCCATTTATCGTTTGCGGTTTAATGACAAATTAGAGAAAGCTTTTGAGTATATGCAGAGCAGTGCTGGTAGCGACAAAGCTGATGTGACGATAACCTCAACCACACCTGAGCCTACTTTGACCCATCAAGATAATGAGAATCCTATTGATGATAAAGATAAAAAGCAAGCGAAGGCGCGAGCCAAAGTTATTTTGCAAGGCCGTAATGCTGATGAGGTCCTCGATGCCCGCCCTGATGACAAGCTGATGGAAAAGGTCGAGCAAGAGATTGCTCAAAGCTCAGATGAAACGGATTTACTCAATAATAATAGTCCACAAGAATAGTAAGAGATAGCAGGCTTAAAAGTCGGCACAAAAAGTGCAATGAAACTCGTATTTGGTAATTAATCAAAGTCGAGATTTTTTATGGAAATGAAGCATCTAATCATATTCGCCGTAATCGGTATCGTGGCATTGCTTGGTTTTAATATCATTAATGGCAATAGTCATGAGAAAAATAGAGAGGTTGCTATTAGCAGTGTAGCCTCTGAACAGCCTACAGCAGCTGTATCTGATGCAGATAGCTCTAAGAATAGCCCTGCAAATATTGCCAGCAAACCACTTGGCGAACAGCCAAAAGCCATTTTAGATGATGCAACTAATAAAATTGACCAGGCACAGCAATCTGAACAAGATCGTTTGGATCAAATGAGTGATGCACAGTAAGAAAATATTTAACCTAAAATTATAAATAACAAAGCATAAAAAAGGGCCAACGTTATCGTTAGCCCTTTTTATTTATGTTACTACGGTTTCAGATTAGCTTTTTTTGCTAGATCCTCTACGGTTATTACTTCTCTTCGCAGGGCTTTTCTTAGGCTGCTCTTTTTTAGCAGGCTGCTTTTTTGTCTGATTCATGGCACTAGACTGCAGTTTTTCTTTTAAATCAAAGTCAATTTGCAGCAAGTCCATGTTGACGCCAGCAACCTGTACCTTGACCAAATCACCTAGTCCAAAGAGCGTGCCTTTGTCTTTACCGATGAGTTGCTGTTGCTGCTCATCATAAACAAAGAAATCATCGCCAACATTCGAGATATGTACCAGACCGTCAATGTATAAGTCAGTCAAGGTGACAAATAGACCAAAGTTAGTGACTGAGGTCACAACACCTTCGAACTCTTCGCCAACATGATCGGTCATGTAGTGGCACTTGAGCCAAGATTCTACATAGCGTGATGCTTTTTCTGCACGGCGCTCTGTATCTGACGTCTGTGTACCAGCACCGTCAAGAGAGAAATCCATGACAGGCTGTTTGCTGTTGGTTACTTGAGCTTTAATACCACGATGCAACATCAAATCTGGGTAACGGCGAATCGGCGAGGTAAAGTGGCTGTATTCATCATAAGCCAAGCCAAAGTGACCAATATTGTCAGGCGCATAGTTCGCTTGCATCATTGAACGCAGTAGCATGCTATGGATGCTGATCGCATCTGGTCTATCTTTGGTCGCTTCGATAATGCGCTGATAATCCGCTTGTGTTGGATTCTCTTCTGGGAAAGGTAAACCGAAGTTTTTTGCATATTCGTGAATACGCATCGACTTCTCATTATCAGGCTTATCATGGTTACGATATAAGACTGGTAGCTCGTGCTTGAGCGCAAAGTTTGCCGCGCAGGTATTAGCAAGGAGCATACACTCTTCAATCAGCTTCTGAGAGTCACCACGAGTACGCGGTAAAATAGCGTCAATGCCACCTTTTTCGTTGAACTTGATGTACGTTTCAACCGTTTCAAATTCCATTGCATGACGTTCTTCACGCTTCTTAAGCAGTAGCTCATAAAGCTGGTACAACGTATCGATGGATTTTTTGACGTCTTTGTTACCCGTTAATGATTTAGGAAGTCTCTTATCATTTGGATTGGCAAGATAGTCGTTCACTTGGTTGTAAGTTAAGCGTGCTTGCGAGTGCATCACTGACGGATAAAACTCATATCCTGTGACCTTGCCTGCGCGCGATATCTTGATATCAGCAACCATACATAAGCGATCTAGGTTAGGATTCAATGAGCATAGACCGTTAGAGAGTACTTCAGGCAACATCGGAATCACGCGATGCGGGAAGTATACGGACGTACCGCGCTCATAGGCATCTTGGTCCAGTGGTGAGTTTGGTGTCACATAATAGCTGACATCCGCAATCGCAACCACGACACGGTAGTTACCACCTGAGCGCTTCTCAGCAAATACGGCATCATCAAAATCACGTGCATCTTCACCATCGATAGTGACAAGTGGCAGATGACGCAAATCTGTGCGACCTTTTATGTCATTTTCAGTCGGCTCTTGATAATCAGCTGCTTGCTTGAGTGCCGCTTCACTGAAATCTGACGGAATATCATAGTTAAGAAGGGTCGTCTCAATAATCAATTCACGGTCGTTATCATCAGACAACACTTCAGTGATTTTACCTGTACCAAATTCATGCTGGTTTGGCCAGTCAATGATATCTACTTTAACGGGCGCGCCTTGTTTAGCACTCAATGCCTGTACGTTGTCATCAGTGACGGTAATCGGTTGATGATTGTTTGGACTGCCAAGCTCAACACAATAGCCGTCTTCATCACGTGTAAGCGTACCGATGAAATTGTTTTGGCGGCGCTCGACTACATCCACAATACGGCCTTCGGTACGACCGCGATTGTCTGTCGAGGTGCCGACAGCTGCTACTGTATCGCCATTGAATACCCAGCGCATTTGCTTTTCATGCAAAAACAAATCTGGCATATCACTTAGCACCACAAAACCAAAACCTTTTGGATGTGCAGATACCGTCCCTGTAACGATATCCTGCTTAGTGACCGTGCGATAGCGATAAGGACGGCCTTCGCGGTTCACTTGTCCATCACGTGCCATTGCCTTCAAGCGATTGCCTAAAGCGTCAAATTGGTCAGGATCATCAATATTAAAGGCTTTTGCCAATTGTTGATGCGTGACTTCCCCATGCTCATTAATCGTGCTAAGTATCAGCTCACGACTAGGAATCGGGTTGTCATATTTTTTTGCCTCACTTGAGGCGTTTGGATCATTCCAACTCATAAATTACCGTATCTATTTTTAAAATTATTAATAGTGACTATCTTAACACGAACGACGGCGCAATATCTTGCGTCAATTGTCTTATGTGTCCTCGGTAGCAGGAAGCAGTCAGTTTTAATGACTGCTATGTGGACAAATCAAATGTCGATATCAATACTGTTTGATTGATTGGTGATCTTTTTGCTATCAAGCTCTTTCGACACTTCTAGCACTGTGGTTTGATTTGATTTATCCAAGTATTTTTGTGCTTTATCTACTTCAGTGGTCAGAGTATTGACCGTTTGTTTCATATTCTCTAGCGCTTCAATTTTATAATTACTGATCATATCCATGGTGTCATAGACATTATTGAAGGCATTTTGCAGTTTATCAAGCTCAATGCTACTACTGGTCGCCTGCTCATGAATCTCACCTGACTGACGTTTGAGCATCGCTGAAGTTGATTCAATCAAACTACTGGTCGTTTTATTCAATGCCGTAATCTGATCAAGTACCAATTTTTGATTGGTCATGGCTTGAGCAACTACCACCGCTGTACGTAGTGCTGAAACAGTCGTCGTCGTTGCTCGATCAACCCCTTTTATCAGCTCTAAGTTATTACGGCGAATAGTATCGAGCGCTAGATAACCTTGTACGTTGACGGCTAACTGAGTCAAGAAATCGGTATTTTTCTGTCGGACGTAAAACAACATCTCTTCTTTAATAATGCGTGCTTTCTCAGGATCTGTTGCCTCTATCGCATAAACTTTTTGCTCTAGCTGCTCATCAATCTTCTTACCAACATAGATATATTGGCGAATAGACTGCATCAACTCCCACATATTGACTTTCTCTTGCTCGATCATCGCATTGTCTTTGAGCAATTCATCTTTACCATTGTAGAGACTGGTGACAACGGCATTAATATGCGATTGTGCTGACTCGTATTGACGGAAATAATCTTGTACCTTATTACCAAATGGGATCAGACCGAACAGCTTACGTGAGCTAGTTAGCTCTTTTTTACTAGGATCTAGATCTTCGACAATACCACGCAGCTCAGTTAAAGACTTAGCGATAGGGGAGTTATCAAACAAACTGTCATTGAGGCTTTTGGCCGGTAGCTCCAACATCCGATTAGAGACTTGCGCTGACTCACGAATTTCTTTCGTACCTAAATTATGAATAGATTGAACGTTTTGCTGAAACTCTGGGCTGTGCACCGAGTTAGTAATCACATGATCGACAAACGCATCAACTTTGGCATCAAGTTCTGGAATTTGGCTTTCATCCAACTTGACCATTTGATCGGCTTCACTTTTTTGTATTTCTTTGACAGGTTCAGGCGCTGTGAGAGAGATACTAGGAGTTGTGGCGTTTTCTGGTGGCGTCAATTCTTGCATGAAATTTCCTTTGATGTCGGATAAAAGCAGTGTTTTTATAAACGACTCTATTGGTCGTGATATAGATTATTGTTATACACACTGACTAGAATTTTTTAAAAGCGCGAAGAAGCAAATACAAAACAGACCTTTAGACTACCGCGTAATCAAATAGTTGAGAAGGTAGATTTTGTAAAATAGCGTCAGCCAATTATATCTGGCTAAATACATTTAAGAGAGACAGTAGGCAGTCCAAATAATAAAAAACCATCAATATCCCGTAGCATATTGATGGTTAGAGTTATAAATAGCTATATGGACTAACAGCCACTACTCAAAGTAACCCAATGAACAGATTACTTTTTCTTTGTAGGTCCGAGCAACATACCCATTTGACGACCTTCCATCTTAGGATATTGTTCGACGTTTGAGATATCAGCAGTATCTTCAATGATACGATCAAGTTGTTTGCGACCAATGTCTTGGTGCGCCATTTCACGCCCGCGGAAACGGATGCTAATTTTAACTTTGTCTTGATCTTCTAAGAAGCTCACGATTTTTCTCAGTTTAACCTGATAATCGGCTTCTTCGGTACTAGGACGTAGCTTCATCTCTTTGAGCTGAGTCTGCTTTTGGTTTTTCTTAGCTTCTTTAGCCTTTTGCTTTTGATCATAGAGGAAATGTTTATAATCCATGATCTTACATACTGGCGGCTTAGCTTCAGGAACTAATTCAACCAAATCTAGGTTTTCATCACGTGCCGCTTTCATCGCGGTTGCGATATCAACCACACCCATTTGCTCGCCATCTTCTTTGACGAGACGGACTTCTTTGACGTTGATATCTTCGTTGATGTTCAAACGGTTGGACTGTTTAATAGGTATTACTCCTCATCTGTTTTTGGGGTCTGTCGGCCTTTTTTACTGACAGCGGTCTGTACTAATGTAATAAATTCAGAAACACTCATCACGCCAAGGTTCTCACCTTCGCGAGTTCGGACGTTGACACTGCCCGATTCCACTTCTTTATCCCCTAATACTAGCATATAGGGAATACGTTCTAATGTTTTCTCTCGTATCTTAAATCCAATCTTTTCGTTACGCAAGTCGCTAATAGCGCGTAAACCTGCATTTTTGAGCTCGCTAACCACGTTTTCGCAGGCATCAGCTTGTTTATCAGTGATATTCATGACCACAACTTGCTGCGGTGCTAGCCATACTGGCATCCAACCAGCATAGTTTTCGATCAAAATACCAATGAAGCGCTCAAATGAACCTAAGATTGCACGGTGCAACATAATAGGCACTTCGCGATCGTTTTGCTCATTGACGAACTCAGCGTCGAGGCGCTCAGGCATGTTTGGATCAACCTGAATGGTACCGCACTGCCAAATACGACCTAACGAGTCTTTTAGGCTGAACTCAATCTTTGGACCGTAGAATGCGCCTTCGCCAGGTAAGTAATCCCAGTTTAGCCCTGAACTATCAAGCGCATCTGCCAACGCTTTTTCTGCAAAATCCCAAGACTCATCACTACCAACGCGTTTTTCAGGGCGAGTAGAGAGCTTCATAATAATGTTATCAAAACCAAAATCTTCATAGACAGCAAGTGTTAGCTTAATAAAGTCAGCAACTTCTTGTTGAATCTGCGACTGCGTACAGAAAATATGCGCATCATCTTGCGTAAAACCACGTACACGCATCAGACCATGTAATGATCCTGATGGCTCGTTACGATGGCAAGAACCAAATTCAGCCATACGTAGTGGCAAGTCACGGTAAGACTTTAAGCCTTGGTTGAACACTTGCACGTGGCAAGGGCAGTTCATTGGTTTTACTGCATAATCACGGTTCTCACTAGAGGTGGTGAACATATTGGTTGCGTAGTTGCCCCAATGTCCTGAGCGCTCCCACAAACTGCGATCAACGATTTGAGGTGTCTTAATCTCTTCGTAGCCGTTATCGTATTGTACTTTACGCATATACTGCTCAAGTACTTGATAAATCGTCCAACCATTAGCATGCCAGAACACCATACCTGGGGCTTGCTCTTGCATATGAAATAGGTTCAGCGCTTTACCAATTTTACGATGGTCACGTTTTTCTGCTTCTTCGATACGTTGGATATAAGCTTTTAACTGTTTCTTATCAGCCCACGCAGTACCATAGATACGCTGTAATTGTTCATTTTTCGCATCGCCGCGCCAATAAGCACCTGACATTTTAGTCAGTTTGAACACTTTCAAAAAGCGAGTGTTTGGTACGTGAGGGCCACGGCACATGTCGACGTATTCTTGATGATGATACAGACCAAAGGCTTCTTCACCTGGCATATCATTAATTAGTTTTAACTTATAGTCTTCATTACGTGATTCAAAGATCTCGATCGCTTCGGCACGTGGCGTCATTTTTTTAATAACGTCATAATCTTGCTTGATTAGCTCCATCATGCGTTTTTCAATCGCGTCCATATGCTCAGGCGTAAATGGCGTTTCACTAAAGATATCGTAGTAAAAACCATCATCAATAACAGGACCGATGACCATCTTCACATCAGGATATAGCTGTTTAACCGCATGACCTAATAAGTGAGCGCATGAGTGACGAATGATATCAACACCATCGTCATCTTTTGGCGTTACGATTTCAACGTTGGCATCAGCGACGATAGGATCGTGCGCATCTACTAGATGACCATTGACACGTCCAGCAACTGTCGCTTTAGCGAGCCCTGTCCCAATACTTTGCGCCACTTCCATGACTGTTGTATGACCTTCGAAGTTTTTCACGCTACCATCGGGTAAAGTAATCGCTACCATAATCTATTCGCCTGTTATTGGGTCCGTTGGCAGTGATGATTGCAACAATCAATCATATAACCGTGAGACCGCATCAATTATATCTAATCGTTGTGATATATAGTGAGAGTGACACATTACTTGCTACTGCTTTGTACTGCTATATATTGTGGGTTTTATTGGTTATTCAAGAGTATCAAACCAATACCGATATCATAGACAGAACCTTGTCATCTATCTAATTTAGATAATCAGCAAAAATAAGTAATGTAATAAAAGAATGATTATAGCAAAAACCGTCTACCAACACTAGATATCAAGGGATAGAGCCTTAAGCTCAATAAGAGATAAACTGCGAAAGTTATTTTTGGACATTTCAAAATAGAATGTTGGCAAAACTATATGAAGTTTGTCGATTAACCTTTTATATAGTGATGTTTGTAGTAATCTCAATATTGGAGGTATGAGTAGGAGTGCCTTAAAAGAGGTAGAAGATAATAAACGGCACTACATATCTGATAAAACTATCAACCAGAGCACACTTTTATTGCCTTTTTAAAGAAGCTAACTCCAACCTATTGAAAATATTCAACTTTCTAAATTACGGGAAAATAAGTCCAAAAACATGAACAAAACAGGTTGACACAAAAATTAAACCCTCTATAATACGCCCTCATCAGACGGACTAGCAGTGAGAGATGTGTAGATTACACATTAATAACGCGGTTAACCTGGTGAAACGAAATTATAAAAAGTCTTGACAATTCAAATCATTATGATAAGATAGTCGGCTCGCTAGATAGCTTAACCGGCAACGGAAAAGGCGAAAAGCGAAAGATTTACCCTATATATCGATGACTGGACGACAGTGATTGAGACTATTTAAAAGCATAACTAAAGAACAACTTGTGTGGATTTTTGCTGATTCAGAATGCTAAAAAATAAAGTTGACTATCTTT
>NZ_CAJHAR010000030.1 GCF_904846415.1 Psychrobacter piscatorii | reverse complement strand
TTGCTGACGACAATAGCGCGATGGCCCCACCTGATCCCTTCCCGAACTCAGAAGTGAAACATCGTTGCGCCAATGGTAGTGTGGTTCGCCCATGTGAGAGTAGGTCATCGTCAGCTCTCTATTCTAAGTAAAAGCCCCCTTCGCTAATGCAGAGGGGGCTTTTCTTTGTCTATAGTTTTGTTTCTGCCCTAGTCAACCTCATTAGTTATCTCTATTAGTTACTTTCTCTATGCATATCCCATGTTATTGCATCTTTTTACTCTTATACTTGCTCTCTGCCTAATTTTCGCTATCTATCATTAAAACTCATCAGACCACACTCTACTTTTACATTTAGATTGTTGCTTACCCTTATTAGTGTTAAATTTACTCAACAATAAGTGATTATTTAACAGAGTAAAAAGATGAGTATTGACAAACTCCCTCCTAATATTGGTGTTTCAGACAAAGTCATTCTATTTGATGGTGTTTGTAAACTCTGCAATGCGTGGAGCAATTTCATTATCAAGCATGATCGACAGCGCGTTTTTAAGTTGTGCAGTGTGCAATCAAAAGAAGGCAAACAGATACTTCTTCATTTCGGTCTACCCTCTGAGTCTTATGAGACTATGCTCTATGTAGAGGGCAATCAGTCCTTTCAAAAAAGTGAAGCATTTTTTCAAATAATGACTCAGCTGGGCTATCCTTGGAAAATAGTTTGCATTTTTAAGGTTATTCCAAAGCCGTTACGTGATTGGATGTATGACCGGATTGCTTTAAATCGTTATAGTCTTTTCGGTAAATATGACTATTGTACTTTACCATCGCCAGACCATGAGGCGCGCTTCTTAGATGCAGAACGATAAGCTTTCTCATATCTCGTTTATTAGTAGATTACTATTAGGATTTTTGTTCATTTATCATGGCTTAGTACCCAAAATATTGTGGTTAAGTGCGGTTGAAGTGGATTTGGTTTCGCTGAGTGGTTTTAGTATCCCCGCTAGTATTGCCTCTCCATTAGCTGGTATTGGTGAAATAATTTTAGGTTGCCTAATCATATTCTTAAAAAAATCGAATCTTCCTGTGTATATAGCAGCGGTAACGCTATGCTTATTATTACTTTTCGTCGGTCTATCAAGCCCAAAATACTTGGTGGGCGCATTCAACCCCGTTACTACTAATATTTTAGGACTAGGTTTTTGTTATTTCATCCTGTTTGCAAGTGAACATGAAAAGTCATAAATGATGGCTTAAACCGATGAAGACTGACTTTGAAGCTTTGTGTAGACAAATAATATAAAGTCAATATTTCACGTTCTAAATGATAATAGAATCCGCTTAACACAGCATTATATAAAGGGAAAAGAATGAACATCGAGCAAGAATTCTCAGAGAAAGTCCAAGAATATCTAAACAGACTCACCGCGAGTATAAAGCCCGTTTTAAAAGAGTTAATCGAATATAACTATCCAAAAGAAGTGGTCAGTCTAGAGTTTGAGATATTTGCCGATGGGTTTACACAAGGGTTTCCAGTTAGGGCTTTTTTTATGGATTCAGATGATTCTGAGCACTTTGTTTATGTCAATGGTGAAGCCCAATACCCTTCGCCTGTTGATCCAGAGTTGTTAGAGATAGAGCATGTCTACCCTTATGAGCTTGAAGAGAAGTATATCAATGAGGATGAAGACTTTGACCTATGGAGTATCGCGATCGACGAGCTTATCCAATGGTTTTCAGTGTGCTGGAAAGAGATGGGTGGAGAGTCGTTTCAGTTAAAGGCAAACATTGCGCCTCATGATAATGATCAGGCGTATAACCTTGTAGAGAGTAAGTGGGAAGAAAGGTAGTCTTTCATAGCACCATATTAAATCCGACTTTGAAAGGATTCGCTCATCTTACTACAAATCAGTCTAAAATATGAGCGTTATGCGTCACTTCGAATTCATGCATAAAATGATAGATCAAGGATAGCGTTATGAGCACTCAAAAAGTGGCACTCATCACAGGTGGTGGTCGAGGCATTGGCGCTGACACAGCGAGGCTATTTGCTAAGCAAGGTTACGCGGTAGCGATCAACTATAAATCTAACTCAGAAGCAGCTAACAAACTGGCTGATACGATCACTGCTGATGGTGGAAAGTGCATTACGGTTCAGGCTGATGTGTCTTCTGAAGAAGACGTCAGCCGCATGTTCTCCACCGTTGATAAAGTACTAGGTACACTATCCGTACTAGTGAACAACGCTGGTATTTTAAAGAAACAATCCCGTTTAGAAGATATGACTGCCGATAGAATAAGCGCCATACTCACAAACAATGTTACCAGCTATTTTTTGTGTTGTAGAGAAGCGGTAAAACGCATGTCTACTCGGCACGGCGGCTTGGGAGGGGTGATTGTGAATGTATCTTCTGGAGCAGCGCGCTCAGGCTCACCGAATGAATACATCGACTATGCCGCATCGAAAGGCGCTATTGATACCTTAACGAAAGGCTTATCATTGGAAGTTGCGGCTGAAGGCATTCGGGTTAATTGTGTCCGTCCAGGACTGATTTACACTGATATGCATGCTGATGGCGGAGAGCCAGAAAGAGTAGCGCGATTACAGACGGTGATCCCACTACAAAGAGGTGGACAGCCTGAAGAGGTCGCCGAAGCAATTTATTGGCTGGCGTCAGATAAATCTTCCTTTTCGACTGGCAATTTCTTAGATATCACAGGTGGTTTGTAGGTGGGGTAAAGGGTTTGAGAGTGAATGCTAGATACATAAAATTTTTTGATTGGTTGATGTGAGATTAGATTGTCTTTAGCCTTTTATATCTGAAAAGTCACTTAACTTATTAGCCAAGTGACTTTTTTGTGCAAGAGTTTTAACTCTAAAAACTTATCTATAGGTTTGAAAAGTTTGTAATGCAGTTCTTATCGTTATATTGTTGATCTGTCACTTTAGCGCTAAACTCATAGGACTATATATTATCAAGCAACTTAGCGACCCACCCTATAATTTGGAATAATAGTTAAATGCTCACAGATATTTTTGCTTATAGATATTTAAATTTTCCCATTTGGCAGACGTTTTCCGAAATTGATCAACGCCTTCTTAATCAGTTATTTGGTGTCGTAAAAGAGGTAATTCCTTACTATGATTCGAATGGAAATCCTATTGAGCTTAACAAAGAAAAATGGAAGAATTTGCATAATACTTTATCTAGAGAGCTTGGAGTAGATGAGCTTTCTAGCAGGTACTATTCATTTACTAAGAAGAATCACCTTGGACAGTCTGTACCTGTAAATGGTTTCTTTGGTTGGGATTATGCCTGCGAAAAATTTATTAAATCTAACTTTTCTTCTGAATTAAATGATCCAGACAGATTCGTAAAGGAGCGCCTCAGTTTTATTGAACTAGCAATGCGTATACGATATGAAGAGTTAGGAGCTGCTAATGCAAGTCTACCTCAATCAATATCAGAAATGAAAATACGTGATGCAACTTCTAGAAGTAGTATGTGGAAGGTGGATAGTAGAGCTGACCGATTAATAGCATTGAATCAGACCTTGAATGATACATATGCAGCTCAAGTTGAGGAAGTTAACGAGCGATTTCGTCGTGCAAAAGCACCACTAACATTACATAATGGCTTTATTCAAATTTCTGCTGATGGAGTTATTGAAAAAAATATAGCTAAACCATTTTGGAGTATTGTATCTGATCCGCTTTGGAGGAATGTTGATATAGATATTAAAGAAGCTTTGGATCGTAGAGATTCAAATCACAAAGATCCAGCGCTATTTGCTGCTAAGGCGCTAGAAAGTGCAATAAAAATAGTGTCAGATCAAAAAGGGTGGACTTTAGGAAATGAAAAAGGAGCTGCAAACTATATAGATAACCTTGTAAGTAAACATAATGGGAGATATATAGATCCTTGGGAAGCTGAGATCCTTAAAGATTATTTTCGTAAGGTAAGAAACACTTTGGGTCATGGGCCTGGTAGTGAGCCAATGCCTATACTTTCTATTCCACAAACTGATTGGGCTATCGAGACAGCAATGTCTTGGATTAGAACATTGGTTAGAAGGTTATGAAAAAATTACGTAGTAAGTTATTTTAGCTTATACTTTATACTTTATACTTTATAGTATTTGTGTTGCCCCTGTTGTATAGAGCTCCTAATCAGAAAGCTTCACTCTTTAACATGTTAAGCCGTAGTACTCTTATTTTTACTAGTAAGCTGCTCGAACGTTCTAAAGAAAAGTAATTTAAAAATAACAACCATTAAAGAGAACACCCATGACCACATCAAAAGTAACCTACCAAGGCGATTTGCGTACCACCGCCATTCACTTGCAATCAAACAATGAAATCATCACCGATGCCCCAACGGACAATCAAGGCAAGGGCGAAGCGTTTTCACCAACTGATTTGCTAGCGACCAGTTTGGCCAGTTGTATGCTCACCATCATGGGCATCAAAGCCCGTGACATGGATATCGACCTTGCAGGCACCACGGCTGAAGTGACTAAAGTTATGGCCGCTGATCCAAGACGCGTGAGTGAGATCCATATCATCGTGACTTTTAATAAGGAACTTGATGATAGAACGCAAACCATCTTTTATAACACCGCATTGACTTGCCCAGTCGCCAACAGCATCCACCCTGATATCACGCAGAACTTAACGTTCCGTACCGCTCGTGGCCTTTAAAACCATGACAAAAACGTTATTGATTGTCGCTCATGCGCCGTCGCCCAACACTGAGAAGTTGGCGCAAGCGGCGTATGCTGGTGCCAATCATCCTGATATAGATATCAATGTCATTTTGAAGTCGCCGCAGGACACGCAGCCTGAAGACGTGTTGGCTGCTAATGCGCTACTGATCGGCACGACTGAAAATCTAGCGTATATGGCAGGGCTGACCAAAGACTTCTTTGATCGCTGTTATTATCCAGTGTTGGAAGAGAAGCAAGGCATGCCATTTGCGTTATATATACGTGCAGGACATGATGGTACGGGTACCAAGCTTGCGATGAAGACGATTACGACAGGGCTGCGGTGGTCATGGATTCAAGAGGCGCTGATCCTACAAGGCGATTGGCAAGACAGCTTTACCGAACAAGTAGAAGAGCTTGCCATGACGTTAGCCGCTGGCGTTGAGGCAGGTATTTATTAGTAGCATATTTTGCCAGTGATTCGCGAAATATACTGCAAACGTAACGGGCAGTCGAAGGAGCGTATCAATGCAAAACGATTATCTAAACAGTGAAGTGGATATCGACGCGTTGCCATTCTCTCAAGCGTGTGAGAACAATAAGCAGCCTATTCTAGAAGTATTGCAAAACGAGCTGCAAGGCTTTACGCACGTGCTAGAGATTGGCTCTGGAACGGGTCAGCACAGTGTTTACTTTGCTCCTCGTTTACCTGAGATACAGTGGCAAACCAGCGATGTCACGAGCAATCACCGTCATATAGCAGCTTGGTATCATGCTTATCCTGCGCCCAATCTATCTCTGCCATTAGCGTTTGATTTGGCTTATGATTCTGTACCTATCAATAGTCAGTTAGCAAATAGCAATATAGCCAAGCCCTATGATGCGATATTTACGGCCAATACGCTACATATCATCAGCTGGGCCTTAGTTGAACGGTTGTTTGTACTGGCTGGTGATGCGTTACCTGTGGACGGCAAGCTCATTGTCTATGGCCCATTTAACGAGCATGGTAACTATACCAGCGCGGGCAACCAGCGATTTGATGCGATGCTAAGGCAAGGTAATTCTGACAGTGGTATCCGTCATAAAGAAGACATTGTAAATTTAGCAAATATTCATCATCTAACGCTTAGCAAAACGTACGCGATGCCTGCCAATAATCAGCTATTGGTTTTTCAGAAGTAGTAAATGATTAAAAACGTAAAAAGACACTTCACTGATGATTCGTTGAGGTGTCTTTTTTTTGCATTGCTTATATGGTGACTGATATTTTTATACGATTAGATTATTTATACTCATCTGATAAGAAGTCTAAATAACGTTTCCAAGAGCGTTCATCGGCACGGGCATCATATCTGTCACTGCCAAATACGCTAAAGGCATGGGGTGCGCCGCTGTAAGTGACCATTTCATGAGGAACTTTTGCCGCTTCTAGCGTTTTGCCCAGAGTCGCAAAGCTCTCTAGAGAGACAGACTGGTCAGCTGATCCGTGGAATACCAATATCTCGCCAGTAGTCTTGTCATAACTTTGACCCGTTGGAATATCAAAGGCTCCATGGAAAGGGACAAAGGCTTTTTGCGGGAAGCCTGAACGTGCTAACTCTAATGTAACCGTACCACCGAAACAATATCCCATGGTCGTGCCGTTACGCACATCATTGCCCTCCAGTCGTCCAGCATTCAATGCACCTTGTAGTATGCGGCGCATTTTGTTGCGATCGTCATACAATTCGCCTGTTAAGCGTTTGTTTTCCTCGACAGAGGTCGGACGAATGCCTTGTCCAAACATGTCTGCGGCCAGTACGTTGTAACCTTCATCCGCTAGCATATCAGCACGTTTGCGCTCATAGTCGGTTAGACCATCCCAGTCATGAATCAATAAGATAAAAGGGGCATTGGGCTTATCTGCTTTGGCGTAATAGCCTTCGTACGCTTGGTCATCCACTGTATAAGTGATGTTCTTGGTCGTGATAGCGGCTGCTGTTTGGCTGACAGTCAATGCCATGAGACCCATTGATGCACCCATCAATAAGGAGTGGTAAGGTTTTTTGGACGAGAAATTCGAAGTTGGTAACATAGTCGATAGCCTTATAGTTATATAAAAAAGAGATAAATATATGGCTAAAAACCATGCCAATGTTATTTATCGATGATCTCTAGTACGCCATAAAAGCATACCTTAAAGAATAACTACATTACAAGACTGGATTGTTAACGTTTAGGCTCGCTAAAAAGTCGTCAAGCGGTTGAGTGACTGCGCACGTAAACTTTAACCAAACATCAACAAGGTTCACTATATACGCAACTATAAGCGACTTAGTTTTTGGGTAAGATAAGCCGTATGCCTTTTATTCCTTTATCTTTTTTAATAATTGGTCATGCAGCAGCACAGACAAATAATCGACAGATGAAGTCAGTATTATCCCAAAGGATACAACACCTGTGTAAGCACATTTTTAATGGTCTTAGAAGAGACTATTTTACTCATTAGCTAGGATGTTTTATGAATAATAATATCGATCATACCGACCCAGCCAAAGACATGAATGCTGAGCGTGGTAATGGTGGTGAAACCCACCAACGCGCAGGCGATGACACCAAAGTATTGACCACCCAACAAGGCGTGCCTATCTCTGACAATCAAAACTCACTAAAAGCAGGCGCACGTGGTCCTACGCTCTTAGAAGATTTTGTACTGCGTGAAAAGATCAATCATTTTGACCATGAGCGTATCCCTGAGCGTATTGTCCATGCTCGCGGTAGTGCAGCACATGGCTATTTTGAGTTGACCGAGTCATTAGAAGAGTATACGACGGCCAAAATTTTGACTGAAACTGGTAAGCAGACGCCACTCTTTACCCGTTTTTCTACGGTTGCTGGTAACAAAGGCTCAAAAGACACGCCACGTGATGTACGCGGGTTTTCTGTAAAAGTCTATACCGAAGAGGGTAACTGGGACATCGTTGGTAACAACATGCCCATCTTCTTTATCCAAGATGCCATCAAATTCCCAGATTTGATTCATGCAGTTAAGCCTGAGCCAGATCGCGGATTTCCGCAAGCCGCGTCTGCCCATGATACGTTCTGGGATTTCGTTTCGCTCAGTCCTGAAACCATGCATAACCTAATTTGGCTCATGAGTGATCGTGGCCTGCCACGTAGCTTGCGTATGATGGAAGGCTTTGGTATTCACAGCTATCGTTTGATTAACAAAGACGGTAAGAGCACCTTTGTACGTTTCCATTGGAAGCCAGTACTTGGCGTACAGTCAACCACATGGGACGAAGCGGTAAAAATCTCTGGCGCAGATCCTGATTATCATCGCCGTGACTTGTTCGAGTCAATCGACAACGAGATGTATCCTGAGTGGGAATTTGGTGTTCAGTTATTCACCGAAGAAGAAGCGGACAACTTCCCGTTTGACCACTTAGATGCCACCAAGCTTATTCCAGAAGAGACAGTACCAGTGAAAATCATTGGTAAAATGGTTTTGAATCGCAATGTAGATAATTTCTTTGCAGAGACAGAACAAGTCGCATTCTGTCCATCACACGTAATTCCTGGTATCGACTACAGTAACGATCCTTTACTTCAAGGTCGTCTATTTAGTTATCTAGATACGCAGTTGTCACGTTTGGGCTCACCAAACTTTGCGCAAATTCCAATCAATGCGCCAAAATGCCCGTTTGCCAACAACCAGCAAGATGGTCACATGCAAATGCAGGTGCCTAAGACGCGCGTGATGTACGAACCACAAAGCCTTGATCCAACACGCCCACGTGAAAGCGCCAAACGCGGGTATGCCTCATTCCAAGAGCAGATGGATGATGGCGTTAAAGGTCGCATCCGTGCCGAAAGCTTTGCCGATCATTACAGTCAGCCGCGCATGTTCTATCGCAGCCAGACAGAGGCAGGACAAGCACATATTGCCTCTGCTTACGCGTTTGAGCTTGGTAAAGTAGATACTGCACATGTACGTACTCGTATGCTCAGCCATCTGCCGCATATCGATGAAGACTTGGCTAATCGTGTGGCGAGTGCGCTTGGTATGGAATTACCAGAGCCTGCTGATGCCGCTGCACCTGTACAGGATCTAGGCACGTCAAAAGCGCTGCAAACTATCGGTATCTCACCGAAGAGCCTAAAAGGCCGCTTAGTCGGTATCTTAGTTGCTGAAGGTTCTAGCCATAGTGAAGTCAAGAAGTTTGAACAAGCCGCTATCGAAGCTGGTGCTAGCGTCAAGATCGTCGCGCCTAATAAAGAAGTGACGTTAGACGATGGCACGCACATTCAAGCGGACGAGCGTCTTGCTGGTGGCCCTTCTGTGCTCTTTGATGCTGTGGTCAGTATCATCATGCATCCACCAGCCAAAAAGCTGGCCATGGACAGCGCAGCACTAGATTGGTTCAATGATGCTTACGCACATTGCAAAGCGATTGCTTATTGCCCTGCGACTGAAGAACACATCTTGAGCAAATTGCCTATCGAAAAAGATGCGTTTGTGACGCCACTTGATGATGTTGCTGGTTTTATCGAAAATGCTAAGACCCGTCTATGGGAGCGCGAGCCAAAGGTACGTGACTTGGCGTAATTGATGGCATAATTAATAGCGTAATTGATGGCATAAGCTTTAAATCTATAAAGTAAATGCTCAATGTAGAAAACCCAGCCTAAGCGCTGGGTTTTTTTGTGAGAAAATCATACAAAACGGTGGTCACAAGCGTTCACTGAAAACGATTTGTTTTGTATTGATTACCGCTATACTAAAAATACAAAGACACTAGGATCAGATGATCAGGGATGACAAATGAGTTCGTGTGAGATTGTACGTTTAGAGGGGTATATTCAGAGCAGCTACCTTGCGGTGTATCCAGATAAAATTATGCTACTAGATGGCTGCTGCCGTGCTGATGTGCCGATGGTACTCGGTTATATCAAATCAACGCTAAAGCGACCCATTACCGACCTAAAAGTCGTGGTAGTCACACACATGCATCCAGATCATGCAGGCGGTGCGCGTAAGTTTCGACAAGAGACAGGTTGTCTCATTGTCTCTGCTGACAAGAAAGATCAGTGGTACGGCGGTATTGGTGGACGAGCGATGCATTTTGTCGATATAAATCTAGGGTATTATGTGGCTAGACGGCAAGGTCGCCCATTTAAAAATCTGTATTATTCGGCAAGCCTTAAGCCAGACATCACTGTCACAGACGGTGAGCTTGTCCCAGAGTTCGATGAGTGGCAAGTATTAGAGACGCCTGGACATACGGATCGTGATTTGTCTTTACTTCATCTACCCAGTCGCCAAGTATATACGGCTGATCTCATCATTAAATTGCGCCATAAGTTTGTTGCGCCGTTCCCTGTTTATGACCCCAAAGCCTATAAGCAATCGTTAAAAAAAATAAGAGATTTAAAACCATCAGTAGTAATGATGGCACATGGTCGAGAGCGTGCGATGAGTAGGGTAGAGTTTGATGAGTTCATTGCTCAAGCACCCAAATATCCGCGCACGATTAAAGATACGATCAGACATAAACTGCTATGGCGTAAGAAAGGCAACTTCCGACTTTTTAAACGGCGACATCATAAGTAGATATGAAAAAAAGAACAGAAAGTGCAGACGAAAAAAAGCCCAGTTACTATGATAGTAACTGGGCTTTTCAAATATGGTGGGCTGTCCGCGACTCGAACGCGGGACCAATTGATTAAAAGTCAACTGCTCTACCAACTGAGCTAACAGCCCTAAGCGAGGATTAAATGAAGTACTACTTCATCTGAGTGCAAGAGAATTTACATTTTCGTAAGTTCTAAAAACACTGTATCCAAACTAGGTTTGCATTTTACTGCAAGAAAAAATTCTAGTTAAAGAACTTTTTAAACTTAACTTCATTAAACAACTACCGGATAGGGCAGAACGATTAACAAAGATCAAACTAAAATATGGTGGGCTGTCCGCGACTCGAACGCGGGACCAATTGATTAAAAGTCAACTGCTCTACCAACTGAGCTAACAGCCCTAACGTTTAAAGTGTTTGTATCCCTAAACGTGAGAGCACATTATATATATAATTCTGACAATTACAACCCCACATCAGAAAAAAAGTGCAAATCTCTCGTAAAATCACATATTTTTTCAGTTTTTTATCATTAAACTATTATTTTGCCCTGAATATTTGCTCAAATAGTACTGGGCGTTGTTTGTTAGTCGCGAGAAAGTGCCTCGACGGGATCAAGTTTTGCTGCATTACGCGCAGGCAAGAAGCCGAAGATAACGCCAATCAGTGTCGAGCAAACAAACGCGGCAATAATAGAAGTCGGTGAGTAGATGACCTTGAAACTGTCACCGCCCACACGATTGATCAATTCACCAATGGCGAAGGCCAGCCCAATCCCAAGTAAACCTCCCAAGATACAAACTAAGACTGCCTCAATCAAGAACTGCTGCATGATATCGCTCTGGCGCGCACCAACGGCCATACGCACGCCAATCTCATTGGTACGCTCAGTGACGGATACTAGCATAATATTCATCACGCCAATACCGCCGACGACTAAGGAGATGATGGCAATGGATGAGATCAGTAAAGTCATGGCAGTCGTCGTTGACTCAATCGTCTGGCGAATAGAGTCTGAATTGCGTATGCGAAAGTCATCAGTACCGTGACGGCTTATCATCAATTGCGAGATAGCAGATTCAGCAGCGGAAGAAGAGATATTGTCATCAATCAGTGCCACAAAGCTTTCGATGTTCGAGCCGCCTTTGATCCGCGACATCATCGTGGTATAGGGCATATAGAGCGTCGGTGTGTCGACACTGGGGCCAAAACCACCATCATTAGGTGCAAGAACACCGATCACACGTCCAGGTACGCTACCGATGAGCAGCACTTCGCCGATGGGGTTGGCATTGTCTGGAAAAAAGGTTCGCTTGGCACTGTCATCAATAATGATGTCCTGCATACGGCGGTCGATACTTTGCGCATCAAAGCCTTGACCTTGTGTTAGCGTCTCACCACTGACGGTCAGGTAGTCTTTACCAACGCCGCTGACACTGGCTGCCTCCTGTATATTGCGGTAGCGCACATTCATGTTGCTATCGAGCTGTGGGCTGACGCTAATGACATAAGGCTGGTTTTCGACGGCCTCAGCGTCTTGCGGGGTTAGGTTATCATCATTGTACTGACGCCTTGGGTCACCGTAAGGATAACCGTCACTAATGGTAATGGTATTGGTGCCAAGCGCACTGATATTTTCTAAAATTTGCGCCTGTGAGCCTTTACCAAGCCCAACCACTGATACGACTGAAGCGATACCGATAATAATACCGAGCATTGTCAGCAGAGTACGCATCTTATGAGCGCGCATCGCGAGTAAGGACATTTTGAATGCTTCGAGCAGGCGATCAATAAAACTACTGAATACACTTTTGCGATTGTTGTCTAAAATAGGATCTGGTTCATTATGGGTCTGCTGATAATGCTCAGTTTTATAATCAGCGATCACGTAACCGTCTTTGAGCTCAATCACGCGCTCAGCTTGCGCCGCAAGTTTGGGGTCATGCGTGACCATGATGATGGTATGACCTTGATCATTAAGGTCATGTAGTATTTTCATCACATCTTCACCAGACTTGCTGTCCAGCGCACCTGTTGGCTCATCCGCAAGGATAATATCGCCACCGTTCATCAGCGCTCGCGCAATAGATACACGCTGCTGCTGCCCACCTGAGAGCTGGTTTGGACGGTTATTGACCTTTTCTGCCAATCCTAAGTCTGCTAGGAGTTTTTCGGCACGATCACTACGAGTTTGACCGTCCATTCCTGCATATACCGCAGGGACGGAGACGTTATCTCTGGCACTAATATCGCCGAGCAGATGATAGCGCTGAAAGATAAAACCAAAATGCTCGCGGCGCAGTTTTGCCAGTTCATCAGCGTCTAAGCGACTGACCGATTGACCATATATTTTATATTCACCAGCCGTTGCTTGATCCAAGCAGCCCAAGATATTCATCAAGGTTGACTTACCGGAGCCTGATTGGCCGATGATAGCGACCATCTCGCCTTGATTGATGGTCAAGTCGATATCATGGAGCACGCGAATGTTTTGTTCACCAGCTTTAAACTCTCTGATCAGCCCTTTGACCTGCATCAATGGAGTGTCTGCTGCGGCATTAGGGTTGGGGCTTTTGGTGTTCATCTACGATGCTGCCTATATCAGTACTGCTTATATAATGACTTATATAAAATTATAAAACGCTTATCTATCATGATTGGACACTGGTTTATCTACTTAGGTATTAAAACGGTCTTCCACCTTTACCGCCTTTTTGTGGTCCTTCTTCACTCAGTATCACCTCATCGCCTTTATTCAAGCCGCTTAAGATCTGTACATCGACGCGGTTGTTGATACCTGTCTTGACCACTTGTTCAGCCACACTGCCATCCGCTTTCAAGACACGAACTTTGGCTGTTTTTGCATTTGGATCATCGTTAGTGGTGACTGATTTTTCGGTTTTGCCGATAGGCTGTAGGGCAGCAGCAGGAATGAGCAAGACGTTTTTTGCTTGATTGATCACGACATAAACCTGTGCCGTCATGTCAATACGAAAGCGGCGATCGGTGTTGGGTACTTCGATATAGCCAACATAATAGATAGCAGAATCGGTTGAGCTGGTGTCACTGATTTGCTCAGGAGCAGGTTCGATGGCTTTGAGAACAGAGTCAAATTTTTGGTCAGGGTTACCGATGATATTGAAATATACGGGCATACCTGCGTTGACGTTGATAACGTCTGCTTCGGAGATTTGCGCATTGATACGCACGGTCGATAGGTCTGCTAATGTGACGATGGTTGGTGCGGTCTGATTTGCATTGACGGTGGTGCCTTGCTCCGTTGTGATCGATACGACTGTACCTGATATTGGGGCACGGATCGTGGTATAGCTCAGATCTTCTTCAGCTGTGCTGACGTTGGTCTGTGACTTACGTAGCGCCGCCTGTTGGCTATTGATATTGGCCTCTGTGGTCGCAATCGCGGCTTTGGCCGTGTCGATGGCAGCACGAGCATTGGCAACGGCTGCTTTTGCAGTCTCAACGCTAGTCGCTTGTGTGTCATATTCCTGCTGGGAGATGGCATCGATAGCGACTAAATCTTGCAAACGCGCAAAATCAGATTGCGCTTGCTTGAGCTCAGATTGACGACTGGCAAGATCGGCATACGCGCTTTTTAGGCTGGCTTGTTTGCTTAACGATTCTGCTTGTGCGCTTTGGATAGCGGCCACACTTTGTTCAAGGCTGGCTTGTTCGTTGCTCAGGTTGTTTTTTTGGGTCACTTGATCAATCTGTGCGATCAAATCACCTTGTTGTACCTCATCACCAACTTCAACGTACAAGCGTTTTACTTCGCCAGATACCTGCGCGCCGACATCAACGGTATTTAAAGCTTTGACCTTACCAGACGCCATGACATTGTTTTCAATATCACCAATCTCAGCTGTCGCGGTCAGATAGTTGGGGGTGGTCTCTTTTGGTTTTAAGAAAGTATAGGCTAAAGCCCCTAGCGCTACGACGACTAAGGCGATAACGCCCCATTTAATAGCAGACTTTTTGCTCATTTTGCGCATGACAACAATCCAATCACAATTAAATCAAGTGTAGATATAGTAGAGACTTCATGTGCAAAAGGGAATGATAATTAGTTTACGAAAGGTTAAGGCTTGTTTAGAACAAATAACACGACAGAAAATAAGTGGCTACTAATGGTTGGAAATAGGGGGAGGGTTTATATGATAAGAGGTAGGAAGGGAAAGGGCTTTAAAATACTGCTTAATAAAAAAAATCATAGGAAGTGATGGTGAATGACGATTGGCTATAACGAAGGACTATCGCATCGCAAACAAGCGCTTACCTGCTAACTCTAATGCTGCTTGCAATAACAGCTCCCATGCTGGCTGGCGGATTAGGCCTTTAATGGCTTGGTCACAGCGATAGAGCAGGGCAGGCCACTCGGCGGTTTGAGACTTGGACTGACGACGGCAAGCTTGCTGGTATAATCCTTGTTTACTACGCCAAATGCCTAATGCTTGTGGGTCTTGTCCATCCATCAGTTGTATAATTTGTCGCATGTCTTTACTGATTGCCCATAAAACTAAAGTCGTTGGCTCATCGGTCGACTTTAGCTGAAACATGATTTTGGCAACCTGCGTGCTATTACCCGCGAGCATCGCATCAGACAAATCAAACACACTAAATTGAGCGTCACTGACCAAAGCGGCTTGCAAGTCTTTGATGTCCAGTGCCACGTTGTTTACTGGCTGCGTAAAGTTAGTGGATTGGTCGTTATCTTCATCACTATGACTAGCGGCTAATTGCGGTGCAAACAGATAAGACAGTCGCCATAGCGTTTGATAAGCACTGAGTAGATGGTGCTCAGTGTGTGACATTAGTAGCTGCCACGCTTCTTGTGACAGTCGTAATCCAAACTTCTGAGCCTGTATCTGCAACAACTGCTGGCGCTGCTGCTCATTGTATAAATTGCAATCAATGACATTGCCATATTGAGCAAAAGGGGCAAACCATTTACTGCTCTGACTGCGTTTGTCTTGCTTGGGTGTTAGCCATAGGACACTATGACTGTGCGCACCTGTTTGTGCGTCGACCGCAAAGCGCTCAAGCTCAGCAATAACCGCTTTATCAGGTTTATGATTGCCAGTCACGATTACCGCACTGGCATCATCGAACAAAGACTGGCTACCAAGCTCTGACAATACTTCTTGCCAACTCTTCACTGATATTAGCTCTATGCGCTTGATGGCGTAGTTTTGCGCGCGCCAATGCGGACGCAGCGCATCAATCAGCCATTGACTGAGTAATGGCTCATCACCATGCGCCAGCCACAAGCCCGCTACCGAAACCGAAGGCTGCAGTAGTTTTGGATAAGCTTGTATAAAGGTATTTTGCATAGCGTGGTAAGACACAGGTTGGTAAGCAGGTGATAGTATTTGCAAAAATGTGACGAGCGCTGTCGAACTTGCTTAGCTAACTAAGTTAGTGCGTACACTCGTTGTTCTTCATACTTAAATAACTGCAAATGGTAGAGCTTCATAACAGTATTTGTTAAAAGTTACTTCTCGGGTACGACAACAACCGTTGGCGTTGCGCCTTTATTCATCAGTACAGACTGCTTGGCAGCAGGTGCAACTTTCGGTAGAGAAATCGCCACATATTGATCCGTGATACGGCGTGCTAAGCTGTCATAGAGCCAATCACGAATCTGGTCGCCTTGCTGATCGTCAGTACTGACGGAGGCTTCATTGTACTGATAGCTACGCTCGACTTGAATGGGATTGGTAAGCGTGACGGGCTTGCCATTCTCGATCGTTTGGTAGCTGACATCGGCGGAGAGTACCAAGCGAATCTCTGTCAATACGCCCACCAACTCATAACGTTTAAAGCGTACGTTACTGATATCGATTGCTGAGATATTTTGGGCGTCAGCTTGTTGGTTACTGCGAATTACATCATCTACTGTCATGTTATCAATGACATCGACACCTAACGTGGTTAGGCGACGTGTCAATGGTAGTTTCAGCGGAAATGAGGTGCGATTGTCTTCGATAATGACGGCTGTCTTGCTGTCATTGAGGAGCATAGGGGTGTCATAACCGCGCAGCTGAAAACCGCAGCCACTCAGGCCTGCGGTCGCCCCTATGATTGCAAACATGGGTAATGCTGCGAGCATTGCGGTTACAAGCTTACGCCCACCAGATTGCTTTGCACCAGCGTACCGCGTGCTTGGTATTTGTGACTGTCCAGCTCGATGCTTGTATGACATAAACGCTATCCTCATATGATAAAAAGGCTTAGAGCACTAAGCCTAGGCGACTAGCCTGCAACCACAATATTAACCAGTTTGTTAGGAACGACGATTTCTTTTTTGATCTCGCCAGTGATGAATTTTGCCACGCTCTCCATAGTACGAGCTTGCTCTTTTAGCTGCTCAGGATCGCTGTTTGGTGCGACATCCATCTTACCACGCATCTTACCATTGACCTGAACGACCATCGTGATCATGTCCTGTACCAGCGCACTTTCATCCACGGTTGGGTAGTCTAAGGTCAAGGTGTCAAGACCCAACTGCTCAAGCAGATGCTCGCCAACGTGCGGCGCGTATACAGATAGCATAATTAGCAGATTGGTCAACGCTTCGTGTTTAACGTGTAGCTCTTGCTCGCTACTGGCATTAAAGGCAGTCAACTCGTTGGCAAGTTCCATCAGGCTTGATACAGGTGTGTTCAATGCCAAACGATCACCCAAATCACTGTCAATCTTAGCAATCGTTTCGTGCGTTTTACGGCGTAAGTTTTTGGCTTCTTTGCTTAAACCGTCTGTGTTCAAGGTCGCACTGTTAAGCGTATCAATGCTGATATTGGCGGCCGTTAGCGCTTGCATATGGTCGGTAGCAATGCGCCATACTTTTTTCACAAAGTTATAAGGGCCTTTTAGCGCGTCATCTGACCATTCAAGTGTCTGATCGGCAGGTGCGGTAAATAGTGTATATAGACGAACCGTGTCCGCACCATATTTATCAATGGTTAGCTGTGGATCGACGCCATTGTTCTTTGATTTAGACATTTTTTCGATTTTGCCGATCGTGACTGGCTGGCCGTCAGATTTTAAGATAGCTTTGATTGGTTGACCACGTTCGTTAAAGTCAATATCGATGTCTTCTGCAAAGTAGTAGGTCGTACTGCCATCCGCATTGACACGGTAGAACGTACCAGCAAGCACCATGCCTTGGGTCATTAGATTGGCAAATGGCTCGTCGCCAGTGACCAAGTTTTCATCACGCATTAGCTTGTGGAAGAAACGCGCATACAATAGATGCATCACCGCATGCTCGACACCGCCCACGTATTGATCGACTGGCAACCATTTATTAGCAGCAGACTTGTTGACCATGTTTTGTGCATCATTTGGACTAGCAAAGCGTGCATAGTACCAGCTTGATTCTACGAATGTGTCAAAGGTATCCGTCTCACGCTCAGCAGGGTTACCGCATTTAGGACAAGTGGTATTGACAAACTCTGGTATATTTTTAAGTGGATTACCGCGACCATCAGGTACGACGTCGGTTGGCAATACAACTGGTAAGTCTTGCTCTTCAACAGGTACCGTACCACAATGCTCACAGTTGATCATTGGGATAGGGCAACCCCAATAACGCTGGCGAGAGACACCCCAATCCCGCAAGCGATATTGGATTTTTTTCTTAGCCAACTCTTGTGGCTCAAGCTTGACCAGCATCGCTTCAAACGCTTGCTCAAAATCTAACCCGTCAAATTCACCTGAATTGACCAGTGTATTGCGTTCGGTATAGGCAAGATTGACCTCAGTATTAACATCACTATCGTTTGCTTTAGCATCCGCTTTTAGCTCGTCAAAATAGCCATCAGGCGTATTGATAACTTGCTTAATCGGTAGGTTATACTTCACCGCAAACTCGTAATCGCGCTCATCATGAGCAGGTACCGCCATGACCGCACCTGAGCCGTAGCTCATCAGCACATAGTTAGCGACCCAAACAGGTACTTCTTCCCCAGTCAGCGGATGCGTGACGGTCAGGCCGGTATCCATACCGATTTTTTCGGCTTTGGCGAGATCGGCTTCAGCCACTGAGCCTTTTTTGCACAATGCGCAGAATTGAGCGATCATGTCATCATTTTCAGCAGCGTATTGGGCAAGTGGATGCTCTGCGGCAACAGCAACATAAGTCACACCCATCAAGGTATCAGGACGAGTCGTGAACACATCTAAGGTGTTTTCTTCGCCAGCAAGCTCATAAGGGAAATGTACTTCCATACCGGCACTACGACCAATCCAGTTGCGCTGCATGGTCAATACTTCAGATGGCCAATGACCTTCTAGCTGATCCAAATCATCCAATAGCTCATCAGCATAGTCAGTGATGTTGAAGTAGTACATAGGGATATCGCGTTTTTCGACGGCAGCTCCACTACGCCAGCCTTTGCCATCAATGACTTGCTCGTTTGCCAAGACAGTGTTGTCAACTGGATCCCAGTTAACTGTTGAGAGCTTTTTATAAACCAAGCCTTTTTTGTACAACTGTAAGAATAGCCACTGCTCCCACTGATAATACTCAGGGCTACAAGTGGCAAACTCGCGTGACCAGTCAATCGATAGACCAAGTAGTTTTAGCTGCGCGCGCATGTTGTCGATGTTGGCAAACGTCCATGCAGCAGGCGGGGTCTGATTGGCAATCGCCGCATTTTCAGCTGGCAGGCCAAAACCATCCCAGCCCATTGGCTGCATGACTTCATACCCTTTTAGGCGATAATAACGGCTTAATACGTCAGAAATCGTATAGTTACGTACGTGGCCCATGTGCAGCTTGCCGCTTGGATAAGGGAACATCGATAGCATGTAACGACTTGGCTTGTCGCTTGGCTCATTGCTGACTTCAAAGCGCTTGTCAGTATCCCATTTGGTCTGCTGCGCGGCTTCTATCGCCTGTGGGTTATAATAGTTGTTTTCTGCTTGGTCTGCTGTCACGGCATTGCTCATAGTCGGCTCGAAATTGGTTGATACTGATTTATTTAATACGGATCAAAATAGGTGGAATTTGACAATGCCATAGCATAGCGTAATTTGGCGAAAATTGCGACGATATGATGTAGTTGCTTATTAGGTTTGACGATTAAAAGTGAGGTATTTTCTATATCCAGTCAGCCTTAGGTATAATAGACAAATTAATGAATATTTATGAGGAGTCACCATGACCATCACCATTTATGGTATCAAGTCTTGTAGCACAATGAAAAAAGCGTTTACTAAGCTAGACGAGCTGGGCGTCAGCTATGAATTTCATGATTATAAAAAACAAGGTATCGATAAAGAAACAGTACAGCGCTGGGTAAATGAGCTAGGGATTGATAAAGTGCTCAATAAGCGTGGAACGACATGGCGCAAGTTAGAGGAGAGCCAAAAGCAAGCAGCCGATGACAGCGTAGACGCTGCGATAGCGTTACTAATAGAAAACACTAGTATGATTAAACGTCCGATTGTAGAAGGTCAGTTGGCAGATAAAGATCAGCCGATATTATTATGCGGGTTTGATGAAGCAGAGTTTGAGCGTGTGTTTGGTTAAAAACGGGCATAAAGAGCCCGAGCTAATAATTAAATCTTAGCTCGGGCTTAATAACGCCAACAATAAACCAAATCACACCAAAGCCCCAAATAATGAGCACATAGAGGCGGATTTGCTCCGCTGTCCAATCAAGGGCAAACCAGTCAATCATAAAAAAGGACTTCCAGCCTTCTACCTATTTTGCGCCGCCATAGCCAATGATCCACCAACAATAGACACTTTCTAATATAAATAGTAAAGACCATAGCGGAAGAGACATGACTGATTCCTGTTTTTAGGTCAATTAGGCCTCTATCTCACGGCTAATCAGTGTACCGACCCCTTCGTTGGTGAAAATCTCTAGCAACGTGGCATGAGGAACGCGGCCATCGACGATAACGGCACTTTTAACACCGCTACGTACCGCATCAAGCGCACACTGAATTTTGGGAATCATACCGCCTGATATCGTGCCATCTTCGATTAAAGCATCGACTTTCTTGGGTGTTAGCCCAGTCACTACCTCGCCGTCACGGCCCAGTACGCCTTTAATATTGGTCAATAGCATCAGTTTCTCTGCTTGCAAGAATTCAGCCACTTTACCAGCGACTAGATCTGCATTGATATTGTAAGTATTGCCTTCTTTATCGACACCAAGCGGTGCGATAACGGGAATAAAATCAGAGGCAATGAGCATATTGATGACGTCTTTATTGACACTTACTACGTCGCCGACGAACCCTAAATCGACAGGAACAGCGATACCATCTGCGCCGATTTTTTCCATCATTAGTTTTTTAGCTTGAATCAAGTTGGCGTCTTTACCCGTGAGGCCAATTGCGCGACCGCCGTGCTTGTTAATTAGGCTAACAATCGATTTGTTGACACTGCCGCCCAACACCATTTCTACGATATCCATCGTGCTTTTGTCAGTCACACGCATCCCATCGATACGGTCAGACTGACGACCCAGCTCTTTTAGTAAGTTATCAACTTGTGGACCACCACCATGTACAACGACTGGATGCATACCGACCGTTTTTAGCAAGACAATATCGCGAGCAAATGAGCTCTCAAGCTCAGGATCGGTCATAGCATTGCCGCCGTATTTCACTACGATGAGTTTATCAACAAAGCGCTGAATATAGGGCAGTGCGGTGGTTAATACCTCGGCGGTGTTTTTGGCGTCATCTAAATTAAGCGTCATTCCTAACTCCTAAAGGGCGGGTTTTAAAGGGGTTGTTCTTTTTAGCATATTTAATCGATACAGGTTTAATGCCGTTATTCAGCAGGCATGGCGACAATCTGTGTTGCCAGCTCTGCATTAAATGGGCGACACAGCGCGGCAAAGGTCGCTTGAATGTCTTTCAGGTCATCCATGCTGTCACCAGCAAAGCGTGCAGTCAGGCTATTACTGGTATTTGATTGACGCAATACGCCAAATCCGTGTGCAAAATCCAAGCGGACGCCATCAATGCAGCTCAGTTTGGTTCCGGCTGGCAATAAAGATTTGGCTTGTTCGACGGCTATATGTGATCTGACAGTGGAGCAAGTACAGACTGGTGACTCACATATAGCAGCTGGTAGATTAACGGCGTCTAGTCGGGAATCAGAAATGTCAAACAAATCAGCATGAGTAGTTACGCTCGCTAGGTCTTGCAAGTAGGTACAAACCCTCGTTAATTGCTCCATGATTGAGCAATCTGTCCTAGCAGTCTGCGGCATCGGCAAATAATGATCAGCCGTACTGACCATGGCTGGCAAGCGTTGAAGAATATCTGATAGCGCATTTTTATCATCTGAGATATTACGAGACTTAGCAAACCAATGCAGTAAGCGTAATGCGGCATATATGGCATCATCATAAGGGATAAAGCGGCCATCATTAAAAATAAAATGCCCTGATAGCTCACCTGCAAAGACAATTTGACTATCAGGATGCTGTACCTGTTGGCGCATAAAGCTGCTACCAGTCTTACTAATCACTGGCATCGCGCCAAGATCCGCCAGTAGCTTTGGCAGATGATGCGCGCATTTAATATCAAATAGCACCTCAGACGCTAAGGAGCTGGTCAAAGAATCAGGACGCTCTATGATGGCAATGCGTGCTAACAAGTAGAGTAGGTGATCAGGCATGACCACTTTGCCGTTATTATCAACGATCATCAAACGATCACCATCACCATCAAATGCCAAACCAATATCGGCATGATGAGAAACGACAGCTTGCTGCAACGCTGTTAGACGGTTGGGCTCGGCTGGATCAGGATTACCAAGAGGAAAACTGCCATCTGGCGTGTCATTGAGCACAATGACGCGCTGGCAAAAACGGTCAAATAAGCGCTGAGTGATGTTGCCAGTGGCACCATGCATACAGTCAATGACCACAACCAAATCAAGCTTAGATGCTGTTTTTTGGTTGTTTGTAGGTGCTGTCTGATTATCCTGAGGCAACTGACAAAAGACTTGCTCGATAGCCGCGATATAGACGTCTGCCACTTGCTTGGCAGGTAGTTCTTTAAGCAAGGTTCTAGATAATTCAGTATTGCTGCTAATATTTATATGGTGTAAGTCTGATTTTGAGAAGGTTGCTTGCTCGACCTGTTTTTTAGATGAGTAATGAGTATGAGAGATTAATTGTTGATACAGGGTTCGTATCTCTACATTACTGGGAGATTTATGATTGACCAACCACTTGATACCCAATATGTCTTTGGCAGAGTGGCTGGCGGTTACAATAATGCCATGACCTTGATACCGCTTTGCCCAAAATGCCATCATGGGTGTGGTAACAAGACCAAGCTGAATAACACATAAACCTTGCTGATTCAATACAGTAGCGAGTGTACGTGCAATCGATTCGCTGCCATGACGCATGTCATAGCCAATAACGACGATATTTTTAACACTAACATCGTCAACGCCAGTATTTTGCGTAGTGTCTATGGGCGTATCGGCATTGCTATCGATAGCGGTAATCACATTGGTATCAATACTGGTACTGGTATCGCTATTTCTTGTTAATTGGCTGCGTTGAGAGCCATAGAGCTGAGCAAAACGATGGCCGAGCGCTTGTACAAACTCATCGGTGAAATGCGTGTTTGTACCACGGATGTCATAAGCACGAAATAAGGATTGCTGCGCCGCAAAAGATGGCATGGCTTATTCTCCTTATTGACGTGATAAATAGGTGATTATGAATAGAAAATGGACAGCGCAATATTCTATTAATGTAAACAGATAAATCCTAGTCGCTATCTTGGTGACGATTTAGCTTAGTGACGATCTAAGTCGCTGTCTGAAACTTACTTGCCAATGAATGGTTACTGACGACCCGAATGCCCGAATCCGCCAGCACCGCGCACGCTTTCATCACTGAATTCTGCAACCACCTCGAACTCAGGACGAGCAACAGGCACCACGATATACTGTGCCATGCGATCGCTTGGATTGAGAATAAAATCATTCTCGCTACGGTTCCAGATGCTAACCATCAGCTCACCCTGATAATCGGCATCAATCAGCCCAATCAAGTTACCCAAGACGATGCCATGCTTATGGCCAAGTCCCGAGCGCGGCAGAATCATACCGGCATAATTAGGGTCTTGAATATAAACGGCGAGGCCCGTACCTATCAAGTGAGTTTCGCCGGCTTTGATCGTTAAGGGCTCATCAATACAAGCACGTAAGTCGATACCCGCACTGCCATCGGTGGCACGAGTTGGCAAAGAAAATGCTTCATCTTCAGTAATTTTAGGGTTGACCACTTTCACTTGTACAGCTTGCATAACACACTCACTTAACGATTTAGAAGTTTTATAAATTAAGACCATTCAACAAAATTGTATAAACAACAATGCTATATAAATAGCAATGCTATATTTCTATTGGATACTTTATCATCCAGCAATTCACTAGAGTATTAACACACTCGCCAAGCCTAAAAATGACATAAAACCGACAATATCTGTAACAGTGGTTAGAATCACTGAGGCTGATAACGCAGGATCGATATTCATACGTTTTAGCATCAGCGGTATACTAATTCCCGAGACATTAGCCGCAGTCATGTTGATCGCAATGGCAAAGCCAATGACAGCACTAATTTTGATGTCATGAAACCATAATTGGGCAATAAATGCCATTATTATCGCCCAAATGATACCGTTTATCGCTCCAACCCACAGCTCTTTATTAAGGAGCCAGACTCGGTTAGAACCACCGATTTGACCCATTGCCATACCGCGGATAACGACTGTCAAGGTTTGCGAGCCTGCAATACCGCCCATACTGGCGACCACTGGCATCAATATCGCTAGCGCCACCACTTCTGCCAACACTTCCTCGAACTGTCCAATCACTGCTGCTGCTAAAAGCGCGGTGCAGAGGTTAATGCCCAACCAGACACTACGGCTTTTAGCACTGGTTAGAATAGGCGCGAATAACTCTTCATCTTGGCTAACACCAGCAAGGTTTTTCATAGTGCTGTCGACATCATCTTGGATAATCTCCATGATGTCTTCGCCATTTAACTGCCCAACCAGCTCGCCATAGCTGTTCGTCACGGGGGCAAAGCGGATATCTTCTGAGCGAAAAATCGCCGCGGCATCTTGGATATCCAGGCGATCATTAATCGTGATAGCCGTATCAATCAGTTCTGACACTAACGTTTTTTGGTCATGTTTAATCAGATCCACCAGACTCAATAGCCCAAGTAATTGCTGGCTTTGATCGACCACGAGCAGCTCTTGGCTTTCGTCATCGAGTAGATCCTCGTTTTCGCGTAGCCAATCCTGTACGTCCGCCAGATAGATATCATCCCGTATTTGGATAATATCAGGATCCATGTAGCTCCCAACTTCCCAGTCATCATACGTATCAAGTTTATTGACTTGGACGCGTGTTTCTTCATCGAGCGTTGCCATGACTGAGGTACGTACGCTCTCAGTGACAGTATCCAAAATCTCAGAGATGTCTTGGGCATCAAGATCTTGAGTAAATAGTGAGATTTCTTGAGAAGAAATATTCTCTAATAATGGCTGGCGGGTATCGTACTCGAGCTCAGCAAGTACTTCACCTTTAATGCTCTCTGGCACTTGCTCCCAGATGAGTAGGCGGTTTTGAGTCGGGAAAGACTCTAGTAGGTTGGCAATCTCATATTCAGACTGCTTTTCTAAAAACTCTGTAATCGCCTCATATGCTTTATCAGCAACCAAATCCTGCAAATACAGCAGTTTATATTCGGCACTATACTCAGCCGGATTATAATCTCCTGGTAGCACTGATGGTCGTTCCTGATCGGGCATCGAGGTAGGCATAAGGATTCCAATATCTTTTATAAAGTGTTAATAATAGCAAATGGCAAAACGTCGGGTTAGCGTTTGCCGAGTCAGTTCTTTTTGGCGTTAGCACTGCCAATGTTGATGTTAGCGCTTACCCAATAAAGCGCGAATATTGGCCAAATACTCATCAGCGACCGCTTCTGGGTCTTTGGTCGCTTTTTTCTTTTTGGCCTTAGCGGGCCAGTCAACATGATCTTCAGGTAGCTCGTCCAAAAACCGTGACTCTGAGGTGACGCGCATCTGGCCACCAGCACGGCGCTGGGTCGCGAGTGTCAATGTCAGCTCACGCCGCGCACGGGTAATGCCCACGTACATCAGACGACGCTCTTCTTCCACTGTCTCACTCATGATAGAGTTGCGATGCGGTAGCATCTCTTCCTCAAGCCCCATGATATAAACAAAATCAAACTCCAAGCCTTTTGCCGCATGCAAGGTCATTAGATTGACTTTGTTGGTATTCTCTTCTTCTTGCTGTTGCTCGAGCATATCGAGCAAGACCAGCTTACGAATGATGGTATCAATCGTACGATCTTCGTCTTCTTCCGCGCGATTAATGAGTGACTGAATACTGGTATACAGCATATCGATATTATCAATACGGTTTTTTTCTTGCTGCGGTGTTTTGGCATCGCTACGGACAAAATCAATATAACCCGTCTCATCAATCATTTGGCGTACGATCGGCACAGGATCAGGGTGTTGGTCCAGCTCACGCGTATAGTGCTCGATGAACTCGCCAAACTCTTTTATTGTGCCGTAAGCTTTTGATGGCAACACATGAGCCAAGCCGGCATGAGTACAAGAAGCCAATAGCGAGATGCTGTGCTCTTGTGCAAACAAGCCAAGCTTCTCTAGCGTGGCAGGTCCCATACCGCGCTTGGGTGTATTGATAATACGCAAAAACGCGCTGTCATCTTCGGGATTTAATATCAGGCGCAGATAGCCCATGATATCTTTGATTTCACTACGGGCAAAGAACGACTGACCGCCCGATAACTTATAAGGCACTTGCAACTGGCGCAATTGTGCTTCTAGCATACGTGCCTGAAAATTACTACGGTAGAGCACCGCATACTGCTCCCACTCATTACCAAAACGTAGCTTATGGGTGACGATCTCTTTGGCAACGCGTTCGGACTCATCATCATCATTACGGCAGTTGATGATGCGGATTTTTTCGCCTTGACCTTTGTCGGACCACAGTTTTTTCTCGAATAAATGCTCGTTGTTCAGAATGACCGCATTGGCAGAGGTCAAAATACGGGTGGTTGAGCGATAATTTTGCTCAAGCATGACGATTTTTAGTTTTGGGAAATCTTCTTTTAGCAGCGCCATGTTTTCAGGCTTCGCCCCGCGCCACGCATAGATAGATTGGTCATCATCACCTACCACGGTAAAGCGCCCTTGGGGTCCAACCAAATGCTTAATCATTTCATACTGGGCGGTATTGGTATCTTGATACTCATCGACCAATAGATAACGAATACGGTTCTGCCATTTGTCTCGCAGTTCTCTATTTTCACGCAAGATTTTGGTTGGCAGTACAATCAAATCATCAAAATCGACCGCATTATACGCACGCAAGTTACGCTCATAAAGTGCGTACAAGGTCGCAAAAATCATCTCTTCTGGATCATCTAATGTCTCCATCGCCTTGTCAGGCTCGATCAAATCGTTTTTCCAATCAGAAATCATCTTGATCGCTTTACCAACCAGCTCACGACTTTCAGCACCACTTAAGTTGTCGCGCATCATCAGCTCCATCAAGAGGCGCTTACTATCATCGCTGTCCATGATAGAGAAGTTGCCTTTTAGTGGCGTATGCATCAGCTCATAGCGCAAAAACTGGAGACCAAATTGGTGAAAGGTCGATACAGTCAAACCGCGCGTTTTTTCGCTTGGGAGCAGTTTGCTGACACGGGCTTTCATTTCACGTGCCGCCTTATTAGTAAAGGTCACAGCAGTAATGCGCTCAGCTGGCATGTCGCACTCTTGAATCAGATACGCAATTTTACGCGTGATCACTGAGGTCTTGCCGGAGCCAGCACCTGCGAGCACAAGTAGTGGGCCGGATACGTAGAGCATGGCTTCTTGTTGTTTGGGATTGAGTTGACTCATAACGTGACCTGTAAGACAAAAGCAAAAAGAGGATAGCGCTGATATAGCACAAGTAGATGAACGCGGTGCGTATCACCAAAATTAATATCGTAGTGATATCTTAATAATGTTTGTTATAAGGATAATAGAATTTAAGGTTTGATGATGACATATCGTAAAATTAGGTGGGTCATTATAAAGCAAAAACGGTCACTTTGGGGGAGGAGTTGGGTGATGAAAATAGGGTATGAGCGCACTTGATTTTTGATGAATAGCGTGACAGCGTTTGCGTATCGAACAAAGCATGGATTTGGGGTTAATATAAGGTAACGTCTATATCATAATTTTTGGTAAAAAAAACACATTTTGTTTCATAGAAAATGACCGTCGAATACAGTTAAAAACTAGCTTTTAGGCACTGATATGCGTATAGTACGTAAATAATTTATGCCAGTTGTCACGTCATTATTAACCACGTGTAATGAGCTATTAAATCAATTAAGTACGCAGTCAGATATGATATTGATTTAATACGTTGATCTTACGTTGTTAGAAGATGCGTTGGGCGACCAGCCTTTATCCGCGTGCATACCGGAATCTCTACAGTTGGTCAGGTCTGACATCGTCGTTAATAAGCTTGATAATTGGTTATTACCAGCAAAATACCTAACATGTGACTCAATGACAGTTACTTAAACACAGTGTCAGTGAATGACAGTTGCTTTGTGTTTTCGTCTGCGTTATACCTGTCGTGAGGCGACCTTAATGGGTCAGTGCCTGCGCTGTGTCTAACACTCGATTGGGTGAGGAGCACGTATTATCATGTCTGCTTTTAATTGGTCAGCAGTTGCTTTTATCTTAGCCGCCATTGGGCTAGTTGTCTTTATGCTGGTGGTACCGCGTTTACTTGGCGGTCGCTCTCAAGGCTTACAAAAAGAAGAGATATTTGAAGCGGGTGTTGTCGGATCTGGCAACGCCCGTATTCGTTTGTCTGCTAAATTCTATTTGGTCGCGATTTTCTTTGTGATTTTCGATTTAGAGGCGCTGTATCTCTACGCGTATTCTGTGTCAGTACGAGAGGCTGGCTGGCTTGGTTTTGCCGCTGCTGCTACCTTTATCACTATTCTGATTATCGGTTTGATTTATGAGCTGAGCTTGGGTGCGATGAACTGGGCACCTGCTGACAAACTGCGTAAAAAGGCACGCTTATATGCCGCGCCTGCTGGCTTTAACTTAGCAGATATCACGAAGTTTGATGGTGCTCACGAGCTGATGGTCGATCCTACTGGTAAAGTACCTGCGCAATCATCCGGTCAAATCAATGTCTCAAACAATATTGAGACCAATCGCCGTCATCTACAAAACATTGATCATATTAATACTACAGGTAATGTGACGTCTGTGGACTTTGCGACGTCTAGTCAAAAAGATAAAGCTGCGCGTTAATGCCAGTTTATGGTTTTAACAGCTAGGTGTTTTTGTAAAGGACAGGCAGCAAGATATAAAGACACCAGCCTGTTTATATCGATGATCGCTGATGATTAGCCACTTATTATTAATAAAATTATGGCGACAGCGCGAGCAAGATGATTGCCACGCCAAGCCTAATATGAAGGTTGTATGTTATGAAATACACATTAACAAAAGCCAACCCTGATGCAGATACCTATCCTGCACAGACCCGCCAAACGGTCAGTGACCCTATCGAAGATGAAGTGAATAAAAACGTCTTTATGGGTCGTCTCGAAGACCTCGTTCATTCGACAGCAAACTGGGGGCGTAAGCACTCACTCTGGCCATTTAACTTTGGTACGTCTTGCTGTTATGTCGAATATGCCACTACCTTAACCGCCGTTCATGATTTGTCACGCTTTGGGGCAGAGGTTATTCGTGCCTCGCCTCGTCAGGCAGACGTGATGATCGTCGCCGGTACTTGCTTTGTTAAGATGGCCCCTGTTATTCAGCGTCTTTATGAGCAAATGCTTGAGCCAAAATGGGTCATCTCTATGGGTGCCTGTGCCAACTCAGGCGGTATGTATGATATCTACTCTGTTGTACAAGGCGTGGATAAAATCATCCCTGTCGATGTGTATGTACCAGGCTGTCCGCCGCGTCCAGAAGCGTTGATTCAAGGCTTGATGTTATTGCAAGAATCTATCACCAAAGAGCGTCGTCCGTTAGGTATCCATGTCAATGAGCAGGGTGTCTATCAGCCGCAAATGACGCCTGAGCGTGACCGTAAGCAAGCAGATCGTATCGCTGTCAAAAACTTACGTAGCCCAGACAGCATCTAAGTTTAGACAGTATCTAAGTTTAGATAGCATTTAGATTCACAGCAATAACTTTAATATTTTATGCGCTTATCATAGTTCGGTTATGATTAACATAGCTCAGTTATGGTTGACATAGTTTAGTTATGATTAATGAAGGAATACGTCATTCATGGTCACGGTAGTCGAAAACACAGATCCTAATATTAAGCCTATCCCAGCAGTCATCACAGAGCTTGAGCAGAAGTACGCTGGTAAATTTGTCGTGCAGCACACTGTGGATGAGATTCCAACGGTTTGGGTGGCGCGTGCTGATTTATTAGACGTTCTCTTATTTTTGCGCAAACTGCCTCAGCCATACGTTATGCTATTTGACTTATCAGCGATAGATGAGCGTTTACGCCAGCATCGTGCGGGTTTGCCTGACAGTGACTTTACGGTGTTTTACCACTTAATGTCGCTTGAGCGCAATAGTGATATACGTGTCAAGGTCGCGCTGAGCGAAGATGATCTCAATGTTCCAAGCGCTACCAATATTTGGCCAAATGCCAACTGGTATGAGCGCGAAGTGTGGGATATGTTTGGCATTGTCTTTACAGGTCATCCGCATTTGACCCGTATTTTATTACCAAAATACTGGGAAGGTCACCCACTGCGTAAAGAGTATCATGCGCGTGCGACTGAATTTACTCCGTACTTCTTGAATACCGCCAAGCAACAATACGAGCAAGAAAACCTACGTTTTGTCCCAGAAGAGTGGGGCATGAAGCGCTCAGGTCGTGATGAAGACTTTATGTTCTTGAACATCGGTCCTAACCATCCCTCTGCTCACGGCGCGTTTCGCTTGGTGCTACAGTTGGATGGTGAAGAAGTCGTCGATTGTATCCCAGATATCGGCTATCACCATCGCGGCGCAGAAAAGATGGCTGAGCGTCAAACATGGCATTCATTTATTCCTTATACCGACCGTATCGATTATCTTGGCGGTGTAATGAATGAGCTGCCATATATCATGTCGGTCGAAAAGCTTGCTGGAATCACCGTGCCGCCGCGCGCTGAGACCATTCGCGTGATGATGAGTGAGTTTTTCCGTATTACCAATAACTTACTATTCGTCGGTACGTTCATTCAGGATGCGGGCGGTATGACCCCTGTATTCTATATGTTTACCGATCGCCAAAAAGCCTATGACGTCATCGAAGCCGTGACTGGCTATCGTATGCATCCAGCTTGGTTCCGTATTGGCGGTACGGCTGCTGATCTGCCACGTGGCTGGCAGCGTTTGGTTCGTGAGTTCTTAGATTGGATGCCAAAACGCTTGGACGAATATGTCAAAGCGGCATTACAAAACAGCGTGCTCAAAGGCCGTACCCAAGGGGTTGCTCAATATAATGCCAAGCAAGCACTTGCTTGGGGCGTGACGGGCGCTGGTCTGCGTGCGACGGGCGTTGACTTTGATCTGCGTAAAGCGCGTCCATACATGGGCTATGAGAATTACGATTTTGAAGTGCCAGTTGGCTACAACGGCGATGCGTATGATCGCTGTATGGTCAAAGTCGAAGAGATGCGTCAGTCATTACGTATCATCCGTCAATGTATGGATAATATGCCGCAAGGCCCTTACAAAGCGGATCATCCACTGGCTGTACCACCGCCGAAAGACCGTACGCTAAATGATATCGAAACGCTGATTAACCACTTTATCTCGGTATCTTGGGGTCCTGTGATGCCAGCAGGCGAATGTACGACGATCGTCGAGGCGACTAAAGGTCTGAATAGTTATTACATCACCTCAGACAAGGCCACGATGAGCTATCGCACCCGTATTCGTACGCCGACATTTGCGCATTTGCAACAGATGCCGTCGGTCATTAATGGCTCGCTGGTTTCTGATGCCATTATGTATTTGGCATCGATTGATATTGTGATGGCGGATTGCGATCGTTAAGATCTTGATCTTTAAGGTTAAAACCGCTGCTTCAAAAGTATTTGTTCATCAATATATTATTGCCTGATGGCACACCAAAATGCTGTCACTTGTCGATATAACCACAGTTTCAATCAGACTGATATTGGCTTGTGATAGAGCAGGATGAGTGAGGAAAGACAGAAGATTATGAAAATTGTTTCCGACAAAATGCCAAAAGTAGATGTGGAAAGCATTCTCACTAGTGATGAAATTGCTGCCATTCATGAGTTTATGCACCATTACCCACAGGCGCGTGCTGCCTCATTAGATGCGCTAAAAATCGTGCAAAAGCGTAACGGCTGGGTCGATGATGCGCAAGCAAATGCCATTGCCAATATCCTAGATATCCCGATGTCAGACATGGACGGAGTTGCGACTTTCTTTAACCGTATTTATCGCCAGCCTGTCGGTCGCCATGTGATTCTCATATGTGACTCCGTGGCTTGTTATTTGACAGGTTATGAAGCGCTGTCAGCTGAGATTAGATCACAGCTGGGTATTGAGTATGGTCAGACAACTGCTGACGGACGTTTTACCCTATTGCCAATTTGCTGCTTGGGCAACTGTGATAAGGGACCAGCGGTACTGATTGATGAAGACACTTACGGCCCTGTCCAGCCATCTGAGGTCGCGCAATTATTGGAGCTATACGCATGAGTTTAACGATTTCAGAGCAGATTGCTCGTCGCGGTCAAGGCCAAGCGCCAAGCCAGCTGAATGCACAGCGTGTTCCAATTTACGGTGATAAAGCGACAGCCACTAGCGAAACCAAGCCTTTGACGTGGCGTTTGGCACATCATGATGCCGTGCTTGATTTAGCCACTTATGAGTCTCTAAAAGGCTTTACGGGTCTAAAAGAAGCGCTATCTAAATCGCCTAAAGATGTCGGCAATATGATCAAAGCGGCCAATGTTCGAGGTCGCGGTGGTGCAGGCTTTAACGCGGGTCTCAAATGGTCATTTATGTCGCCACCAGACGGTTTGCCGCGTTATCTCATCTGTAATGCGGATGAGATGGAGCCGGGTACGTTTAAAGATCGCCTATTAATGGAGCGCTTACCGTTTCAGCTTATCGAAGGTATGCTAATTACTGCTCATGCTATCGGTGCCACTGACGGTTATATCTTTATCCGCGGTGAGTATGTCTTAGCCGCTGAGCGCTTGGTCGCTGCTATCGAAGAATGCTTGGCCAATAATCTGATGGGCGACAATATTTTAGGCTCAGATTTTAGCTTCAATCTGCATGTACATACTGGCGCTGGACGTTATATCTGCGGTGAAGAAACAGCGCTGATTAACTGTCTAGAAGGCCGCCGTGCTAACCCACGTACCAAACCGCCATTCCCACAAATTTCTGGTGCATGGGGTCGTCCAACCGTTGTTAATAACGTTGAGACTTTATGTAATATGCCAGCGATTTTGAATCATGGGGTCGAGTGGTATCAGTCGTTATCTGAAATCAAAGGCAAAAGTAAAACGCCAGGCACCAAACTATTCGGCTGTTCAGGTTTAGTTAATGATCCAGGTCTTTGGGAATTACCATTTGGTTATACGGCACGCGAAATCATTGAAGATTTAGCGGGTGGTATGAAAGATGGTAAAACTCTCAAAGCGTGGCTCCCTGGTGGCGCCTCGACTGACTTTTTGACCGCAGAACATTTGGATGTGGTGGTAGATTTTGACACCATTCAAAATGCGGGTAGCCGTATGGGTACAGGTCTGATTATGGTCGTTGATGAATCACAAGACATGGTGCCACTACTTCGTAATCTTGAGATTTTCTTTCAGCGCGAGTCATGCGGTTGGTGTACGCCATGCCGTGATGGTCTACCGTGGGGCGTCAAGCTGCTTACCGCCATCAATGATGGTGAAGGGCAAGTGGGCGATGTAGAAAAACTAGAAGGCCTGACGCGTGACTTATGGATTGGTAAGACGTTCTGTGCGCATGCCCCAGGTGCGATGGAACCACTGATGAGTGCGATTAAATATTTCCGTCCAGAGTTTGATCAAAAAATCGCGCAGGCGGTTGGTGTCGATGTTATTGATGCTGCAGCCAACCAACAGCCAGTAGTGAAATAAGGAGAGCGGCATGGCAGTCATACATATTGATGGAACCACTGTCGAAGTAGATAGTGCAGACAACTTACTACAAGCCTGCTTATCACTTGGCATTGATGTGCCGTATTTTTGTTATCATCCAGCTCTTGGCTCAGTAGGCTCGTGCCGTCAGTGCGCGGTCAAGCAATTCCAGAATAAAGACGATATGGAAGCGGGTCGCGGTCGCCTAGTCATGTCATGTATGGTCGCTCCTGGCGATGATATGTACATCTCTGTGACTGACGATGAAGCCAAAGCATTCCGCAAGTCGATGGTTGAGCTACTTATGACCAACCATCCGCATGACTGTCCAACTTGTGAAGAAGGTGGACATTGTCACTTGCAAGACATGACCTATATGTCAGGTCATAGCCGTCGTCGCTATCGCTTTACCAAGCGCACGCACCACAACCAAGAGCTTGGTCCATTCATCGCGCATGAGATGAACCGTTGTATCGCTTGCTATCGTTGTGTACGTTTTTATAAAGACTACGCAGGCGGCGAAGATTTGGGTGTTTATGGCTCAAATAATCGCGTCTATTTTGGTCGTGATAAAGATGGTCAGTTTGAAAGCGAATTTTCAGGCAACTTAACCGAAGTCTGCCCAACCGGTGTGTTTACTGATAAAACTCATTCTGAGCGCTACAACCGTAAATGGGATATGCAGTATGCGCCAAGCATCTGTCATGGTTGCTCAGCTGGTTGTAATATCTCACCGGGCGAGCGTTATGGTGAATTGCGCCGTATCGAAAACCGTTATAACGGCGAAGTAAACCGCTATTTCTTATGTGACCGTGGCCGCTTTGGTTATGGCTATGTCAATCGTGATGATCGTCCAACCCAAGCGCTTGAACGTATCAATGATAAGCATGTCAAAATCAATATTGACTACGCACTTGATGAGACCATCAAACGACTCAAAGATAAAAAAGTTATCGGAATTGGCTCACCACGTGCCAGTTTAGAGACTAACTTTGCGCTAAAAAATCTGGTCGGCTTTGATAACTTTTCAACAGGTCTGAATCATCAGCAGCAAGCACTGGTCAATAAATGCATCGAAGTGCTGAGCACTGAAGGCATTTATAACCCTAGCATGACCGATATCGAAACGCATGATGCAGTGCTCGTATTAGGTGAAGATATCACTCAAACTTCATCACGTGTCGCGCTGTCAGTACGTCAAGCCGCAAAAAATGAAGGCTTGAAAATGGCAGCGGCATTGCAAACGCAGCCGTGGCTTGCTGAACCAGTCAAACGTATTGCCCAAGATGCGTTAAGCCCAGTCTATGTCATCGATGTAACGCAAACAAAGCTAGAAGACATCAGTAAAGTGAGCGTAGTTGCGACACCTGAAGACATCATTAAACTTGGCTTCAAAGTCGCTGATGAAATTGCTAATTTCGCTGATGATTTAGCAGACATAACAGACCCACAAGCAGCTGATGCTAGTGCTGAAACTGACGGTATGCAAGCGTTGGCACAGCAAATCGCTTATGACTTGATTCAAGCCGATAAGCCTTTAGTTGTCTCGGGTAGTAGCTTGTCTTCTACCGCATTGATAGAAGCAGCAGCACAGATTACCCAAGCGTTGACCCAAAAACGCGCGGCAATCAAAGCGACTGAGCAGCAGCAGGTCGAGGCACATAATGCCAAAGTACAAGCAGCGCAAGCGAAAGCGGCTAATGACCAGCCTGAAGAAGACCAAGATTTATCTGCTAAGCCAAACAAACCTGAAACGGGCGTAAATACAGAAGCGCAGGATGATGTCGAGCGTGAGCCTGCTGAAAACCTTGAATTAAAAGAAGTAAATAACAAGTATCAGGCACAAGCAGGTATCTACCTAACGGTTCCTGATGCCAATAGCATGGGCGTTTGTATGCTTGGCGGTCAGTCAGTTGAAGAGCTGCTAGCCACTGATTACGATGTGGTTGTGGTTGCAGAAAACCAGCTAACAGATGCGATTGACGCCAATAAATTGACGCAGCTACTGACTGATAAAACGGTCATCGCGTTAGATCATCAGCTCCTTGATTGGCATAAAGACGTCGATATCGTATTGCCAGCGGCAAGCTTTGCAGAAGCGGATGGTACATTGATATCAGCTGAAGGCCGTGCGCAGCGCTTCTTCCAAGTTTATGATAACGAATACTACCATCCGATGAGCAGTATTAAAGAAGGTTGGCGTTGGATACATGCTGTGCATAGCAGCATTGAAGGTCGTGATGTCGACTGGACGCAGCTAGATGATGTTATCAATGCATTGATTGCCACCCATCCTAAACTTGCAGGTATCAAAGGTGCTGCGCCTGATGCTGACTACCGTATAACGGGTCTGAAAATCGCGCGTCAACCGCGTCGTTATTCAGGTCGTACTGCTATGCGCGCGCCAATCTCAGTGCACGAGCCAATGCAGCCAAAAGATTTGGACACTGGTCTAACTTTCTCAATGGAAGGTTATAGCGGTAAAGAAACGCCCAGCTCGATGATTCCTTTTGCCAATGCAGCAGGTTGGAACTCACCACAAGCATGGAACAAATACCAAGACAAAGTCGGCGGTCATCTGAAAAATGGTGATCCAGGGGTGCGTTTGTTCGATCAGCTAGAGCGTCTAGCCACTCGTCAATATGTTGCGCCAGAAGCCATGTCTGCAAACACTACTGACTTACAGCAAGGCCAAGCGAAACTGGTACCGGTTCATAATATTTATGCCAGCTCAATGATGGCATCACGTAGCCCAATCGTCGCAGAGCAGCTGCCAGTTGCAACATGGCGTATCGGTATAGATGATGCCAAAGACTGGAGTATTGCTGATGGTGATTACTTGGCGATTGAAATTGACAAGCAACAAATCACTTTGCCAGTACAGCTGGTTGGTTATCTAGCAGAAGGCTGTATCGGTTATCCAGTTGGACAGGTGAGTATTATTCACCCATCAATGCCAGCGTCGGTACGTAGAGTAGATGCACCAGTAACGATGATGGGTAGCATGGCTAACGACATGATGAACAATAACGATACAGCGCAAATGAACGCAGCGCCGACCACCACACAGGAGGTGTAATATGCAAGTTACCCGTATTATCCCTGATGTGCCAAGCTTTTTGGCCAATAGCATGAGCTTTGATACTTGGTCTATTTTGTTTTTGGTGGGTCAATCGCTAGTCATCTTTTTAGTCGTGGTATTGGTTGCCGCGATGATGATTGTTTATGAACGCCGTATGCTGGCATTATGGCAAGACCGTTATGGTCCAAACCGCGTTGGACCTTTTGGTTCGTTGCAGTTGGTCGCCGATATGCTAAAAATCTTCTTTAAAGAGGATTGGACACCAAACTTTACCGATAAGTTTATGTTCACGTTGGCACCTGCGGTTGCAATGTTTACTGCCTTGGCTTCATTTGCCATTATTCCTATCTCACCAACACTTGGCGTGGTTGATTGGGATATTGGTATTTTGTTTTTCTTTGCTATGGCGGGTATTGCTGTCTATGCGGTGATGTTCGGTGGTTGGGCCTCTGCCAACAAATTCTCGCTACTCGGTGGTTTGCGCTCAGCTGCACAGACGATCAGTTACGAAGTGTTTTTAGGTTTGTCGTTGATGGGCGTTGTTGCACTAACAGGTTCATTTAACTTGCGTGCCATTGTCGAAGCACAAGTCGACGGCTGGTATATTATTCCGCAGTTCTTTGGCTTTTTGACCTTTGTCGTGGCTGGCGTGGCCGTTACGCATAGACATCCATTTGACCAACCAGAAGCAGAGCAAGAACTGGCTGAAGGTTATCATGTCGAATATTCGGGTATGAAGTTTGGTATGTTCTTCATTGGTGAGTATGTCAACGTTGTCTTGATTTCTGCCTTGATGACTTGCTTGTTCTTTGGCGGTTGGCTTGCGCCCTTTAATTTAGATATCCCATTTATTCCACCAGCTTTTTGGTTCATGATTAAAACGCTGTTCTTTATGACCATGTTTATTTTGGCTCGAGGCTCACTCATGCGTCCGCGTTATGATCAGGTGATGAACTTTGGCTGGAAAGTATGTCTGCCAGTAACGCTGATTAATCTATTAATCACTGCTGCGGTCATTTTGATCTTTTCCCCAACGTTATAGTCATTACTAGCCATCACTGATGAACTAGGGTAAAGCTGATAAGGATAATAATCCCATGTTTACTACCATAAAAAAGACCGTCATTGGTATATTTACCATTGTCCGCAGCATGTGGATGGTCAATAGTCATGCGCTCAGACCGCGTGACACCATCCTTTATCCTGAAGAGCCGGTACCTGTACCGCCGCGTTTTCGTGGACGTATTGTCCTCACGCGTGATCCTGATGGAGACGAGCGCTGTGTTGCTTGTAACTTGTGTGCGGTAGCATGTCCGGTAGGGTGTATCTCATTACAAAAAGCCGAGCGTGAAGATGGACGCTGGTATCCAGAGTTTTTCCGTATTAACTTCTCACGCTGTATTTTTTGTGGATTGTGTGAAGAAGCCTGTCCAACGACAGCGATTCAAATGACCCCAGATTTTGAATTGGGTGAATATAAGCGCCAAGATTTGGTCTATGAAAAAGAGCATTTGCTTATTTCAGGACCAGGTAAATACCCTGATTATAACTATTATCGTGTGACAGGTATGGCGGTAGCGGACAAACCAAAAGGCGCAGCACAAAATGAGTCTGCACCGATTGATCTAAGGAGCTTGCTACCATGATGAATATTTTGAACCATCCTGAACTGGCTGGGTTTTATTCGCTTGCAGCAGTGGCAATATTTGCCAGTCTGCGCGTCGTGACTCAGGCCAATCCAGTGCATGCTATCTTATCGATGATTGTATCGTTACTGGCAATCGCTGGGATATTTTTTGTATTAGGTGCGCCGTTTGCGGGTGCGTTAGAGATTGTCGTTTATGCTGGTGCCATTATGGTGCTATTTGTCTTTGTCATTATGATGCTGAACTTGGGCATGAGTAATGACGAGCGCGAAGAGCGTTGGCTCGATGCGGGCACTTGGGGGATACCGACAGGATTGACGATAATCATTGCCGTTGTGCTCTATGCAATGATTGGTCTTAATCATGATGAAGCAGTCATGATGGGTGGCACGACTATCTCTGCCAAAGCAGTGGGTACGGTACTGTTTACTAAATATATCATGCTGGTTGAAATTGCAGCTTTATTACTACTAGCGGCTTTGGTGGCGGCATATCACTTAGGTAAAGAGTCAATTGATGAAGAGATCGTCGGTCATGCGAGTCAAGACTTTCAGCCAAGTGTAGGCAGTATCAAACAATACGACAATGACAGTACGCTTACACAGCATGATGGCGTAGAAATGGCTAAGCCTTATGAATATAAAGATGTTGACCCGCATGACTATGTTGGTATGAAGGTAGGCATGAAAACAGGTGCGAACAAAGTTACGCGCAAGGAGTCAGACTAATGGTACTAGCAGCAAGCGTGGCACAAGATGTGTCAAACGTGCCGTTTGCCCACGAGGTGGCAGGCTTAGTACAGCCAGTTGCTGAGGCGCAAAATGTACTGGGTATGATACCCATGAGTCATGGACTGATTTTGGCAGGTATTTTATTTGCCATCGGTCTGTGCGGCGTCATGGTACGACGTAACTTCCTATTTATGCTCATGAGTCTTGAGATCATGATGAATGCGGCGGCATTGGCATTTGTAGTGGCAGGTAGTCGCTGGGTCGATCCAGACGGACAGATTATGTTTATCTTTATTTTAACCTTGGCCGCGGCTGAAGCGTCAATTGGTCTGGCAATATTATTGCGTTTTTATCATCAGCGTGGGCATCTCGATGTCGATAGCGCCAATGAGATGAAAGGATGATGTCATGAGTTTATTACCATTAACCTTTATATTCCCGCTCATTGGCTTTTTGATTTTAGCCTTTATGCGCGACAAATTATCAGAGACGGTCGCAGCGATTGTTGGCGTGGGTAGCATGCTGTTATCAGCACTATGCACGCTAGTGGTTAGTTATACCTTTTTGACCACCAATCCAGCTGGAACGGTAATTGAAGTTCCGCTGTGGACATGGTTCCAAGTTGGCGATTTTGCCCCACATTTCGGTTTGAGCTTTGATGGTCTTGCATTGACCATGACAGGGGTCATTACTGGGATTGGCTTTTTGATTCACCTATTTGCCTCTTGGTATATGAAAGGCGACACTGGCTTTGCCCGTTTCTTTAGCTATATGAACTTGTTTGTGGCCAGTATGTTGTTACTGGTACTCGCAGATGATTTGTTCTTGCTATATCTCGGTTGGGAAGGCGTGGGTATCTGTTCGTACCTATTGATTGGTTATTATTACCATGACAGAGCCAACGGCCGTGCCGCGATGAAAGCCTTTACCGTCACGCGTGTCGGTGATGTGTTCTTAGCCTTTGGTTTATTTTTATTATTTCGCGAATTCGGTACGCTTAATATTCAAGAAATTATTACGCGCGCGCCAGAAGTGTTCGATGTGAATAACCCAACGATGATGCTAACCACGATGATGTTGGTCGGTGGCGCGATGGGTAAATCAGCGCAGTTACCACTACACACGTGGCTTGCTGATGCGATGGCAGGCCCGACACCAGTATCGGCATTGATTCACGCGGCAACAATGGTCACGGCAGGGGTTTATTTGATCGCCCGTCTACATCCATTGTTTGAGCTAACGCCAGGTATCTTATTGTATTGGGTTGGCGGCGTCGGGGCGTTGACGCTGGTCGTTGCTGGATTCTGTGCGCTCGCGCAAACAGACATTAAACGTATCCTTGCTTACTCAACGATGAGTCAAATTGGCTATATGTTTTTGGCGCTTGGCGTGGGTGCATGGCAAGGCGCGATTTTCCACTTGATGACCCATGCTTTCTTTAAAGCCTTGCTATTCTTATCATCAGGGGCGGTCATCCTTGCAGTACATCATGAGCAAGACATCTTTAAGATGGGTGGTCTGCGCAAAAAGATACCATTGGTATTTTGGTGCTATATCGTCGGTGGCGGTGCACTGGCTGCGATACCTTGGGTGACCGTTGGCTTTTATTCTAAAGAAGCGATTCTTTGGGAGACCTATGCCACAGGTCACTTAGTACTATTCTATATGGGTGTATTTGGTGCGTTCCTAACGGCAATCTATACATTCCGTATGATTTGGATCATATTCTTCGGTGAAGAAAAAACCCATGCGCATAAGCTATCAGGGGTATCGTATTGGTTACCGTTGACGGTATTACTCGTCCTATCTACTGCTGTTGGTGCATGGATTACACCGCCACTACAAGGCGTCTTACCGGAGAGTGTGGGTCATCTGCTAGAAGTCGCGGGTCAAGATCACGCCAAGCACACCGCAGAGTATATCGCGATGGGTGCAATGGCAGCAGGTTTGATATTGGCGGCATTACTATATGTGGTCAATAAAGGACGTATGCTCACGAGCTTTAAGCGCTCACGTATTGGTGGGGCGCTATATCACTGGTGCTACCATGGCCTAGGTTTTGATGCGCTATACGATATAATTTTTGTAAAACCCTTTTTGTTCATCGGCCGCTTATTAAAAGCCGACCCTATCGATAAAACGTGGTATATCTTGCCTAAGCTGGCTTCAGCAGGTAATAAAGTATTGTCTGCGACGCAAACAGGGTCTCTTCGAGGTTATGCCACAAGCTTTGGCTTGGGTATGGCTGTATTGCTGGTGCTGGTAATGATGACGGTGGTGTAAAGATGATTGAGTTACAACAAACGTGGATGCTACCAGCATTAATCGCAATTCCTTTTATTGCAGGATTGCTGTGCTGGGTGGTAGAGCGATTTAATAAACGTCTGCCGCGCTGGATTGCCTTGATCGGTATGACGTTGACCTTTGCTTTGTCATTAGTGCTTTGGCAGCAGGGTGATTTTAGCGGTATGAGTAAGCAGGTTATCGCGCCAGATGCTACCGTACCTTGGGTCGCTGAATTTAGTGTGCCATGGATACCGAGTTTTGGTATTAGCTTTCACTTGGCGCTAGATGGTTTATCACTGATGATGGTAGCCTTAACAGGCTTGCTTGGTGTGGCTGCCGTTGCTTGTTCGTGGAATGAGATTCAGCGCCGTGTTGGTTTCTTCCACCTGAACTTGCTATGGAGTTTGGGCGGCGTCATCGGGGTTTTCTTAGCGATTGATCTGTTCTTATTCTTCTTCTTTTGGGAGATGATGCTGGTTCCTATCTATTTCTTGATCGCCATTTGGGGTCATGATGTGGTTGGCAAAACCAAAGAATACGCCGCAACTAAGTTCTTTATTTATACCCAAGCGTCTGGGCTTATCATGCTCATCGGTATTTTGGTATTGGTCATTATCAGCTACGCCCAAACAGGGGTAGTGAGCTTTAACTATAATGAATTGCTCGGTACGTCACTTGGCGGCTGGGAATATCCCATCATGCTGTGCTTCTTTATTGGCTTTGCGGTGAAGTTGCCAATTATCCCGTTCCACGGCTGGTTGCCAGATGCGCATGCGCAAGCACCAACGGCAGGTTCGGTGGATTTGGCAGGTGTACTAATTAAGACTGCTGCCTATGGTTTGATTCGTTTTGTATTGCCGCTATTTCCAGCAGCGTCACAAGAGTTTGCGCCGATAGCGATTACCCTAGGTACGATTGGTATCTTCTACGGTGCTTGGCTCGCGTTTATGCAGACTGACATGAAGCGTTTGCTCGCGTATACCAGTATCTCGCATATGGGTTTTGTGGTATTGGCAATCTATGCTGGAACATTGCTCAGCTTACAAGGTCTGATGATTCAGATGCTTGCTCATGGCTTGAGCTCAGCCGCATTATTCATCATGGCAGGGCAGCTATATGAGCGTCTGCATACACGTGATTTGACCTTGATGGGTGGTATGTGGGGACAGTTCCGTTACTACGCACCGATACTGATGTTCTTCTGTGCGGCATTACTTGGTATTCCAGGTACGGGTAACTTCATTGGCGAGTTCATGATTTTGTTTGGCTCCTTTGCTCAGTATCCTGTGTTTGTGGTATTTGCGACATTCAGCTTGGTACTCGCAGGGCTATACTCGCTCATTTTGATTCATCGCGCACTATTTGGTGAAAATAATATTGCAGAATTAGCAGAGCGAGAGACTAAGTCACATGGTTTGCCGACACGTAAATTAAAAGATTTGGGCAAGCGCGAGCTATCGTTACTATTGATGTTAGCTGCTGGTTTGGTATGGCTTGGACTGTATCCACAGCCGTTCCTTGATACCTCAAGTCATGCGATGCAGTGGATCAATAACGCATATATATACAGTCAAGTGACACAGGTAGATGCGTCGCAACTGCTTGATGTAATGGAGGCACGTTAAGTCATGAATGAGATTACGATGAATGATTTGATAGGGCTTGTGCCTTACGCGCCGATTATCGCCGTAGTGATTACGGTACTCGTGGTGATGATTGCCATCACTATCAAGCGCTCGCATATGGTCACTGGTACAATTACCGTGGTCGGTTTGAATATTGCGCTGGTTACGTTACTTGGGCAAATGACAGGCTTTATCGAAAGCGGTGCTATCGCGCCAAATGCTGAGCAGTTATTTGTGATTGATAACTTTGCTCAGTTCAATATGGTGGTGATCCTGATCTGCGCATTGGCTTGTTGTACGCTATCGTATGCGTATTTGGCCAACCTTAAAGACAATAAAGAAGAGCTGTACTTGCTCATGCTGCTATCGACCATTGGTGCACTACTGATGGTAAGCGCGCAGCACATGGCATCATTCTTTATGAGTCTAGAGATGTTGTCAGTGCCTTTATACGGTTTGCTCGCTTATACTTATATGCGTAACCGCTCGCTTGAGTCGGGGCTGAAGTATCTAGTGTTGTCAGCGACAGCGTCAGCGACTTTACTTATGGGTATGGCCTTTATCTATGCAGAAGTGGGCTCGTTAGCATTTAAGCCAATCAGTATGGTGCTAGGCAATTTGTTTGAATCGCCACTACTGATATTGGGTGCGGCGATGATGATGTTTGGTATTGCCTTTAAACTCTCGGCTGCTCCTTTTCATATGTGGACGCCAGATGTTTATGAAGGCGCGCCTGTTCCTATCGCGACCTTTTTGGCATCCGTCTCAAAAGTTGCCATGATGGCGCTGGCGGTTCGATTCTTAATCGATACCTCTTTATTGGCATTGCCATCGGTGCAGATGTTATTAATGGTGATGGCAACCTTGTCTATCTTGGTAGGTAACTTGTTGGCTGTGCGTCAGACCAGTCTAAAGCGTCTATTGGGTTATTCATCTATTGCCCATATGGGTTATGTGATGATCGTCATTGTCAGTATTGGCGCTGCTGCTGATAGCATCTCTAGTATGTATATGGCGGTGTATGCCTTTACGTCTATCGGTGCTTTTGGTGTGGTGACATTAATGTCGAGTCCATATCGCCTGTCTGGCGAGGCCGATGAGCTGACTCATTATCAAGGGCTATTCTGGCGTCGTCCAGTATTGACTGCGGTGATGACTATCATGATGTTGTCACTGGCTGGTATTCCATTGACCGCCGGCTTTATCACCAAGCTATTTGCAATATTAGCTGCTGTACAAGGAACCAACTGGTTCTTAGCGGCGATGATTATCCTAGGTAGTGCGATTGGTCTATTCTACTACTTGCGCGTGTTACTCACACTGTTCAAGCGTCCTAAGCAATTCATTGAGTTTGATGTATCAAAGCAATGGGGTATTCGTACCGGTGGTATTATGGTTATTGCTGTGACGGCGATTATTCTATTCTTTGGTATCTTGCCAAACAGTATGATCGAATGGGCGAGCTTGGCTCGTATTTGGTAGATTCAATGATTTATGCGATAAGATAAATCGTCGCAGCTTATCTGTTGTTACGGTTAAAAAACCAAGATGCGCCCGCTTTATGATAAGCTTGGCGCATCTTTTTTTGCTTAATTTTTGTCTTTGGCAAACTTATCTTATAAAAATACCATTTAATAAAATATGAGTGATGAACAGTTATGAGTGACAATATTCAAACGGTAACGGTACTCAGCAAAACCACATGGACGCCAAATTTATTTAGTTTTACCGTCAGCCGTCCCGATAGTTTTAAGTTTACCGCCGGACAGTTTGTGCGTTTGGGCGTCAATCCTAGCCAGTTGAAATATTACCAGCAGGTTGAGGCAAGTGATGAAGTCTCTAATGAAGTCTCTAATGAAGCATTGAATGAAGATATCTTTCGAGCGTATTCGATTGTGTCTTCGCCATTCGATGAGGTGCTAGAGTTTTTCTCTATTGTGATTCCTGATGGTGCCTTTACCTCACAGCTGCAACATCTACAAGTGGGCGATGAGCTATTACTTAATACCATGCCATTTGGATTCTTAACGTTAGCGCGTTATCAAAAACCATTGCCAAAGGATTTGTGGCTGCTCGCGACAGGGACTGGTCTTGCACCATTTTTATCGATGCTACAAGACCTAAAGACATGGGAAGACTACGAGCACATTGTACTGGCCTATAGCGCACGCTCGACGGATGAGCTTGCTTACGTCGAGCAAATCGAGCGCTTGCAAGAAGACTTTGGCACTTTGGTGGATAATCCAGCAAAGCTGATTTTCATTCCCATCGTCACCCGAGAGTCTGTCGACGGGGCCTTGTCAGAGCGTCTGCCGAAGCTATTATTAGAAGGGACGTTGCAAGCGCGCGCGGGTATCGATTTGGATGTCGATACGACGCATGTCATGCTATGTGGTAACCCAGATATGGTGGATGACACCAAAGAAGCATTGAAGACATTGGGTCTGGTGATGAATCGACGCGGTGAGGGTAATATCGCTGTTGAGAACTATTGGTAGAGGTAGCTGACGATTATCTTGGTTAACAAAAAACGCTGCATCTTACAGGTTATTAGCCTTACAGATGCAGCGTTTTTTATAGAGAATTGATGTATCTTTGATAGTTATTCTTGGCTTGGTTCGGTGGCATCGTCTATCGGGTTGATAGGGCCTTGCATCAATTGCGGCTCATCATCGTCGCTAATGATATCTTCGTTATTGCTTGAGGCCAATAAGTCACGATAGTTAATCTGCGCCTTCAAAACCATTTGCTCTTCTTCAAGCTTTCCGTAGTTGACCTGTACTTTATACAACGCACTCATGATCTTTTTGTTGTTCTTTAGCCAGCGGTTAATATCGAGGTAAATCACTTCATCTTTTGGGCGAGCAATATTGACGTAGGAGAGAATAAAACCTAATGGGTCTTTTTTTAGGACGCTATGATAAAACCAAATAGCCAGCTTGACACCTTGGCGCTTAACAAAAGACTCGCAGCGTAGATTTAGTATGTCGGTATACGTCTGCTGACCAAACACAAAACGTTGAACATTACGATCTAGCTGCACATGCACCAAACTAAAGTTACTGGCCACTTCAGCGTAAATACCGCCAGCATCAACCGTACAGTATAAGCGAAACCAATCATCATGCATTTCAACGCGCAGCTCTAGTATGGCTTTTACATTATCCGTCACAAAGCTTTGTAGCGCCTCGTTGACGTATTTTTGTGCGACTGGTAGGGATATCTCATCTTCGAGTTTGTCTGTCGTTTTATGATAGATGTCTTTAACCGATTGAGCGATACGCTCCCAACCACTACCAAGTGACTCGTCAAAACGATAGCCGATGTTCTCAAAGAACTCGTCAAAATTGTCTGAATTGTTCACGTTATCAAAGTCACTCAAACTTATTATCCTTACAATTATAGGGCTTATCACTCAATCGGTGGCACCAGGCGTTGTTAATTAAAAAATATAGGCGAAAACTTCATCAAGCCACCAGCGCATAATGATCCTACACTTAATAGTACTATGCTTAGTATTAAGTGCTAAAACAGTATATAACAAATACAGTGGCTTCAAAATGAACACATGCGTTTTATGACAATCCATTTGATATCATGAGTGTTATACCTGTTTTATAATGTTTTTGTCGATATAGTTTTTCTTAAGGCGATAAATGTTTTATTAAATGAATCAAAGGTCATAAACACTGAAGGATTAGGTCAAAACTATGCCATTGATGGTTAGGCTAGCGACATAGTTTTATCAAAAAAGCGAAAGAGGACTCCACCCGACATTAGGGTGGAGGTGAATTTCGCATCACTGGCTAGCCTTGCTGGTTCTGAATATATTGTTTAATAATATCTAATGGCGCACCGCCACAAGAGCTTGCAAAATAGGAGCGTGACCAAAGCACAGGTTTAGAATAAGCTGCTCTTAAATCAATAAAATCACCTCTCATTCGTCTACTTGTGACTGACTTCAAGTTATTAACCAATTTACTTAATTGCACTGTTGGTGGATACTGGATAAGCATGTGAATATGATCTGCCTCACCGTTACATTCTTTTAACTCAGCATCAAAACTCTTGCATACCTCAGTGACACACTCACTGAAATGCTCATGATGCAGCTCCCCTAAAACCTTTTTTCGGTACTTAGTAATAAAAACCAAATGAACGTGAAGATTAAAGGCAGCATGACGGTTTTTATATATCTCACTCATTGTAATAAAAACTCTTAAATGCTAGTATCATAAGCATAATATCAAATACACACTCATTAATAAAGAACGCATTTATGAAAATCAACAAAGCGTATAAATTTAGGCTTGAGCCTAATACGGAGCAGGAGGTTATTTTAAATAATCTTGTCGGCTCTGCACGTTTTGTCTGGAATCAAATGCTAGCAATCTCATTTGAGATGTTTGCTAAAGATGAGTTTATCAATGCCACGAACCTTGTTAATAAAATCATTGATCTAAAGAGCAATCCTGATTTCGAGTTCTTAAAAACCAGCTCAAACGCTGTATCCTTACAACAAAAAGTACGTGATCTGGCATCAAGCTGGTCGCGTTTCTTTGATCCTAAAGCACATGCCAAGC
>NZ_CAJHAR010000029.1 GCF_904846415.1 Psychrobacter piscatorii | reverse complement strand
GAACCCTATTGAGAAAAAATGGGCACAAGTAAAGTTTCTACGCCAAGGGTGGATGGAAAATGACTTATCCAAATTATTTTATGATGTTTGTCCTAGCTATAACATTTTTGTTTTGAACTGACTATATATTTTCCAGTATGAAAAACACAGTAAATATAACACTTAACTGATATTCATTTTTCTTGCTCACTATGCGCGTCATACGCTATAGGTTAGAAAAATGAACACCAGCTGTACTACAATGGTTTTATACCGACTCTAATAAATAGTAAAGACTGTAGTGGCATAATTAAATCGGACCACGCTTAAGAGATACCATCTTAAAAAAGCCAAATCAAGCACTAATTAGCTCAACTTTTGCTTGGTAAGACTGCTGATGTTTAATCACACCGAAACAGATATGCACAAGCTTGCGCATCGCTGCACAGACAGCCTGCATTTTGCACTTACCATTAGCAAGCAGTCGCTCATACTGCGCCTTAATATCAGGATTATGCTTAATGGCGACTAGCGCTGGCATATACAGTTTGGCTCTGATATCACTTGAGCCATTCTTTGCTAAGCGAGACTTGCCTTTAAATAGCCCTGATTCACTATGTTTGGGAACTAAGCCTAAAAAGGCGGCCATTTGTGACGCTTGACTAAACTGCTTATTATGCATCAGCGACACCATCTGCTTTGAGACAACAGGGCCGACGCCTTTAATAGTTTGTAGTAGAGTCTGATCTTGCTTTAAATTGTGATGATGATCGATATGGTCATCAATATCACCATTGAGCTTAACAATAGCGGCTTGCAAAGAGGCTATCATATGCTCAATAGAAGCTTTAACGATAGGAGCGGTGTCTGTGGCCTGCGCTTTTTCCAATCGATTCAGCTCACGTTGTAAGTCTTCTTGTAGTGCGTCTAAGCGCGACAATAATGACTTGAGGTGACGCGCCTCTGCTGGCGGCGGTGTCCATAATTTAGGCTTAGCACTATAGGTGTAGCGGGCTAATAACATACTGTCTTTTTTATCCGTCTTGTTGCGACTTCCTAAACTAGCAGCATAGCTTTTGATATAAGCAGGATTGATAATACTGACGTTAAGACCTTTATCAAATAGGTAGTAGGCGATGTTCTCGTGATAGACTCCTGTGGCCTCGACCGTGATGTGAATATTACTTAAGTCGTCAGTGATGTTAGCAATGAGCCAGTTGATAAGAGCAGCGTAGTCACTGTAATCATTTTTAAAGACTTTGGTTTTAAATTTGAGATTATCAGTGGCTTTGAGCCAGGCGATATCTAGCTTGTTTTTACTGACGTCTATGCCGATATAGTGTGTCATCTTATTGTCTTCCCTTGTCTATGCAGTGTCACTCATGACACCTTGGTAGATGGCGAGGCACTTGGATACCATTCAGAATATGAAGATGATGGGATGAGCATTGGGCATAATCTCTTACACAGTGTCTAGGCACTAAGGTTATACTCATACTCTCAATGCTCATGAATAATTACTTTATTTTATCAACTTTCGTTGGCAGTATTAAGCGGTTATTCAAGATACAAGGTTATACTAACCCAAAAGAAGGAACATAGTATGACTAGCAACCGCAGAGAATATACCCGAGAATTCAAATTAGAAGCTATCAGCTTAGTCGTTGATCATAAGCGCAAAGTAGCAGAAGTGGCAGAGTCTTTAGGAATTGGTGCATCAACCCTAGATAACTGGGTACGCAAGTATAAAAAAGAGCAGCAAGGGGTTGCACCAGCTGCAGGTTTAGCCCTCACCGATGAGCAAAGAGAACTACAAGAGCTACGTAAACAAGTTAAACGACTCACTATGGAGCGCGACATTCTAAAAAAGGCTTCGGCTCTGCTAGCCTTGGACAGCCTGAACGTCTATCGCTGATCAGCAAGCTTGCAGAGCAAGACAAACGACTGAGCAAGCGTAAGCTATGCCACCTGTTTGGTGTCGTTAGAAGCAGCTACTACTATGGTATTAAGACTAAGCCTATTGATATAGAACGCGTCAAACTCAAAGCATTAATACGTCAGATATTCAATGACTCCAAGCAATCGGCTGGTGCTCGCACTATTGTCGCTATCTTATGGAATGAGCATAACATCAGGCTGACACGTTACCTAGCAGGTAGTCTTATGAAGAGTATGCACCTTAAAAGCTTTCAGGAAAAGACACACAAGTATAAGCATGCTGATCAGATGCATAAAACCCACGACAATATCCTAAAGCGCAATTTTAGTCCAAGCATGCCTAACCAAGTCTGGACGGGAGATGTGACCTATATCCGTATCAAGAGCGGCTGGTGTTATCTAGCTGTGGTGTTAGATCTGTTTGCCCGTCGTGTCGTGGGCTTTGCCGTATCAGACTCTCCTGACAGTATGCTGACTGCTAAAGCACTACAGATGGCATATCAGACGAGACTTAGACCCAGTAGGGTGCTGTTTCACTCGGATCAAGGCACGCATTACACTAGCAAGGCATTTGCTGAATCCGTGGCTAGTTGTGACGGCATGATTCAAAGCATGAGCAGAAAGGGTAATTGCTGGGACAACGCGCCAACTGAACGCTTCTTTAGAAGCTTTAAAACGGAATGGATGCCAAAGGGTGGTTATGAAGATATCTTTGAGGCTAAGAGTGCTATCACTGACTATATCTGGGGCTATTATCAAACTGTGAGACCCCATACTTTCAACAATTACTTAACACCATTAGAAACAGAGAGACGCTATTTTAACAAAAACCTCTTATCAGGTGTCCTAAATTAGTTGACCACTACAGACTATATACTACTGACCATCGTATCAGGTGATAAAATTGCCGCGAGTTCCTCATCACTGAGCAGTTTCTCTTGCTTGACCAAATCCGCCACGCCTGACCCACTCAGCAACGCATTTCCTGCAATACGACTGGCGTTTTCGTAGCCAATATGTGGTACTAGTGCCGTCACAATACCAATGCTATTTTCGACATGCTGCGCGCAGCGGGCTTCATTGGCAGTAATACCTTGAATGCAGCGCTCATCGAGCATACGAATCGACTTTTCTAACAGACGGGCATTGTTCAGTAAGTTATAAACAATCAGCGGCTCCATCGCGTTGAGCTGCAACTGCCCTGCTTCTGCCGCCATGGTAACCGTCATATCCGTACCCATCACCTGAAAGGCAGCTTGGGTCATTGCCTCAGGAATCACAGGGTTGACTTTACCGGGCATAATCGACGAGCCAGGTTGTCTGGCTGGTAAATTGATCTCACCCAGACCTGTGCGTGGCCCACTCGATAGTAGACGTAAATCGTTGCTCAATTTAGACAGCTTAATAGCTAGGCGTTTGAGCACACTCGAGAAAGTAATAAAAGCACCCATGTCGGCGCTAGCGGCGATCAAATCTTCAGCAAGTGTCACCGGTAGGCCACTGATATCGGCAAGCTCACTAATCGCTAAGCTGGCGTAACCTTTGGGCGCATTGATACCCGTGCCAATCGCCGTACCGCCCAAGTTCAATTCGCATAACTGTAGACAGGCTTGTTCGATTCGTGCTGTTTCACTGCCTAGATCACTGGCGAAGGCGTTAAACTCTTGCCCCAGCGTCATCGGTACCGCGTCTTGTAATTGAGTACGACCCATTTTTAGAATGCCGCTAAATTCTTTTCCTTTGATAGCTAAGCTATTTTGTAGATTGGTGATAGCCTCTTGCAGTGGTTTTGCCGCAAACACCATCGCCAAACGTGCCGCGCTCGGATAGACATCATTGGTCGACTGAGAGCGATTGACATCATTATTAGGATGTAGATGGCTATATTGACCGTACTCAAACCCCATCTTTTTTAAGCCAATATTGGCAATCACTTCATTGGCATTCATGTTGGTTGACGTGCCCGCCCCGCCTTGAATGAGGTCAACAATAAACTGCTCATGATGCTCGCCTTGTATCAGATCGGTACATGCCTCAGTAATGGCGCTGAGCTTCTCTTCACTGAGTAGACCATGCTGATAATTGGCTTTTGCAGCGGCGGCTTTTACCATTGCCAGTGCTTTGATTAAATCAGGAAAATGGCTGATTGGCATACCGGTAATATCAAAATTTTGCGCGGCGCGTTGCGTTTGAATACCATACAAGGCAGTGGCAGGAACGGCTTGCTCACCGAGTAAGTCTTTTTCAATGCGAGTATGGGCTTTATTATCGATAAGGTTATCTGTATGTGTCATATTTTTATGGCTTCTTAAAGTATGGAAGGTTGAAGCAGTAGACAGACAATACTTAATTATTTAGGTGCATTGTCTTAGTGCTACTAAAGATTAGCGCCATCGTAACCGAGAATTTAGCACAAGAAAAACGTAAATATTTCGTTCTCAGCCCCAAAAATTTTGCTGCTTGATAAAAAATATGATAGATAAGGTTGTTCTATAAAAAACAATGAGCACTTTGAAGGTAGGTTTTTTGGAAAAAATTTATGTGGCAGGAAGGGTTTTATGAGAATTTTTTTATAAGAAGTTTGACTAATTGAGACAATGGATTAATCGCTAACTATAAGTGCCATAAGTAAACACCTAGCTTCAGTGAGACAAGCTAGGGTTTATAAAATTGACTCACTTACAGCCCCAATGCTTGCTTTAAGGCATTGATCTGTGGCTGCTGACGATCCGTATAACGATATGCCAGTACAACCTCGCGCACCAAACTGTTATCCCCTAAATGGTGAATTTGTACGGGCGGCGTACTTCTAATCCATAGTCCTGCATAAGGAATCAACGCCACGCCCAAACCCGACTCCACCATCCGAACGATAGCATCAAGGTCATTGATCTCCATGATCGTATTGACCTTGATGTCTTGTTGTTTAAAGAACTTATTTAACTTTGCGCCCGCTGAAGACTGTAAGGTGTAATGGATAAAAGGATGCTGCTCAAGCGTCTGCCTGAGGCTATGAAATGGCCATTTTTTGGGACTGATGAGCACATAAGGTTCGGTCATAATGGATTGGGTAACGATATCTTTTGGTAATGCAAATGCTGGCTGTATCGTAATCGCCGCATCTATCTCCCCGACTTCTAGTTTCTCAAATAACTCTACAGCACGCCCAGGCACAATTTCTGTCTGCATTAATGGGGCGAGCAACGTAATCGCCTTTAGTGCCTCTGGTAAGATACCCACTTGCACGGAGTTGATCGAACCAATCCTAAGCTGCCCATAATAGCTGGCAATATCAGTATCTGAAGACAGCTGCATCGTCGAGTAAAGCGCCAAAATCTCTTTGGCAATCGGTAATACACGCGTGCCTTGCGGATTAAGCGTAATAGCACGAGCAGAGCGGGTGAATAACGACAACCCTAGGTTGTCTTCAAGCGTTTTGATTTGTGCGCTGACCGCAGACTGGGTCAGGTTAATGTGCCGAGCTGCTGCGGCAAAACTGTCTAACTCGCAAACGGCGACAAAGGTTTTAAGCTCTCTTATCATTGATATCACCACACTTATAAGTTATGCCTGACATTTGAATACGGTCTAATTTATCTCAAAGCGGCTAGTATCTCTTCATTAAAAATAAACCATTGCATCAGTACCGTGACTCTCAAGGTCTACTGATTGACCTTTGTTTATTCCTCTGTTAGATTTTAAGACGATACATAATGTATCATTATTAAAAAATTGCAACGAATAGACAGTAATGTCTGCCTCACTGACTCTCACAGTACTGACTCTCACAGTGTTTTTTGATCATTGTATTAGTTGCATTTCGTTCATGCTAAGGATAGACCTTATGAACAACCGTTCACCGTATTTTTTTTCATTACTCGATATTTCTCAAGTACTGATCCGGCAGAAAGCACTGATACTTAAGGGCATTATCCTACCACTTAAATAAAAAATAATAAAAACAGTCCATAGGATTTTATTGGACGGTAAACCACCTAAATCCTATTTATAAGAAACGATCCGCTTCACAAAGTATAGTTCACCGCCTATTTTTTCCATGGAAGGAAATCAAAATCATGAGTATTTTTGCCATTTTGTTGTCTTTGTCACTGTTGATGTATTTTGCCTATAGAGGCGTGAGCGTCTTAGTTTTGGCGCCCTTACTCGCTATTTTAGCCGTTGTGTTAAGCGGACAAAGCAACCAAACAATGGGCATCTATACTGAAGTATTTATGCAAGGTCTTGGCGGGTTTGCTGTCAAATACTTCCCCCTATTTATCTTGGGGGCTATTTTTGGCAAATTGATGGAAGACTCTGGTTACGCCTATAGCATCGCACACAATATAGTCGATAAGCTGGGCGAGAAACATGCTTTGCTGGCTGTGGTACTGGCTTGTTCAATCTTAACTTATGGCGGCGTGTCCGCCTTTGTGGTGACGTTTGCCATCTATCCTATCGCAGCTGCTTTGTTTAAGCAGACAAATATCCCAAAAAGACTGATACCTGGCGCGATTTGTATTGGTGCTCTGACCTTGACGATGACCGCATTGCCCGGCTCTCCTTCCATTCATAATGTCATTCCCATGCCTTATTTTGAGACGGACGCTTTCGCAGCGCCTGGGCTAGGGATTATTGCCTCGATCGTTATGTTGGGCGGCGGCATGTTATGGATGAATCGCCAATTACGACTTGCAGGCGCTAATAATGAAGGCTACGGCAACCATACCTTGAATGAAAAAGCGCCGCATTCAGGTATGGATATACCTAATTTTTGGCTTGCGCTGTTCCCCATTATTATTGTGATTGTGGGCAACTATGCGTTTTCAAAAATGATCATACCGTTATGGAACAACAGCTACTTGGCTGATGAAAAATTTGGTGGCGTCGCACTCAGCTCAGTGATTGGTATTTGGGCGATTATTTTGTCATTATTTTTGGCTTGTGTTTTTGTGGTTGCTACAAACTTTAAAAAAATAGACAGTGTGGCAGACAGTTTGAACAAAGGTGCGATGGGATCCTTGCTACCTATTTTCAATACCGCCTCAGAAGTGGGTTACGGCTCTGTGATTGCGACCCTTGCAGGTTTCGAAATTATCAAGCAATCTCTGATGGCCATCTCCCCTGGTAACCCGCTCATATCAGAAGCCATTATGATTAACGTTCTCGCAGGTATTACAGGATCAGCCTCTGGTGGCTTAGGCATAGCATTAGAAATCATGGGCGCAAACTATATGCAATTGGCAGAGCAATATAATATTGACCCAGAACTGATGCACCGTATAGCCTCTCTCGCGTCAGGTGGTTTAGATTCGCTACCACATAATGGTGCCATCATCACCATGCTCACTATTTGTGGTTTGACCCATAGAGAGTCGTATAAGGACATATTTGCTGTCGCTGTCATCATTCCTTTGATTGCTCTCATTCTAGTCATCATACTCGGTACGCTATTCGGTTCTTTTTAAGTTGGTTTGCTTTATCAGAATTTTTTAGAAACGTTATTGCCTACTCTTAACGCACTAGAAAATTACTGGTTGTTATAGTGATGTAATGATACAAGGTCTAGGAGGGTTAGCAGATGTCATTGCTAAAAAATTCGATTATAGTAGATATTCCTTATAATAACTGCTACTTACAGTAGCTACTAATAGCATTCATCTAAATAGACTGAGGGATTAAATCATGAAAACATTAGGATTATGTATTGCCGCAGGACTGGGCTTAAGCGCTTGTGCGAGCGGTGGAACGATGGGTAATACCAACCCAAACAACATAGTGACCGAGTACCCTGTTGAGACCGCTATGCTCAATATCTATACCAAACAACGTAGTGAAAATTTGGTTGCCACTATCGGCAATCAGACGGCCTCAGCAGATATTCAAGTCACGCCTAAAGGCAATATGGTCTTCAATAATAAAAAGGTACAAGGTACTGAGATCAACACGATCAACAAAGTGAACAATCAAATCACTAACCAGTCAGTCGCTATCAATTACTTCACCTTGAACCCTCTGGTATTTCACGGTTTTACGGACAGCACAGGCAAATATTCGGTCTCAAACCAAACGACCACTATCCCAAAAATGGCGACGGTGGGCGCCTCAAACAAATTGATTACTGAAAATGTCTATAGCGATAGCAGCATGCGCAAAAAAATAGGAACCTATAACCAAAACTGGTCCCTGACGCGAGATAGCAATCAGACCGCATGGTTCTGTATCGAAACCTCAGACAATATGCTTGCTGGTGGCACCTCTGAGGGCAGCTCAAAAGAATGCTACAAAATCAATGCCAAAGGCGACATACTTGCGAGCAAAGTCACTATCGCACCGCCAGCTGGTAATAGCGGACAGACGATTACGTTTAACAGCAAGTAAGCAGTTCTATGTATCAACCATTTCTTTAATCGGTCGTTCATAGATTCTAGATTCCAAATAAAAATAAAACTGACATAAAAAAGGAGCCGAATCATCGGCTCCTTTTTTATGACTTATGGACTATTATTTAACCACCACACTCGCCAATGGCCAATGGTTAAATGATATTGACCTCATAACTGAACTTTTCTGCCAATCCATAAGACTCTCTATATTCGATAGGGTCCCCTTCTAGATTTTTAGCAACGCGGCATACTTTCACTAAGTTTTCTTGCTCGGTATTGTCCAGATAAGGGTCTATATGATTAGAGATAAAAAACAGCATTTCTACAGCTGACGAGACAAACTGACCGCACTTTTTGTAATAAAAAGGATCTCTGCACACGACAAAAAAATCATCCCCACCCGATTTTCATAGGTTTAGGGGTTAAAAAGCTAACTAACTGTCGAAATACAGTCTTATCATTGTTAAAGAACACCAAACGAAGACCTTCAATCAACACATCCAGGCCAAGCGCAAACAAACTGGCTTGAGGTCGAGCGTTTGACTTTAACTTGCGCTTTAACGGCTTATCTTTGTCTTTATAAATACCGACATGATAAGCCCAACAAAATGCTAAGGCGTTCACTGCGACTAATTTACTGACCCGATCAAGATGGGTTAAGTGGGTATCTTCAAGATTAAAGCCACGGCCCTTTAGACAAGCAAATAAAGTCTCAATCTCCCAACGCTTAGCATAGCTTGTCATCGCATCCACTGTTTCTAGTTGATTGGTGGCCACAATCACTAAACCATAGTCTTTATCACGCTTGGCAAATACTCGAACCAAACAACCATCGACAGTCAGTATTCGTCCATGTCGATATGTTTCTTGATGGCTAACATGGCGTAATAACTCTTTAATCTGTACCAACTTGCCATGATGATTCTCAACTTTACTGTTCTTCTTAATCCGTATGGCAAAGGGTATGTGATTATTGGTGAGCCAGTTAAACCATTTTTCGCCAACAAACTCTCTGTCTGCTACTATCATCTCAAGGTTATCTTTGCCAAATTGTTTGATAAACCGCTCAATAAGTTCACAGCGTTCAAGATGGTTTGTATTACCTCGCTTATCTAGCATGTGCCAGTATAAGGGGATGGCTATCCCTTTATATACCACCCCTAGCATAAAGATGTTGAGGTTACTTTTACCCCATTTCCAGTTGGTGCGGTCAATGGTTAAGGTGACTTTGCCTAGCCCAAATAGTCGATATATCATCAAAGCCAGTTGATTGTAGTCTATCCTCGCTTCGGCAAAAAATCGCTGTAGTCTGCGATAGTGACTGTCGGTCTTGCCACCCTTAGGAAGGTGTCTTGCTATTTTTTTTAAGATTACTGCTTTGAGCAGTAATCAGGGCTATTATCATTAGGCTCAAACATGTGATTCTTGCCTTGTTCATACTCAGGTTTTGAGTTAAAGTTTCACTAAGTCTGTTAAAGTTTGGCATGGTCTGATTCGTCTTGAAAATTACTATTATGCCTTTGCTTTAACAGACTTTTTTGTTTTTTTGTCGTGTGCAGAGAAAAAGGATATAAAAGATTTTCAAAGTCTTCAGGTTCAAGACCGATAAAATCTTGGTAACGGCTCTCGGGTAACCAAATTCTTTCACTCAAAATCACTCTGTCTTCGACAATACGCACACGTTCTATATAAATTAAACTTTCCTTTTCGTGAATGTTTAATTCTTTATTAATTGCCTCAACAGGCTCTATCAACATGACCTTTTTGATGACGCCAGTCGGTATGACATAAGAAGCGTCTTTATCGCGGTATTTGAAAAACCTTAATAACGAGCCCTCAAAGTTGGGCCTTTTTAAAAAAGTACCGCGACCTTGCTGCTTTATCAAAACGCCGTCATCCACTAACTTTTCGACCGCTTTGCGTACGGTGCCCACCGATACTTGATACTTGTCTGCAAACTCCTGTTCTGTCGGTAAGGGGGTTTTTTCATCCCACTTATTCTCTGTCAGTAACGTTTGAATATGCCACCGCACTTGCTCGTACCGTGGCATGTTAAATTTTTTAAAATTATCCATAATTTTTTTCACCACAATAGGAAGACTTTATTAACACGCCCAATCTTTCTAAACCCAATCATGTTCATAAGAAATAAAATATCTCTGACACTCTATTTTAAGCCCTTACCAAATTCTATACACATCTCATCGATATTAAAGTCTATCTAGATTTTTTGGTCAATCTCACCTAATTAACGGCTCCTTTTTTGCTATTATTCTATTGAGTTATATACACTTAAAAAGCTGATAAGATTTGCTGGCTTAAAAAGCTGTTTGTCAACATTATCACAATGCTCTTTAATCTAAAACATATATATGTATGTAGATATTTAGATGTCATACAGTCAATACCAAGGAGCGAATATGACCCTATATCTTATAGCGGCCATAGTAATTTCTATTGCATTGGGTTACACCACTAAAATCAATATTGGCTTGTTTGCGATTGTGTTCTCGTACCTTATCGGCTGTTTTGGTATGCAGCTAAGCGCTTATGAGGTTATTAAGCTATGGCCTCTGAAGATTTTTTTTGTGATTTTTGCCGTGACACTCTTCTATAATTTCTCCTTGGCGAATGGCGCGTTAGAAAAACTGTGTGAGCATTTGATATACAAGTGTCGACATTTTCCAGCGTTTTTGCCGCTGGCTATTTTCTTTGCTGCGACAATTGTAGCAGCTTTAGGAGCCGGTTATTACACGGTTCTTGCCACGATGGCACCGATGATTTTGTTGTTATCTAAAAGAACCAACTTAAACATTATTATTGCGACCTTGTCTGTGAACTATGGAGCGCTTGCGGGTGCCAACTTTATCACCTCACAGAGTGGCGTTATTTTTAGAGAGCTTATGAGCGGTGCTGGCGTTGCCAATGACAATACCTTTACATATGGTTTGGGTATATTTGCCGCGACCTTTTTGATGCCTGTGGTTTTATTAGGCACTTATAGCTTTATTAATGCTAAGACCAGTAAAATAGCCATTCAGACTATTGTGCCACAGCCTTTTGACAGCAATCAGAAAAAGTCGATCATGCTGATTTTTATCATGATGGCGACGGTACTTATCGTACCCATCTCAAACCTACTCATACCGAACGTAGACGCCATTGAGTTTTTGAACGCTCGGATTGATATTGGTTTTATCGCCATTTTCTTCGCTTTGATGAGCTTATTTTTGAAGCTGGGTGATGAAAAAACAGTAATTGCTTTGATACCGTGGAATACGCTTATTATGATTTGCGGCGTAGGTATGTTGATTAGCCTCGGTGTGGAAGTAGGCGTTATTTATGAGCTGACAGAGTGGCTCAGTACCAACGTTCCTATTTGGATGATACCATTTTTGGTATTCATTATTAGTGCAATTATGTCGATATTTGCCAGCACGCTTGGCGTCGTTGCACCAACTTTATTTCCGATGGTACCTGCCTTGGCTGTGGCTTCTGGCTTGAGCCCTTTTTTCTTGTTTATCTGTATTGTCATCGGTGCCCAAAGCTCATCTATTTCCCCTTTTTCGTCAGGAGGCAGTCTGATATTAGGGGCCGCTCAAGTGCATATAGACAAGAACAAGCTGTTGCATACTCTGCTGTTCAAGGCAGTGCCTCTAGATATCGTCGTTGGCCTAATAGCGATTTTCTTTATCCAAATGATGTTCTAATTTTTATTGAAAAAAGACAGCAATAGGGATCATGTGTATGCCATTGCATACGATCCAGACAAATGACAACAAACAGATGACAACAAACAAATCACAGTAAAAGACGTATTCATTTAGCAAAACATTCCTAGAATGCGTGTATTTTTATGTCTGTCAGATAGTCTTTGTAGTCAAAATACAGCATAAGCTTTGTCGCTCACCTCATCTATCCTACCCCTACCATTAAGCTGCCCGCTTTGAAATGAAAATCATTTTTATGCCAATTAACAATATGCGCTATTTACGATAAACCATAACCTTTTGTTATTGTTGGTATTATAAAATTTCATCTACAGACCCAAACTGGTTTCTTTGTGACTTCACATTGAAATAGCCATTTGTGCGACTCGTCAGATAGCTAATACTGCTACTTAGAAAAAATTCATACATACATACATATGTTTCTTGTTATTTCTAAATTATTCTGTTACTTTTGCAAAGTGAACAAAAAGACTACTGTTGTAAAGGTTGGTAACATTATTGGTCTGCTTCCAACTTTTTGTATAGTCGCCCTATCCTTTCAATCAAAATTTTATTGATTTTTACTGAAAAAATACACACAAGGAGTGTCGTGTGAAAAAACTATCCTATCTAGCGCTTGGTCTATCTGTACTTACCTTGACAGCTTGTAACAATGCTAACGAAACTGCGAGCGCAGGTGCAGATGAGTTTGCAGGTCCTTCACGTCCAGAATGTATCGCTCCAGCAAAACCAGGCGGCGGCTTTGACTTGACTTGTAAGCTTGCTCAGTCAGGTCTAAGAGACACGGGAATATTGACAGATCCAATGCGCGTCACTTATATGCCAGGCGGCGTAGGTGCTGTTGCATATAACAAAATTGTTGCCAATGACCGCAGCAATGAAGACGCTATCATCGCGTTTTCAACAGGATCAATCCTGAACTTATCACAAGGTAAATTTGGTAAATTCACTGAAAAAGACGTGAAATGGCTAGCAGCCGTTGGTACTGATTACGGTGCTATTGCTGTCAATGCTGACTCGCCAATCAAAGATCTAGCAGGATTGGTCGCTGAGCTTAAATCAAATCCAAAAGCAATCAGTTTCGCTGCTGGTGGTAGTGTTGGTGGTCAGGACTGGATGCAAACCGCTATTTTGGCCAAAGCCGTTGGTGTTAATCCAAGCGACATGACTTATGTTGCGATGGAAGGCGGCGGTGAGGCAATTACGGCAGTAATGGGTAACCATGTCACTGTTGTGAGTGCTGGTATCGCTGAGATTATGCCACAAGCTACTGCTGGCAAATTACGTGTATTGGCCGTATTTGCAGATGAAAGATTGGGTGGCTCTATGGCTGATATCCCTACTGCAGTCGAGCAAGGCTACGATGTGACTTGGCCTGTCGTTCGTGGTTACTACATGGGGCCAGATGTTAGCCCTGCCGCTTACGACTGGTGGAAAGCCTCATTTGATAAAATGCTTGCTGATCCAAAATTTGCCGAATTGCGTGAACAACAAGAGTTACTACCATTCTCTATGACTGGCGATGAGCTTGAGCAGTATGTCTATAAGCGTACTGGTGAGCTACGTGAGTTGTCTGCTGAGTACGGTCTTGTTGATGCTGCTGCACAATAGCATTACCCAGACTATATCCCCTTAATGATTGAATACTAAATTGTTTAGTATTCATCGAAGGTTGAAAGATGAGACATCTCTCAACCTTTTTATTTAAAATTTAAGGAATACCTCTATGACGATGGAACGTGCGTTCTCCGGATTAATGGGACTATTTAGCTTATTTTTGGTCTACTTGGCTATTGGTTACGTTGCTCCCATTGCTTATGATCCTATCGGCCCTCGGCCCTATCCTATTTTAATTTTCTCACTGATGGCACTTTTGACCTTGGTTATTGCCTTTCGTCCAGCACGATTTACCAAAGTCATTGATTTAGGCTATAACAAGGTCGTGCTTAGAAATCTGGTTCTGTGTGTCAGTGCATTATTGATTTATAGTTTGATTTTTGAGCCTTTAGGTTTTGTTGTTGCTACCACCCTGATGTGTTTTGCGGTTGGTCTACTGTTTGCAGGCAACCCTGTTAAAAGCCTTATCTTTTCAGTTGTGATCAGTATCGCCCTGTATGTCTTATTTGACATAGCTTTGGACGTCATTCTGCCACTTGGAATATTATCAGGAATAATGGGATAGCTATTATGGAAACTTTTGATTTTTTAATGCACGGTTTCGGCGTAGCGATGTTGCCCAAAAACTTACTGATTGCGCTTATCGGTGCTTTTATTGGTACGATTGTGGGTATGTTGCCTGGCCTTGGCCCTATTAATGGTGTGGCAATCCTACTACCATTTGCTTTTGCCCTTGGTCTGCCACCAGAGAGTGCGCTGATCTTACTGGCAGCTGTTTATCTTGGTTGTGAGTATGGTGGTCGTATTTCTGCCATTCTACTTAACGTACCAGGGTCTGCTGCGGCGGTGATGACCTCATTGGATGGTAATCCGCTAGCGGTGCAAGGTAAGGCAGGTATTGCTTTGTCCATCTCTGCGGTCGCCTCGTTTATTGGTTCGACGATTGCAACCCTTGGCGTGGTCTTGTTCGCCCCGCTACTGGCTAAATGGGCGGTGTCTTTTGGCCCTGCTGAATACTTCGTATTGATGGTATTCGCGATTTGCTGCTTGAGTGGTTTGGTCGGTGATCAACCGATTAAGACCGCAGTATCAGCCTTGATTGGCTTGGGTCTGGCGACTGTCGGTGTCGATGCAGTGACGGGTATTTATCGCTATACTTTTGACTCTGTCAACCTATCTGATGGTATCCAATTCACAACGATCGTTATTGGTTTCTTTAGTGTCAGTGAAATCTTAATTTTGCTCGAAAGAACCAGTACGGGTGGTAAAATAGTTGCGCAAGGTAAGCGTAGCTTATTTAATATGAAAGAATTTCTCTTCACCATCGGTGCTATGTTGCGTAGTGGTGCAATGGGTTTCTTCGTTGGTATCCTACCTGGTGCAGGCGCTACAATTGCCAGTGCGATGACCTACGCTAGCGAACGTAAAATTGCTGGAGACAGTGGCAAATTCGGTGAAGGTGATCTTCGTGGCCTAGCGTCACCAGAAGCGGCTAATAACGCATCAGCGTGTGGCTCATTTGTACCAATGTTGACCCTAGGTGTTCCTGGTTCTGGTACCACAGCGGTTATGATGGGTGCGTTGACGTTGTATAACATCACGCCAGGTCCACAGTTATTTACTGAGCAGCCAGATATCGTTTGGGGTCTTATTGCTTCATTGTTCATCTGTAACGTTATCTTGCTTGTCATGAACATCCCTTTGGTTGGTTTCTTCTCTAAGCTACTGAATGTACCAAACTATATCTTGATCCCATCAATCGCTGCTATCAGCTTCGTTGGTGTCTACTCTATCAACAGTACAACGTTTGATATGGTGTTCATGGTAGGACTTGGTATCTTCGGTTATTTCTTACGTAAACTGCATTTCCCATTATCAGCCCTTATCCTAGGTTATGTACTAGGAGAGCTTATGGAGTCTAACCTACGTCGTGCTCTCTCTATCTCTCAAGGTGAGATGTCTATTCTGTGGAGCAGCCCAATCACCGTATCACTATGGGGTCTGGTCGTGGTCATGATCTTCATGCCAATCATTCGTAAAATGTATCGTAAACGCTTTAAGAAGACTGCTGCATAAGTTTTTGCTAGTTCATCTCTAAATGTCTCTCCGGCGGTGGTTATACTCAGGTATGGCCACCGTTTTTTTAGAGATACTTTTACCCTACTTTCAATAGTTATTAGGGACAAGCCCTTAACACTCTTCACTTTTTTATCAGCTGTCCAACATTAGCAAAACATCACTACTTGATGTCACTCATGAAATAGGATTTTATAGTGCCCCTTGTTTTAGATTTATTGCAAACCATTCCAACGTGGCACTTAGTAGGACTATTTAGTGCTGGTATGATCGCTTTTATTATCTCTACGATATCTGGTGGTGGCGGTGCGATGCTGCTGATACCAGTGACTTCTTCGATGATAGGAACTGCGGTTGCGCCACCTGTGATTAACGTGGCTACCTTTATGAGTAATGCCTCGCGGCTCTATTTATTTTGGCATGATATTGACTGGTCATTGACCAAATACTATGTGCCAAGTGCTATCGTAGGAGCGTGGTTGGCGGCATTGGTCTTTAGCCGTTTGGATGCAGGTTGGATTCAATTATTGGTAGGTGCATTTTTAGTCTCTACTATTTTCCAATACAAGTTCGGTAAAGTAAGTAAAACGTTTGATATGCCAAAAGTAGGTTTTGTACCTGTGGGCTTTTTCATTGCCTTTATGAGCACGTTGGTGGGTGGCCTCGGTCCTATCCTTAACCCTTTTTATATGAATGCAGGTCTAGAAAAAGAGAATCTGATTGCGACCAAAACGGCGAATTCTTTTTTTGTCGGTATTGTACAAGTCGTCAGCTACGCCTTTTTTGGCATACTCACAGTCAAGATCTGTGTGTATGGTCTGGTATTAGGATTGGGTGCCGTTATTGGCAACGTCATTGGCAAACGCTTTTTGGCTGGCATCAGTATTAGTCAGTTTAGAATAATGCTTCTGATACTAATGGTGATTAGTGGTTTAATAATGATCATAAGAAACATAAACGTATTGTTTTAATACGCCTATCACTCGATACCGTAATTATGTCACGCAAATTCTTATAAATACGGGTATTTATTCTTTATTAAAGATAATGCTCAATCATATACTGATCTGATATAACATCTTAATCAGAATACCTTACATCATCATGCGCCAGCCTCTAAACTTGGCAAAGAAACCCTTCAATCTTTCAGAAAAATTAAAAGTCTCAGCTTCTGGTACTTCTTCAACATGATGACGAGTTGCTAATATCGGCTGCTGTACCAGTTTTTCGTGATGCTCAAAGGCGCGGTCAAGACTGATACTCATGATAGAGAAGTTGGTAGGACGTGGCAGACAGCGATACACCTGCCCTTTATTGATGAGATCAATCACCATGTGGGCGTCTTTAAATTCAGTCAACATCAGTACCATCAGATCGGGCTGGATATTTTTTAGGGCGTAGACAATAGGAGTGATGTTCTCTTCGTTGAGCGTCGCATCCGTGATGGTGACACCAAACTTCTTTTTTTGTAATAACTTCGCAGCCTGCTCGAGGTTGCTTGCCCAGCTCACTGTATAAGTACTTTTAAACTGATTTTTTATTTCTTGATAGATGCTCTCATCATCATCCAATACCAGTATATTTCTTTTGCTACTAGCATTCATAAAGCTCTGAGACTCATCCCCTTGCTTCATATTTTGGGTAATATCTTGCGTTTGCTGAGCAATGTCTGTGGCTTTATTTACGATTTTTTTGAGCTCATTATTTTGCCAAGGCTTGGTGATATAACGGTAAATCTCTCCGTCATTGACCGAGTCAATCACCGCATTGAGGTCCGCATAGCCTGTTAGTAAGATACGGATGGTATTAGGTGAAGCTTCTTTAATATCACGCAACACTTCCGTCCCTTGCTTATCCGGCATGCGTTGGTCGCTGATGACCACTTGTACATCGTGCTCACTGACATATTTCATAAGCTCAGTGGCATCTGTCGTGACAAACACGTCGTGTGACTGGCGAAAATGCATTTTTAGACTGCGTAATATGCGCGGCTCATCATCGATAAAAGCAATTTTTGGTTTTTGCATGATGCTCTCTTTAGGTGAGTGGTGAGAAGTATCTCAACCTTCAAACAAGGTTTTGGAGGGTTTATTCTCATAAGTTTTCGACTGTATTGGCAGCATAATGGTAAAAGTCGTACCTTCGCCGACGATGGAGGTCGCTGCAATACTGCCGCCATGCTGCTCCATAATCTGTGTGCTGATCGCCAGTCCCAAACCCGTCCCATCGCCTGCTTTTTTGGTGGTGAAAAACGGCTCAAAGATACGCTCTAAAGCCTGTTCGTTGATACCAATACCATTATCTGTGACCTGCACCACGACGTGTTGCTGCCCCTCATCGACCGCTGATGTGATATGCAATTCGCCTTTATGATCAGGTGCTATGGCTTGAGCGGCATTGTTGAATAAATTTAGTAGCACTTGATTGATTTGCGAGGGATTGCATTGAATCAGCGGCAGTGTCGCTAGGCTGGTAGTAATATCTAGGGTTTTAAGGTTGTTGCGCGCCATGACCAGCGAGGTATTGATACAGTCATTGATATCGACGTCTTTTACTTTTGATTCATCAATTCTAGAAAAATCGCGCAAACTAACAACCAGCTCAGCAATCTGGTCAACACCGTATAAACTGTCTTTGATCAAGTCGGCCAAGTCCTCACTGACTTCATCTTCTTTGATCTCTTCACAGCACTGTAGCGTTTGCGCTGTCAATTGTGCTACTTGTGCTTGGTCAGCATTGGAGTCTTTTAGCGCCTGCAATAGCTGGTCAGTATGGTTGATCAGCTCATCGAAACGCATCAGATTGTCACCGACCAGTTCGATATTACTGCGTACATAGCCCAGTGGCGTATTTACCTCGTGCGCCACGCCTGCCACCATTTGACCCAAGGTTGCCATTTTTTCGGAGCGCACTAATTGTACTTGTGAGGCTTTTAGCTCATCCATCGCTTGCTGTAAATCTTGGGTACGGGCAGCGACTTGTTTTTCTAGATGGACATTGTTTTCGGCAAGCGCGCCTTCGTTCTCAACGACACGATCAATCAACTGGTTGGTCTGCTCACTGATGATTTGGATTTCGCTCACGCTTGAGCTGGGCAGCTTATGTGCGAGTAGTTTTTGATATTGTTTTTTTTCAATCAAAGCACCCATCTCAGACACCAAAAGCGACATACGTTGTAATGGACGAGTAAAGTACTTGCGGAACACCCATGCCGTTAATAATAAAATAGGGATAAAACCGAGCAGCATGGCTTGAATCAGCTGGTTCGATAGAGCATTTGCAACGCTGAGCAAGTCACTATTGGGCTTTACAATCACCATTTTCCAATAAGTAAATGGCATGCGAAAGACGAAGGCGGTGGCTGGCTGCTGTAAGACAAAATCATTGGGTACCGCAATGGTATCGACCAGATGACTGTCGACTAAATTGAAAGTTTGATCGATATTTAATAGTAATAGCGCTGAGAGCAACTCAGATTCTTGCTCACTTATTTTACCCAGATTGGTCGTACTCAAAATACTACGAGCCGCTAATGTGAAGCGACCTTTATCTTTGGCAGTGGCATCCTCAATCAGCGTATCATTAATGCGACCCAAACTGTCCGCGATTGGGGCAAAGCTAGGATTGATAGCCGCCAATTGACTGGCGTTCATCATCTCGCCTTGTGGATTGTTGGCTGTTGTTTGAGTGACAAGCGACTGATCAGGAAAGGTCAAAAATCGATTGTCCAAGTCAACTAAAAAGACATAGCCGCCTATTTTTTCTTGCCATCTCTTCATGGCGGCATCAAGATTGTCCAATAATAAGTTAAAACTCACCACGCCATCAAACGCTTGATTGCTACTGTTGTATAACGCTTTAGCACAAGTCATCATTGGCTGATTGCTCGTGGGATCGATGTATGCCCGACTCCAGACGCAGTGATCATGATTGGCATACATCGCTGGGATATACCACCAGTCTCGATAATAAGCATTGGGCGTTTGGCTCACTTGGTCATAGCGCGTCACTGACTGCATTCTGCCTGACTCATCGCGCGCCCATACAAACGACTGACGCTCTTGACCTTGGGCATACATATTTGGGTCGAACCACACCCCACCACCCACGATTCTTTGATCCATTTGTTGCATGAGGTTGCCAAAGGTTTCTTGGTAGAGTGCATCCTCTTTAGGTAGACCGCCCGCCATCGTGCTGCTCGCCTTTGCCAGCCCATCGACATGGTTGATACTCACCATGATGCTATTGATGACTTCGTTGCCTGTTTCAACCACAGTCTCTGAAGTCATCTCCATAATGCGCGGCTTGCCTTGGGTTTCTATGACCAAGTACACCATGAGGATAATCAGTGAAAAAGCCAACGCTAAAATAATCAGCATACGGGTAGAGATACTACCAAGCCTGCCAGCAACGCTCATAAACACACCTTCTATATACGCACTAACTAGTATCAATGAATCACTTAATGGATAGAGAGATAAGTTATACGCAGCAACTATTTATAGTGGGCTTAAGAATACGGCCGAGTTGTGAACATATGATGACAAAGAAGATACTGGTTGATAAAAGTTGGATTATTGAAAAGGGCTTGTAAAAACGGAGAATGAGAAAGGTTGAACGAGAGGGATTTTTAGATATGTATAAAAAAAACGCAGCGCATCTTTTGATACCCTGCGTTTTTTGAATTCATTTTTTTAGAGAATGCGGGTTCTAAACGGTAGATAAGCCATCGTTATCACCAAAGTGTCTTTTACTTATGCATATATATCACGTCTGCTATGGTAATACTCATCCAAAGCTGCCCGTATGTAATCACTCCTCAAACGATGGGTCAGTACGGCGTAGCTTTCTTAATAAGGCAGGCCATGCGATATCACCATTCGCCCCTCTGGTCACCTGCTCAGATGCCGCTTGAATACCAGCCAATATTTGTGCTGGTATCGGCGTCAATGCGCTGCCACCGCTCTGCGCTTTAATTTGAATCTCGCAGGCGTTTTGTAAAATATACATATTCAAAAACGCATCGGCGACTGTATCAGCACAAGTCAGCAGACCATGATTGCGTAAAATCATAAAGTGAGCGTCACCTAAATCAGCGACCAAGCGGACTTTTTCTTCGGGGTTAAGTGCAACGCCTTCGTAATCGTGATACGCCAAGTTAGACAAAGGAAATAATGATTGCTGCGAGATAGGCAATAGGCCTTGCTCTTGCGCCGAGACTGCTACGCCATCGCTGGTGTGCAAATGAATCACGCAGTGCGCATCATCACGGGCTTCGTGTACGGCACTATGAATGATAAATCCTGCTGGATTGACATTGAATGCTGATGGCGAGACTTTTTCGCCCGCTTTATTGACTTTGACTAGGCTGGAGGCGGTGATCTCTTCAAATAGCATGCCATAAGGATTGATCAAGAACTCATCTTCCGTCCCTGGTACGCGTGCTGAGATATGAGTAAATACCAGATCATCCCAACCATAAGAAGCAACCAAGCGATAACAAGCGGCAAGATTTACTCGCATCTGCCACTCTTGTTCGCTCATATTATGGTGTACACTCGATGTTGAATCAGTTTGTGTGGTCGTTTTCATCGCTGTTTGCATTGTATAGTCCTTTACAGTTGTAGATAGTCCGAATAATTACTTTACACCATTCTTCAAACCCAAATCTGTCAAAAACATGACACTTATGAATATCAATCATCATTTAAATAACGACCCTTGGTTTGCTGACTTGCCAGCCGATGTGCAAGCGCTACTAGCGTATAACGCTGTGCTAAAGATATACCAAAAAAGTCAAATGATTCATGCGATTGGTGACAACGATGATGCGGCGCTGCACTTTGTCGTGTCGGGTACGATTAGAGTCTGCAATGTGAGCGCTAGCGGCAATGCCATGACCCTCGCTCACCTATCTAGTGGCGAATGGTTTGGCGAGATATCTATCATAGATGACCATCCTCGTACCCATGATGCGTGGACAATCAATAAGGTTACGTTGATTTCTATCCCTAGAAAGGTGGTGATCCAGACGGCGCAACAGTATCCAATTTTATACAAGCACCTCGCGCTTATCACTTGTGCGCGTATTCGTAGAGCCTTTGATTGGATTGATGATGCCACCTCACTCAATACATCGGCGCGACTGGCGAGCATGCTCATGGGACTCATCGGTACTTATGGTAAGCAAGTGAATGGCGATATCAAGATAGACTTACGATTGTCGCAAGAAGAGCTTGGCTTTATGCTTGGCACCACCAGACAAACCATCAATAAAATCATTCAGTCTTGGCAAAAACAGGAATTCATAGATATGCACTATGGTTTTATTACTATAAAGAATCAGTCTGAGTTAAGGGCAATGATGAATCCTGAATAATTTGAATAGCTATAAAATCTTTCCGTAAAATTTTCTATAAACCACTCAACACCTCGCAAACTATCATAAGCATTAGCATCAAAACTGCCACCTTAACATCTTCTTAACAGCACACTTGTTATGGTAAGGAATGACGTTTCCTATCATTCTGTTGAGAAGTATTTATATGTCCATATCTCAAGCCGCCAAAATCGCCACGCCCAAAGCCAATAAAAAAAACAGCTATCTGAGTAAGCTCTACGATCATGAGGTAAATCTCAATTATCTTATTATCATCGTTGCCTTGTATTTGGTGGCGACTGCCAATATTGGCTTTTTTGAACAGGTGCTAAATGTCTATCCATTTAGCAAAAATGTCGGCTTTATACTGTCTATTACTGGCTTGTTGTTTGGACTGATGTGGCTGGTATTACAGCTGCTTTGCTATCGTCCGATTGCCAAACCAGTATTAATTGCGCTACTGGTCACTGCCGCCATCTGTGGTTATTTTACAGATGCTTACGGGACGATATTTGACACCAATATGCTGATCAACAGTCTGGAGACCGATCAAGCAGAGGCAATGGGATTGTTTGCCCCTAGCATGGTCATTCGGGTGCTGCTAATGGGCGTGTTACCAGCATTTATCATTAGCAAAATTCGTCTAAAACGCTTTACTTGGCAACGCAGTATTCTACAAAAAACAGCTACCTTGATATTGTCTATCGCAGTCATCGCGGCATGTCTTTTACCCTTTGGTGACCAGTACGCCAGCTTCTTTCGTCAGCACAAACAAGTCCGCTCTTATGCCAACCCAATCACGCCTATTTACTCTACAATTAAACTTGGCGAAAATTATGTCAATGAGCTGCGCCGTCCTGATACTTTCACGCTACATGCGACAGATGCAAAGCGCGTCGCCCCTGCTAGTAGCACTACAAAACCCAAACTGATGGTGTTCGTCGTTGGCGAAACGGCTCGAGCCGATCACTTTGGTTTAAATGGCTATACACGCAACACCACGCCGCTACTCTCAAAACAGTCCAACCTTTATAGTTTTAAAGATGCCGTCTCTTGTGGCACCTCCACTGCTTACTCAGTGCCCTGCATGTTCAGTTATGCCAATCGGGAGAATTATGATATCGATACTGCCAAGTACAATGAAAACGTACTCGATACGCTCAGCAAGCAAGGGGTCAATGTCGTTTGGCGAGACAACAACTCTAGCTCTAAAGGCGTGGCTGATCGTGTCACTTTTGAGGACTTCAAAACGGCTGATACCAATCCGAACTGCGATGTTGAATGCCGAGATATTGGCATGCTTGATGGTTTTGATAAACTGGTTAAGTCAGGCAGCTCACCGAAAGATACGCCCAAAGACACGCTTATTTTGTTACACCAAATGGGCAATCATGGCCCCGCTTATTACCAGCGCTACCCTAAAGAATTTGAAACGTATAAACCCGTCTGTATGACCAATGAGCTCTCTAAATGTGATACCCAGTCTGTGATCAATGGCTATGATAATGCGATTCTGTACACCGACTACTTTTTGGATAACGTGATCGATACCCTAAAGACTTACGAACAAGATTATGATGTAGTCATGGTATATATGAGCGATCATGGCGAGAGTTTGGGTGAAAACAATATTTACTTGCATGGTCTACCCTATAAGTTTGCACCAGATACTCAAAAACATGTGCCTGCGGTCATTTGGTCACCGGACAGCAATCACATCGATGCGGATAGTCTCTCTAGTATGAGCAGTCAGCCCGTATCACACGATTTTATTACGCCGACGTTGCTTAGCTTTTTTGGCATCACGACTGATGCGGTCAAAGGGGCGCCAACCTTTTTTAAAGTGAATAACTAAATCCGTTTCTATATTGCTCCATCTTTTAGGTAGCCACTATTTTTTAGGTCAACATCATGTATAAGATACTCGTTATTGAAGACAACCCCGATATCGTGGCCAATATTTATGCTTTTTTTGAGCCCAAAGGCTTTGAGCTGGACAACGCACATAATGGCTACAGTGGGCTAACGCTCGCCGCAAGCAATCATTATGACGTGATATTGCTCGATGTCATGCTACCAGGTATGGATGGCACCAAGCTGTGTAAGAAACTCAGAGAAGAATTGCATGACAAAACGCCTGTCCTCATGCTCACTGCTCGCGATACGATTTTGGATAAAGTGGCAGGATTTGATAGCGGTGCTGATGATTATTTGGTCAAGCCATTTTCATTGATTGAGCTAGAGTGCCGTATCAAAGCACTCATACGTCGTCATGAGGACGATCATTTTGTACACAGTATCGCTGTGGGCGCGCTATCGTTGAACAATAGTGAACATACTATTATGCGCGAAGGCAAATCGATTAAGCTCACCCCAACTGGATTTAAGATATTACATATCCTAATGAGTGCAGCACCTCGCGTCGTCAGCAAGACAGAACTTGAAGAAAAGGTTTGGGGTCTGGATATACCGAGCAGTGATGCGCTACGTACTCATATGCATAGCGTGCGGGCGCAGGTCGACAAGCCTTTTGACAAAACCATGATAGTGACAGTGCCTGGTGTTGGTTACCAAATCATCGATCCCAATAAATCAGAAAACGCGGTAGTATAGCTGAGAGAGCAGCACCTCATACGGTCTACCATCGCTCACTATATCAATTGCCTCCTTCGATTAAGTACCTCTTTACTATGTTCAATATAGACTCGATAGCCAATAAGTTTCGATTATCCTACTTTATATTCGCGCTGTTGCTATGCGGGGCTTTTGTCAGTATTTTTCTATACGCGGAAAGTAGAATAGAACAGGAATTGGTCAAGGGTCGGCTGTTGCAGCAGCTTGATCTCAGTCAAGAAAAGTATGGCGATCGCTCTATTTATACTGCCGATCCAGGCATCAAGATCTATCGCTACGACAGTGCCCCTACTAATCTGCAAACCACAGCAACGGCAACGGTGCAAGAGAAGTCTGTCACTATAGACGGTGAGTCTGGCAAAGCCCACGGCAACCTTCATTTTTTCGCCTATCAACAAGGCAATCAGACTTACATTTTGACGTACTTGGAAGGGGTTGAGATGGTGATGAGTCACTACCCTGTTTTAGAAATCTTTGAAAACTTAGAAGATATATTTGCAGATACGCTAAGAGTGGCGGTCATTTTGAGTTTGCTTATTGCCGCTATATTCTCTCATTTGTCCTCCAAACAAATCATCAAGCCGCTATTGGATCTAAAACAAGCGGTCGAAACGGATCATAAAAACCTCACAGAATTGATGCACATGCCATCTGAGGTTGGGGTGTTGGCGCGAGCTATCGATGAAAAAAATCATAAGCTAGAGCAGTATCTCAAGCGCGAGCAACTGTTCACCAGTGATGTCAGCCATGAGCTGCGCACGCCCTTAACCATCATCATGGGTGCTTCTGAGGTATTGGCATCACAGTTAGCAGCAGACAGCTATCTGAACGAGTTTACCAATCGTATCAGTAATACAGCCCGTGAGACCTCCGAGATTATCACTGCCCTGCTCTTGCTCTCGCGCGCCCCTGAAAAACTAGATGCACCGCAAACATCCATTAATGGCATTGCCTTAGCCGAAGTGGAGCGACTGACCTATTTGCTGCGCTATAAAACGGTCACGTGTCAGGTAGTCGCTGAGCAAGAATACAGTGCCTATGTGCGCCCTGAGCTATTAAAAATGGCATTGGGCAATTTGATAAAAAATGCGTTTCAGTATACCGACGATGGCGAAGTGACCATCACTATCGATGACGAAAAAATCACGGTTACTGATACGGGTCTGGGTATTCCTGAGGTGATGATGCCTTTATTATATGAACGGTTTGAGCGATTGACTCATGACTATAAAGACGAGGGTACAGGCACAGCCTTGTCATCGGAGCATGATATCAATCACAAGGTTGAAGGCTCAGGTTTGGGGCTGAGTATCGTACAACGCATCATGTCTCATATGGGCTGGCAGCTGACCCATCAAGCCAATCATTCAGGCGGCAGCACTTTTAGTATTTATTACAAGTAGCACATGTAATAGCGCCAAAAAATCTCATCTAAAAAACACCCTCTTCCATATTTAATGTTCATTACCACGTATCCCAGCCTCTTTATAGTCTCTTAACACTTTCTTAATCTCTCTCGTCTTATACTCAAGCGATATCGACTTTGCCTGACTGTTTGTTTGGTCATGCAAAGCCGAGCGCGTACCTTGATATTAATAGACCATTAAGAATTCTATATGAATAAAATTACTCCTATTAATCTTGAAGACAAGACAGCCAGTCACGGCCCTATCGAGCAGGCAGCGCATCACAGTGCGCTCACACCTGATAGCTTTGCAGAGAGCGCCAAAGGTAAAACGGGCTTTTACCGAATTATAAAAGCTGCTGGCTATTCAATGGACGGCTTTAAGGCAGCTTATAAATTTGAGGCGGCTTTTAGACAAGTCGTGTGGCTCAACTTTGCCTTGTTTGTGGCTATCGCTTTTATGCCTTTTGCAATGAGTGTAAAGATGATGCTAGTCATCGCGTCTTTTTTATCTTTGATTGTTGAGCTGATCAATACCGGTATCGAAGCTTGCGTCGACCATACCTCAACCGCCAAGCATCCACTCGCAAAGATAGCAAAAGATGTCGGCTCCGCTGCGCAATTTTTGTCGTTATTTCTTTTAACGGTCTTATGGTTAATGGCGCTGTCTGTCTTTTTATAGCAGCATGCTGGAATCTATCACCACTTAATATACGTTATCAGGTGTATCCATGACTTTAGAAAACCACTCAATGGCTTGGGGCTGGCTAAAATTACTGTGCGTGACCATCATTGCCACCTTGGTTTTTGAGCATAGCCAGTTGGACATACGCATCAGTGAGCTTTTTTATAGCAATGGACACTGGCTACTAGAAAAGGGCGCGCAGCCTTATGCGTTTATCTTTTATGATTTGCCCAAAGCCCTATTAATTCTACTGGCGGTCTACCTCATAGCAGTGTTAATCATAAAGTATCGACAGCCTTCGCCTGACGCCGCCTCGCAGCATCGCCGTAAATTCGATAAATTTCTGCTTCCGTTACCAATTCGAGAGATCGGCTATCTACTGATTATAATAGCGATTGTACCGGCTAGCATTGCCACGCTCAAAGGTGTCACCCATGTGAGCTGCCCAAATGACTTGGTCATTTTTAACGGTGATCTGCCCTATCTTAACCTGTGGCAAAACATCGTAGCAGCTACGCCCGCCAGATGCTTCCCAGCGGCTCACGCCAGTGCAGGGTTTTCCTTATATGGATTGGCTTTTTTGCCGACGTTAAAAAAATATCGCTATCAAATATTTACAACAGTCACGGTCTTGGGATGGACAATGGGGCTGTATAAAATGCTGTTTGGCGATCATTTCTTTAGTCATACTTTGGTCTCGATGCTGCTATCACTGACAATAGCATGTACGCTTGCCACCCTTTTCTTTAAACACTCAATAGCAAATACAACTAAAAATACCGACAATCATAAAAACCGTGCTGACATGAAGCTGTCTAACACTGAGGCACCCAATATCTAGAATCAATATTGAGATATGAATGTTGAGATATAACTGAAACCAGCGCTTATATATTTACCAAAATAGCACTACTAACCATTTGAAAAACAATGTATAAATAATGAATGAGAACTGGCTTAGTATTGAGCAAAACCATGGATGGTGCTCGTTAATAAAACGCTTTACATATCGATAGCCTACAAAGGAATGTAGCCAGGCACCTCTTATGCATTGGGCAAAAAATCCCGCACATCTACGCCTTGCTGCTTATTCCATTACTGCTTGTCAGCACTATCGGTGACAGTCATGCCGCCAGTTACTCCATCAATCCTACCAATACGCACATACGATTTGCCATTGAACGCTTCAAAACCTCTGCCACTACTGGTGGCTTTTATGACATCAAAGGTCAACTGCAATACGACCCAAGTCTACAAACAGGCGACATCTCATTAATCATACCGATAGAGTCCTTAAATACAGGCAACTCCTCTTTTAACAGCAGTCTAACGGGGCCGGATTTTTTTGATGCAAAAAAATTTCCCTCGGCGCAATTTAAGTCGACGAAGTGGTATTTTGATCAAGACAAAAAAAGCCCGCAGGTAACAAGAGTAGATGGCAAGCTGACACTACATGGTGAGACACATCCTATTAGCCTGAAAGCCAAGAATTTTGATTGTTATTTGAGCCCCAGTCTTAAAAAGGATGTTTGCGGTGGCGACTTCACTGCGACAATTGATCGCACAAAATGGAATATAAACAAATTTGTCTGGTTTGGACTGACCAAAAATCTTAACTTAAATATAAAAGTCGAAGCCGCCAGACAATAGCAATCAGTGTTAACTTTACGACATTGCTTTTTCAATATAGATAGTTATCACGTTGCTTTATTTTGGTAGACACGACTGGCGAATTGCAGGCATATTAGGATGAGGGATTAAGGATGATTTATCAGTATTATAAGGACATTATGAAGCCACTTTCTGCCGTCATGCCAACATTGTCGTTTTCATTGGCAGTAGCATTGGGACTGGGATTTAGCTTAGTGTCTACCGTCGTGATGGCAGAAACTGTCAGCCTGCCAATAGATACTTTGCCCAGTCGAATAACCCTACCAAATGTCAGCCCAGCCAATAGTGCGCTTGCCAACCGCGGGGCTTACGTAGCGCGTACCGCTGATTGTATGGCCTGTCACCGTGAAGACTATAGTGGCGGCGTACCGATTGAGACGCCGATTGGCAATATCTACTCGACCAATATCACACCATCGACGCGCTATGGTATTGGCAATTATACTGAGGCCGATTTTAAAAAAGCCTTGCGCAAAGGTCGTGCACCCGGTCATCAGATCTATCCTGCGATGCCTTACCCGTCCTATCATGGCATGACAGATGACGATATCAGTGCATTATTTGCTTATTTCCAGACCGTTCCTATCGTAGACAAACCTCCTGAAAAAACCACACACCTCCCTTTCCCGTTGAATATCCGTAGCTTAATGCTGGCATGGAATGTCATCAATGTGCCTTCTACCGAAAACCGCTCAGGACTTACGCAAACCCAGCAACGCGGTGAATATCTGGTCAATAACTTAGAGCATTGTGGCACCTGCCATACCCCGCGTAACTTAACCCAAGGCCTTGATAAAGACCGTTATCTATCTGGGGCGCCACTCGGCAAATGGTTTGCCCCAAATATCACCCCTGACAACGACACAGGTATCGGCCTTTGGAGCGAAATGGACATCGTGACTTACCTGCGTACAGGAACGCTTGATAAGCGCGCTTATGCGGGCGGACCGATGGCGGAAGCCGTGGCACATAGTACGCGCTATCTCACCGACGAAGACCTGATCGCGATGGCATCTTATCTAAAAGTCGTCCCAGCCATTAAGACCGATGACTATTTGATACCGGTCAATGTCTATCGCCTGCCGCAGCCAGTCAACAACTCCATTACTTATAATTTACTGGAGCAAAAAGACTATCTGGCGCAGGCCAAAACGAATACTGTCAGCAGTGTCAACAATAGTGGTCTGAATAGCAACTCGCCAAAAGACTTATATTTAGCGAATTGCGCCAGCTGTCATGGCGTCGATGGTTACGCTCAGCCCGATGCACGCTATGCATCCATCGTTGGCCTCAGTAGTATTCGCCGCGTAAAACCTGATGCGCTCGTTGGCGTGATTGCCTTTGGCGCGAAAGGTGCATTTAACACGGCACCAAAAATGCCAGGCTTCTCAAAAGATTTAAGCCCTGCACAAATCGCTAGTATCACTAACTATGTACGAGTCACATTTGGTGGTCTACCAAGCAGCGATGTCAGCGCGGCTGATGTCACGCGTGTGATAAAAGAAAAAAGCTAACCCTAAGAATTGGCATTAAAACTAACTATAAAAATGCGCTCTAATCTTCGCCTTTTATCATATGGCAGAGACCCGCACGATAAGGATAATCCTATGAATGACCTGCTTCAATCCCCTACGCGTCGGCAACTGCTCTCAATGATAGGCAAGACCGCAGGCGCGACCGCAATGTATCAAGCGATGACCACGTTGGGGTTTGCCTCCGAGTCGAGCTTTAAAGAAGAAATGAGTCTGAAAGGTGCACCAGCTGGTGCCAGCATTGTGATTTTGGGTGCAGGATTGGGCGGGCTAACTGCGGCCTATGAGCTACGCAAAGCAGGCTACAAAGTGACCGTGCTTGAGTACCAAAATCGTGGCGGCGGACGTAGCTGGACACTCAATAGCGGTGACAAATATACAGAGCTGGGCGGCGCTGAGGTCACTTGCGACTTTAAACAAGGCAATTACTTTAATGGCGGTCCATGGCGATTGCCCATCCATCATTACGCGGTCTTTCATTACTGCAAAAAGTTTGGCGTCGCATTGCAACCCTTTATCCAAACCAATGATCGTGCTTATCTACACCGTACCAATCACTTTAACGGCGCGCCGCAGCGCTTGGGCGAAGTACAGAGCGATATTCGTGGTTATGTGTCAGAGTTATTGTCCAAAGCCGTAAATAAAGGCAGTCTCGATAGTACGGTTAATAAAGAGGACAAAGAGAAACTACTCGAAGGTCTAAAGGGCTGGGGCGTCCTTGATAATAACTATCGCTATGTCAAAAGCCATGAAACTGGCAAGCATCGCGGCTATAGTGTGTATCCGGGTGGTGGATTGATGCCAGATGCCAAACCATCAACGCCCATACCGATGGATAAATTATTGGACTCAGGCATGTGGTCGGACATTTATAGCAACTATACCGTCCATGTGCATCAACCAACGATGTTTCAGCCTGTCGGCGGTATGGGAAAAATCGGTGATGCGTTCACGCGCGAGTGCCGAGATATGATCACATTCAATGCCAAAGTCACCAAAATCAATCAAGACGAGACAGGCGTTAGCGTTGATTATGTCGATAGCAACAGCCCTGACGGTGCTACCAAAACGGTGCGCGCGGATTGGTGCATTTGTACGATTCCTTTATCCATATTGACTCAAATTGATATCAACGTCTCCGATCCGATGAAAAAAGCGATGGCAGCCGTCCCTTATGACAGCTCGTATAAAGTGGGTTTAGAATTCAAACGGCGGTTCTGGGAAGAGGATGAATGGATTTATGGCGGTATCACCTATACTGATCTGCCGATCACCCAAATCTCCTATCCGTCACAAGATATGTTTAGCACAGGCGCTGGTGTATTACTTGGCGCTTACGGATTTGGGGAGACTTCGTACAAATTTAACTCATTAACACCCAAAGAACGTATCAACGCGGCGCTCGCCTATGGCAAACAGATTCATCCGCAGTATACCAAAGAGTTCCGCTCGGGCACTTCGGTTGCATGGCACCGTATCCCTTGGTCGCTTGGCTGTTATGGTATCTGGAGCGAGTCCAGTCGTGAGCAGTATTACGAGACACTCTGCGAGATTGATCACCGCATCGTACTGGCAGGTGAGCACTGTTCGCACATTCCTGCGTGGCAAGAAGGGGCAATATTATCTGGTATGGATGCTGCTAAACGCTTGCATCAAAAGGCCAAGAAACTTGGGTAGCAGTGTCTTTTTAATAAGCTTTTGGATGACCAGTTTGGCTTTGAACCAAGGATGATAATAATGAGACTAGGTACATTAGGAATAATCATGAACATGGTGACAATAAACCCGATAAAATCATCTAGCTCGCTCAGCTCGAGCAAAGCAATGATGACGGTCATGGTTGGCGGGTCAATTGCATTAACAACGTTGTCAGGCTGTAGTCAGTATAAGGCAAAAAACGCAGCCACTATCGCTAGCCCGCAGACAGCGCCCATGCTATTTAACAATAGTTTTGACAATCAGGCCAGTCGCAATCAAGGTGCATGGGGCGGCGTATATATGTCCAAAGCAGAGTTGGCTGAACCCGCCAGCAATATTGTCGATGTGCGCTCAATACCAAAAATGAGCGATGATGCTAGCATGCAGAAATGGCTCACTAAATTTGAAGGCAGCACACAAGGCAAAACGGGGTTTTTTACGACCAATGGTAAGAAACTCTATAACGACTCTTGTGCAGGTTGTCATATGCACAAAGGTGAAGGTGCATACGGCGCTGGTTACTATCCACCGCTGGCTAACAACAGTAAGATGCAATCGAAATACTATATTATTAGTGTGTTAATCAATGGTCTGCGAGGTATGCCGTCGTTCCATAGCATGATGAATGATGCGCAAATAGCAGCGGTCACACAATACGTGCATAGCGATTTGAACAACTTCACTGACACGGTTACGACTGCTAATGTTGCGCAGCTACGCCATGATTTTCCACCAGGTTCAGATCCGAGTGAATAAATGGCACTCGCTATTTTATAAGATATCCAAACGCTTACATAGCATTTTAGATACGCTTGGGCGGTACAGAATAGGTACCGACTACGTGTGCCACGACCTCATCTGAACCTTCTGAATACAGAGACACCTCGCCCACTATCAAGGCTCGCCCTACTTTGAGTAAGGTACATTCAGCAATAATACGTGCATCCGCTGATGGTTTACGCAAAAAATTGATAGTCAGACTCGTCGTCACTGTCAATGGCACGATACCGATTTTCCCAAGTATCGCAACATAGATGGCGACGTCAGCGACGGCCATCATGACAGGTCCTGACACGGTGCCACCGGGACGTAGCTCATCTATGCCAATATCGTGTGATAAGGTCGCGCCATTTTCACTGACTGCTTCGACGATACATTTGGTTTGTGGAAATTCTAACGCCATAAAGGCGCTGATTTCTTCTTTGGTTGCAGACATAATTCTTCCTTGAATTGAACTTTCCTTATTACTTCACTGAATACATTCCTTTAATGTATTACTGGCGTACCTTCCGTACTAAAGGCAAATCCTTTATTACTAAAATTACCAATCATGACCGCTTCGATAACCGGTCTGACGGTTTCGTCCACACCTTCGACCTCGATGATGAAGTTGGCACCCGACCCGCCTTTATCTTCTTCTTTTTCGACAATATAGTTGAGCGTAGCCATTGCTGGTAGCTCAATGGGCTTGCTTAGATACGATTTTACCAGTGCACCATCGGTATCGTAATAATCAATTTTATTAATATACAGTGATTTTTTTAGCGTGGTATTGCGCACACTCAGCGTCGCTGACAGTAGCACTTTGCGATTGTCTCTATCGGTATAAATATCAGAATAAATAGGTACATAAAAGGTTTCTTTATAACTGAACTGACTGCGATCCACATCGGAGGTCACCTCTAACGCTTCAATCGGATCTTGTTGGCGCTCGGACAGAAGAACGTTCGGATCTTGCGCGGACGGATCACAGCCTGACAGCAACACCATAACAGTGACCAATAGAACGGATATACTGCGCTTATTCATAAACTTCCCCTGTCTCTTCTCATGTCACTGCGATTGCAAGCCGTTATTTGATTTTCACACCCACACTACGTAAGAATTGGTTGATGTGTTTGTTTGCGCCATAAATGACCAATACATCACGGTCTTGCAATATTTGATCAGGCGTGGCCAGACCTTGCACGCTAGGTTTGGTCTGGGTACGACCAAAGCTGTCTTCATAATACTCATAGCGCAAGGTACTAAGCAATCGGATATTGAATTTTTGCTCCAACCGCAACTCCTCAACCGTCTTACCGATCAACACATTTGGAATCTTAATTTCCACCATACTGAAGTTATCACTTAGCTCAAACGAATCGACAAAATGGCTTAGTGACAGTCGTTTGGCCCAGCGATTGGCCGCTTCTTTTTCAGGATAAATAATGTCATCGACACCGATGGCTTGCAGGACTTTTTTGTGCAGCGGATTAATGCTACGGCTGATCAAACGTTTTGCTTTTAGCGTCTTGAACAACGCCGTTGCCATCACGTTGGCGCCTTGATCCTCCCCTATAGCCACAATAACAGTATCGGTATCGACAATCGGTAATCCGCTCACGGTGTACTCATCCGTGGCATCCATACAGAGCGTATGAGAGATGACCTCCTTATAGGCTTCTACCCGTTGCATGCTGTTATCAATGGCAATCACTTCGTGACCTTGGCGGGTCAATGCTGCTCCCAGTGACGCACCAAAATTCCCCAACCCTACGATGATGTATTTCATAACCTTAATGACCTTTTTCAGTATCTTTTGATATATCTTCACTCGTTTTTAAGCATAAAACCGTCTGTTTACGACGATTTAGTTAATCGTGATTTCCTCAGTCGGATAGCGATAATTGCGTTGGCGCATGTTTTTGAGTAGCGCAATAAATATCGTCAGCATACTGACCCGTCCAACAAACATGATGACCGAAACCACCACTTTGCTAAAATCTGATAAGTCTGCTGTCAGGTTTAAACTTAAGCCCACCGTGCTATAAGCTGAGAAGCATTCAAACACCACTTTGATCAAATCAAGCTCTGGCTGATCATAACTAATCAGCGTCACACCCGTACCGATGACCAATAATGACAACCACATAATAGAGAACGCGCGGCGGACTGAAATCTCCGCAATCTGACGCTTGAAGACTTCTATCTTCGTTTGCCCACGGGCTAGACTCAATGTATTTAATAGCGCAATCGCAAAGGTACTGGTCTTTATACCACCACCCGTCGAGTTGGGCGACGCCCCAATCCACATCAAAAATATCGTTAGCATGACTGTTGGAAAAGTCAGCTCACCCATATCAATGACATTGAATCCTGCGGTTCGCGGCGTGGCAGCCGTAAAAAACCCTGTGATAAGCTTACCAAAAAAGCTGGTGTGGTCAGCGAGTACATTGTTGTATTCAAATACCATCACCCCAATCAGACCAGTCAACAATAACGCCCCAGTCGTAATCAAGGTAATACGGCTATTGATATTCAGCAACCAAGGCTGATAAATATAGTGCCGGTCATTGCGATATATCAGTCGCTCAGCGCGATGACGCAAATATCGCAGCACATTGACCACAATGGTGAAGCCCATACCACCAAAGATAAAAGTCATCGCAATGATAAGCTGCAATGGATAATTAAAGCGTATCGAATCGTCATACATGCCAGCACTAAAGGTAGAAAACCCAGCATTACAAAAAGCGGATATCGCATGAAAGACCGAAAAAAACAATTGCTCAGACCAGTCCATATCAGGCATATCATAAATGCTGATATAAATGAGTGCCGCCGCCACTGCCTCAACGGCAAATGTCACATATAAAATAGACTTAAGCGTCGACACCACATTACCCATGCCGCGCATATAAGACATCTCGCTAATGCTCGCTTGCGTCTCATAGCTGACACCGCCCTTAAAGAAGTAACTAAAATACGTCACGAACGTCAAAATACCTAGGCCGCCGATTTGTATCAGTCCCATGATAATGACTTGGCCAAACGTCGTAAAATAGGTTGCCGTATCCACCACAATAAGCCCAGTCACACAAACGGCACTGGTCGCGGTAAAGAGTGCATCAATAAAGGACAGCGGCTGCGTTGTCGCATTGGGCATCATCAGGAGCAAAGCACCAACCAGCACAACGGCTAAGAAGCTTAAGATAAAAAACTGTGCAGGATTTAGAAAGGTACGATTGAGATTAAAATTATGATCAGAGAGTTCACGGATAAAGGTGACAAACACGGCGATTTTTATCGCGACAAAACCATCAACGGCGGCGTCCAATCCAGAACGCACCAAGTCAGTGAAATGCGCCATCAATAAAATGACAATCGCTGTACTGGTAAAGGCGTCAAACACGGCGACTTTATTAAGCGTTAGCGGTTTTTTTGTGTAAATATAACGGCCAACCGTCACCACAAAGCTCAGCAAGATAATGACCAAATAAAAAATATGAAAAACTTGTTGTATCCATGTCGGTAGCGTAAAGCCACTATCTAACAGGGCAACAACTACTCCGATAACACTAATAAGAATCGTAAAATTATTTAATAATTGATAGCGTGCGGCTGCATTCATAGCCTGAGTCCATGACAACGATAACCACGATACTTATACTCCTTTTTTATGGTATTCACAAAAACTGATTTGAAATAATCGTAACTAATTATTGAATCAATATAGAACATAATCAGGATTAAAAAAGAATATCAAATACTTGCAAGGATATAGCACACTGACTGATTGTGTTGCTTGCTAAGCTGACTTTCACTCATCCTTTATCGTTACCGTCGTCATCTTTACACCGCCCCATGTAACCAACACCACACCAATGGCTATTAACATCGCTCCCAAAAACAAGCCTTCAGGCGGACGCTCTCCTTGTAAAAAAATCGCAATAGGCACACCAACGACTGCTCCCACTGCACCTAATAAACTGAGCAAAACAGGGCCGCCTGTTTTTTGCAAAAGAAATAATAATAAGAACTGACCCGCAAACACCCATGCTTGTACAGCTATCAACCCTAGCGGCAACCAAGCACCCAAAGATATCGCGACAGAAAAATTAGAGAGCGCACTAAATAAACCTAACAGCAGCGCCGCCGCAACCAGCATGCCAGGTGCAAGCGCACTAGATGAAGCATTGTCAGGCCAGCGTAATGTCCGATAGATATTACCAATGGCGAGTAGCACTGGCCCGCACAGCGCGACTAAAATCCAAAAGACACTAGACTCTGGCGCAGAAAGCTTATGAATAGCCAACACCCCTGCGCCAAAAAGCGCCGCCACTACGCCAAGCGCACGAATGAGATAAAAACGCTCCATACGCAGCATTAGTGCGCCAAGATACGTTAGCAGTGGGGGTAAAGATATAATAAGGGCAACAAACCCTGCCCCAACATGAGGAATAGCAGAAAATAACAGTAAGTTAGCAGCAGCCACACTGACAAAGGCAGCAACGAAATAATATTCAATACTACGGGCGCTAAAAGGAAGGACTTCTTTCCTAAGCAAAGAGACTATCAAGAGAATAATAGCAGCACCAGTGATCGACCAAAACAAAAACGCTAGTGGTGTCAGCCCAATGTCACCAGCGTATTTTGCTAGATTGGTCGAAATACCAGTGAGCGCGCCGCCTGCTAATAAGCAAGCAAAAGGCACAAGCCAAGTAGCCTTGCGAGTGTTTTTTTTGAGCGAGTTATTCATCAGCTATCCTATTGGATGACGATGTTTTATCTAGCTGGATAACTTTTTGCAGTGTTTATCATCGAGACAACACTATCGAGATAACACTGTCGCAGGCAAGCTTTGTACCGCCGTTGCTGCCGCATCAATAGCGCCCGCAATATAACCAGGGAATTGCGCTGACCATTCACTACCACAGCCTGTTAAACAATCTTGCCATACGCCTGTTTGTGGCTTAGATGGTGGCGCTACTGCATGCTGACCATCGCCGCTGACATCTGCTGGCATCGCCGTCAATGGGTCTTGCGCCCAGTCTTTGAGATACTCAGCAATTGGCGTATCCGCCTGTTTCCCAAATAGCCGCACCAACTGCGCACGGCAGTGTTCTTTTAACACATCATCAGAGACACTTTGGCGCACTTGCGCGGGAACGCCAAAGAAGCCAAACAACGCGCCATTGCCTTCTAGCGTAGAAGCATCATGTATCTCGGTGAGTGGCCCTACCGCACTGCGCGCTGCGCCTGAGAGACCGTTATATCGCCAAAATGGTGACTCATAGACCGCCACATATTTGGCATGGGGTGCCATCCAAGTGGCTGTCTCTTGCCACTGTGTACTCAGATTTTGCGGTAATGCTGGCTGAAATGTTATACGACCTTCTACCAACCGAGGTGGTAGCGCAAGTAACACATGCTGCGCTCGAAACGTAGTTACACGTCTGGTGACATGTCCGAAAGTATCTTCGCTCTGTACTTCAATATGTCCATCCGTCTTACTCAATTGCCGTACCGTTTGATTGGTTATGATACACCTAGCATCTAAACGAGCGTATAGCGCCTCAATCAAAGCAGCCATACCACCGACTAGCCGCATAGAAGGTGGTGCGCTTTTATAACCTTGCATACGCACAGGTGGCTGGTTGGCAGCGCGCTCAACCATCATATTGCCTTCTTCGAACTGCGAAAAACGTGATAAATTCAACGACTCAATCAGACTACTTAACTGCGTTTGATAATCCGGCCAAAACCAAGATGGTCCCAAGTCGAACGCCGTGCTTGATTCTGCTTGATCGATATCAGTACTGTTATCAACAGTGTGTGCATCTGAATATTTAGCAACTGCAATGCGACCACCAAAGGTATTACGCGCCTCTAGCAGTCTATACGCTATGCCCTTTTGCTCTAATAAAAAGGCGGCGTATAGTCCACTTAGCCCGCCGCCGACGATCACCACAGGTATGTCTTGCATATTAGATTTATTCCTGTTTAGTTGAGGTTACTCAGCTAGCAGTTTTGTGAGTAGCTCATCTATCTCAACCTTAAACTCTTTGTCTTCAATTTTATTGGCTGTGACTTTGGCATTTTGTAGATTTTGGATAGCAGCTTCAGTCTCACCTGTCTCAAGCTGTAGAACCGCCATAGAAAAAGCAATTGATGACATATGATCTTTTGAATTGATCGCCGTAGCTTTGACTAATGCTTTATCATAAATAACCAATGCTTCGTCCAAATCCTCTGTGAAATCAGCAAGTGTCTCCCACTGTTCTGGATGATCTTTATCGGTATTTTCGTTGTCGGTACAAATGGCTTTTAGTTCTGCATAAAGCGCGTCAAATCTTGCTTGATCGCCTCTGCGATCGGCCTCTAGCAATTCTTCGGCTAAGGTATAGATGGCTTTATATATTTTGGTATTGATCATTGCTTATAACCTTTTTTGTATAACTCATTAGATAATTTTTGTCGCAAATAACAAGAGATATGAAGTTTAAAAAACTCGAGACGCCCAAATTTTCATTGCTATAGAATAAACCATTTAGTTTATCGTATGTTCTATCATTGATGTTATTTAGGCTTTTCTGTATATGAGCGGTTATAAGTCAAAAGAAGAACAATACGGTATCTGGTAAAGCTCAGTATGATATATATCTTATCGGACTTTATTCTGAAAAAAAAGCAAGGCACTAAATGCCTTGCTTTTTTTGTTACTTATGAGAATTAAACCGAGTGCTAGAACTGTGAATATTTAGCACAAGAGGCTGGCTGCCAATAGAACTCAGTGGCAAAAAATTCATCGTCGCGCATACGACCTTCATAACTATCATCAAAGATGATTTTGTATTGGCAAGTTTCTACATTATTATCAGCATCGTAAAATTTGAGGATATAGTCCCATTCACGGGCATTGAACCCTTCACTGAAGTGAGGGGTACCTATTAATTTGTAAATATCATCTTTAGTAGTCCCTACTTGAATCTTGGCAATATCATCAGGAGTGGCAATAGTTCCCCCTTTTTGCCATGCTTTCTCTGGATTAGGAAATACTAAATTGTTAGCATCAACAGATCCGTGCTGAGCGCCAGGCGTTAAATGCCAAGTCGGCATTATATTTTTTTGAGTACAACCAGTCACTGTGAATAGTAAAGCAGCTGTTGCTAATAAGCCATGACGATAAAAAGATTTTTTCATTATCCATCCCTTAATGTATTTTATGAGTAATTTGATAGCACCTGTTTATTTTAGATAGGTGCTATCATGAGACAATAGGGCTATGTTAGAAATGGAAGCCTGCACCAACTGCACCACCAGCATTCCCTTGGGTATCTGCTGTACCATTTACCTTAAATACCCAACGACCATTATCAGATACTTTAGAGACACCAACAGCAACTGCACTCTCACCATTGTATGTCGCGACACCACCACCAATCATTGATTTACCAGGGATATAAGCTTGTGGCAGTGAAGACATTGCCATAGCAGCAGAGATACCAGCGTTAGCATCATCTTCTACTTCATTGATCTTATAGCCCAACTCATTCACGCTATTGCTCAGTTTGCTATCTAGAGCACTCAACTGACCAAAGTTGACAGCATCAGTAGCTTCGATACCATCAGCGACACCAGTGATTGTTTTACCGCCTGCATTAATTCCTGCAGAGGTCATGCTTGGACCATTTGTTATAGTCACGCCATTGCTGTTAAGCGTCGTATTACCAGTGGTCACACTATCAGCAGTCACACTGTCCACGTTAATATTACCGCTCAAGTCAAACTTGATACCGCTAGCAGTTGTGGTTGTTGTGATATTATCACCACCTTCCAGCTGAATCACGCCATCGCCTATTGACTTACTGATATTGTCACCATTATCGGCACTGAAGCTCAGTCCAGCATCCAGTCTATCAGTGTTAGCTTGAATATTTTCGTTAGCCTGAGCATTACCTTGGTTCACAGCAGCAATCGCATCATTAAGATTGCCTTTGCCAGTTCCACCAATGTTGCTAGCTGTTAGGTTACCGTCAGCATCGAGCGTCGCATTGCCACCAATAATACTCGCAACATCACTTCCTAGATTATGTAACTGACTACCATTGATGGCGTCTGTACTACCAGCACTGACATTACCAGCTTTAACATTCGTTATCGTTGTGCCTCCAGTGCCACCTAAGGTAATACTACCTTTATTAACAGTGTTGTCTTGGTTCTTATCGTACTGAACTGCACCTGCTGTTAAATCTGCTAAGCCATCAGACACTGCATCAACTTGGCCTTTGTTTGCAGCATCTGTTGCTGCTACACCGTCTCCAACATTGGTGATAACTGTTCCACCAGCATTGAAACCAGCTGCAGTAACGCTTGGACCAGTCGGTGCACCTGCGCCATTAATAAAGCTGATTCCACCTTGATTGATTGAGATACCGTTATTGCCAGTAGCATCGGTCGCGGTAAAACCATTAGCTCCATAGTTGCTAGTGTTAGCACCGTCAGTAACGTTGGTACCTGTGGCTGAGGTAATGGTTACATTGCCATTGCCATCATCTAAGGTGTTGCCTGTGGCTGTGCTGACGTTGGTGTTGCCGTTACCGTCATCTAAGGTTGAGCCGATAGCCGTATAGTCAGCGCTGTTGCCAGCTGCATCTACAACATTGGTACCGCCTGTGGTGATGGTGGTTGCGTTACCTTCACCGTCATCAACTTTGACGCCTGCGTTGTTTGTAACGGTGTTGCCTGTTGTGATGCTTCCATTAACGCCTAGGTCAATGTTTTCTGCTAGATTGTAGTTGATACCATTATCGACATCATTGGTAACCACAAGGTTGCCATCAGTATTGGTAAAGTCAACAGTTTGACCTAACTGCACATTATCAGCTGTACCGCCTGCTGCACTAACGTTAAAACCTTGGTTTGCTTGCGTTTGAATGTCGGCGATAGCACCTGTATTAGTTGTAGTACGACCATCTAAATTACTAAGCGCGCTACCTACATCATTAAAGTCAGCCGTAGTACCTGTATTAGCTCCTGTATCTAGAGTGTAGGTAGGTGCACTAATACTACCAGTCGTATCATCATAAAGAGCGCCGCCACCTAAGTTAGTTGCAGTGTTGCTACCCAAAGTATCTACTTTTGCATCAACCGCTTCAACTTGCCCAAAGGTCGCCGCATCGTTTGATACAACACCATCAGCTACATTCGTGATTCTATTACCACCATTGTTAAGTCCAGCTCTACCAAGAATAACCGTATCAACTGGGCCATTTAAGATAGTTATACCGGCATTGTTTACGTTAGTGTTTCCTACTCTGACACTACCAGTAGTTCCTAGGTCAATGGCTTCAGCAAGTTGTACGCTTAGGCCGTCTGCACCATTAGCAACTACGCCGATATTACCTGTAGTTAAATTACCAGTTGCACCACCTGTAATGTTTAAAGTTTGACCAAGATTACGCTGAACGTCGTTACCGCTATCACCAGCAAACGTTAAGCCTAGATTTGTGACGCCAGTGATAGCAGCATTCACGTCTCCTGCGTTGGTGGCATTATTAGCGTTGGCAATATTAGTAATATCACCAGCACTTTCGACACCAGTAATTTGAGTCATACCAGCATCAATGCCAGCTGCTGTGATACTTGGAGTTGTTGTACCATTAGTATTAGTAAAACTAAGACCTGTTTGGTTAACGATAGTACTATTACCAGCACCATCTGCGGCAACTAGACCGTCAGCGCCGTAGTCACTAGTATTGGTACCGTCTGTAACGTTAGTACCAGTTGCTGAGGTAGTAGTGACGTTGTCTGAATCATCCAGTATTATATTGCCTTGAGCACCACTAAGGTTAACGTTACCTGAATCATCAAATATCGCATTACCGATGGCACCACTTAAATTAGCATTTCCTGAGTCGTCGAATATCGCATTACCGAAGGCCGCACTCGCATTGGTATTGCCTGAGTCATCAGTCAATACTGTGGTAGCAGCACCATAATTACCAGTATTGCCATTACCGTCTGTCACACTGGTACCTGTACCCGTGATGGTGGTCACATCAGTACCACTGGTAATAGTGTTACCAAGTGCGGTGCTGTCGTTGGTGTTGGTACCATCTGTCAGGCTTGCACCTGTTAGGCCATAATCTGCGATGTTAGTACCGTCAGTAATGTTGGTACCTGTTAATGTGACTGCGGTCACGTTGCCATTGCCATCATCAATTCTAACGCCAGTGTCGTTAGTCACGGTGTTGCCAGTTGTGACGCTGCCATTAACTCCTAGGTCGATGTTTTCAGCAAGTTGGATGCTAAGTCCTTCTGTGCCATCTGCAACCACACCAATGTTGCCATCAGTTAAGTTACCAGTCGCATTGCCTGTAACGCTTAAGGTTTGACCTAAGTCACGGTCAATGACAGTGCCATCGTCGCCAACAAAGTTGAGACCAAGCTCAGTTAGGTCGGTAGTAGCATTCTGTAAGTCGCCGATATTAGCAGCATTGGTTAACGTGTCGCCGGTAGCGGCAGCTAAAGTGCCACCCTCAAGTCCGCTTGATACGCTTGTAATAACCGTGTCATCTGCATCGATACCTGTGGCTGTGATGCTTGGACCTATCGGTGCGCCTTGATCATCTAAGAAGCTAACGCCTGCTTGATTAAAGACGGTGCTAGTGACGCCATTAGTGGCTGTGAAGCCATCAGCGCCGTAGTCACTAGTATTGGTACCGTCTGTAACGTTAGTACCAGTTGCTGAGGTAGTAGTGACGTTGTCTGAATCATCCAGTATTATATTGCCTTGAGCACCACTAAGGTTAACGTTACCTGAATCATCAAATATCGCATTACCGATGGCACCACTTAAATTAGCATTTCCTGAGTCGTCGAATATCGCATTACCGAAGGCCGCACTCGCATTGGTATTGCCTGAGTCATCAGTCAATACTGTGGTAGCAGCACCATAGTTACCAGTATTGCCATTGCCATCAGTCACATTAGTCCCTGCAGTGGTGATGGTGGTTTTAATAGCTGTATTAGTGCTATCAGTAATGGTTACGCCAGTATTGTTAGTCACGGTGTTACCAGTCGTGACGCTACCATTAACTCCTAGGTCGATGTTTTCAGCCAAGTCATAGTTGATGCCATTGTCTGACACAGTTGCAACTAAGTTGTTATCAGTGTTAGTGAAATCAATCGTTTCACCCAATTGAACATTGTCTTCAGTTTCATTATTAGCCAGATCACTGTTGTCAGCAGTGATATTGAAGCCTTGATTGGCTATGTTCGCAACGGATTTTAGTTGTGAGACGTTCACCGCGTCACTGTCATTTGTACCTGCTGCAACATTGACGATCTGACGATTGCCTCCAGCTGTACCTGTACCGACCGATACCGCACCTAAGTTAGTGCTGTCCGTCGCGGTGATTGCATCTTGATCAGCAGTTAGTGCCGCTGTTGGAACAAAACCTATTGCTCCGCCTTCGATACTTGCTACCGAATCTTGACCTAGTGCAATACCGCTATTGACTGTAGCAGAAGAGTTGTTACCGATTGCTACGCTACCCATTGCACTTGCGGCAGACTGAGCGCCAAGTGCCACTGAGCTCATACTTGCATTGGCACCTTGACCACCCGCTAACCCACTAAAGCCTGAGCTAGCACCTACACCGATAGCCGTCGCATTTATACTATTTGCACTGGCACCCTGCCCGATAGCCGTCGTATTTATACTATTTGCCTTAGCATTTTGCCCAATGGCAGTTGCATTTATTCCATCCGTAGTAGCATCTTGCCCGATTGCTGTTACAGCGATACCATCTGCTTTAGCATTCTGTCCGATTGCTGTTGCATTTATTCCACTTGCGTTAGCACCTTCTCCAACGGCAGTTAATCTAATACCTCTTGCCGTAGCGTTAGAGCCGACTGCAAGCGTATCGATACCTGTAGCAGTTGTTGTAAACGGTTGAGCATTGCTCGACCGTATCGGGAAGTCTATGCCGTCAACTCTGGTATTTAGATCAGCAATGTCACCTGTGTTAGTCGTAATACGACCATCTAGGTTGCCAAGAGCCTCACCGACAGTATTGACCGTAGTAGTACTGTTGTCTAAAATATATTCTGGTGGAGTATAAGTATCTGTGGCTGCATCATAACTACCACCTAACGCTGTCATATTGCCTATAGAGCGATTTGTGTTGTCAGTGATATTGGTGGTGTTGTTATTAATTGCAGTAGTCGCCGTGTTGACTAGAGTGTTGATCTGACCACCGTTTACAGCGTCAGTTGATCCCACTGAGATGTCGCCATCAGCAACACCTGTTATATTACGAGCATCATCATTTGAATTCGCAAAGCTTACGCTAGTGCCGCCAGTCTGACCACCTACAGTGATCGCACCTGTTCCAGCATCTTGACGTACGATACCTGTGACACCTGTCGTCAGATTATTAAGATTGGTAGTATTAGTTGTAACATTAGTATTAACTGCCTTTAGCTGTGAGACATTGACAGCATCGGTATCAGTAGCACCTGCTGCTAGCCCTGTTAGACGTCTACTACCAATGTTTACTTCAGCGGCAGCAGTAGGCAATGTAACAGAGATAGCATTGCCATTTGCATCTAATGGCTGATACGCAGCTGTAGATAATGTATTACCATTTGCTACGCTACCTCGCCCGATTGAAACAGAGTTAGCAGCAGATGCTGTTACTCTGCCACCAAGTGCAATGGCATTTTCAGCTAAGGCTTGTCCACCAATCGCAATGGCGCTGTCAGCTAAGGCTTGTCCGCGGATAGCTACTGTAAACTGACCTTCTGCTCTTGCTGCATCTCCTAAAGCTGTAGCAGCAGTACCTGTTGCAACTGAATTATAACCTAGCGCAGTGGTCCGACTGCCTGTAGTTGTTGCATTTGAGCCTAACGCTGTTGCACGATTTCCACTTGTTGAGCTTGAATTGTCTCCGATAGCAATATTACCATTCCCTAACGCTCGCGAGTCTGCACCTAATGCTACAGCTCCAATGTTATCTGCACCGCCACCTGTTGCGATAGAATTAACCCCTATAGCAACGTCTCCGACTTGATTAGCTGTACTATTATCACCCACAGCGACCGTACTAAATCCGGCAGCATTCGCATCCCTACCGACTGCAGTTGCTCCCTCTAAATCAGACTGTGCATTTTTACCAATAGCAATCGCATCTAGACCAATCGCACCATCGTTATTTTCATTAGTGCCGCCAGTTGAGTTAACGCTGACATATTTCACTCTCTGTTGGGCAACTGTATTAGTCAGATCAGCAATGTCACCTGTGTTAGTCGTAATACGACCATCTAGGTTGCCAAGAGCCTCACCGACAGTATTGACCGTAGTAGTACTGTTGTCTAAAATATATTCTGGTGGAGTATAAGTATCTGTGGCTGCATCATAACTACCACCTAACGCTGTCATATTGCCTATAGAGCGATTTGTGTTGTCAGTGATATTGGTGGCGTTGTTATTAATTGCAGTAGTCGCCGTGTTGACTAGAGTGTTGATCTGACCACCGTTTACAGCGTCTTTGCTATTAGTAGAAATGTCCCCGTTAGCTACAGCAGTAATTTTATTATTTCCATTATTGAGACCAGAACTGTTCAATATGACTGTATCACCACCAGTACTGCTAAGAATGGTTACGCCAGAATTATTTAAAGTTGTATTGCCTGTTGTCACACTGGTAAGACCAGTAAGACTCTTAGCCAGTTTGATGGTCAAAGAGCTGTCGGTATCATTAGCCACAACGCCAATATTGTTATCTGTTAAATCAGTTGCTGTCGTAATGCCACCTTTTACAGCAAGTGTCTGACCTAGCTGACGAGTCACGTTAGTGCCTGTATCCCCTGCAAAAGTCAGTGGTGTTTGTAACGCGCTATTTATTGCGGTTATCGCACCACCAACAGTGTTGACCGTGTCACCTGTACCATTCCCTGTACCAGTAGGACCTGTTTCACTTGGGTTAGTAAAGACGCTGTAGCTTGGCGGTGTATAAACATTATTTGCAGCATCATAACTACCACCTAACGCTGTCATATTGCCTGTAGAGCGATTGGTATTGTCGGTTACGTTGGCGTTGGTTGTGTTTAGCTGACCTGTAACAGTGTTTACCAGAGTACTCACTTGACCACCATTAATGGCGTCTTTACTGTTCGCAGCAATACTCCCATTAGCAACGTTAGTAATATTGTTGTTAGCAGCATTGATACCATTAGTTGTGATACTTGGACCACCAGTGATAGTCAAACCTGTATTGTTCAGTAAGCTGTTGCCCGTAGTAACGCTGGTAAAGGTTGGTGTGTTACTTAAGCTAATAGCAACACCAGTGGCAGAAGATACAGTGCTTAAGTTGCCACTACCAGTAATAGCTAGCGCCTCTCCAAGCTTACGAGTGGTTGTGCCTGTATTTCCAGTAAAAGTCAGTGGCGTCTGTACGGCTGAGTTTAGGGCGCTAATAGCACCACCGACACCAGTGACATTACTCGCTGCATTGGCAGGGTTACTGACGACAGAGTAAGTAGGTGCCGTGATAGCTCCTGTCGCAGAACTATACTGAGAGTTACCACCAAGTGCAGCGGCTGTATCAGTACCCTGCTTATCAGTTAATGTGCTTCGTTGCGTTAACTGAGCGACAGTGACAGCATCACTAGCGGCTGAACCATCAGCTAGGTTAGTGATACGACGAGTAATTGCTGATCTATTAGCTGTTGAGCCAGGAGTATTAATGTCAGTACCGTTACCTGTTGCTGTACGACCAACAGATAGTGTTCCTTGATTATTCTGAGCGACATCCGTTAAATATGAGCTTCCAGATTGTGCAGTTGCAACTGAACCTTGCCCTAACGCCGCACTATCATCACCGGTTACCTGTGCATTGAGACCAATAGCAACACCGCCTGTTACAGCAGTATTTGCACCATCACCAATTACCACTGCATTGGTTGCGGTTGCTTGAGCATTTGTACCGATAGCGACTGACTTTTCAGCGGTTGCAGCTGAAAAAGCACCAAGTGATAAAGCATTATTTGCCGTTGCTTGTGCGCCGCCACCGAGTGCAATAGAGTCCTGAGCAGATGACTTAGTTTGCCCCACAGTTTGATACGCTGCACCTGGCTGCCCGCCAACACTACCAGCGCCAGTAATATCTGGTGCACCAATAGCGATAGAGCGATACCCTGTGGCTGTTGCAGAGTGACCTATAGCAAGTGAACCTACACCGATAGCAGCTGATACGTTACCTAATGCTTGAGAGAAATCACCGCTAGCAACAGACTGTCGCCCTAGTGCTAGTGCTGTATTGCCCTTTGATAAAGCTGCTGTACCGATGGCTATACCAGCAACGCTTTCTGTCTTTGCATATTGACCTACTGCGAGACTTAAGATTGATGCCGTTGTTGACCCTGTGCCAATCGCTACAGAACCAGTAGAGGCATTAAGTGGTGTAAAGGTATTTCGATCTGCTGCTGGAACAGTATTGGAGTTGGCAGTGAGAGACGTATAATAAGGATTACCACGATCCGCAATAGTTGCACCGCCATTATTTGTGGCACTTGAGCAACCAATAGCAATATTGTTAGTGCTAGGGCCTGAGTTCGCTACAACTCCACTTGTGCCTGCACCTGTTCCTGTAGTCGCAGGTATACAGTCATTCGAGATTGCTGTACCAGTACCAGTACCACCGTTTGTCCCTGTTTCAGCTAATGCCTGCGGCGATACAATAAATACTAAACTGGTCAGACCAGCAGTTACCATGCCTGATCTTAATATATTTAGAGTAAATGCTTGCGTGCCTCCTGTCTCAAGTGGGCTGGTACCTGAGGTAACAGCTGAGCTTGAAGACTTGCCGCGGCCCTTAGCGTATTCGGCAACTGCCGTAAAGCATCCCAATGACCTATTCCATATCACTTTATAATTACGGTTCATATCGGTTTCTTCCTTTAATAAGAGTAAGTGGGCGGTGTACGACAGTAAAACCTTTTAGCCAGTAAGGCTAACTCAACTGAAACTCGGGCTTTATGCAAGAATATCGAAGCAGAAATAATTTAAATATCTTAAGTAACAAATTCAATACTATTCTGTCTATCTTAATACACATTGAAACTCAGATCAATGCCGTTAATCATCAATTTACTACCGCTTATCTTAATTCCTTATTAACCATAAGGTTTATATACTATAATTT
>NZ_CAJHAR010000028.1 GCF_904846415.1 Psychrobacter piscatorii | reverse complement strand
ATCATATATTTATAATTAAAATATAGTTATGTAAAATAGTTCTACGTCATTGCCAAGGTTGGGGTCCGAGAGTTCGAATCTCTTTTCCCGCTCCAAACATGGCTTGAAAAAGCACTAAAAGCCTCACTCCTTAAATAGGAAGTGAGGCTTTTTTTTGTTTGTTTTTTGAGGGCTACTCCACTTAAGCTTATGTGTTACGACACTTACTCACAGACTCATTCGCTTATCTTTCAACTCTTCACAAAACCCGGTGTAAAGCTTATAAGTAATTAAATAACTTCTTCCTTTTGACAAACAGTAAAACATATCTTTTTTTAAGTAATATGCCATATCAGAATCATTCACATCTAAAAGATATAATTTATTAGACTGCTTAAAGTCAGTAATCCAGCTATTTGCAACTTTACTGTAATGAGACAGTTTTATCGAAATTTTTTCTAAACAATACAACGATGCCATGAATAAAAAGTTTTTAATATCACACCAAATGAGCTCGTTTAAAACTGGATTGCCTATTTCGTCAACTTCCTCACGGTAAATGATACCTGTGGACTGTTAGATACATAAAAGGCCTGATTTATTTTTACTGTCAGGGTTGCTGTTACCTTTATCAAATATTCCCGCTGCGATAGCAGGTACAGCAAGCCCTGCCGTACCTGTAATAGCTGCAATAACTTTCAAATTCTTAGGTAAGTTCCTTTGCTCATCAATAATCTCAGCCCGACCCGCCTGAGTCAACACACGCGTATCAATACCCGTATCGACAGCCAGTCCACCTGTTTGCACATCTTTAATAATTGTTTCAGTATTCAAGGCGTCACGGTTGACGCCTGCTAAGCTGTCCTTACCTGTGAGTGTATCCCCTGTGACAATAGCGCCTTGGCCAACAGTGGCTTTGTGAGAAACATAAAAAAAGCTACGATGCATGAAGTATCGTAGCTTTCTGATCTAATTGCGCTTAACTTTTATGTGTACGGCTCATCCCACACTACAATCAGTAATGTTAATGAGCAATTATCCAGCCATTTTTTAAAGCAACGCTTTGTGTATCTTGACGTAAGCTTTCAATGCCTGCTTCGTTTAATCCCTTTTCAATTAATAAATCTAGACTTCGCATCAGCATCTCGTAGATAAGCTGTTGCTGACGCTTGGCATCTCCATTGACAAATTCGGGATAGTCAATTTTTAGTTTAAAATCCATATCCTTAGTCTTAGATGAGTATTTTATCACTTCATAATACCGCTCTTGGTCTGCTTTGTCTTTCATTAATATCGCTATACAATCCCAGCTTCCTAATTTAATATTATAGTTTTTGTCTGCAATTTTCGCATTGATTTTATCTTCTACAAAGTTTCTTGCGGTTCTCATTTCATGACCAATATTACCACTGTACTCTGCGCTCATCCATAATTTCATATCACCTACCTTTAAGCTCAGGTAGTGGCAAAGTCATAAACTGCGTCATGCCATACTCAAAATCACGTTCTAGCTTATCTTCATCTATGACTTCACCCAATTCTATAGCTTTTTGTTTTAATGAGTCAAAACAGGATCTGACCCCTTCGGCAATGTATGAGCGTAACTCTACATCGGTTTTATTATGCCAACGCTCTTGTGGAATGGCGAAGTCGATGGTGTAAACATTTCGACTGTCTGACTTTTGCAAAAACTCTGCTCCTTCAGACTCAAAGTTTTGATGTTTATCACTAACTCTAAAAACAATGGATAAGAAGAGCAAGGTTTTAAAATAATCACTACTATCTTGTTTCTGATAAAATATTCTATTTAGTAGAATATGATAAGGTCTAGTAGCTTTACCAGCTTGACTCCCTCCCGATTGACCACTGAACTCAATCATATACATAACCTATCTCCTTTATATCATAAATTAATTATTTACTTTTATTATCGCTTTTCATATGTGGTGGTACATAGTCAGGGTCATAGTTGGGGTGAGAGGGATCGCGTTTGCTCTTACACTTTCAGTAAACTAAAAAAGGCTTAGTTAAACACTAAGCCTCTTTGATACGATTCATGCTATTAATGGGTAGTTATCCAGCCATGTTTTAATGCAACACTTTGCGTATCTCGACGTAGGCTTTCGATGCCTGCTACCTCTAACCCTTGCTCCATTAGTAAGTCTAGACTTCGCATCAGCATCTCATAAATCAGCTGTTGTTGACGCTTGGCATCTCCATTGACAAATTCGGGATAGTCAATTTGTAGTTTAAAATCCATTTTTTTAGTCTTAGATGAGTATTTTATGACTTCACAATACCGCTCTTGATCTTCTTTTTCTTTCATCAGTATCGCTATACAGCGCCATTTGTCTAAGTTGATACCATAGTCTTTGTCTTCAATTTTTGCATTAATTTCGTCTTCCACAAAATTTAAAGCATGGCGAACAGGTTCACCAATTCCTCCGCTTATCTCTGCGCTCATCCACAATTTCATAACTATTCCTTTGATCATTGATAGGTTTTATTGAACTCTGGTTTTTTGCCATTCTCTTTTTCATATTGTTTAATCATTTCTGTTTGTTTTCTATGCATATCTTTTTTAGTCCCTGAGTCTATCTTGTCATAAAGCACACCCATCTCTTCAATCTTATCAGTGGAATAGCGCTTTTGGTTACCTTTCCCGTAGCGGTCTTCACCAAGAGTGGTTTCGCCATATTTTTTTGGTTCACCTGTACGGCGACAGGTTAGGCAGTATAGTTCAGCAGGCTGATCGCCCAACGTATTACCATGCTCATTCGGCGAACTGGTTGTCCGTTGAACTCCATTATCATCAATCACATAGTAACCACCACTGTCTCTTTTATAGATTTTATGACTACTATCTTGATGCATTACGACTATTTTGACGTGAATGATACAGTTAAAGATATAAAGCCTAACTGGTTAAGTTAGGCTTTATGATAAAAAATCGTCGAATATTAGGCATCTTCTTCATCGGTCAAATACCAAATCATAAACTCGTAAAAGCTATCCCAATGCGGTAATGTACCGTCGGCTAGTTGCTGTAGCTGACCCATATTAAAATTCCATACACTATCATCTTCTGTATTGTAAAAATAACCGCCTTCACCTTCGCCTGTACTAAATAAAATGTAATGCTTAGAAACATCCCAATAGTCATGTGCCATTTTAGCTGAGAAACCTTGTGGAGGAAGTGGATCAACTACTTCACTTGCGCCATAACGGCAATTTAAAGACCTTAAAAAATATTTTGTATATAATTTAAAAAAACTGCTATGTTTTTGAACGCCAAGCTCTGTAAGAATGGCTTCAGTTTCTTGAATATGTTCAATTTTCTTTTCTATTACAGGATAATCCTGCTTAGATAATAAAACTTCAACTTCATTGAATGAGCTCACATTAATCTCCTTGCAGTTGGTTTAAACGATCTTTCCAATATTGATCTTTATCAAAAACCTCACGATTAACTGGATAGTCTGGATGCTGCTGAGGTGAATATGGATGCACAGCTTGCCTACTATTTTGATCATTACGCCCTAAATGAGTTGATTTAGAAGTTTCAAATAAAGCACCGCGCCCATCTTGACGTGAATGATGAAGCTGAACATGCTCATATTGACCATTTTTTAGTACATACGGTGATCCACCTTGTTTCATACGATTTGCGTTTGTTCTCATATCACCAAGACTCTCTCTAGGCTTAGCATTTAAATCAATATCTTGCTGATAAAATTTATAGTTTAAACCAGTTCCTTTACCAGATGCTTGCCACTCCGTCTCTGTGAGCTATGTTGAATAAACTGTAGAGATGGACTTGGTTTATGTTACGAATCAACTCTTCTACTATGAGTATGAAGGTGAAATACATACCTCATTAGTGCAGAGGCATAATTTCAACCGGAAATAGGCACAAGCTAGAGTCATTGTATTTTCATGACTCTAGCTTGTGCCTACTTTTTACGACCGCGCTGTAATTTTTTAGATTAGTAAAAGCACCTTCCTCTAAGTAGCGATCTTTGTACAAGTACTATTCTATATGGTTGTTAGTAGACTGAATATCATATTTACGAAGATAGCAGACTAACGATATCGAATAATAATCTGATTTTATCAATTTGGCTTAGCTACTTTTTAAAATCAATTCACTAATAAACAGCTGATCTTTATAACTTAACCAGCTGCCCCAATCCTTCTTCTTTGGCTTTCTGCGCAATCTTTAGCGCGACTGCTGCATCAAAACTTGCTGCACCAACGGACTTAAATAATGTGATGCCTTTATTCTCATTCGTATCAATCCTAACTTTTTCAGTGACCAGATCACTTAATGTGCCCGTTAGCTGCTCCCATGTCCAACTACAATTCATATCATTATGAGCTTGTATCAAGTCGCCCGCTTCGTGCAAACCTCCTTTGACATCATCAATAATCACAGAAGCACTAGCCTCTATTACCGAATTACTAACTTCCTTCATCTTTGCTTGATAAGCACCAATGGCATTGATGTGAGCATCTGGCTTTATCTGTGATGCTTCAAACAACCCTATCGTCGCTCGCGTGGCAAGATTAATGATATCGGCATCTTTGATAGCATCTGCAATATTCTCACAGACTTCAAATTCAACTTGCCACTGCGGGTACTCTTTGTTAAATCTATTCTGAAACTCATGCGCCACCTGTAGAGTTCTGTTCCAAATATTCACCTGTTTGATATTTGGACGCACAGTAAGTATGGCGTTGAGCTGCTCATAGGCCATGCCGCCTGTCCCGACCACTGCCACAATGCGACTATCCTGCTTTGCTAAATGCTTAGTCGCAATCCCTGATAGTGCCGCCGTGCGTACTTGAGTGATATATATACCATCCAAAAAGGCCAGCATCTCCCCTGTCGCATTGTCGGATACAGTAATCGTTGCCATCGTCGTTGGCTTACCACGCTTGGGATTGTCTGGACAGATACTGACCAACTTGACCACGGCATATTCGTTCTCACCATCAAAAACCACGGACGGCATGGATAAATGTGAGCCATTGGGATGGTTATCATTTTGCTCAAAAGTAGGAATCACTAAGCGCTCAGGTGTTTTAACCCACTTTGGATGATCACTTTGCATTTTAAGTAGCTTTTCAATAGCATTTATTGCCATCGACATCGTTAGTTGTTCTTTTACCGTATCGATATCTAAAACGTACATAGTAACTCCTAAAACATTCTGTGAGGGTACTATCCCCAGTCTATGAGAATACAAAAACAAACTGCATGATTCATCCATGCTTAGAGCAAGATAATGACAAATATAAAAACTACTTACTACATCCGCTTTTTTATCTACATATCAAAAATTTTGCCACGATTCATAATATTATTAGGATCAAACACCTTTTTGACCTCACGCAGATAATTGATCTCCGTCTCACTGCGGCTGTATTGCAAATACGGCTTCTTCGTCATGCCCACCCCATGTTCCGCAGATACTGATCCGCCATATCTTTGTACTGTCTCAAACACATGCTTATTCACCACCTGACACTCGCTAAAGAACTCGTCTTTACTCATGTTTTCAGGCTTTAAGATATTCAGATGCAAATTGCCATCGCCAATATGACCGAACCAGCACACCTCAAAGTCAGGATAGTTGCTGCTCACAATCGCATCAATTTCTGCGATAAAGTCAGGCACATGAGTGATGAGCACGGACACATCATTCTTATAAGGGGTAAACACAGAAATGGTCTCTGAGATGTACTCACGCAGCTTCCACAGCTCAGCCGCTTGCGATAAGCTCTGGCTCATCACCCCGTCAACAACCCAGCCCTCTTCCATACACTGCTCAAAAATGGCCATGGCTTTGTCCATGATTGGCTCGTAGGGCGCTTCAAACTCTAATAAGGTATAAAACTTAGTACGTGACTCAAACGGCTCTTGTACTTGACCATGGGCCATCAGCTTATCAATCGCCACATCATCAAAAAACTCAAACGCAGTCAAATCAATCTGGGCTTGAAAGGCAGAGAGGACATTCATGACGTCACTAAAGTTGTCCATACCCAGCACCATGACATTTAAGTCTTGTGGCTGACGCTCAAGCTTGATCTGCGCGTGGGTAACCAAACCAAGGGTACCTTCAGCACCGATAAACAGTTGGCGCAAGTCATAACCCGTAGCATTTTTCACCATACCGCGGTTGAGATGCAAAATGTCCCCTTTACCAGTAACGACCGTCAGTCCCATGATCCATTGACGGGTCATGCCATAACGAATGACTTTGATGCCACCTGCATTGGTACCGATGTTGCCGCCCATTTGACTGGAGCCTGCTGAGGCAAAGTCGACAGGATAGTAGAGGTCTTTGGATTCGGCGAACTGTTGCAGTTGTTCGGTGATGACACCTGCTTCAATCTCAACGATGCGGTCGGCTGGATAAAACTGGCCAATCTGGTTCATTTTATCCATGCTGACGACAATCTCGCCATTGGCGGCAACGGCACCTGCAGAGAGTCCGGTACGGCCACCACTAGGGGTGAGGACGACGTTGTGTTCATTGGCAAGTAGGACAATCGCTTGAACTTGTTCGGTTGTCTTTGGAAAGACGATGGCGGAGGCAGCGGGTGCGAAGTGTTTGGTCCAGTCTTTGCCCCAGTGTTCTAAGCTCTCAGCATCGGTTTTGATTTGGCTGGGGTCAAAATTATGATTGTCTTGTAGCGCAGAGATAATGGTATCGATTATAGCTGCTGAAGCATTGATAATATCACTCACTGAGTAGGTTCCTTCACTTAATAAAAAATAAGCCGCACCGTGAGCAGATAGCACTTTATTAGCGTGTCTATCAACCACTATGGATGCGACTATAATTGAGCGGGAAAGCTCGTTATCTGATAATTTTGAGACATTGACCCGCGTGATACAACGTCAACCCTAGCTCAGTCAATCCAGACCTAAGTCCGCTAAAGGCGATTTTTTCTTCTTCTAAGCGTTTAAAGGGTAAAGGGATGCTGTCGCTGTTACCTGTCAAGATATAATCTGCAAAACACTTACCCATGAGCGTCCCTGTGGTAATGCCGCGACCATTATACGCCGTCGCCGTCATGATGCCTTCAGCAGGCTCAAGTACACGAAAGATATGGTCCTGTGTAAAACCAAAACTACCGCCCCATTCATACTGCCAGTTAAATGCGGGCAAATCTGGGTAATAGCTTTTTTGAATGGTATTGGCCCATGACTGGTAAAAGGATTTTGGTTTGAGCTGCATACCGCCAACCGTGCCCAATAATAAACGATCATCTTTATCACGGCGAAAACTAGAGAGCGCCAAACGGGTATCCCACGCCCCTGTCCTGTATGGCAAAATACGATCTGCAACAGGTCCGCTCAGTGGTTCGGAGGCAACCTGATAGTAGTCAACCAAATAAAACGTCTTCGCAAGTTCTGTCCATTCACCTTCAGTATAAGCGTTGGTGGCAATAATCACCCGCTCGGATTTTACATGCGCTTGCGGGGTTTTGGTGTACCAATGACCATCTGCTTTTTCTATCGCTGCAACGGGTGAGTGCTCATAAATTGTGACACCCAGACTGGTAGCGACTTTGGCCAGTCCTCTGACATAAGCCAACGGATTTATCGTGCCTGCTCGATGATCAAGCAAGGCTTTATTAATACTCGTCGTGCCACAATACTCATGACACTTACTGCCAGTCAACACTTCCACATTCGCGCCGCGGCGGGTCAACTGCTCATAGCGGATATCGACATCGGTCTCGCCTTTGACATTGTGCGCCATATGAATGTTACCAGCATTGACCGCCTGCGCATCGATGTTATAACGCTCAATCAGATCAAACACCAAACGGGGCGCTTGTCCGAGCGCTTCGGTCAAGCGCTCTCCTGCAGTGTCACCTAGCGCAATGTTTAAATCCTCAGGACGCGACCAAGTGCCTGCATTGACCAGTCCCACGCTTTTCCCTGAGCCGCCATCACCAATGGTATGACCCTCTAACAGGACAACCTCAACCCCTTTTTCTGCCAAATGAATGGCCGCTGACAACCCTGTATAACCGCCACCGATGATGCAGACGGTCGTTTGCGTGTCACTACTGATCTGGCTATAGGCATCAATCGTCGGCGCGGTTATATCCCATAAACACTGCTGTTGCAACATGACATACTCCTTTGGAATCACGCTTCATTGGCTGAAGCGGTAGTGTCGAGCTTATTTTCCATAGGCTCTTCACGTGGGATAAATTTATTTAGGAACGCCCATAGCAAACCAAACAAAGGAGACAACCAACAGGCAAACGCAAACGGGGCATACGTCAGTGTGGCGATACCTAGAGTTGCCGCGACAAAGCTACCACCCATGTTCCATGGAATGAGCGGTGATAACAACGTACCACTGTCTTCGATAGAGCGTGTCAAGGTGGTGCGCTTGTAGCCCATTTCTTGATATTTGTCTTTTAATAAACGCCCTGGTAGTACCAGCGTTGTATATACATCACCGATAATCGTACCCACGCCCAAGACACTGGCATACGTGGTGAGAATCAAGCCGATACGCGACTTCACCGCCTGATCGATTTTTGCCATGATAGCTTTTAGCGTGCCGTAATGCTCAAGGGATCCGACAAAACCGAGCGCAAATATGGTTAAGGTAATGACCCATGTCATCGACATAACGCCGCCTTTTGATAGCAGTTTATCCACCACTTCAAAACCTGTCTCACTGACATAACCATTTTGTAAGACATTAAAGATCTCACTGACCCCAACACCTTGCATAAAGAACGCAATCAATGAGGCGACAACTACACCGCCAAGCACCGTCGGTATCGCTGGCATTTTCATCACCGCGGCTGCCACGACCACAAGCGCAGGCAATAGCGTGATCACGCCCAGATTGTAGTTGTCCGCTAGGTTGGTCTGTAACGCTTGGATAGAAGATAGATCGATACTGTCATCGCCGTAGCCCATCCCGATCCACGCATAAATGGCCAAAGCGGTCACCATAGCTGGCACGGTCGTTGGTAACATACCTTTGATATGGTCCCAAAGCTCAACACCCGCAGCTGCTGGCGTCAGGTTTGTGGTGTCTGATAGTGGCGACATTTTGTCCCCAAAAAACGCACCAGACACAATAGCGCCGCCCGTAAAGTGCGCAGGGATACCCAAGCCCATGCCGATACCCATCATCGCAAGACCGACGGTACCGACCGTACCCCACGACGTCCCTGTCGCAACAGAAATAATGGCGCAAATAATACAGACAGAAAATAAAAACGAGGAAGGCGAAAAAATACTAAAACCGTAATAAAGAATGGTCGGCACGGTGCCTGCAATAATCCATGAACCAATGAGCATACCCACGCCCATTAGAATAATCATGGCTGGCAGACCAATCTTGATGACTTTTAAAAATCGATCTTCCATACCCTGCCAGTCGCGACCACGCAGCTTCATAAACAAGCCTGTGATCAAAATACCGCAAGCTAAAGGTATGTGAGGGGTAAAGTCTTTGAATATAAAAAACTGCACCATCAGAATAATGGCAGTCAATACGAGGGGGGCAATATCAAGTAAAAAATTAGAAGATGGACCATAGCCATCAAAATCAGGGTTATGCGGTTTGTCATCAATCATGATAGTGCTACCTTCCTTAGTAGTAATTGATAATAATGGCAACCTCGTCCGTCGTTGCTCAATCCTTTAAAAAATTGCTGCTTACAAAAAATTCTCGCTCAAAAGACACAGATGTGTTGTAGGTTGCTGGTCAAATATGCCCAGCAACCGGTTTAATAATGAATAGTCAAAAAGGATAAAAGAAAATAAGCGTGTTGTTATTAGCCGAAACTAATGCCCTGTGCCAGCGGCAGCTCTTTTGAATAGTTGATGGTGTTAGTTTGACGACGCATATAGGCTTTCCAAGCATCAGAACCCGATTCACGGCCACCGCCTGTTTCTTTTTCACCGCCAAATGATCCGCCGATCTCAGCGCCACTGGTACCGATGTTGACATTGGCAATACCGCAATCACTGCCACGATCGCTCAAGAAAATCTCCGCTTCACGCAAGTCATTGGTAAAGATACAAGAGGATAGACCTTGAGGGACGTCATTTTGCATCTCGATGGCGTCATCGAAATCTTGGTAGGTCATGGTATATAAGATAGGCGCAAACGTCTCACTTCTGGCAACGTCATTTTGCTCATCAAACTCTACAATGGCAGGTTTAACATAGTAGGCATCAGGGTATTTGTCAGCCAAAACACGCTCGCCGCCTGTTACCGTACCGCCCGCCGCGCGCGCTTTTTCCAAGGCATTTTGCATGTTGTTAAAGCTGTCTTCATCAATCAGTGGACCAACCAAGTTGCCCTCTAGTGGATGACCGATAGTGACGGTTTCATAAGCAGATTTAACCCGCGGTAAGATGTCATCTTTGATAGACTCATGGACAAACAAGCGGCGTAATGTAGTGCAGCGTTGACCTGCAGTACCGACCGCTGAGAAGAGAATACCGCGTAGCGCCAGATCCAAATCTGCACTTGGGGTCAAGATCATGGCGTTGTTACCACCAAGCTCAAGTAAGGATTTGCCAAAACGATTGGCTACCTTTGGCCCCACTTCACGGCCCATACGTGTACTACCAGTGGCACTGACTAACGCCACATCTTTGTGCTCAACCAAGGCATTACCCACCTCTGTTTTGCCAAGCAGTAATTGCGACAAGTGCGCGGGTGCATCGCCAAACTTAGCAAGCGCTTTTTCAAACATCGCTTGACAGGCTAAGGCCACCAATGGGGTTTTCTCTGATGGCTTCCAGATCACAGGATTACCACAAGCAATGGCAAGTGCTGTGTTCCAAGACCATACCGCGACAGGGAAGTTAAAGGCAGAGATCACGCCAATCACACCAAGCGGATGCCACGTCTCACGCATATGGTGACCTGGGCGCTCTGAGGCGATAGTTAGGCCATATAGCTGACGCGATACGCCAACGGCGAAATCACAGATATCGATCATTTCTTGTACTTCGCCCAGACCTTCTTGTTTGATCTTGCCAGCCTCAAATGACACCAGCATACCTAGGTCTTCTTTGTGCTCGCGCAATACCTCACCAAGTAAGCGAATCAGCTCACCACGTCTTGGGGCAGGTACGGTGCGCCATGCTTTGAATGCTGCTTTGGCATTAGCTACTTTGATATCGACATCATTAACGCTATCCAAAGTAATGTTGCCAATAACAGCGCCATCAATGGGGCTGTTAACCTCAAAATCGCCATCTTGATACTGTGCTTCCTCGACACCCATGGCGGACATATATTGCTTGATCATACTCAATCCTCTTATAGTGGTTTATGCTTCCTTGAAACACTTATTAAATTAACTGCTGACAAGATAAGTTGCAAAATAATTAATTTCTTACTGCCATTCCTTTTTGGAATGGCGTGTCAATATCGTGCTCAGGCTTAGTCTCATCAAGCATTCAGCGCTAAGCTTTACTATCCAAAGCCAGCAAACAGAGCTCTAAACTCTGAGATTGTAGGCGTTGATAAAGCGCCAGCTCATCATAAACAGCCGCCCCTAACGCCTGCTCAAACTCCTGCTGATTGGACGGGCCTTGATAATCGCTTTGCTTCTCATCATGCAGATTGGACTGAAAAATGCCCGCCGCACTGACTGGCAAAAAATCCTCATAGACGATAGGATCAATCCGAACAGCCCCTTGCTCGATCAAATCGGCAATGGCTTGTTTTGCTGTCTCTGTTTGCGACGCACTGGTGTCTAGATCAGATATGGCAGTACTCATATCGACGCCATCATCAACTGCCCGATAATAAAAGTAGGCCAACCCCTCATCATGCAGCGTTTGATAATCATCTGGAAACGCCTCAAATGCGCTGTCTAACAGTTGATAATATTTTGCAGCATTGTGTTCATTCGGTGTCCCGCCAAGCTGCTCGCGCGCTTGATTGAGTAGTTTGTCGTACAACGCACGACCTTTAGGTGTCAAGGCCACGCCGCGCTGTTCAATCTCACCGAAGCGCGCGCTATGGTGACCAGTGTCGTAGCCGCCCTCTGCGTTTTGAAAACTGACGGCCTCTTCTAGCGCTTTAAAGCTCGTTTGTCGTAACAAGATAGGGCAATCACGTTTAGGGGGTCCTTCTATGATGGCTTTTGGTGCAATGCCTTTACCTTGCATGCGAGCTTGTACGGTATCGATATCGAGCGTTCTGGGCGTCAGATGGTTGATGTGTGGCCCCTTAAAACCGACCACATCCGCTATGAGACCATGCTGTGCTAGTAGGCTTTGGTACAGTGTTTTTGAGACGGGTGTGTTGTCATGCCAACGAAACGTCTCTAACGCTTCTTTGACAAACTGCTGACTCTCATCCTTGGTGAGTCCGCCTTGCTGCTCAAACCGCTCGATTAAGTCGATAACGTTATCAGTAAATATCTGGCGTTGGTCCAATGCCGCTCTTGCCTCTTGTCTGAGCTGCTCATCAGCAATCAAATCCAAGCGCAGCAAAGAGGTAAAGACTCGAAATGGACTTCTGTTCAATGACTCCGTTTCAATCGCTCGAAAGGCAGTCGAGTGTACAGGCACCCCTGCAGGCGCCAAGTCATAGTAACCAACAGGATGCATTCCCATCACCGCAAACAGTCGACGCATCATGCTCAGCTCAGCCGCTGTGCCCAATCTAATTGCCCCATGACGCTCCATATTGAGCCGAGTAAGCTCGCCACTGTGCTCAAGCTGTTGTCTGATTTCAGGCTGCTGCGCCAGCGTCTCTGTATTGACGTCGCTTACTAAGTCAATCAAGTCGCCGTATAACGGCACTTCTTTCTTGTACATCTCGGACATCGCAATAGAAAATTCGTGGCGAATATCATCGCTGTTTATCAAAGTAGATTTCACAAGTCATTATCCTTTTTAAAAAGCTGTGGCAGTTTTGGTTTATAAAGTATGTCGATACAGCACAGTAACAATGTATTCATCATCAAGGTTGGCGTTCAAAATCGCATTGAGATCGTATGGAAAGTGATTATTTTTCTAGCACCACTTTAGGTTTCTGGTAGCTCATCAGGCAAGGCCATGAGCACCTCTTTTAAGATATGGAGTCCAGCGGTTAGTGTCTCAGGCTCGATGGTAAGTGGTGGCAATAGGCGAATGATATGTCGGTATTTGCCACTAGGCATCAGTAGCAGCCCACGCTCTCGGGCGTGTTTTAACACATGGGTCATGATGATAGAATGCGCGCCGTGCGTCGGATGACGCAGCTCGATACCGCGCATGGCACCCACGCCTGTGAGTCCATGCAACCACGGAGAGATGTTTTCTTGCTGCCACGCGGTAACCGTCTCTTCGATGGTCTTGGCATAGTGCCTAGCAGACTGCCACACCTCCTCTTTTTGCATGATATCTAAAGTGGCATTTGCTGCCGCGCAAGCGACGGGATTGCCCGAATATGTACCGCCCAAGCTACCCTTGGGACGTCCATTCATCACGCTCGCCTTACCGACTACTGCGCCCAGCGGTAATCCCCCAGCGATACTCTTACCGAGCAGTACCATGTCAGGTTCAATGTCTAGGTGTGTAAAGGCAAAAGACGTGCCCGTACGTCCATAACCTGACTGGATCTCATCCATAATAAGCAAAATGCCATGCTCGTCACAGAAGTCGCGTAGATAGCGAGCAAACGCCTTTGACATTATCTGAAACCCACCTTCACCCTGCACAGGTTCTGCGATGATGGCACCGATATTGTTGATGTCAGTTTCGACCGTAAAGAGCCTATCTAACGCATCGATTGCCTGCTGATCGCTAACGTCATTGTCTGGGCTGGGAAAAGGAATGTGGTAGACGCCGCCTGCCAATGGTCCAAGTCCTCGCTTATAAGGGGCAACTTTACCATTCAAATTGACAGCAGCAAGCGTGCGCCCATGAAACCCGCCATCAAAAGCGATAACCCCTGTGCGGCCTGTGGTCATACGAGCGATTTTGATGGCGTTTTCAGTGGCTTCTGCGCCGCAGTTGGTGAGCATGCCAGCAAGCACACCTTCAATAGGCACCAGCTGGCACAGTCTGGGCATAAAAGTCTGATACGGGGTATGAGCCGCCGCATTGTAAGCGTAGTGGATAAGCGACTGTGCTTGCGAGACAATGGCACTCACGATATGAGGATGGCAATGGCCAAAATTTAGGACGCCAATACCCCCAACAAAATCGATATAACTTCGATCATTGTCATCCCACACCGTTGCATTTATGCCTTTGGTGAGTGTTATTGGATGTACCATCGTAAAGGCATCGGTAACGTTGTGTAGCTGATCCATATCAATCTCTCGTCTTCCTTGAGTTAGATACTCATTTCAGCAAAACCCTGCATTATCAGCAAACGAAGAATAGTTGTGACACCATTCCTTTTTGTCATTGCCAAAAAAAACCGGCATAAAGCCGGTTTACTGGTGTCAGTTATAGACTTTTCGGTAGCGTCCCTTTTAATCGCTACTATTCATGGATATGTCGTCGTTTGTTTTTTTACGACACAATAATTTGCCAGTTAATAATAGCTAAATTACACGATAGCATTTAATGTTTGCTCATTTGACTTGGCAAGATACGCAGATACCCATTCTAAAATAACCTTTACCTTGTGCGAATTACCAAGCGATAAAGGATAAGACATATAGTATGCCCCTCTGCCCTTAGCTGCATAATCCCATACCGTTATCAGAGCCCCTGATTGCAGCTCTGGCGCAACCAAACGTATAGGCACTAACGCGATGCCATAGCCAAGTAAGGCGGCGGAAATGATGGCGTTAAACGTATCAAAACGCGGGCCGACAAAGGTGCCATCGATACTGATGTCTTGCTGCCTAAAATACTCATACCATGCACTTGGACGTGAGCTAAGTTGCAACAAGGCGTACTGATCGATATGGTTTATACAGGGCGGCTTATCTGTCAGATACTTAGGGTGACAGACCGCCACCGTATACTCATCAAATAGCTTTATTGACTCCATACCACCCCAAACGCCATCACCGTACATAAAGGCAACGTCGACATTTTGATCTTCGGCAAAAAAAGGCACTGCAAGTTCTTTGATATTTAAATTAAGCAGTGGATGTGCTTGGCTGAATCCCTCCAGTGCTGGTATCAACCAACGAGCACAAAAAGTGGGATGGGTGACAATTTTAAGTACCTCTGAGTTGTCACTGTTTGACATCAGACTAGTTGTCGCCGCTTCGATATGTTTGAGAATATTCAACACTTCAAGATAATACGTTTTGCCTGCAGGCGTGAGTGAGATGCGATGCGGTGTCCGATAAAACAGTGACAGATTGAGCATCTCCTCTAGCTGCGCCACCTGCTTACTGATCGCACTCTGCGTCATATGCATCTCTTGCGCAGCATTGGTAAAACTCAAATGCCGCGCTGCTGTTTCAAAACACTGCATAGCCGTGGTTGAAGGATACCTTCTAAAAGCAAGTGGGGTTTGAGTTTCAGTTTTCATAATTTGTTGATTCTTTTATATCATATAGATTAGAGTGTAAAAATAAATTCCGTTTACTCGTGCTGGTCTCTATTGTCAATTTCATAAACATTAACTTAGATAATCCTATTTACGCAGCTTAACAATTATAGTCTAAACCTTTCTTATTATTAGCCCAAATGCGAGCATAGCTTTGGCCTTGCGGTGCTGCAAAGCAGTTCTCCATTAATCATTTCATTACATTAGAAATCACTCTTCAACACATATTAAAAGCTCTCTATGAGCGCATTATTAAAGCTGTTTGATCGTATTAGGTAATATCAATCAATGTCACTAACACCTCTCCCAAAAACTTCAAGACGCTGGACGACTCATAAATTGCCAATGGTGAGGAGCAATAATTTCACATTCTATTTTTAAGAATTCAGCCAATAGCTCATGTTGAGACTATTTAATACCAAACCTTAAGTACGATCTAAAGGTGATATGCTTTTGCTTATAGATACTGACAAGCTGGTGTAATCTATCAGGATTATGTACTGACATCTAATATGTTTTATCTAATGATAAAGCCAATCACCGCTTCATATCTAGCATCAATAAAAATAGAATAAGCACTCGCCTCTTCTGCGCTATTATTCTACTCTGTAAACGGATTGTCTATATCAAGCGCCGTGAATAAAAGAAAATGATAATCTATATAAAACAAATCATTTAATCTCATGTATTTATACTCAATACCTAATTATAAAAAATAGTTCGGAATCATTGCTTAAGTTTACACAATATATTAACAGCCCAAAATCAGAACCGTGCATTCTAACTAATGATAGATTAAGCCATTCATTAATTTCATAGACGTTGCGCCCACCCCACGCTAGTTGCGCGATATTTATATCGTTAGTATCATGTCGGTTTTAAAGCGGCTCAATGACAGCTACTATATTAGATGGACAGTCTGTAAATAATAAGGCAATGAGTTATCAACATTTTTAAAATGCAAAATGTAATTATGATCAGATGTCTATAACTATACAGAATGCGCATTAATAACTAGGAAAAATATTATGGCAAAATTAGAATCAAATATCGAATTAGAAGCTGCGGCATTTCGTCGCTTACTGGCTCATTTAGACGAGCGTAAAGATGTACAAAATATCGAGCTGATGAACCTTGCTGACTTTTGTCGTAACTGTTTATCCAAATGGTATAAAGCTGCTGGTGAAGAGCGTGGTATTGAAATCGACTACGAGGATGCGCGCGAGCTTGTTTATGGTATGCCTTATGCTGAGTGGAAAGAGAAGTATCAGCAAAAAGCAACACCAGAACAGTTAGCACGTTTTAACGAAATTGAAGCTGCCAAGAACAAAACGGATTAAGACCAACTAATAGTGGCTCAAATAAAAGAGCCACCATTATATAATTATATTGAAGAAGACAATATTGCCGCTAGATTAGCGGCTTTCTATAGATTTGAGTATACTACTAAATCCTATGGTTCCTTGTTTCTGCATTTGACGATCAAATAGGCGACCGATTAATGGCAATGGTACAATCAATCGACCCTCGGATATCCAAGTCACGTGTGTGGTGCCATCGCCCAAGTCTTTTAAATCAATGACGCCTTTATCATGTCGCATTTTGACAGGTTTAGCTTTTTCGATTTGGTATTGCATATGAGTAGGACGCTCAAACGCTGTAATCCGCTCCCAAAACTTAACAGGTCCCGCTTGAATGCTACGTAAAGCGCCAACACCATTGCGCTCCTCATTACCTTCAGCGACTAACTTAGCAACTCCCACCGCTTTAAATGAGCCATAACTGGCATGGTCGCTCAGTGCTTCAAATACCTCATCAATCGGTTTTTTGACAATGCGTTCTACTTTTATTTTGAACATAATATGATCTCGTTAGGATTAAAGTTATTTCGCTTAGTGCCATTTTAGAAACAAATAAAGCCGTCACACTTTGAAAACTTATGATCGTGAAGAAGCTCGTCCTTTTGAAAGACGCTTACCATTAATACTATTCAACATCATCTAACAGTTTATTAAGCTCGTCCACCATTGGATCGTCAATGATACTGCCTTCTACATAGCTGATTATCTCATCTACAGTCGTTAGATCCATGGCCGCAATGCCCAAGCTGGCTAGCTGCTCATTGATCGAGTCCAAGCTATCATTATCTTTGGAGTCGTCTAACAACTCCTCTTCAAACCTGCCTCTGACGAACCAATACATTTTTTCTAGCACGGTTTCTTTTTTGGTCAAAGTAGAATAGCCATCGCCATAAATGAACAGATTAAAATGATACGGTATTTCTACATCATTGATGAAAAAAGTACGCTGACACTCTAGTGTATAGGCCTGAATCTCTTCGCCTTCAGTGCTGTCGTCACTTTGAGTATCCTCATCATATTCAATCGCTTCCTCTACCAATCCGCCTAGCAACTGATAGCCGCCCACTTTGATTTTGTGATTATAAATAATACTCGAATCTGCAATTGCATCAAAAATAACGGCGCTGACATCTAGTGTATGGTTATCAATATCATAAAACGCTTTTAGGGCAGGCAAAAACCCTGTCAGCTCCTCTTCAGGTACTTGAATGAGAAACTGCTGCTCATATATTTTAATCATATCTTCAGGTGCATAGGTATTGGCAGTGTCGTTCTCGTTTCTACCAGTAGGCTGCAAAGGTAGGAAATTATACGGGTTATGTTTGGTCATTCAAAACGGCCTTTTTGCTTGAGTTAAATTTGTGAAATGTCTGTGTGGCTCAATCTTTAGGAGCCTTAGTACATGATACTTTCTTAATATCACGGCGCTTTAGATTTTATGCGTATATTGTCTCTTATTCAGGCAATTTTAGATAGACAGTTGTAAACATACAAGTTCAATCACTCTAGTTCAAACAAGCAGTCCAAATAACACAGACTAAAAAGGTATCTCCATACCAGTGACTAGCTAATTTGCTGCCATCCTGAGGTTGCCTGATGTTCATCTTGATGCGCAAACAAAGGGTGAGCCTTGGCTTCCTGTAAATTCAGCACGGGGGTCACACAGACATCCGTTACCGCAAATACGCCTTGCCAATGCTCAAGCGTTTGACTGGCGAATTTTTCCGCCATTGTTTTAGTCGCTGTTTGACTCTCAGGCCTATTGGGCATGATGCCAAGCTGCCAATGTACGTCTTTAAGCGCTGGCAACTCCAATACCTCACATAGACCTTGCCAAAATTTCAACTCTAACGAACCAACCGCCATATGGCGCTGGTCAGCGGTTTGGTACAATCGATAGCATGGCAATGCACCGCCTAAAAAATCATGCTGCGGCAGTAGAGTGTCGTTTAAGCCATTTCCTGAAAGGCTATTAATCAGTTTGCCTGTGACCTTTGGCATGACCATATGGTTGTACAAACTGTGCGTCATGCTAATAGCAATGTGTCGCCCCTTGCCCGTATGCTGGGCGGCAAATACAGCAGCCAACAATGCTATCACTGCTGTGTCACTGCCACCTGCCAAATCCGCAAACTGGATATTGGGCATGGCCTGCTCACCCTGAGCTGTTTTTAACTGATCAAGTACACCGCTCATGGCCATAAAGTTAATATCATGACCGGCCTTATCAGACCAATTATGATTTATTTGAGAGCTATTTTTTGACTCAGCACTTTCTAAGTAGACACCTTCTTTTGCGTCATTGTCTGCGACGCCATAACCAGTAATAGATACCATCACCAACTTTGGGTTGATGGTATGCAAGGTTTTAGCATCTAGTCCCATTTCTGCCAAGACACCTGGGCGAAAGCTGTCCAACATCACATCAGCTTCTTTAAGATGTGCTTTTATAGCTTCAATCGCTTTAGAGTCATGAAAGTCAAGCTTTTCGGTCACCTTGCCGTGGTTCAAAGCAGCTAATAACTCACCAAATACTCGAGCAGGGTCACCTTGTTTGGGTTCGATTTTAAGGACGTCTGCGCCCAAGTCCGTAAGCAAGCGCGTGGCAAAAGGTCCCGGTAGATTACGAGTCAGATCGACCACTCGTAAACCTTTCAGACAGTCCGCCATTTGATCATGATTTGATAAATGCGCATCAATCATCGGAGAACGCCTCGCCTTTGACTGCCATGTCTAGCAATATCTGAGCAGGCTCAAACCGTTCGCCGTATTTTGCCGCGAGCTCGCGACTACGTTTGATGAATTCATTGACGCCCATTGCATTGATAAACTGTAGCGTGCCCCCGTGCTGCGGAGCAAATCCCCAACCAAAGATAGACCCTATATTGGTATCGGCAACTGAGCGCACGACATTTTCTTCATAGCATTTGGCAGATTCATTGGCTTGAATAAACATCAGGCGGTCAACCAAATCTTGCTGCGACGGTTGCTCTGATTTTGGCGGATATAAGTTTATCAGCTCAGGCCATAGATGCTTATCACCCTCTGTTGGATAGTCATAGAATCCTTTGCCATTTTTCTTACCCTCGCGCCCATGGTCATTGACCAGCGTCTTTAGTATCTCGTAAGAAGGGCGCACAGCAACGGACTTGCCTTCGGCTGCCATATCTACCTGCTGTTGCTCGCTGACATGCAACGCCAAGCTTAACGACACTTCATCTTGTAATGCTAGCGGCGGCATCGGCATGCCTGTTTTTAGTCCGGCAACTTCGATGCTACGCGGATGCACACCCTCTCCTAGCATTGCGATACCCTCTGATACATAGGTGCCAAATACTCTGGAGGTATAAAAGCCGTGACTGTCATTGACGACGATAGGCGTTTTGCCTATTTGCACAACATAGTCGAACGCTTTGGCCAATGTTGCATTATCAGTTTGCTCGCCCATGATAATCTCAACGAGCGGCATCTTGTCTACGGGCGAGAAAAAATGCAGACCGATAAACTGGTTTGGTCGTGTACTGGCTTTTGCTAGCCCAGTAATCGGTAGCGTTGAGGTATTGGACGCATAGACGGCCGTGTTTGAAATCACTGCTTCACTCTTCTGGGTACATTTGGCTTTGATTTCTCGATTTTCGAACACCGCTTCGATAATAAGATCACAATCAGCTAAATCATCGTAAGAGACGGTTGGCGTGATACGTTTTAGGAGGGCTTGTTTTTTCTCTTCGGTAGCGCGCTTTCGGCTGATGGCTTTATCCAAAATATTGGTAGAGTACGCTTTGCCTTTTTCAGCATTGGCAATCTCTGTGTCCAACAGTACGACATCTATACCTGCTTTAGCAGTGACATAAGCAATGCCAGCGCCCATCATGCCAGCGCCCAAAATACCGACTTTTTTGGTGGTTGTGCGTTCAAACCCTTGAGGACGAGACTGACCTTTTTTAATGCTATTCAGCTGAGTCCATAAGGTGTTGATCATGTTCTTTGATTCAGTCGACATCACGCAAGCGGCAAAATAACGCGACTCGATCTCAAGCCCTGTATCGATATCTACGAGGCACCCTTCAAACACACAAGACATAATATGAGTAATCGCTGGATAGTTGCCATGTGACTTTTGATTGGCCATGGCTGGGGCGATAGAGAATATAGGAACCACCTTTGGATGCTTACTATCGCCGCCAGGGATTTTAAAGCCTTTCTTATCCCATGGCTGCTGCACGCTTGGATTATTTTGAATCCAGCTCTTAGCCTGCTTCAGCATGTCTGCTGGATCAGTGGCTGTCGCATCAATAAGCCCGATTTCTTTTGCCGCAGCGACACGTAACTCTTTGCCTTGCGTCATGAGCTCCAGTGCCATTTGAATACCGACCAATCGCGGCAAACGCTGTGTACCGCCGCCGCCCGGCAGCAAGCCCAATTTAACCTCAGGTAGACCAAGCTTAGTCTTTGGCGTATCAATGGCAATACGATAATGACAGGCAAGTGCCAACTCTAGACCGCCGCCCAGCGCCGTTCCTGTCATCGCAGCGACGATAGGCTTACCTGAAGTTTCAAGCTTACGCAGACTCCCTTTTAATTCTTCGGTCAGTGCAAATGCTTGCTCAGCTGTTTCAATCTTACCCAATTGGTCGATATCTGCGCCGACTACGAATGTGTCTTTGGCGGAAGTGAGAATCAAGCCTCTGGCTGTGTCATCATTGATGAAATTATCAACTATCGTGGCGAACGACACCGTAAAGCCATCACCGATGACATTCATTTTGCGTTTGCTTTGGTCAATCGTGACAGTGACGATACCCTCGTCATCACGCTGGGCAGAGAAGTTTTCTAATTCATTAATGGCTGTTACGCCATCTGCTGTCTGGTTATTTGTCATCATTTTTATCCCTTAAATGATTCTTTGTATATTGCGTTTTAATCTAATTGTGTTTTAGTCTATTTGAGCAAGAAGTTAAACGCGCTCTATAATCGTGGCAATTCCCATACCACCACCCACACATAGCGTAATCATAGCGGTCTTTAGGTCGCGGCGTTCTAGCTCATCGAGGACCGTCGTCATTAGCATCGCGCCCGTTGCGCCAAGCGGATGACCCATGGCGATTGCGCCACCATTGACATTGACGATATCAAGCGAGATTCCAAAATCATCAGCGGTATTCATCGGCACAGCAGCGAAGGCCTCGTTGATTTCCCAAAGGTCTATATCAGAAGCTTGCATGCCCGCTTTATCAAGGGCTTTTTGGCAAGCGGGTGTCGGGCCTGTCAGCATGATGGCAGGCTCTGAGCCAGTGACTGAAGCCATTGTGATCTTGGCGCGTGGTTTTAGCCCTGCTTTTTGACCAGCCGCCGCGCTACCGACCAAACAAATCGCCGCTCCATCAACGATGCCAGAAGAGTTGCCTGCATGATGCACATGATTGACGGTTTCAATTGTCGTATATCTATCCAAGATAACGCTATCAAAGCCCATTTTGCCCGGCATGATAAAGGAAGGCTTTAGCCCAGCTAAGGTCTCGACATTGGTATTAGGACGGATGGTTTCATCTTTATCCAACAGCATCATACCGTTGAGGTCGGTAACAGGGACGACGGACTTATCGTAATATCCCTTCTCCCATGCCTGTGCAGCGCGGCGATGCGACTCGGTGGCAAAGGCATCGACATCACTACGACTAAAGCCTTTGAGTGTTGCGATAGTATCTGCACCCACGCCTTGCGGTACGAAATGCGTCGCTTCATTAACGCGCGGATCCATATACCAAGCGCCGCCATCTGAGCCCATCGGTACGCGGCTCATTGACTCAACGCCGCCCGCCACCACCATGTCTTCCATACCTGACATGATTTTGGCCGCTGCTAGGTTGATAGATTCTAGACCAGAGGCACAAAAACGAGACAAGGTAAGACCTGCCACACTTTGTGCCCAGCCAGCATCGATAGCAGCAATGCGGGCAATATCAGAGCCCTGCTCGCCGACTGGCGTCACGCAGCCAAGCACCACATCGTCGACCAAACTGGTATCCAAGTTGTGGCGCTGCTGCATCTCTTTTAACAAAATACGCGTCAGCCAAATTGGTGATGCCTGATATAAGGAGCCGTCCTTTTTTCCTTTGCCACGTGGCGTACGGATCGCACCATAAATATAAGCAGTCTCAGTCATAAAAAATCCTTTTTTTATTTTTTAAATAAACAATAGTTATTGTAGTCTTATAATATAAGCGTCTACATAAAGCGTGATGCCAGCTCTTTCATAATCTCATTGGTGCCACCATAGATTTTTTGCACGCGCGCATCAGCGTATAGACGTGCGATAGGATATTCTGTCATATAGCCATAGCCACCAAACAGCTGTACGCATTCATCGATGACTTCGCACTGTTTTTCGGTGACCCAGTATTTGATCAATGAGGCATGCGGTACAGACAGTTTGCCATCTAACATCGCATCTACTGCCGCATCACACATGGTGCTGGCAGCAAGATAATCGGCATAGCATTCAGCCATTTTAAAACGCGTGTTTTGAAACTTCCAAATAGGTTTGCCAAAGGCTTCACGGCCCTTTACATAATCTAGCGTTAGATTAATAGCAAGCTTCATCGAACCGACCCCAGATAACGCAATGATTAAACGCTCACGTGGCAGCTCCTGCATCATCTGAATAAAGCCCATACCTTCTACCGTACCCAATAGATTTTTTTGTGGCACACGTACATTGCTAAAGAACAGCTCTGAGGTGTCTTGAGAGGTCAGACCAATCTTATCTAGATTACGTCCACGCTCAAACCCTTCTACGTTGTCTGTTTCTACGATGATAAGTGAGACGCCTTGTGCGCCTTTTTCACGATCTGTTTTGCATGCTAATAGGATAAGATTGGCATGCTGACCATTGGTAATAAAAGTCTTAGAGCCATTGATAATGTAATCATCACCATCTTTTACTGCATAGGTTTTGATGTTTTGTAGGTCGGAGCCAGTGCCAGGTTCAGTCATGGCGATAGCGCCAATATATTCACCTGTTGCCATTTTTGGTAGCCACGCTTGTTTTTGTTCTTCAGTACCATGGGCCAAAATATAAGGCGCGACAATACCTGAATGCACCATACCGCCAAATCCCGATTGGTTGGCCTCAGTCTGTGCGTAGATGAGCGCGGCTTCGTGACCGAAATCTCCGCCGCCGCCACCATATTCAGCTGGTATCGCCGCACACAGAAACCCCATCTCGCCCGCCTCTTCCCATGCATCGCGATCGATCATGCCGTTTTTGCGCCACTGCTCATCCTTTGGCTCCCAAGATTGAAACATTTTTAAGGCGCTGTCATATACCATCTGATGTTCTTCGGTCATCCAGTTTGGGGTGAATTTTTCGATACTCATGATGTCTATCCTTGACAAGGTGGAGTGAATAACAACTATATAGTCAAGTCTATATAGATCCGCTACATCGTCATCCTCGCTAAGCACACTAATGTATAACTTGCACTCGGTTTCCTTGTATCGAAATTATATTGAATTGACTATAGCTAAGTCGTTTTAAAAAATTTACGGTAATTTATATTACCGTCATAGATATACTATAAATTCTTTGTATTTATTAATATATGAGTCTTATACTAGGCTACGAAAAACCACTTCGCAATCCATTAAATAAAAATGGTAATTCAAATTACTCATTAATTTAATAATGAGAACTAGTCAGCAATTTGTTCAATTGGTAGGACATATCAAATAACCAATACTTTAAGAAGCGATAAATATGAAAACCTTTAATCAGTCAGATAGCCTCACGCAAACTCGATCTCTAGCGCCTCTATCCGATATGCGGCCCGCAACTTTGGATAAAATTGAACAGGCCGTTCGTAAAGTCTTTGCAGGATTTGATGCGAATGAAGTGACGATGGCGCAGATTGCAAAGTCTGCAAACGTTTCCTTGCAAACGCTCTACAAGTACTTCGGGGACAAGCAAACGCTGTTTTATACCATTATGGATATCGTACTCGGCAGATTAGCCGCTCGTATTATGGATCATCTGCAAGGGATTGATAGCGTACAAGATCGTCTACGTAAGACGCTGTGGGTCTGCTTTGATTTTGTCGACTCGCATCCAGATGCGGTGATGGTGCTGTCTTCTGTGTCGGCCTCGCGGATACGTAATATCGCAATCTATGAAAACAAAGAGTTAATTGGCGCGTTTTTGGCGGTACTAGAAGATGGGCAAAATCGCGGGGTGCTCAACGACACCGTTCCACTGCATATACTCTTCGATGTGTTTATGGGATTTATTAGTCGACTTGGCTTAATGCATACCATTCGCCAAACAGAGACGCCATTAAATGCAGAATTTGATGCGCTATTTGTGATTTTATGGCGCGCTATTTCTAAACCTGAAACATAAGACAAAAAATCTAATATTAAAAACCAAAAAGCCCCACAATAAAGTGAGGCTTTTTTATACTGCGTCTTCTAATTTATACTAAGGCTTCTTAGTCGATGAGCTTAGATTATTACACTCTTCACATACTCACAGCATTTTAAATACTGCTAGATTTTGGCAATCCATACTCTGCATGATCAACCACATGGTTGTTTTGTTCAATCGTCAGTCGATAGCCTTTGATGATACCATCGTATGGCAAACTGCCCTCATACTGCTGATAATGCTCGCAGATGCTGTCTTGAATCACTGATTCGCGCGTAGCATCGTCTAGTTTGGCAAAACCGCTAGGCAAGTGTACTTGCGCAAAACGTGAAGCCGCGCCACGAGACATCCAATTATCGACACTCGTAAATGTAAAATCCACTTCCGCTCGTAAGCTATATCTAGGTAACGTATGAGAGTAATTCGCCAAGTCATATTTAATTTGGGCAATATCTTCTGCGAATGGCTGATACGGTATCTCAAGTACGGCAAATAGTTTTGCTAAAAACTCATCAGCGGTAAAGTATTTGTCCATATAGCTGCTATCAAGTCCAAGATATCTATGCGACAGTACATGGCGCAAGCGGTCACAGGCAGGAATGGTATGTTTGATAGGATAACCCATGGCGCTGACAATATCTTGCGAACGTAGCTCAAGCGTGGCTATCTGATTGATCGCATATTGTGCTAAGAGATGGCGTGGGTGATAACGACGGGTATATTGAGATTGGTTGGCAATGTGGCTCATGATATTGAACACCTTAGACTCCTATAACTCCGACGAAAAAGGTTGATATACGCCCAAATAGGCAAAAAATCAGGCACAAATGAGGTTGTCGGAGTACAGGCTCATGCGCTTTACCAAGGTTATTTTATATCGTGCTGGAAGTTGCAAGGTTTGCCACGCTGCCATGAGACGGTTGTCACGGACGGCGATAACAAAACTGTTAAACCCACGATAGTTCGTTCAATGATGATAGCACAACAGATAGCAGAAAATAAATACCGATATGTTTACTTATTTTTCAACGGTAAATGGTTGGGTTTTTAAATTAAAAGCACCTCATATTGAAGTTTAATTTTCTTTATTTGTTTCGTATTTTTCATTAAATCTCTTTTCCTAAGCCTTCCATGCTGAGCTTTGGGTTAACAATCCTTATCAAAAAACATCTTTTACAATCGACTTTGGCTTGCTATCTTGCCTCGCGACGCTTGTATTCCAAGAATACCTGCCCCACTTTGACTTATCACCCGCTGTATTAGGGCGTGTCCCTATTTTAAAAATGGTGATAAAAATGGCTCAATCGCAGGCAAACAAGGAAAATAGCTGGTTAATATCGAGATATTAACTAGCTATTTGAAGCCGTTTGTCAAAGATTTAGCCATTTTTGGCCCATTTAGTGATAAACGTTTGAATTAGGGACACGCCCTAGCACCTGCTTTATATTGGATTTTATGAAAAATAACATTGAGACGAGTGCAAACGCTCGCCGAACTCAGTATTTTCAAGTATTTTTGATGGGCGTTAGTGCCTTTATTATGAACACCACAGAATTTGTCCCTGTGGCACTCTTGAGCGATATCGCCCAAGATTTCTCTATCACCACAGCAGAAACGGGCTGGATGTTGACGCTCTATGCTTGGATTGTGGCAGCGATGTCATTGCCGCTGATGCTATTGACCAGTCGATTTGAGCGCAAACGATTGCTCTTGGGGCTGTTTGCCGTCTTTATTGCCAGTCATGTGCTATCTGTATTTGCATGGAGTTTTGACGTACTGCTCATTAGCCGAGTTGGGATTGCGCTGTCGCATGCGATATTTTGGTCCATCACAGCAGCAATCGCCATACGTGTGGCACCTGAAGGCAAGAAAGCCATGGCGCTGAGTGTGCTCGCGACTGGGACGTCGCTTGCGATGGTATTAGGTGTGCCGTTAGGACGCTTGGTTGGTCAGTGGTTTGGTTGGCGCGCGACATTTGGCGGCATTGGTGTCATTGCACTGGTGGTATTCATACTCCAAGCAAGGCTGCTGCCTACGCTACCCAGCATGTTTGAGGGGTCTTTTAGAAAAATTCCAGAATTACTCAAAAACCCACTATTGGTCTGCCTATATTTGCTTATCTTGCTCGTCTTTACCGCACACTATACAGCCTACTCTTATATAGAACCCTTTATGCGTCAGGTCGGTAATATCAGCGAAAATGCGGCTACTTTTGTGCTACTACTGTTTGGCGCGGCTGGGATTTTGGGCAGTGTGATATTTAGTCGTTGGGGTGATAGATATAACACCCAATTGATGCTGATATCTACGATACTAATACTCGTCTCTATGCTGACATTGCTGTTTGTCGTGACGTCTGTATGGGCGCTTAGTGTTAGTGCACTGCTTTGGGGCGCGGCACTCATGCTGCTGATTATCTCGATGCAGGCAAAAGTCATCATGGTCGATGTCAATGCACAAGACATGCTGATGTCGATGTTCTCAGGTATTATTAATTTAGGTATTGGTACAGGTGCGCTATTTGGTGGCTATGCAGTGACGCATATCTCGATATCAAGCGTGGGTTATGTCGGCGCGGCTATTGCGAGTATCGCTCTGCTCCTAATGTTATTTATGATAAAACGCTTCCCTGAATTGAGTCGGCGACTTGGTTAAGTGATAGTTTAATCGAATAGCTCTGTTTTAATAGCACAGCTTTTTAATAATACAGTTTTAAAAATCTACTTTACCGCGTAATGCTTTGGTCTTACCGCGCTGAGTTTTTTGATCTACCCGTTTGCGTTTGGCATTCCGACTTGGTTTGGTGGGCCGTCTGGTTTTGTTGACATGAGTGGCTTTATTGATAAAGCTTTGTAGCCTTTCAAACGCATCGATTTTATTGCGCTCTTGGGTACGAAGCTGCTGTGCTTTAATGATAAGTACGCCTTCTTTGGTGATTCGGCTGTCTTTACTGTCTAGCAATTGCTGTTTGTACGCATCACTCAAACTTGAGGTGTGAATATTAAAACGTAGATGGATGGCAGAAGAAACTTTATTGACATTCTGCCCGCCTGCGCCTTGTGCGCGTATGGCGCTGATCTCTACCTCATTATCATCGAGGCTAATATGGTTATTGATAAAAATCATAATGTGCTTTTATATACGAATAGATATGGTTCATGATAAAGCATTATAGATTTGTCTGCTACTTTGCTAATAACCGTTACCTGTCCAATAGTTGACGACTGCGCGCAATCACTGGCGCATCGACCATCTCGCCATCTATTTCAAATACTGCCTGCCCGCTTTTCTCATACTTTTCTATCACCCTCGTTGCAAACGCAAGCTCACGGTCTGTTAGCTGCAAGGCTTGATGAACGATCTCTACTTGCTTGGGATGAATACACAGCATCCCTGCCATACCCATTTGTGACCACAAATTTACTCGATTACTTAACCCTGACTCATCTTTAAAATCAGGATAAATGGTATCGATTGGCGGCGATAACTGGTGTACTTTTGAGGTCAAAATAAGCTGATAGCGAATCTGATTGGCAACTATCTCCGCTGATGGCGTCCCTACTTGTACTTGCAGATCATTACACAGATCCAAAAATCCATAGCTAAACGCGACCAAGCCTACTGATTTTGCCATGCTATCGATTTGGTATAGCCCGATGGCACTCTCTATCAAGGCGATTACAGGTAAATTGGTAAGCTGATGTACGCTTTCAATATCAGCTACTTGCTCGGCCTTAGCCAATAACACACCAGCCAAGTTAGGCATTCTCTGACAGAGTGCGATGTCTTTGAAAAACTCTTCGCTACCCGCTTTATTAATGCGCAGCCAAATCGGCTGATAAGTTTGCTTCGCATTTTGATCATCGTAGTAGTTTTTTAACGCCTCTCGAGCCTCCGCTTTGTCTTTCTTGGCAACGGCATCTTCCAAATCTACGATGACGGTATCTGCACCACTGGCAAAGGCTTTGTCTATCCTATCGATGCGAGTCGCTGGCACAAATAGCCATGTTTTATTTTGAGAAATAGTATTTATTTTATGATTGGTCAATGAGTCCATGATTCACTCCTTTTAATTATTTGGACTTATTATGCCACGGTGCCGCCTATTTTTGCTTCGCACTAGTAGCCCATTTAATGGCAAAGTACTCAGAATAGCTATGCGATTTATTAAAAATAAAGTCAAAAAAACCGCACGAAACGTAATCTCATGCGGTTTTGATAGTCACTTTTATTTTTCGAATCATTTTCTATAGATTGTTTTTTAGCTTGCTGATTAAGCCAACATACCACCATCGACAACGATAGTCGCGCCAGTCGTATAGCTTGACGCATCCGACACGAGATACAATACAGTACCAGCCATTTCATCAGGTTCTGCCACGCGCCCTAGCGGGATCGAATGTAGTGCCATTTTTAAGACTTTATCATTGGTGGTCAAAGCAGAGGCAAACTTGGTATCCGTCAGGCCTGGCAATAGTGCATTCACACGGATATTGAGTGAGCCACATTCTTTGGCAAAGGCTTTAGTCATGCTAATAACCGCCGCTTTGGTGATTGAGTAAATGCCTTGCTTATCGCCTGCCACTAATCCATTGACCGACGCAGTATTTAAGATAACACCGCCGCCTTGTTCTTTCATCATTTTGCCAGCGGCTGTTGACATAAAGAAGTAACCGCGAATGTTTACCTCAACCGTTTTATCAAAAGCGGCTAAGTCTGTATCTAAAATATGACCGTAATACGGGTTGGCTGCAGCGTTATTAACCAAGATATCAATTTGACCAAACTCACTTTTGATATGTTCAAAAACCGCGTCAATTTGCTCCATATCTCCTACATGACAGGCAAAGGCGCTGGCTTTATGACCGTCAGCTTTGATGCTATCTGCTACTGCTTGGCAAGCATCAATTTTGCGGCTAGAGACAATCACATGCGCGCCTCTTGAGGCCAGTAGACGAGCAATAGACTCACCAATACCGCGACTAGCACCTGTCACTAGGGCAACCTTACCGGTTAAATCAAATAAATCCTTCATCGTTATTCCTTATATTTTAAATATTCTATGACATTTTTCGTCAAAATTATGCCAACATGCCACCATCTAAAGTAAATGCGTGACCATTCATAAAGCTGCTCTCATCACTAGCCAACCATGCAATCGCGGCAGAAACCTCGTCCACCTCGCCCAAACGGCGCAGTGGACTGGCCTTAACGGTTGCTTGCTGCGCGCGTTCGTTCATCGTTGCCATCGTATTGCGTACCATTGGCGTATCAATAAAACTTGGACATACCGCGTTAAAACGAATATTGGCGCGTGCGTACTCGTGAGCCGCAGATTTGGTCAATCCCATTACGCCATGTTTGGCGGCACTATAAGCCGATAACATGGGCGCAGAACGTAGACCGGCAATAGAAGCTACGTTAATCACATGACCACCGCCATTCGGTATCATACAATTGACAGCAGCACGCATACAGTTCCAGACCCCTTTTAGATTGACGGCGATATTGCGATCAAAGTCATCATCGCTTAGCTCATGCATGGGTGAAGGCTTGTGGTCGATACCTGCGTTATTGACCACCACATCTAGGCCACCTAATGTCTCCATCGCGAAGTCAAACAATGCACGCACTTCATCACCGCTAGTCACATCTACCTTTCTAAAAGTGATGCTGTTGCCAGCCTCTTGACCTTGCTGGGCAACAGACTCACCCATTTCTTCTGCCATATCACCGATCACGACTTTAGCGCCGCGACTGGCCAATAGTAATGCGCTTGCGGCACCAATACCTGATGCGCCACCAGTGATCAAAATACGCTTACCCGTTACATCTGATGCAATTCCGTTTGTATTCAGTGTCATGATTTATCCCTCTACCTTAAGTACTAGTTTGCCGAAGTTTTCACCGTTAAAGAGCATCATAAGCGTGTCAGGGAACGTCTCGATACCCTCAACGATATGATCTTTTACTTTGATATCACCTGACTGGATCCAGCCAGCAATCTCTTTCATCGCGATTGGATATTCTTTGATATTATCAAACACCACGATGCCTTCCATACGAGCACGATTGACCAGTAGTGACAGATAATTTGATGGGCCTTTGACTGCTGTCGTGTTGTTATACTGACTGATAGCACCGCAAATAACGATACGAGCTCGTAGATTAATCTGAGTAAGCACGTCATTTAAAATATCACCGCCAACGTTATCGAAATAGACATCGACGCCATTTGGACAGGTTTTCTTGAGTGCTTTTTTGACGTCTTCGTTTTTGTAATCGATCGTCGCATCAAACCCAAGCTCATCGACTAAGAACTTGCATTTCTCGCTACCGCCTGCGATACCAACGACGCGGCAGCCTTTGATTTTGGCAATTTGACCGACCAAGCTACCAACAGCACCCGCAGCACCTGATACCACGACGGTCTCGCCTGCTTTTGGTTGACCTGTTTTTAATAAACCAAAATACCCAGTCATGCCCGGCATCCCAAGTACGCCTAGATAATAAGGTAGCGGTGCAAGATTTGGATCAACTTTGTGCAATCCTGTGCCATCACTGACCGCATATGACTGCACGCCATCGTGACCTGCAACATAATCCCCAACGGCAAATTTCTCATGCTTACTTTCAATCACTTCGCCCACAGTACCGGCGCGCATGACTTCACCAATTTGTACCGGTGCGATATAAGATTTGGCATCGTTTAGCCAACCACGCATCGCAGGATCGATAGAGATATAGTCAACTCTAATCAGTAATTGACCATCGGTGATGGTCGGTATTTCTGTCTCAGTATAATCCCAAGTTTCAGCACTTGGTTCGCCGACTGGTCTTGCTTTTAGTCGCCACTGCTTATTTATTGTTGTCATTGCTCTTTCCTTAGAGTTGTTCTTAAAACCAGTCCGCTTGCATATCAGTACAAACAGAATTGGTGTTGTTTAAAATTGCTATATCACGATTGATTAATGGTAGCTCCCAATCGATGAAGTATTTCGCTGCTTGTATCTTGCCTTTATAGAAATTCTGCTGTTCCACATCTTGAGTTGTACTTAGTAGTTGTTCGGCTTTACTTGCTTGGCGAATCCAAATCCAGCTCAGCACAATTGAGGCAAAAATATTCATCAGTGCTTGGGCATTACCAGTAAGGGTGATGGCTTCTTCTTTCTGCAGCACCTTGCTCAAATGCACCAGCACTTCATGTAAGTTACCCATATAAGGCGTGAGCTTACCCGCCAACTTGGCAGTCTCAGGCGTGGTGATATTTTCTAGATCTTGCGTGATTTCACGCTTCAATATTTGAATACCAAGACCACCTTTTTGCCACAATTTACGAAATGACAAATCTAATGCCTGTACGCCATTTGTACCTTCATGAATAGGATTGAGACGATTATCACGCCAAAACTGTTCGGCATGATATTCGCGCGTATAGCCAGCACCGCCCAAGACTTGAATACCCAAGTCATTGGCTTTCGGTCCATATTCAGACGGCCATGCTTTTAGCACTGGCGTGAGCAAATCTAACAGTTCTGTCAGCTCATTTTTTAGGGTGTCGTCTTCACAAGTATTGATACGGTCAATCAGGTTTGAGCCATACAAACACAGAGAGATTCCGCCCTCAGAATAGGATTTTTGCGCCAGTAACATGCGCTTGACATCACCATGCTGGATAATAGCAGTGGCATCGTCCTCAGGCTTGTTATTGGGTGCGATTCTGCCTTGCGTTCTGTCTTTGGCGTAATCGAGCGAATACTGATAACCGCGATAGCCAATCATCGCAGCGCCAAATCCAACCGCAATACGTGCCTCATTCATCATTTTGAACATATAACGCAGACCAAAATGCTCATCACCGATCAAATAACCATGACAATCGCCCGCGTCACCGAAGCTCAATGCCGTCGAGGTCGCCCCTCTATAACCAAGTTTATGAATTAGACCTGTCAAATGCACGTCATTGCGCTCGCCAACAGACATATCATCGTTCAAGCGATACTTAGGTACGGCAAATAAAGAGATGCCTTTTACCCCACTAGGACCACCGGGAATCTTGGCCAATACTAGATGGACAATGTTATCAGATAGCTCATGGTCCCCTGCTGAGATATAAATCTTGCTGCCTTTGACACGATAGGAGCCGTCGTCTTGTTTGACCGCGGTGGTTTTGATATCGGCAAGTGATGAGCCCGCGTGCGGCTCTGTCAGCGCCATGGTACCGGTGAACTCGCCTGTCAGCATGCGCGGCATAAAGGCGGCTTTGATATCCTCACTGGCAAAGTGCGAGATGACATTGATTGCTGCTGTCGTCAAAAATGGATAGGCCGTCGTTGATGGGTTGGCAGCCATAAAGTAGCCTGCCACGGCTGTCATCACCGTTTCAGGTAACTGCATACCGCCATCTTCAAAGCTGTAACGACCAGCGATAAAGCCCGACTCGCGAAACGCATCAAAAGCGACTTTGACATCGCTTATCATGCTGACTTTTTTGCCATCGAACTGCGGTTCGTTCTTGTCTGCCAGATGATTGTGCGGTAAAAATAAATCCGTCGCGATCTTATTTGCCGTATCTAATACCGCGTCGAAAGTTTCACGGCTGTGTTCTGAAAACTTTGCGTGCTCAGTGAGGGTTTGTGTTCCCAATACATCGTACAGCTGGAACGGTAATTCAAAGTCGTTGATAAGGGTATCTGCTGCCATAGTCGTCTCTTTTAATAAAATTCAAATATCGTCAATCATGAAAATCCGTTTATCTTACTGCCATCTGTAATGGCTTTATCTCTTCTATTTACTGCATCATTGAGAAGGCAAAACAAAGATCATAAATGCTTATCAATTGATATTAAGCTAATTTAACGCTTTGCCGTATTGTCATTTATGACATAATCATGGTCAAATAAGACAAAATTTTAAGAAAAATTCATTAAAAACACCCTGTTTTTAACAAGCGCATCTAAAGACACGAGAGACTTATGCCTTATTTCAAACCGTTTAAAGTAATCATTCTTGGCTTCGATGGTGTGCTTGGGAGCGTGCTCGCTGGCGCATTGGATTTATTTTCATTTACAGGGGTCAGCTGGCAGCGATTTTTAGATGAAGACGTAGAGCCTAGATTTAAGGTACAGATCGCAAGCTTGGGTGGCGGTGCTATCAGATGTAGTAATCGCTTAATGGTTCATGCCCATTGTGATATTAGAGATGTGATGGAGTGCGACTTGTTACTGGTGCCAACCATTGGCGATTCTATTGATAAGGTATTGAAGCAAAACAGCGAGCTACTCCCGCATCTCAAACGGCTGGCGAATACCAACGCGGATATTGCGAGTAACTGTAGCGGGGCTTTCTTTCTGGCGGAGGCAGGGTTGTTAGATCATAAAGTCGCCACGACTCATTGGGGCTATGCCAACAAATTTAAGACAGATTTTCCACTGGTGGACTTACAAGAAAACCAGTTTGTTACTCATTCAAGTAATGAGTCCGGCAATATATTTTGTGCAGCAGGCGGCAGTGCTTTTTATGACTTAGGATTGTTATTAATAGAGCGCTACTGCGGGCGGGAGATCTCTACACAGGTCGCAAAAACCCAGATTATTGATAGCAAACGAGGCAATCAGAATAGCTATACCAACGTGACTTTGCACAAGCCGCATTCCGATCAACTGGTCAAACAAGTTCAAGAGTTTATCGAACAAAACTTTCAGCAGCCAATACAAGTCAGTAGTTTGGCTGCCATGGTCAATATCACCCCACGTACCTTGAATAGACGCTTTCAAGCCAGCGTGGCGATGCGACCCGTTGAGTATATTCAGGCTGTCAGAATTGAGCAAGCCAAGCGCTTACTCGAGTTAGGCGATGTGACTATCAAATCCCTTGCCGATCAAGTCGGCTATGATGATATCTCTTCGTTCACCCGCTTGTTCAAACGTGCGACAGAATTAACGCCCAAAGAGTATCAAGACAAGTTTTCACGGCTGGCGATTTAAGATTGGTCGTTTCTACTATTAACGTTTAAACCGTCTGCCATAACCCTTCCACATTGATAGCATCGGCCTTGATAGTGGGATAATCGGTGAATGACAATTGATAGCCGCCCACTGTATTAGGAGTCAGCTGACAAGTCGCCCCAAGCGGAAAGCTGTGTTTTTTGCCGATATGACCGAAACGCATGCCACTATATATCGGTAATCCGGTCAGCTTATGCAATTGACGAATGACGGTGGCGACATCATAGCGCTTGTCATAGCTGTCCTCACCTGCACCAGACAATGCGCCAAATACAATCGCCTGTTGATCTTTAAACACACCAGCTAAATACAAGTCATACAGCATGCGTTCAATACGGTAAGCCTGCTCTCCCACATCCTCTAAGAACACAATACCGCACTCAATGCGCGGCAAATACTCACTACCTGCCAGCGCAGACACCACGCTCAGATTGCCACCCCAAATCGTACCAGTGAGCACTTTAGGCTCGCCTGCTGTGAGCATGGTAGGCAATTGCTGACTGGTTAGAGCGGCATCTTGTATGGTGATCGTGAGGTTAGGATTGGTTAGTGCTTGGGCGAACTGCCGACAGCTGATTTGATCAGGTGCTGTTTTGCCAAACTCGCTATAGAGCATCGGTGCCGCAAGCGAACTCATCGCCCCTTTTGCTAGTAGTGCACACTGAATCGCGGTCACATCACTGAACCCTGCGAGTATCGTGCCGCGCTCTTTCATAATACGTCCAAGAGTTACCCAGTCCACCATCGGCAGTATTCGCATTGCACCATAACCACCGCGCACACCCAGTAGCAGCTTTGGCGCTGCTATCGCTCCGGTCGCGAGGTTTTGGAAGTCACTGGCACGCTGCGAGTCCGTACCTGCAAAGCGCAAATACTGACGATTGGTAATATCAGGATTATTTATTTTAAACCCAGCACAGGCCATACGATCTAGTGCCAACTGATTGCGCTCATCACTACCGCCCACGTTGGAGCTGGCAAAAAGTCTGGTTTCAATCGTAGGCGCAATACAGCTTGTGGTTAGGGAGGTTTGTGCTGAGTGCTCATACAACAATTCAGTCGGCAGATCGTCTTTGGTCAGCTGCGAGCTATTATTAGACTCAATGGGACTAGCAGCCAATACGTGAGGAATACTTTGAGTCGCCAATGCCGCAGCACCTGCACCAACCCCTATTCGGCGCAAAAACTGCCGACGGTTTAGGCCAACACTAAGCTCATCAGCTAGGTTTGACTGTAGGTTTTTATCTTTTATTGACTGCTGGATGGACGGTGTTTTTGAACCCATACGTTGTTACTACCTATACATTTTTGTTTTTATGATTTATGCATTGTCACTTTTTGCAGCAGCGCACATCACAAATTACGCCGTCATACTCAAGCATTGTAACGCATCTTGCCAGCAGTCAAGTTACCCAAGCCTTTACCTATATTTACTTTTTCGCTACCGAGACACACAACATGGGGCGAGTATATTTGTTACTGTAGATACAAATTCATCGCAAATAAACAAAGGCAACAATTATGTTTACCAAGAAAAATGATAAAGAAAAAACACTTGTTTCTAATTTGAAATACTTGATTGGAAAAGAAGACAAACTTAAAGAAAAGCTAGAGGACAATAGCTACCTTGAACCTTTTAGCGATGACTTGATGCTATTTATGAGTCTTATCAAAGACTACTATAAAGGTGACTATCGTAAGATTCCTTTTAGAACCATTTCAGCTGGCGTGGTTGGGGCAATCTATACACTAAACCCTATTGACCTTATTCCAGACTCTATTCCGTTTATCGGTTATATCGATGACGCACTTGTGCTCAAATTTTGTTTAAAACAAGCCCAAAAGGATTTGCAAAAATATAAAGTATGGAAACAAGAGCAAGCGGATGCCAAAAATAAGTCAGTAGATGAAAAAGACACTGACAACATCAGTAACGATAAGACCAGCACTGATGAAGAAGATGATAATGAAACCAGTACTGATCTCAAAAAAGCTTCGTAACTATTTATGTCTTAATTGCTAACTCTTTAACAGCTAAAGAATTACAGTTTGAAAAAGCCACAGCCATTCACATTGGTTGTGGCTTTTTGTTTTTTTAATCAATCTGACGCTGAAAGGCTAAACCTCTAAACATCAGATTTTAATTCGGCACATCATAGCTTGCTTTTTCTGGATTGAGTCCGAACGAATACACAAAGGTTGCCACGAGGCTGTTGACAATAATAAATGGTAAATCGATCGCAGCATGACCAAGCGCATAGCGACCAATCAACCACGAAACAATCAGCATAACGATAAAAAACCCACCCAAGTACGCCAAAATGGCAGGATGCTTGAGATTATAAGGCTGGTCAGTCTTCGACTGCTTTTCTAATACATACGTTCTTATCGCCCAACCCGCGGCATAAGAAAACCCACCTAACACGACATAACTAAAAAAATTCATATAGCTTGACTCTACTGATTTAACGGCTTGTAGCAAGATCGTTTTGGACACATACGATTAATCATCAATGATGTCTATGAACAATACTTGTCTAATTACTCTCATTCACATTATCGATAATGATGTTGGCGTGTGGATTGGCCAATATATCGGTATTGACGTCGTCACACTCTACTCGGTAGATGGTATTAGCACCTCGGTAGATATAAGACAGATACTCACTGTCTAATAGTGGGTCGATATTGGCATAGGCAGGCTTGACATGCGCCAATACTAGCACTCGATCAGGACGTCCAATGACCGCATCGACATTGTCTGGATCAATAGAGAAAAACTGCGGTATGTCACTATTTTTAATCACTTCTAACGCTTCAGGCTCATCCCAGACACGCTTAGCACTTGCAGGCTCTTTCATCTGCATCACCCAAGCGCCTTCTTGTTGGCTAACCTTTATTTGCGCAGGCTCGTCTTGACTCACCGTATAACAACCTGCAAAGACAGATAAATCTGCTGCAACTTCGGTATCTGCTTGAGTACTGCTGTTATCACTACAGCCACTCAAAAGAAGCGCTGTGCTGGCCGTAGCACTGAGCATCAGATACGTCAGTCGCTTATAAAAAACATTTGAGCATAAAGACATAATAAATCTATCCTGCGGTCATGTATGGGAGACTTGCATTGAGCGCGTTGTTATAAAAAAACTATCAAATAGCTACCTACAAATATTTTCTGTGGATAGTATTGTGACAAATGTGACAAAGACAGCGCGCTGATATTGGCTTCTTTAAAAGCATTTTCGCGAAAAAATAAACGTTTTTTAGCGAACCAAGCTATTTTAACAGAAAACAATCAGGTTACTATTGTGTTATGCGTTGCCATCGCTGGTTTTGCGATTTTGTGCGTCACGACCACCCATATTTACGATAGATTTGTTATACTCACAGCGGTATTAGCATCGTTCAATTAGCATGAGCGCAATGCTCTAATATTACTTTTATGCTTACTATTTATTAGGTTTATACATTTCTATGTCAGACAACCGTAACGCCATGCCATACTCTAATACAAGCAACGCAACTGATCCGTTAGCCGCCAAGAAAAACACAACGGTAGCGTATACTGACGGTGCCTGCAAAGGCAATCCCGGCGCTGGCGGTTGGGGCGCGCACCTCATATTTAGCGATGGTAGCACGCAGGATTTATATGGCGGTGATACGGAAACCACCAATAATCGCATGGAGCTCATGGGTGCGATACAAGCCCTAACACACAGCTCACATGAGCAAAAACTTGAGATCTGGACAGACTCCAGCTACGTCCAAAAAGGCATCACCGAATGGATTGAAGGCTGGAAGAAAAAAGGCTGGAAAACAGCCAGTAAAAAGCCGGTCGCCAATCAAGACCTTTGGCAACAATTGGATAAGCTATGTCAACAGCGTGATGTTGATTGGCATTGGGTTAAGGGTCACGCTGGACATGCCGGTAATGAAAAAGCAGATGAACTGGCAAACTTAGGAGTTACGTCAAACAGTGGTCACTCCTCTATGATAAAAGAATCTGTAACACAAAAACCTGTAATAAAAGAATCAGACGCACCTAAAAAAAAAGACCACATAGCGACTGATAAAAAACCTGTCACCGATGATGATTGGCTAAAGTTTGACCCATTGGGTCTAGATATGGTAGATGACGAGTTTGATGAGGATGTGTCAGAAGATGAGTTACTAATCAATGACAGTCACCATAGCCATGAAGAACGTATGATGAATGATGATGTCATGGTAGAGACTGCCCACTATCAAGACAATGCACCCAAAACGATGAGTAACAAAGCCATGCCAGAAGCCCAAACACCCATGAATGATACCGTCATGACTAGTGATATCCCACCTATAGATACTGATGCACCCAAGTTTGATGGGGATACTAGCCGTGCCAATCCTCATTTCAAACCGCTATTGCCAAAACCGATACATCGTCATGAAGCAAATCGTCAGCTCATCATGGATACAGAGACCACAGGACTTGACGCACTAAAGGGCGACCGTGTCATCGAGGTCGGTATTGTTGAGATGGTTGGGCGTAAATTTACTGGTGAAAAACTACACGTTTATATCAATCCGCAGCGCGGCATGGATGATGATGTTATTCGCATTCATGGTATCTCTGAGGCATTTTTGGCCGACAAGCCTACTTTTGATCAAGTTGCTCAGTCATTATATGACTTTATGGATGGTGCTGAGATTATCGCTCACAACGCCACCTTTGATATGAACTTTCTCAACATGGAGTTTGCTAAGGTCGGTCTAAATGACTTTGCTGAGCGCGTACAAGTGACCGATTCACTGGTCATGGCAAAGCAGCAGTACCCCGGACAAAAGAACACGTTGGACGCCCTCGTACGTCGTCTGGACGTTGGTAAACAAGACCGTACTTTTCACGGGGCTTTACTTGACTCAGAGATTTTAGCCGAAGTTTATTTGGCGATGACTGGTGGACAAGTGACGCTCGCCATTGAAGAGGACACGCAATCAGATGGTGGGCAGACTGCCCATGCCAGCTTTGCTAATTTGGCCAATTTATTGCTAGCGTCGACGTCAGATGAGACTACCAATCAAAGCTGGTACGCCTCTCTTGCAGAGGACTACCCTCAGCTAAAAGCCAATATGTAGCTGCTATATCAATCCTGCATTACACTGACATTTATACAATATAATCTTGATTATTGTCATATAAAGCGTTAAAACATCACTAACACCTATTTTTTGATATTTTTATACCATTGCTAATCTCATCAGTACATTATGGAAAAATACTTATGGACCAGTCTGCGCAAATGAAGTTAACCGCCCCAACGCTTAGTGTTACTGATTTTAACCTGCCATCACTTCACTTATTACATGATGAGGTTATCGCAACGCTTAAAGATACTGAGATTCATCTGAGCGAGTTCAATGATGATAGTAGCCAAGCGCCTTTATTGGCAGATTCTATTGATGTGCTAAAGCAGCTGTCTTGTATTTTTAAACTGATTTCTCTTGTCGGTGCAGAAGTGTTAAACAATGCGATCGTCGATGGTTTGCAGCGCCTTTATGATAGTGGCGATAATCATGATACCGCGCTTATCATGGATTTATCAGAAGCAATCATGACTCTAGATCGCTATGTCGAGTTTGTCTTATTGACTGAGTCGGTAGAGCCGACTTTGTTATTGCCCGTGGTTAACAAGCTCAATGCTCATGTGCAAAAAGCGCCCATCACCGTAGAGTCTTTTTCTGCTTTTGGTAGCAGTAGCGTCATCATTGCCAACCCTGAAAAAAACTTCGAACCCCTAAGCACACTTAACCTAGACACAGAGCTGCTAACTTACGCTTATCGTAGTGGTCTTGGCGTTGTCCTACTCAATCAAGATGGCAACATCAACTCAAACGATCAGCAAAAACTCGATGCCATGAGTGCTGCCTGTGCGTTGATCGCAGCAAATACCAACAGTCTGTTTTGGCAGGCAGCGACTACTGCCGTGACCGATATCGCAGCGGTCTTGCCATTGAACTTGAGCCAAAAGCACACGCTGATTTACTTAGAGCAGCAATTTCAAAGTTACTTACCAGTGATGGATACGCGTTTTGCAGACTTGGTCAATTTTGCCTGTCAGCGTGATACGGTTGAGGCGCAGCAACTTCGTGAGCAGTATGCAAGCAACCATCTAGAAGGTGCTCAGCTTGAGGAGATGAAGCGTTTCTTATTTGGTCCCAATCGCGCGCTGACCGATACGTTGAACGATATCATTCAATCTCAAATTAATACCATCAAAGAAAATGTGGACAGCTATGCCCGCGGCGACTCCATCAATCCTGTTGATATGCAAACTGCCCAGATCATTGAAGAGTTGACTGAACTGAGCTCAGCCTTACGTTTGCTAGGGCTGTCCAATGCAGCTGATAGCCTTAGCACAGCGGCAAGTGCGGTCAGCCGTTGGCAGGCGCCTTCGCCGGATGATTTTGATCACTTGCTACTGGCATTGATGCATGCAGAGAACGCTACGATTGCAATGGCAGAGATGCATACCCCAGGGGCGATTTATTTACCACTGAATAACCAACATATCTCATTGCATCAGCTCAATACAGCAAACGATACCTTAATACAAGAAAGCCGTACCGCCATTGCCAGTGCCGAACAAGCCATCAATGACTATTTGGCAGAGCCTGAGCGCGACATGCTTAATATCCAAAATATACCGGGAATGATGCGCCAAGTAGCAGGCGCATTGCGCTTTTTACAGTTACCAACACCTGCTAGTATGCTTGGTCAATTAGCCATTTATATCGAAAAACGCATAGAGAGTGGACGACGTATCGAAGACGATACACTGGCTTATATTGCTGATGTTATTATGGCAGTCGATCATCATCTGGATGGTTTTGAGAACAATCGCCCTGTCAGCAAACAAGCACTTGACGTTGGCCAGCAAAGCTTGAGTCACCTACTTGCGGCTTAGTACTGCTTGCACAGGTTTTATCGTCGCCATTTTGTCATTTTGCGGCGATGAAATTTAATCGGAATACTTCACGTTAAATAAGTCTGTATCTAAGTCGATACAGATTTGCTTCAAACCGTTTGGAATTTTTTATGGCCCATGCTTTTATATTGAGTGATGACACCGTTTTATGCCGTCAAATGCCAGATGGTTGGTGGCCATTACAAATCCAACTACCACAGAGTAGTACTGGTTCAGACGAGCAAGCTTATCAAGTCGGTCACGTGACGCTACATGAGAGTCTATCGCCAAATCATTGGCAATCTGATGATAATAATATTAGTAGCCTTTCATCTGATTTGATCAGTCACAACAATGACCAAACTTTCACTGCGCCGTCCACTACTGCCATGACTTATGATTACGCAGTCGCTCATAACGTGACGCTGCCTATCATCGCCGAAAGCAGTACTGATACGTTTGTTCCTTATCGACAGCTGATGCTCCACCTGCCTGTCGCCCTATCGGATCAGATTAGCCAAGCAATACAGTTGCTAAGGTGGCAGGCAGATACGCAGTTTTGTAGTCGCTGTGCCAGTCCTACCGTACATGCTGACCAAGGCGAGCGTGCCATGGTTTGTCCAGTATGTCAGCTGCGCCAGTATCCTCGCGTGCAGCCGTGCGTGATTACCGCTATCACTCGCTCAAACCCAGTGTCAGGTGAGACGCAGATCTTACTCGCGCACCACCATCGACACGGACAGCAAAAACTGCCGCCCATGTATGGTTTGATCGCAGGGTTTGTTGAGGTCGGTGAAAACCTAGAGCATGCAGTGGTACGTGAAGTGGCAGAAGAGGTCAATATCAGCGTGGCAGATATTCGCTATGTGAGTAGTCAGCCTTGGCCGTTTCCCTCCAACTTAATGCTTGGATTTCGTGCCTCTTATGCCAGTGGCGATATTATCATTCAAGAAGACGAGCTAGCGCATGCTGACTTTTTTGATCTCTCTAACCTGCCCAAGATTCCACCAAAAGGCAGTATCGCTCGAGAATTGATCGATCAGATTGCCAAAGAACAAGGCATCTTATTATAAAATTCAATAGCACTGACACTGGCAGCTCATTTTAGCTGGTAATGTCAGTGCCTACTGCGTCTTACTTTAGACATTATGCACAGTCAGACGCTGATGTTGCCATTTGACGAGTCTAGGTATCAATAGCCCTGCAATCACAATCGCCATGCCTAATAATTGCAAAGCGGTCACTTGCTGACCGTAAGCAAAGGCAGTGAGCGCAGCAAATACGGGTACAAAGTTAAAGAATAATGACGCATTAGCAGCGCCCAACTGCTTAACGCCAGAGATCCACAATAGATAACCGCCAACTGTGCCGAAGACGCCAATAAATATCAGGTCACCAAAGACACTGCGACTGATGGCTAAGCTTTCTTGCAATGGATGAACGTCTGCACTAAATAGCACCATGAGCGATATCACCCCAAGACCGGACAGCATACCAACCAAGGTATAAGGAATCATTGGCATCCATCGGCTGATTCCTTGGGTCAGATAAGTATAAAGACTCCAGCACAGCATGCCTAAAAAGATCATTTGATCGCCGTGGTTAAATTCAAACCCTAGCAGTTTGGCAAATGCGCCATCGGTCAGTACCAGCAGTACTCCAGAGAGACAAACCACCAAACTAAACAGCGCGCCTTTGGTAGGAAACTGGCGCTGCGCTATAGAGCCAATCAAAGAGGTCACCAGCGGGCTAAGCGCCATAATCAAAGCACCATTGTTAGCATTGGTCTGTTCAAGCCCAGTAAACAAACCCAAGTTCAAGCCGCCAACACCGATGATAGATACACCAATCGCCCACGCCCATTGTTTGGGTATGAGATTAGGGATTGGCATATGTTTATATTTTGTATAAAGATACAGACACACCGAGGCAATGCTAAAACGCCACATGACTAAGGTTAATGCATTGACCTCGCCCAAGGCATGCTTGCCAACAGGAAAGGATGCGCCCCAGAGAAACGTACACAGTAATAAATATAGGACGGCGGTGGTGTTCGCTGAACGACTCATATTACATCCAAAAAACTTGCGAAAAGATAACCACCAGTGTATATATTTTAAATACGGTATAAACAAGCAATAACGAGAGCATAGATTCCGAATATGAAATTTAACTACTCCCTCGATGACATGCGCAGTTTTTGCGCGGTTGTCCGATACGGCAGCTTTCGCCAAGCCTCTATGATGCTTGATATGCCACTATCGACATTGAGTCGCCGCGTTGCCAAACTAGAAGCAGATCTGGCACTTAGGTTGCTCAATCGCAACGCGCACCGTGTACAATTGACCCATGCAGGACAACAGTATTATAAAAGCAGCGCCCATCTGTTTGATGAATTAGAAAACGTCGCATTTTGCTTACTACAAGATAAAAATGAGGCCAAAGGCACAATCAGAATCAGCGCCCCTGTCAATTTTGGTAGTGATATTTTAGCGCCGCATTTCAATGCTTTTTTAAAACAATATCCAGATATCCATTTAGATTTGCGTCTGTCAAATCAAACTATTGATATTGACGCGCAAGCTATTGATATCGCTTTTCGTATTGGCGAACACAGTGCCGATCATTGGATTGGACGGCAGCTGACCAATATTCGCTTTATCATTTGTGCAGCCAGCGATATCGATGTATCCGATATCCAAACGCCCAATGATTTGGCAGGCTACCCTACGGTGTTGTGCACCCCTATGTCTACTTGGCATCTACAGCATCGTACGACAGGCGAGGTACAGACGCATCAGCCAACAAACAATATACGTCTAAAGGTTGATAATATTAGTTTACTAACACAAGCTATTGCGGATGGTATTGGTCTAGGTTTCATCCCCGATTATGATGCACAGCCTTTGATTACATCAGGCGGTTTGCAACAAGTATTGCCTGATTGGAATAACCAACCTAGAGGCTGCCAGATGCTCTATCGCGACCGTGATAACATGCCGCATCGCATGCATCTATTGATTAATTTTATCCTCAAGCGTTTTGGTAAGTAGACATTCCAAAAGCGCTCACCGTTTTCAGAATAAATGCATCACGATATGATTGCTCTTATACTTTAACGTTATAGACTAGGTTTTTGACGCTGATGTTTTACGGCTTTAAATGTGTTAATCTTCGCAGCGCAACAGCGATCAACACGTCTGGGTCATTGACTATTTGACATAGAACGTCAGTACAAAAACCCATAATTTGCCTATAGAATATGCAATGAATAGTCACTTATCTAACTAGCCACTGACAGACATAAGTGACAATCGCTAATGATGACCGATACTAAGGCCAGTAATACCATGTCCCAGACCGACACCTATCCTCAAAGTACTGAACAGACACGCTTGGCAGACTTACCGATCTTGTTTAAGTCGCTGCACATTGACACTCTGCCAAATGATGTACAAGAAAAAATTGCACAAGTTGACGCTTGTCTGCCGCAAACGCAATGCGGACTTTGTGAGCATCCAGATGGTTGCTTGCCATATGCAGCTGCTATCGTATTAGATGGTGAACCGTACAATAAATGTGTGCCTGGCGGTCAATCCGTGACCGATGCGATTGCTCAGACAATTGGGGTAGATACTCATCTGACAGCCGCGCCATCACAATGGCCGATAGACATGACATCAGGACGCCCAACTGAGGTTCGTGCTGTGATTCGTGAAGACGACTGTATCGGCTGTACCAAATGTATTCCGGCTTGCCCAGTGGATGCTATTGTTGGTACTGGCAAACACATGCACACGATTTTTACCGATTTGTGCACAGGCTGTGAGCTATGTATCGCACCCTGCCCTGTTGACTGTATCGACTTGGTCGTTGTCGAGCGCGAGCTTTCTCCCTTTGAGAGAGTAGCCGAACAAGAAGATTTGAGACAACGCTACCACACGCATCTCAAACGCGTAACAGAACAATTGGCTGATACCAGCAATAGCAAACCTGTGGTCAGCATGGTAGAGGCCAAGCTCAACAATGCAGCGAGCCAATCACTAAATATCAGCGAAGCACAAGCAAAGAATACCATTGCAACGGCTAAGCTACGTACCAAAATCAAAAAACTAGAAAAGCAGCTCAGCGTGCGCGCCAATGATAAAAAACAAATGGAGCTTGAATCCTTGCAAGCAGAGCTCGAATCATTACAAGTAACGCTTTGATTACGTGATTGATACTTTAATAACTCATATAAATGCCATCGCTAGCATATAATTTTGCAACACCACTCACTAAAATAATAGTTAAAACACCATGAGTAAAACGGTCAAACACAAAACAGCCGATACACCGCCCTCTAGAAGAATGCCCAACCGCGATGTGCGTCCATTTTTTGAAAAGCTAGCGGCGACGATTGACGAGCCAGTCACAGAATTAAACTACCAAAGTAATTTTGAGCTCCTCATTGCGGTTATCTTATCTGCACAAGCGACTGATGTGAGCGTTAATATTGCCACCCAGCAGTTGTACCCCGTGGCTAATACGCCTGAATCTATACTGGCATTGGGCGAAGACGGTCTAAAAGCTTATATCAAAAATATTGGCTTATATAATGCCAAAGCAAAAAATGTCATAAAAACTTGTCGTGATTTGATTGAAAAGTTTGATAGCACCGTCCCTGACAACCGCAAAGATCTAGAATCATTGGCTGGTGTGGGGCGTAAAACTGCCAATGTAGTGTTAAATACTGCCTTTGGTCAGCCAACCATGGCGGTCGACACGCATATTTTTCGCGTAGGCAATCGCACAGGCCTCGCCACTGGTAAAAACGTACTTATCGTCGAAAACAAACTGGTCGAGCGTATCCCAGATGATTTTATCGTTGATGCGCATCATTATCTTATTTTGCATGGGCGTTATACCTGCCAAGCGCGTACGCCAAAATGCGGCACATGCCCTGTCTATGAAGAGTGCATGTTTAAAGATAAAGCGACCTTTTTAGAACTATAACGTAACGACAATCCTGTCTCAAAGGCAAACTTGTGTAGCCATGAACTGGCAAGTGCCTACGTTTTACTACAGTGAATCACTTGTTGAGCATTTCTTATATTATAGCAAGTGCTGCTCACTAGAGTTTTATAACGTTTCAGGGTAGAATAACCCTATTTTGCGTTAAGAGATTTTGGCAATTACCCCGCTTCTGATAAGGCAATCTGCACACTGACAGTAGCCTATTAGAGCGAACATTGACCTAACTCTCTACTGCCATAGCTATAAAAGCTTATTATCATTGCTCCATATATGAGTTGGTTGAATGATAGTAGGCCTAGATTTTAGCCAAATTGATGACAAAAACTTTGTTCAACACCGATTTTTAGCATTGAGAAACACCGATTATCTGCCGCGTAAATGCGTGGTCAACATTAATTAGAGCAGCACCTAAAGTGTTGCTTTTCCTACCTTTATTGATTCAATTAAGCGATCCCATTATGCGTGAATACAACTTATTTACCTCCGAATCTGTGAGCGAAGGCCATCCTGATAAAATGGCTGATCAAATATCAGACGCCATCCTTGATGCTATCTTACGTGAAGACTTACACGCACGTGTGGCCTGCGAAACTTTAGTAAAAACAGGCGCGGTGATACTTGCCGGTGAAATTACCACAACTGCCAATATCGATTTAGAACGTCTGGTGCGTGACACGGTCAACGGCATCGGTTATCACCATTCAGACCTAGGTTTTGATGGTGAAACCTGTGCGGTTATCAACATGCTAGGTAAGCAGTCTCCTGAAATCGCGCAAGGTGTCGATCGTAGCGACCCTGAAGAGCAAGGTGCAGGTGACCAAGGTTTAATGTTTGGTTATGCCAGTAATGAAACTGATGTATTGATGCCAGCCCCTATTGAATATGCCCATCGTTTGATGGAGCGTCAATCTGAGCTACGCCGCGCAGGCGAGCTACCTTGGCTCCGTCCCGATGCCAAAGCACAGGTCACCTTAAAATATGATGGCAACCGTCCTGTCGCTATCGATGCTGTTGTATTATCCACACAGCATGACCCAAGTATTGCGCAGTCTGATCTACAAGAAGCGGTGATGGAGTCTATCATCAAACAAGTACTCCCAGCTGACCTATTACATGCGGGTACACGCTACCATATCAATCCAACAGGTAAGTTTGTTATTGGTGGTCCAGTTGGTGATGCAGGTTTGACGGGTCGTAAAATCATCGTTGATACTTACGGCGGTATGGCGCGTCATGGTGGCGGCGCATTCAGTGGTAAAGATCCCTCAAAAGTAGATCGCAGTGCTGCTTATGCCGTACGTTATGTGGCCAAAAACATCGTCGCAGCAGGTCTTGCTGATCGCTGTGAAGTACAAGTGAGTTACGCGATTGGGGTTGCTGAGCCGACTTCTATCTCGGTCAACACCTTTGGTACGAGCAAAATCAGTAACGATGAGATCATTCGCCTGATTCGTACTCATTTTGATTTGCGTCCTTATGGCATCACTCGTATGTTGAACCTGTTACAACCAATGTATCAGCAGACGGCTACCTTTGGACATTTTGGTCGTCAAGGCTCAGAAACTGCCTTTACTTGGGAAAAAACAGACAAAGCTGATATCTTAAAAGCAGACGCTGGTTTATAAGAGTCATTACGTTGAATCATTTACAAACCGTCTTTATATACTAAAATTATCGGTGGTGTTCTAAAAAGTATGCTGGCATCAGACGTAGCCATAATTGACATAAAAGAACACCAGATCAAACACTTTTAAGTGATTATCGAGCTTCTTAGAGAAACAACAGGTTCTTCTAACGGCTC
>NZ_CAJHAR010000027.1 GCF_904846415.1 Psychrobacter piscatorii | reverse complement strand
TTCGCTAACGTTATTTACCTTAGCATCCCCTAATAGAAAATGTGTTTTTAACGAGCTTTTGGATCAGTATTTTGAAGGCAGTTACGATATAAACACTATCAAGATGCTAAAGCAAATCAATGACCAGAAATATAAGTGAATAAAACCGAGTGTGATTTTAAGAGGATAGATGAGTATGAGTACCGTGCAAAGTTTGATAAGTGATGTGAGCCAAAAGATTAACGCTTTAGAGACGGCGCAAGCACTCTATAGCCGCCAGCTTTCACCAGATTTTAGTACTTTTGATTATATCAATACCGATGAGTTAGGACTTAGTCGTATTTTAGCAGCTCTGCTTGATCCTAAAGGGAGTCATGCTCAGCAAGAAAGCTTTTTAAGATTATTTGTGGAGCATTGTTTGCCTGTTATATATAAAGACGATAACTGGCAGGTTTTTCTTAATAACCTTGAGAAAACAGAGGTTTTTCTTGAAGAAGTAACAGGGAAAAGTAACACCCAACGCCGTATGGATATTTACTTAAGATGTCAGGTAGGTGATCACAGCTATGGTATTTGTATTGAAAACAAACCTTATGCAGCAGATCAGCTTGACCAAATGAAAGATTATGCTATTGAACTTAAAAATAGGAAACACAAGCCTTGGCATCTTGTTTATCTAAACGAAGATAATGACGTACCAAGTGAAGATAGCGTTGATACTAAAACCTTAGAAGGTTGGATAACCAGCAATCAATATAGTCATCTTAGATTTAGCGGTCTGATTAGTTGGCTCAAAGCGTGTCAAGTAGAGTGTCAGAATTACAGCGTCAGTGAGTTTATTACACAGCTAACTAAGTTTATTCAAAAACATTTTATGGGAATAGAAGATATGAATGAAGACAACGCAATTTTAGATATCATTAAACAAAATGCAGCTACTATTGATGCCAGTATCAAGGTATCTAACACTGTAGATCGAATGAAGAAAGAGCTGATAGCTAAGCTAAAAATAGATTTATTAGCAAAATATAAAAAAACTGATTACGAATTAGATATTAGTTATATCGGCGATGGCAGAAGATACGAACAGATTAGATTCATAATTCCTGGCTATAATAAGGCATGGGTCTGCTTCGAGTTCGATAATGCAGGGTTTGATCGTCCAATCCTAGGAATTAAGTTCACTTCTGTAGAAGCCGCGAAAGCGTGTCCACATGCAGAAAGTATGAAAACGGTACTGAATACGATGCTAACTGATAAAAAAGTGAGCTCTTCTGCTCAGTGGCCTGCTTACTACTACTTTGATCCGCAAGACTGGAAAGGTTCGAGTGAGGCATGGTTAATGATAAATGAAGGCAAGATGGCCGATAAAATCTTGGAAGAAATGGACACAGTGTTTCAGGTTTTAAATGATAACCATCTATTGAATGAAAAGTTATAATTATAAATGAGTATAACCATGAAATATCAGCTCGATAACTCGCAAATAGACGATACCCCTTGTGCTGCTTTATATAGATCAAACACAGAGTGTTTTCCACCAGCTATCATTGGTTGTTTTGTTATGAACGATGAATGGAGTGAGCAGGCACTGTTTGAGCTAAAACAGAAAGTAAAGGCTGATATTTTAGTAGGTTTACAAACAGATGATCATAACTATGAAAGCTTAGATATTGTAGAAGCAGTCATTAAGTGTCAGCCTAATGAAATAAATGATGTCGTCGAACTGCTTGATGTAGCTTCTGCAAGTACTATCATCGGCATAGATATGGCAGATGTTATAGACTTGCTTGAGTGTGGTAATTCCTTTCAGTTTGTGCACTCAAGTGCTACAGGTGAGGCTGAGTTAGATATGGTAAAAACAGCTACATACCAGCTAATTGGCCAACTTGAAAAAGCTTGTGATACTAAAGGGGTGTTGATTGGCATGGAGAGCGAGCAAAGCTTACCAATAGAAGCTTTTGCTTACATAGGAGATGCTGTCGAAGGATTATTATCTAATACTGGTGAGTCTATATATTATCGATCAAGTATGACTGATGAGCCTAACTCGTTTCAGTTAAAAGCGATATATGTTGAGGATTGCTAAGCCTTCGGATTTACTTAAGCAAGGACTATAAATAAAAAGCCAAACAGCTTTGAGCTGTCTGGCTTTTTTGACGGTTAACACTCATTTATTTTCTTTATCTGTCCGCCATAAAGCATGCTCACATATTGCGCATAACCAACTATCTTTTGCGCGCATATAACGAATATCAGCAGGTACTTCAATTGGACAAGCATAACCGCAGTACTCACATATAACATCGTCCAAGTAGGCATAACACTGAGCGATTGTCTCAAACAGTATTTGAGGACTTACCTTATACTTTTCACAAAGCGTCTGCACATGTTTAATAAAGCCGCTCTGATTATCATATGCCCAGTAATCCTCACATATCTTGATATCGTATGGACTCTGCGTCATATTGGGTTGAAGTTTGACACTCATAATACTCTCCTCAGTAGCTGCCATAATCAGAGTGCGGTAATAGCTCATAAAGCTCGCTCTGAAGCTGACTGCTCATATCTTTTATAAAATATCCATCTTGAGCATCCAAGCGCTTCTGCACCCACACACGCAGCGCCATATCGTTATTAAAGCACCGCTTCACTCCCAAGAAGCGTGCTAGGTTATAACCCGATGAAACGTACAACTCACGCATCAATGCATTGGCGATAAGATTTGCATCTGTGCTGATTGCACCATCCCGTTTAAACTCACCAAACAGCTCTTCATAATTGATGATTTTCATTGCGACGTCTCCTTGTCAGCCTGTATGTTCGTGATTAGCACTTCTTTAGTCTCAGAGCTATTTGATGTGCTAGTTAGCTTTTCCTTGCTCGCCAGTAGCAAGTTATCCATCGCTGAACCATCCTGACGCGTAATATCAGGCACATAGCGGCTGTAGACGCGAAACAGCATCTCCGTACTGCTGTGACCCATCTGCCGTGCTATCCATTCAGGATTTTCACCAGCGGCTAGCCAAAGCGTCGCTGCGGTATGTCGAGTTTGATAAGCACGCCGATGTTTCAAACCGAGTAGGGCAAGCGTCGGTTTCCATACGCGTCTATTCACATTACGGTACTCCATCGGATTGCCTTGTGAATTGCAGAATATAAACTCTGACTTACCAAAGGTGCGCGTCTTCTGCTCTAATAAGGCGTCATACACTAACTGTGACATCGCAATATCGCGTTGTGAGCCTAACGTCTTAGTCGGACCCATCTCACCGTTTACTAACGCCCCTCTGATACTGATCTCACGGCGATCAAAATTGATGCAGTCCCACTTAAGCCCATCGATCTCACTGGTACGCATTCCCGTAAAAAAGCGAATAGTGTAGTAGGGCCTATAATCAGCGCGAACATGCTTTAAAATTAGCCATACCTCAGCTAGGGTAAAAGGATTTACATCAGGACGAGCCTGCTTGAGATTCTTAATATTTTTATAAGGCATCTCAAACTCATGGCGATCTGACGCTTCTTCTAGTATCATACGAAGAAGTATCATAATCTGATTGATTCGTGCTACTGACAGACTTGACTGACCATCTTTACCGTAACGAACTTTGGCGAGAGAGCTACGGAAGGTCAGCAGGTCTGATTTTTTTATGGCATGTACCGCTTTGCCACCAAACGCAGGTAATAAGTACTTATTTAGAATAATCTTTGTCTTTTGCCGATAGCTCGGCCGCCATTCAATTTTCTTTTCCTCGTAAAAAATCTCTGCAAACTGCCCAAAGGTTGGATTACGACTGATACAAGCTTCTGCTCTATCAGCCAATGCCGTCATCTCCTGTGCTCGTTCACTCTTGGGAAAGTAAGCGGCATAGTCGAAAATACCTAGAGTGATTTCTGCTTCCATTTTTTCGATAATTTTAGCCAGCTTCTTTCGATTAGCTGGAGTGTCTGTGAGATTGGTTGTCTCACGGCAACGCATATTCATATATCGAAAATCTACGAATAGCTTGCCACGTCTCGCTCTTATTGAGGCCATTGTTTAGCTCCTTGCTTATGTAAAATTTACTGTAAGGCCATTCCGTTGATCGCACTCATGACAGGCTTACACATATCTTCTTCGATACGCTCCCATACATATAAAATCTTGCGACCACCGAAAGGGCGTATATAGTGGATGTTCTCGATTAAGACGGTATCCTTTAGTTGGTTACGGATAGTACGCGCATCGTATTTGATACGTTCGGCTAGTTCTTGAGTGGTGAGATAGGTCTGTGACATAATAGTTCTCCAGTCAGTATTAAATAGTTTTTAATAGACACTTTGTTGTTGCCAACGAGTACTATATTATCAGAAAAGTAGTCATTGGCAAGTACTTTTTACTTACCAATAAGGAATTTATTGTGATTTCATGTAACTTACCTGTTCTTTTGGCAGAAAGAAGGTTGCGTGTGGCAGATTTAGTGAGAATGACGGACATCAGTAAATCGACGCTACATAGGATCTATAATGATGATACGACTAGAATTGAGTTCGATACTTTGAGCAAGCTATGTAATGTATTAGGAGTAACGCCAGGGGATATTTTGAAGTATGTTCCAGATGAACTTGGTGAGGACGACTCTTCAGGAAAAGAGTGACTTAACTATCGCGATAACCGCTGATAGGGAATTTCTAGCTAAAGATTTATTAGGGCTAAAGCATACTTGTAGGGCTTAATAATTTCTATTGTTAGGTTGGAGTCATCATTTTTTAAGTGACGATTAGCTTTGAATACTATGGATCTTAGATACATTTCCAATAAATGAAGCATCTAAAAAACACATTTTTTGCTGAATTAAGGTTGGGTTCAAAAATCATCATAGTGCCAAATTTACTAGGTTAGGTGTCATGATGTTTTTTGAACCAAAAATAGCTAGGTTGTGGTCAGATACGTATATGCAGTTTTAGGGCAGGGCACGGTTTGGGCACCAAATGGGCACCGCACCGAAAATGAGCTTTTTGATTGAGTAGTTAGACTTAACTATATTCAAAAAGATATTTCGATAAATCTTCTACAAACCCTCGAAAATTGGACAAAAAAAAGCCTCACTGTTAAGTGAGGCTTTTTAAGTATTTGGAGCGGGAAAAGAGATTCGAACTCTCGACCCCAACCTTGGCAAGGTTATGCTCTACCACTGAGCTATTCCCGCTAATTATCAATTAACTATCGTCATTTGATGAAGGCGTATTATACGCAGTTTTTTTTATGTGTCAACACCTATGACGAAAAAAGTTAAAGTTATTAAAATAGGCATGTCTTCTATCTACAAATGTATGTTATAACGGTTCATTATAATATGTATTCCAAAAGCTTTGCATACATAAATAAGCTGGGATGCACATTATGATTTAATCACATTCACAATTATCAACACTTACGAAGATAAGTTATAAGGATAAAAAATGAGTCAACAGTATACTATCGCTGATTATTTGTTTGATCGTGTCGCAGAAGCAGGTGCCTCTGAGATATTCGGCGTACCGGGCGATTTTAACTTAACCTTTTTGGACAATGTCCTCGCCTCTGATAAGCTGCGCTGGGTGGGCAATACCAATGAGCTAAATGCTGGCTATGCGGCCGACGGCTATGCACGTGAGCGTGGATTTGCCGCCATGGTGACGACTTTTGGCGTAGGCGAGCTGTCAGCGATTAACGCGACCGCAGGTTCTTTTGCTGAGTACGCGCCAGTATTGCACATTGTGGGCGCACCAAGTACCGCGCTACAAGACGCAAAACGCCGTATTCATCATTCGCTTGGCGATGGCGTATTTAATCATTTTATTAAGATGGTTGAGCCCGTGACGGTAGCACGAGCGCAGCTTACTCCTGAAAATGCTGCCTCAGAAATTGATAGAGTAATTCGATTGATTCTCAAAAAGCATCGTCCTGGCTATTTATTACTATCACCTGATGTTGCGCGTCAGCCTATTTATCCGCCAACGACCAAGCTGATTGATAGCCAAGAAGATATCACCAGTCAAGCGGCACTAGCAGATTTCAAGCAAGCGCTAACAGAGTTTTTGCCAAACAAGACAACGACGCTTATGGCAGATTTGATGGTGCATCGTTTGGGGTTGCAGTCACAGCTCAAAGCACTGATTGCTGATACAGACATTCCTTATACCACGCTATCGTGGGGCAAGACACTGCTTGATGAAAACAGCGATCGCTGGGCCGGGACTTATGCAGGCGTTGCCTCGCGTCCCATTGTCAAAGACGCGGTAGAAAACTGCGAATGTCTGATCAAAGTAGGGGTGCAATATACGGATACCACTACCGCGGGATTTAGCCAAGATATTGACGAGAGTATAGTAGTAGACTTGCATTATGAGCGTGCTTCTATCAGTGGTAAGAACTTTGCACCGATTGCCTTGCAAGATGCATTACAGGCCCTGCACGAAGTCATGACCTCTGGTATCAACATCGTACCAAAACCTTTCTGTGAGCCAGTCAAACCACATGAGCAGAAGGGCAGGGATGATGAGGCGATTCGCCAAGATGACCTATGGCATATCATTGCTGATTGCTTAGATCGTAATAACCTAGTGTTCTCTGAGCAAGGAACAGCATACTTTGGCATCAGTGATGTGCGTTTGCCAGAAGGGGTGACGTCATATGGTCAGCCAATGTGGGGATCAATCGGCTATACATTACCAGCCAGCCTAGGTGCAGCAGTTGCATCGCCAGATAAGCGCAGTGTTTTATTGATTGGTGATGGTTCAGCACTGCTCACTATCCAAGAGCTGGCGGTCATGATTCAAGAGCGTATCAATCCAGTCATCGTCCTAATTAATAACGACGGCTATACGGTAGAGCGTGCCATTCATGGCGAAAACCAATACTACAACGATATCCCAAAATGCGATTGGCAGATCATGCCAAAAGCGTTTGGCGCAACCGAAGCGAATAGCTTACTACTCAAAGCAGAAACAGCAGGTGAGCTAAAAGCGGCTTTAAACAAAGCTGCCGAGACTACCGATAAGCTAGTAATGATTGAGGTCATCGCAGATAAGCATGATATACCCCCATTGCTAGCAGACATCAGCGCGGCACTAAAGCCAAAAAAGGATTAAGTAATTCGCAAAAGCTTTCTTAATGAAAGTACTAGCCCCATTTAGCAGCGTAGCTAAATGGGGTTTTTTGCGTTTTTTTATCACACGGGTCAATTAATCAGCGATGCCTCTTATGTCAATTTGTAGACTCTAGTATGATGGCTGATTGGGCTATGTTCAGCCCGTCATACTCAATAGGAGAGTGATCCATCATGATCTGGCTAAAAATGCTCATTGGCGCCTTGATGGTATTGGCAATTCAATTATTTGCACAAACGCGATTTTTTTATCTGGCGGCACTTGCGCCGCTTTTCCCCACGTTTACGCTCATCAGTCACTTCATTGTTGGTACTGAGCGCAGTCCTACTGATTTAAGGGTTGCCCTGATATTTAGTATGCTGGGTGTGATACCGCATTTGATTTATACCTTGGTGGTATTTTTTAGCATCAGTTATATGAGCTTATATAAAGCACTGTTGTTAGGCGTTGTCGCTTGGACAGTAGCCGCCGCCATTTTGGTACTGACATGGCAATATATTCAGGGCTAAATACTGTCAAAAGACAGGACAAAAAAATAGCTAAATAAAGGTTATAATTTCACAGATACGCGCTGGTGTATTCGATAAATTTTCTCGAAATATTGTCTATAAATTTAGTAGCAGGTGTTACTCTTAATACCGATATAGAATCGGTGTAAATGGCTTTTATTAATAGCTCTGACAATCGCCACTGATGAGAAACTCTCTGGCGTGATATCTAATAACAGTGCGATAACGGAAATATTTTCGCAATCAAGTACTATTATGCTTCATTCAATATTGATGCAATAACTATAAAAAACAGGGCTTTAAAAAATGGATACCTTAAATATCCTATACCTCGTAGGGGCAGTACTCATTTTCGCCAGTATCATGGCGAGCACGTTATCGGCGCGTTTGGGTGTGCCATTGCTATTGCTGTTTTTGATCGTCGGTATGTTGGCAGGCGAGCAGGGCATCTTGGGTATTGAATTTTCTCAATATGGGCTGGCCAATTTTGTGGGTCAAGCAGCGCTGGCTTGTATCCTATTAGATGGTGGTTTACGCACGTCTTTTAAGTCGTTTCGGGTCGGTTTAAAACCTGCGATTACCTTGGCTACTTGGGGCGTACTGGTCACGGTTTTGGTGCTCGGGGTATTCGTTACTTGGCTACTTGATGTCGACTGGCGTTTTGGTCTATTGATGGCAGCGATTGTTGGCTCAACCGATGCGGCTGCTGTATTCTCTCTACTACGTAATGGCGGAGTCAAGCTCAACGACCGCGTCCAAGCCACGCTCGAGTTAGAGTCTGGTGCCAACGATCCCTTAGCCATTTTATTAGTAACGGGTTTGATTGCCCTAAACGTCGACCCTGCTGGTCAGACAGTATTTGGCTTTTTGGTCTTACTGTTGCAACAGTTGAGCTTTGGATTAGGGATGGGCTTGCTCTTTGGTTATTTGTTATCTCGACTATTGCCCAAGATACATCTGGCAGAGGGCATGTACGCCATTTTGATACTCTCCGCGGGCTTAGCCGTATTTGCTGCGACCAACTTGATCGGCGGTAGTGGGTTTTTGGCGGTGTATCTCACAGGGGTACTGATAGGCAACCATAAGGTACGCTCAACCGAGCATGTCATGCGCGTGATGGACAGCTTCGCTTGGCTATCGCAAGCGGTATTGTTTGTGGTATTGGGGCTGCTGGTTACTCCATCAAATGTTCTTAATGTCTGGCATTATTCGGTGGCGATAGCAGCCTTTATGATCTTCGTTGCCCGTCCTATCGCGGTCTATGCTAGTGTGAAGCCGTTTAAGTTTAAAGATCGCGAGATTGGGTTTATCTCTTGGGTCGGACTGCGCGGTGCGGTTCCCATTACCCTTGCGATTTTGCCCGTGATGGCTGGGATAGATAACGCCTTTATGCTGTTTGATATTGCGTTTGGGGTTGTGGTCTTATCGCTGATACTGCAAGGCACGACCATTCCTACCATGGCAAATTTATTTAAGGTACGTATTCCGACCAATAAAGATCCAAAAGAAGAACACGAGGTTTGGGTATCGGATAAGGCGAGTATTACCTTGTACGAGTTTGAGGCGCAATCAGGCGCATTTGCTATTGGCCGTCATCCTATGGGTATCTCTAAAGGCATCAGCCCTGATGAGATCAGTATATTTGCGCTGGTGCGCGGTCAACAAATCGTCGTCGTTGATGAAAATACGAAAATAAAATTTGGTGATAGTGTTTGGTACGCCATGCGCGGCAATCATGCGAGCAAAATCGCCAAGATTTTTAATGACACAACGTTAGATCGTAAGGCTATTGATGATTTTTATGGTGATTGGTTGCTATCACCCAGTGTCAAACTGGGTGATTTGCCATTTTTCACAGAAGTCATGGCATCCGAAACGCTGGTAAAAACACTCAAGACGACAGGCGAAGCTCACACAAAAAACATGTGGGAGCAGACGGTCGCTGAGTATGTGACATCACATTTAGGTACCGCACCCGTTTCAGGCGATACGGTTGTGGTGAACGATGAGTGGTCACTGGTCATCAAGGAAGTAGGCGAAAAAGGTAAGCTTAGAAGTATTGGTCTCAAACATCAACAACCGTCTGTAGTAGTGCAGTGATAATAGTCCTCTTTTTATAATAAGTTCATCATCTTATTTAAAAAGTCAGCGGCTTGTTTGTGCTGATTTTCTCGATATGCCCAGTGGTGCTCGACATCGTAGCTTGCTTCATTGGGCAGGAGTATTTTCATCAGTCCCATGCCCTCATAACGTCTCGCTAGATCACGCGGTAAGTACCCCACATGGTGGCCGGCAAGAATAAGCTGCGCGGTTGCCTCCATGTGATAAGTGGTGGCGCTTAGGGTTTTTGGGCGGATATGATTGATATGATGCTCGACCACGTAGCCTCTTTTTATCCATGGATAATTCTGCTCCAAATCCTCAAAAGTCAATCCTTCTGAGTTATAAAATAGCTTATGCTCACGTCCGCAGCAGACCACTTGTTTTTCGACAAATGCCGGCTTAAAGGTGAGCAACGGCGGAAAGCTACCAAAATAACCCACACCAATGTCACTCTCGTTACTTAAGAGCTTTTCTAGCATGCTCTCAGGGCTTTGCACATCGATAGAAAAGTGTATCAGTGGGTTTTCTCGGTAGCTGCTGGCAAGACGTTGTCTAAGCGCATCATAAAAAAACTTGGGCATCTGATCAATCAAGCAAAGCCTAATGTGCCCGCCGTGCACTGAGTCTAATTGCTTAATATAGTGCAGCTGATGTTGAAAGCTTGCGACCGATTCGGTAAAGCCCAAACATGCCTCGTAGACAGCCGCGCCATCTTCTGTCAGCTTAAATCCTGCTCGACCGCGGTGGCAAAGTGTCATGCCCAAGCGGTCTTCTAAGTGAGTCAAATGTCCACTAATCACTGAGGTCGTGACATTCAAACGCGACTGAGCAGCAGTCACGCCTTGACACTCCACGATAGCCATAAAGCTACGTAGCGTTTTGATATCTATTTTTATCAGCTCATCTAATATCATACTCGACCCCTTACTTTCACAATAATGTGCTATCGCAACAAATTACTTTATCCATTAAACCTACTTTATCAAGTAATTGTATCCTTCTTAAACTTCTGGTAATAACCAATAAAACAAGTTTACTACGAAAAAGCAGAAGTTTACTTCTAAATTTTACCATGGTTCCTTCCCATATATTTATGTATTGTCAATTGTATGTAGCAAATTGTGTATATAAATCAAATAAAATAGGGAAGTAACTGATGACATTCAATCAACCATTAAGTGGCAATGATATGCCAAGATTTGGCGGTTTCGCTTCTATGATGCGCTTGCCGACTCAGGCTGATGCCGAAGGGTTAGATGTGGCATTCGTTGGTGTGCCTTTAGACATTGGCGCCTCCAACCGTAGCGGTGCCAGATTGGGGCCTAGACAGATTCGTGATGAGTCAAGAATGATTCGTCCTTACAACGTGGCCACACGTGCTGCGCCATTTGAGTCATTGCAAGTGGCTGATATCGGCGATGTACCTATCAATACGTTCAACCTGCTAAAAAGCGTCGATATCATCGAAAAATTCTATACAGAAAAAGTCGTCAAACATGGCGCAATTCCTTTAACGTTGGGCGGTGACCATACCATCGCACTACCTATTCTACGGGCACTTGCCAAAAAACATGGCCCTGTCGGTATGGTGCATATCGATGCTCACGCTGATATCAATGATGATATGTTTGGCGAAAAAATCGCTCATGGTACACCGTTCCGCCGCGCTGTCGAAGAAAATCTCATCGATGGTAATCGCGTGGTACAGATTGGTCTGCGTGGTACAGGCTACAGCGCCGAAGAGTTTGATTGGTCAACCCAACAAGGATTTCGCGTGGTACCAGCAGAAGAGTGCTGGTACAAGTCGCTGACGCCACTCATGGCAGAAGTACGCGAAAAGCTCGGGGATGGCCCTGTTTATCTAAGTTTCGATATCGATGGGATTGACCCTGCGTTTGCGCCCGGTACGGGTACGGCTGAGATCGGTGGTTTGACATCCACTCAAGGTATCGAAATCATTCGCGGCATGCGTGGTCTTGATGTGGTCGGTGGTGACTTGGTCGAAGTATCACCACCATATGATCCATTTGGCAACACCTCTGTACTGGCTGCGAACTTATTGTTTGAGATGCTATGTATCTTACCAGGCGTACGCTATGACGATAAGGTCAAAGCGGTTTACTAATCACAGCCAATTATTGGCTAGAGTTGGCGCATAGGGCAGTTATCCCAATGCGGTACATGAGTGGATAGCAGCCTGATGAGATGGTGACCAGTGTATTGAGTTGCTGGTATGAATATAATTCGGTTAAGGAAGACCCCAATGAGTAAATCCTCTTCATTTTTTGGTCAAGACACGCTCTCTCCAAATGAGGTTGGGCATAGTCTAGGTTCGATTGGTACGTTTGCGCTTTGGTTCGGTGCCAATATCGTGGTGACGACTATTTTAACGGGCATGCTACTCGTACCTGATTTACGGTTTACTACGGCTATCACCACCGTGCTTATTGGCTCATTAATCGGGGCAATACCGCTGCTATTGGTTGGTCTAATGGGGCAGCGCACAGGACTGCCTTCGATGGCACTGACGCGCCGTGCTTATGGCCCCGCTGGTAGTCAGTTGATCTCGTTAGTGAATATGGGTGTGCTGATTGCATGGAGTTGTATTCAGGCGCTGCTGGCTGGCATGAGTCTGGACTACGCAATCGAAGCCACTACAGGTTATAGCAATCTGCCGCTGTTCGTTATTTTATGCGAGACAGTGGTAGTGCTTATCGTGTTGCGTGGTCACCTTGGCATCGAGCTTGTCGAACGTTGGGCCGCATTAGCCATGGCTGCGCTTACCGTTATAGTCCTCTATCAGCTAAATCAACATTATGATGTCTCAAGATTGTTTGAGATGCCGGTTGAGTCGCGTAATGGTATTACTTTAGGTATCGCCTTTGATATCGTCATTGCTACTGCCTTTTCGTGGATGTCTTCGGCTGCTGATTACAATCGCAATTGCAAATCCCCAAAAGTTGCCATATGGGGCACTTATTTTGGTTACATCACGGCAGCCATCGTTGCCATGGGTTTGGGCGCGACCATCTCAGGTCTCTCTATCATGTATGGTCTGGAGCAGACTTATGATCCGACGCGTCTGCTTGCTGACTTTGGCTTTGGTTTGCCAGCCGCATTGGTTATTTTCTTCTCGGTCATGACCACCAATGTCATGGCAGTCTATAGCGCAACGCTATCTTGTATGAACATTAAACCTAATATGAGCTTTTGGAAACCTGCTCTTATCATTGGTCTGGTCACTATTTTTGGGGCGCTCATTCCGGGTATTTTGGATCAGTTTCAAAACTTCCTATTGATCGTAGGCGCGCTATTTATCCCCGCATTCTCAGTCATGATTGTTGATTACTACCTTGTTAGTAAAGAAGGCTATACCGCAAAGCTGCTTGATGCGACGCATCAATTAGGACGTCCTACTGCAAAGATTGCGATCGCAGCTTACGTGATTGGCGCGTCTCTAGCAGCTTACTGGACATTGATTGCGCCACCGTCATTTGGTGCATCGTTACCTGTCTTTATCATTACAGGTGGTCTCTACTGGTTAGGTGCGATGTTGTTTACCCGTCAGAGTGATGCTGTCACTCCAACTCAAGAGGAGGGCGCATTATGAAACTGATGATCGCTCAAACCAATCCTTTATGGGCTGAACCAACAAACAATCTAAAAGCATTAGAGTCGCTTTGCCGCCTCGCAGCAGAAGCAAAAGTAGATCTGCTCGCACTGCCGGAATTGGCTTTCACAGGCTATAACATCTTTGAGCGTCTTGATGGTTTAGCGGAAGCGATCGATGGGCCAATTGTGACTCAAGTAGCGAAGCTCGCTAATCAATACAATTTACATGTGGTATTTGGTCTCGCTGAGCGCCGACCTAATGGCGAGCTGAGTAATGTTGCCATATTAATAGATGACAACGGCAAGCATCTTGCCACTTATGATAAGCGCTATTTGTGGGATCGCGAACACGAGTTTTTTACAGCAGGCAAAAAGTCCTGCGTAGTCGATACGCGATTTGGCACATTGGGATTGATGATTTGTTATGACAATGAGTTTCCAGAAGTGGCAAGAGAACTGGCACAAGCGGGGGCAGAGGTCATACTGTCGCCGACGGCAAACATGCTGCCAAATTCAGAGCGTCAGGTGCTTCAAATACGCGCTCGCGCCATGGACAATCAATGCTTTGTCGCTTGTATCAATCGCTCGGGTGAGGAAGATAATCTTTATTATTGTGGCAATAGCATCGTCGCTGGCCCCGATGGTGAGGTGCTCGGCAGACTTGGCTTAGCAGCTGGCATGATGATCGTCGATATCGATTTTGCCCGTATTGATAAAAGCCGTACACACCAAGATTATCTTAGTGACTTAAATACCAGTGACTTAAATCTCAGCCGCTTGGATATCTCTAATGGAGCTAACTCATGAGTGAACAATTATTAGCGCGTATCAAGCCAGAGAACTGGTATCGCACTACCGCGCATAGCGATGGTATCACGCTCATCGATGAGCCATGGATCAAGCCGTTTTTTCGCTGCAATCTGTGGCACGTGCGCGGCAGTCAGCGTGACTTGTTAGTAGATTTCGGATTAGGGGCAGTGCCGCTGCGTCGTCATGTTGCTCTGCTTGCTGATCGCGATATCGTTGGCGTTGCCAGTCATACCCATTTTGATCACATTGGCGCTGCCAGCGAATTTGATTGCTGTCACGTCCATTCTGCTGAAGCCCATATTCTCGCTGAACCAGACAATGCTCGTACGTTGGCAGATATGTTCGTCAATGATGAGATGTTTGACGCGCTACCGCCTGAGCCTTATGCCCATTGTGGTTATAAAATCATTGCACCCGCCAAAATTATGCAACTAGAAGATGGTGACATGATTGACTTGGGTAATCGTCAATTTGAGGTGATTCATACCCCCGGTCACTCACCAGGTGGCATTGCCTTATGGGAGGCGGCGAGCGAAACGCTCATTTCTGGCGATCTCATCTACGACGGTCCATTGATCGAAGATACGTGGCATAGCGACATGACTGACTATGCCAAAAGCATGCGCCGTCTCAATGCGCTGCCTGTGCGTGTCGTTCATGGCGGTCACTTTCCTAGTTTTTCAGGCGAGCGTCTGCACGTGATGATTGATGACTGGTTACGCCATCATGATTTGTGATTGATCGCACTTAGCTAGAATTTAAAACAAATGGCTATTCAACATAAATAGCTACTAAAAAAATAACGACGCTAAATAAAAAGCTATTTCAAATAAAACACCTAACCCAACACTTACTAAAATTTTTAGGATGATTGCCCCATGACCCAATTGACCCAAACGCCTTCTATATCGCCTGATACCTCGCCTCTGACCTGTGGTGAGTTGCTCGTCCAGTGGCTAGAATACTATGGAGTAGAGACGGTTTTTGGCATACCGGGGGTACATACCGTAGAGCTATATCGCGGTCTACCTGACACCAGTATTCGTCATGTGACCCCGCGTCACGAGCAGGGCGCTGGGTTCATGGCTGATGGCTATTACCGTGCCTCTGGCAAGATTGGCGTGTGTTTTATCATCACAGGTCCTGGCATGACCAATATCATGACAGCGATGGCGCAGGCATTGGCTGATTCTATACCGATGTTAGTTATTTCTAGCGTCAACAAAGTCAAAGACACGGGAAGCGGTGAAGGGCACTTGCATGAGCTGCACGATCAGCAAGGTATGGTCAGTAAGGTGGCGCTCGCAAGCAAAACCATCTGGCAGCCTGAATCATTACCCAAAGTTATCGCCGAAGCGTTTGCGTTATTTAACGGTGCGCGTCCAGGGCCAGTCCATATTCAGCTACCGATTGATGTCATCACCGCTGATGCCAGCCATGTTGCTAAGCCGCCTAGTCCAAAGGGCGTAGCTAATAGCCAAGCTGATAACAACAGCTTTACCCAACCACAAGTGACAAGACCACTGCCAAATCCTGCGCAGTTGGATTTGATTATCGAGTCATTAAAAACCGCAAAAAAACCAGTATTGCTTTATGGCGGTGGCTGTGTCGATGTCGATCACGATGCGCAAAGACTGGCAGAGCTGATCGATGTGCCTACGTTTTTGACCATCAATGCCAAAGGGCTATTGCCACCTGCTCATCCGTTAAGTTTGGGTAGCAATCAGTCGTTAGACGCAGGCCGTGCAGTGATTACAGAGGCAGATTGGGTGCTCGCCATTGGTACAGAGCTTGGCGAGACCGATTACGACGTGTTCTTTAATGGTGAGTTCAAAATCAATGGCACACTGGTGCGTATCGACTGCGATGCCGAGCAGCTGCAGCGTCCGTTTATAGCGGATATCGCGGTATTGTCTGACGCACAGATGGCTATTAGTGGACTATGCAAGTGTTTAGAAAATCAGGTATTAAACGGGCAGACGTTTGATCATCAGGCATTGTCACGAGTGAACGAGGCAAAACAAGCCCTTTTAGAAGATGTGACATCAGACTTTGCCGGTCAAAACGCCTTGCTAAAACTGATTCGCGATGAGGTGGAAGGCGTTATTTTTGTAGGTGATTCAACCCAGCCTGTCTATAGTGGCAACCTTGGCTTTGAAGCATTGGCGACGCGTAAATGGTTTAACTCTTCAACAGGCTTTGGCACATTAGGTTATGGTTTGCCTGCTGCTATTGGTGCCATGATTGGCTCGAACTTGCCTGTTGTTAGCTTAATAGGTGATGGTGGTATTCAATTTACCATAGCTGAGCTTATTTGTGCCGCCGAGCTTGAACTGCCATTGATTGTACTGCTGTGGAACAACCAAGGTTATGGCGAGATTCGCCGTTATATGGAAGAGGGCGGCTTGCCACTGATCGGCGTCAATATTAAAACGCCAAACTTTGAACCATTAGCCGCAGGGTTTGGGGCAGGGTATCGCAGAATTACGGACAAGCAGCAATTGCTAGAGGCGCTAAAAACAGACACGACAGGCAAGCAACCGATCATTTATGAGATTGATGAAGCAGATGAGTTTCTCAAAGAGATGGGTGAGACGGTTACCTATTTTAGTTAACGGTACTCATAAACAATGCTCAAGAAATTATAAATGCGGGTCGCTCAAGGAAAAATATCCATTAGAGCAAACCTCGCTATTAGGGCGTGTCCCTAATTCAAACGTGTATCACTAAATGGGCTAAAAATGGCTAAATCTTCGACAAACGGCGTTAAATAGCTGGTCAATATCTCGATATTATCTGCACTATTTTCCTTGTTTGCCTGCGATTTATCTCATTTTTATCACCATTTTTAAAATAGGGACACGCCCTAGTCAGATAGAAAAATGGAAAAACTGGCGATCACCACCCATTAAGGAGAAGGTAAATGACGAATGCTATTGATAAATCGCAGCAACCGATTTTAGGAAACGATGTCGATCCAAACACACCGCAAGCAGGACAGTGGCGGGCGTCAATGTGGAAGTTTCTGCTATTTTCAGCATTGGGTATTGCGCTATTTATCATACCGTTTCAATGGGATGGTAAGGTCACCATTTTATTGGGGGTGTTGACCGATACGTTACAAGCAATATTGGGCGGATTTGTGGTCTATATCACCATGGCGATCGTGACCATCTCCTGTCTTGGGGCACTAGCAGTAAAGGTATTAAAACCCAATTTGGCTGAAGGCTCACTGATAAAGAATCTCTTTGATGTTGATTGGTTTTGGCTGACCACGCGTTTGTTAGGGATGGTGTTTGTTTGGATGATTTATCTGCAAGTCGGCCCTGAGTTTATTATTAATCGCAATACGGGCGGCGTCATTTTTGAAGACTTGATTCCTATTCTGATTCCGTTATTTTTCTTTGCTATTTTATCGCTACCATTTTTGACAGACTTTGGCCTCATGGAGTTCTTAGGCACATTGGCCAGCAAGATATTTGTCAAGCTGTTCAAACTGCCAGGACGCTCTGCCGTTGATGCCATGTCTTCTTGGTTTGGGGCTGCGTCTATCGGTTTGCTGGTCACCATGCAGCAGTATGATAAGAGTTTTTACAGCCAGCGTGAAGCAGCTATCATTGCCACCACCTTTTCAGTGACTTCCATTGCCTTTACCTATGTGGTTGCCAAAACCATTGGTGTGGACAATAACTTCGTCTATTTTTATCTGACCATTGCGCTGACTGGATTTATCGCTGCGATCATCATGCCGCGTATACCACCACTGTCAATGAAGCCTGATACCTATCACTCTGGCAAAAGTATGCTAGACGAAGGCATTCCTACTGGGTATAGCACTTACCAATGGGCGGTCAATCGCGCCGTCACTCGCGCACACTCTATGCCAAGCTTAGGTTATGTGTTCAAACGCAGCATGAATAATCTATTTGATATTTATTTTGGACTGATTCCAGTTGTCTTTGCCATCGGTACGATTGGCTTGGGTTTGGCAGAGTACACGCCTGTCTTTAATTGGCTTGCGACCCCACTTGTGCCATTGCTTGAATGGTTGCAGATTCCGGAGGCGGCAAAGGCGGCTCCTGCCATGATTATGGGCTTTGCGGATATGTACTTGCCAGCGCTGGTCGGTAAAAGCATTGAGAGTGAAATGACACGATTTATCGTGGGTGCTGCCTCAATTACTCAGATTATCTATATGTCTGAAGTCGGTGCGCTGATTTTGAAATCAAACATCAAACTCAATATATTAGAGCTGTTTGGGATTTTTATACTGCGTACGCTTATCAGTTTGGTGGTGATTACTTCAGTCGCGCATCTGCTTTATTAGCCGTACGTTTGATATCAACAAAGCATATAGCGTAAGAAAATAATCGGTTTTTCTGTACTCAGATAAACCGATTATTTCATCAATTACGTTGCGCGTGCTATGCAAATAAATAAAATTTTATCAAAGAATATAAGGCAATTAACCATGGTGGAATTGATGAACGCTACAAGTTTAACCAGAGAAGGCGCAACACAAACAGCTCAAAATGAAGTCGTGTTAAATGCCGCTTATATCAATGGGGAGTGGATTGAGATTGAAGCGCCTGAGACTGACTCTGACAATGCAAGCTTTGACAATACAAATAACCATGCCCTATATGACCCCAGTTCAGGCGAGATAATCGCAACGACGCGCTTGTGTACCAGTGCTAATGTAGAGACAGCGGTCAGAGCTGCCTCTGAGGCTTATAGCAGCTGGTCGCAGACTGATGTTAGCGAGCGCGCCCGTTATCTAAACGTGATTGCAGCGTCTATGGAGCAGCAATTCGATAAGTTGGTTGGGTTATCTGTGTTAAATAACGGTAAGCCAATCGAGGAGGCAAAAATAGACGTGGGAGACGCCATTGCTTGCTATCGTTATTACGCCAATCTGATCACTTATCAAGCCACTTGGTCTGAGGTGTCCACGCTTGAGTCAGGCATACGACTGCTAAAGACCTACGCGCCTGTGGGTATTTGCGCGCTGATTACGCCTTGGAATTTCCCTATGGTGACGACGGCTTGGAAGCTAGCACCTACGCTAGCGGCGGGCTGTACTGTATTATTAAAGCCATCTGAGATGACATTATTACCAGAGCTGATGCTCGGCAATATCCTATCCGAGATAGGACTGCCAAAAGGCGTGGTCAATATCTTACCGGGCGCAGCTGAAGTAGGCGCTGCCATGACCAGCCATCCGCTAATTGATAAAGTCTCTTTTACCGGCAGTAATGTGGTCGGCGAAAAGGTCATGAGTCAAGCGGCTAAGAGTGTCAAAGACATCAGCCTAGAGCTGGGCGGCAAGTCAGCCATTGTAGTATGCGCAGATGCCGATATCGACCACGCTTGTGATTTGATCATTGGTGGTATATTTACCAATGCTGGTCAAATATGCTCGGCGACCTCACGACTGATTGTCCATCAAAGTATTGCTGAGCCGCTATTTGAGACATTGAAAGTTAAAACAAAAAACCTGAAAATTGGTGATGGTTTTGCAACGGATACGCAAATGGGACCACTGGTGAGCAAGCAACAACTGAACCAAGTCAAAAAATACTTTGAGATGGCTACGACCGAGCAGCTCAATTGCTTAACGGGTGGCGAGATTGTAGATAGCACAGGATATTTTGTGACGCCAACTATTTATACAGACGTGCCAACGACCAGTCAGTTATGGATGGAAGAAGTGTTTGGACCTGTACTAGTCAGTACGACTTTTGCTGAGAATGCAGAGGCCATTCGCTTAGCCAACGACAGCAAATTTGCCTTGGCAGCGACTATCGTGAGCGCTGATGAAACAGCAGCGCTTGAGATGGCGCTGCAAATTCAAGCAGGTCACATTTGGATTAATGAGCAACAAATTGTCCTACCAGAAGCAGGCTGGGGCGGGTTTAAGCAAAGCGGTATCGGACGTGAGCTGGGCGGCGATGGCTTATCCGCTTATCAAAAGAGCAAGCACGTCTTGATGGCTGATTAAATAGATTTTGTTAACTATCATAGAATATTTTACCTAGCTGTTAATATCGTTATTGATAGCTAGCGTCATGATTGTTATCTAGTTTTTTTCTTATATTAACTTTACTGCCGCGCCCATTAAGGATAAAATTGAGCAATCATTCAAATTTTATCGCCGTGCTCATTTTTACATGAGATCACGGCTTTTTACATGGGGCATGGTATGTCACGCAGCGCACTCTATAATCGTCAAGACGCTCTAGAGCGAGCCTTACAGCTTTTTTGGCAAAAAGGCTTTCATGCCACCTCATTAAAAGACATCGAACAAGCGCTCGATATGCGTCCAGGGAGTATTTATGCTGCTTTTGGTAGTAAAGACGGCCTGTTCCAAGAAGCACTAGAGTACTATGCTCGTCTAGGATTGACTGAGCTTGAGCGCGTATTAAGCCACCATCAGTCGCCTTTATCAGGTTTGGCCGCTTACATCAGGCAGCTGGGCGGTATTCGTGATAAGGGATTGCCGAGTCGCGCCTGTATGCTGGTCAAAAGCTTACTAGAGCTGGGCGCTCGTGAGCAATCTGCTTTAGAAAAAGTAGAGCTGCTACTGTCAGGGATGGAGACGCGCTTTATAGAGTGCTTTCAAAAGGCTCAAAAGATAGGTGAGATAGACAGTCAGCTTGATGCAGTGAGGCTAGGACGACGACTACAAGCAGAAGTCATGGGGCTGCGCGCTTTCGCACAGCGCGATGTTGAGAGCTCGACAGTACATGACCTTGCTGAAGATATGGCATTCTCTATAGAAGCACTCTCTATAGAAACACTGTGCCTCGATCATTCAGCGAAAGCCTAATAGTCGATTGTAAAACGCTATCGCTGTGACATCTCTAACTGCTTGAGGGTATGGTAGCCGCCATGTATGCGGGTAAAGATCGTAATCGCGCAAGCAGTCGCAAAGATACCAGCGAGCAGTACAAAATGCTGTGGCCAAACGCAAAACGCGACAAATAGCGCGATGGTTTCGGTGCCTTCGGTGAGGCCGTTCAGATAGTAAAAGCTTTTGAACTTAAATTGAAGCTTATCCAGTTTAAATTTCTCTGCGGCAATCGCAAATGCCAAAAAGCTCGAACCAGTTCCGATAAAAGCCGCTAGCAATAGCGCGCCTGCAATAGCGTTTTGTACAGGGTTGGCCAATATAAACCCGAGGGGCACTGCTGCATAAAACAAAAAGTCGAGCGTAATATCCAAGTAGCCGCCTGCGCTTGAGCTTTGCTGTGCATGACGTGCCAATGCGCCATCGAGACCATCAAAGAGTCGATTCACGATAATGACTGCTAGTGCGCCATACCACAGCTCAAAGGCAATGAGTGGCAATGCCAACATCCCAATCAAGAACCCAATGACTGTCAGCTGATCTGCGATGACACCGCGTTTGTGCAAGATCACAACGACAGGATTTAGCATCGGTTTGATAATAGGCGTAATAAATTTGTCTAGCATGCGATCTGCCTTTTGTGGTTCGCTTATACTGTGTTTGGACGTTTGAGCATGATGTCCAAGGTTGGCTGGCTATCGCTCAAGGTGAATGACTTTGCCGCCTGCTGCTTCGGCATCGCTCTCATCATGTGTCACCATGATAGCAGGGAGCTTGTACGTCTGTATTTGTTCAAACACCAGCTGGCGCGTATCTTTTCTCAGCTGAGTATCAAGCTTGCTAAAGGGCTCATCCAGTAGTATCGCTTTGGGTGCGCCAAGTAAGGTCCGTAGTAGTGCTACGCGTGCTTGTTGACCACCTGATAAGTTATCAGGATGCCGATCTCCCATACCTGCCAAACCCACTTGTGCTAACGCGTGCGCTATTTTTTCGAGTCGCTGTTTTTTACCGCCGTTTTTATTGTCTTTTGGCATCGCAAAAGCAATATTGCCTGCCACTGACAAGTGCGAGAACAGCAGCGCATCTTGATACAGTACACCAATACCACGCATGTGCGCTGGCAGGTGAGTGACGTCTTGATCGTTTAGCCATACCGTGCCAGTTGCCGTAAAATCCTTGGATAATGATCCTGTCAGCCAGTTGAGCAAGCTTGACTTGCCGCTACCAGAAGGTCCCATTACGGTGAGTATGTCGCCACCAGCGATATGCTCATCCATACTGAGTAATCGCTCGTTTTGACGAAACAGCTGTAAGTCTTTTATCTGTAGAGATGATGGCATTGAGAACCTTTTATATGCGTTTTTAACGACTGATATTTTTCATGAATCTTGTTTTTGATGACCGTTTTTATGAACGATCAGACTGCTAGCGATCGCCACTTCTAAAAAATAGCTTTGGCAATATCCAAGCCAGTATAAAGCCAATGAGCGGTAGCGCCATTTGTATGATGGCATAAACGGCACTGGTGCGCCTACTGGCACCGTTCGCGAGTGTCACCGCTTCTGTCGTTATCGTGGCGATACGACCGCCGCCTGCTAGTAATGTTGGTAGATACTGACCAAAACTAATCGCCAAACCAAGTGCGATGGCAATCAAAATCGGGGCAAACAATTGCGGCAGTTTGATTTGAAAGAACACCTTAATGGGTGCTGCACCTAGGCTAGCTGCCACATGAGCAAAGCGAGGATCTAGACGTCGATAGCTACTGGCAAGTGACAAAAACACATAAGGCAAGACAAACAATACATGTGCAAAGGCAACATTGAAAAATGCTGATTGGTAATTGAGCCATTGCTGTATCCACACCAAGCCAAACAAAAAAGCAATGCTTGGCACCAGTAATGGCAAATAGATAATCAAACTGGTCAAGTTTGAAAGATACCTTGCACGCAATTGCTCGGCTTCTAGGCACAATAGAGCAAGTACAATCGCAAACGCAGTGCTGACAAGACCGATAGTCAAGGTGTTAAAAAGTGGCGTACCCATCTGTGCAAAGGCACTATCAAAATGTAGCCAGACAAACTGCTCTGGTAGCATCGCTGGGAATCGCCAATAGCCAGCGATAGACCATAATGCCAGACCCACAAGCGAGAGCAGCATAAAACCGATAACGAAGACAGTAAGTACCCCAGTAATTTTCAGCCATGCCGTATCCGCATATCGGCGTTTGCCATTTATCAAAGAAGCACCGCAGCACGCTTTGATGACTTTTTCACCGCCTAACCAAAAAGCAACCAATCCTGCCGTCAATGTCAGCTGCAATAATGCTCCTGCAGAGGCCTTTATACGCAAGGTCAAATCCACATCATTAAACCAATTCATGATAGAGACGGCGAGCGTGGGCGGGGTGTTAGGACCGAGTATCAATGGCATCTCGACGCTCGCACTGGCATAAGCGAGCACCGCCAATATGGGCAAACGTAAAAAAGGGTATAACAGAGGCAATACCGCCTTAAAAAAAGCAGTGATCGGGTAGTAACCGAGATTGAGTGCGACTTTATATTGCTGTCGTAGCTTTTTGCCAAGCTCAGGCTGTGCTAACGCGCCTAATGCCATTAATAACAGAAATGGGAGCTCTTTTAGCGTCAAACCCAATATGATACTGATGCCATAAGGGTCATGTGGCAATATACCGTTTGGTGCCAACGCCCAGCCGCTGAGCCATGGAGAGATGAGCCGTGCAAACATCCCAGACGGCGCAATCAAAAACCCTACCGCAATGGCGGCTGCAGCATGAGGAATGACTAAGATAGGGCTTAGTAAATGCTCAATACGTTGTAGCCAGACGCTGTTAAAAAAGGCTGCCAATATCATCAGTGCGAGAATAAAAGCAAGTAGGGTGCTGATGAGTCCAGTAGCAACGCTCAAGGCGGCCATTCGAGTGAGTCCTGGCGTTTGCCAAAGCTCAATAAACCCTTGTAAGTTGAGCGTGGTTCTATCGAGCGCAGGCACCCAGCCAAAAGCAGGCAACACCACACCAATCAAACCACCCAGCACAGGTAGTATCAGTATCATAACCAAGAGTTTTGGACTCAACGCTACAATACGTGTAAACCAGTCTGTTTGTTCAAGGACAATAGGATGGGCGCGCGCTTGCGTCTTTGCTATTTTGTCAAAACCCTGACTCATGGGCTGACCCCGTAACGCATTTGCCAACCTTGCATAATGGCATCTACCCAGCTTGGATGCGGTTCACTCACTGTGCGTGTGATGCTATCAAAGGGTAGGGCGCTTGGGTATGTTTGCTTACTATCAAACAATGCTTGCTGCTCAGGACTGAGTGTCGACTGGACCAGTACGGTTTTGTCGCCCCATACGGCAGGAATTTGCTTGTGTGCCTGTGCCTCTGGACTCATCAAAAAGTTGGCGACTAGCTGCGCGGCTTGTGGGTGGCTTGCGTTATAGGGAATGGCAACAAAGTGCGTATTACTCAAGCTACCATCATTCATCGCGTAACTGCGTATGCTTTCGGGCAAATCATAACGTTGCACGGCGGCAGGCACTTCAGGCGCTGAGAAAGTAAAGGCCAAACTCAGCTCGGTATCATCGACCAAACGGCGCATCTGAGCACCAGTCTGTACGAATTGCTCACCATCACGCCACAGCGTTGGGTGAAAGTCATCCAAAAATGCCCACAATGGATCTAGTACGAGTGCGGTGTTTTGTTCAGTGGCAGGCAGGCTCAATTGCGCTTTGGTATTCTCGCCCGTGTCAGCATCGTGCTGCTCATGGAGCATGACCAAGGCATATTTTAAAAAGCTCATACCCAAAAAATCAGGCGGCTTTGGGTAGCTAAAGCGTCCAGGATTATGTGCTGTCCAAGTGGTGAGTTCATTGAGGGTGGTCGGCGGTGTATTGACAGAGAGAGTGTCATAATAAAAAGTCAGTGAAGCCTGTCCCCATGGCGCTTCCATACCATTGGTTGGTACACCAAAGTCATAATTTACTGTCGGATTATTATTGGGATCAGTCAATGAGAAATTCGGCAGTTTATTTGCCCAGTGCTTGAGTAACAATGAGTTTTCATTCATGGTGGCAAAGTTAGCGCCATTAATCCATACCAGATCAACACTGCCCTTATCGTTATTGTTGGCTGACTTTTCCGCGAGTACAAGGCTGACTGCCTCACTGGTATCGCTTAATTTGACATGAACCAAGTTAATATTATACCTATCATCAACTTGCTCTGCGGCCCACTGTAAATAAGCATTGATCTGTGGATCTCCGCCCCACGCATAGAAGTAAACGTCTTGGTTCTTACCTTGCGTTTCTATCTGTTGCCACGGCGACAGCGTTTGGTCACTAGTAGCCGTATCAGTAGATGCCGTACTGGCAGAAATACCAACACAAATGCCAAGCAACATTGCATAAGCACTATATTGCTTAATGCGTCTTAGCATCGGTAAAGAGGAAATAGCGTCCATTCAAGCGTCCGTTGTACTGATATATTTTAGTTAAGCTAGTAAAAAGTTATCAGCTCAACCAGATGATCTCAGGCTTGTTTTGTCTATTAGGTTATTTATCGGTAAATGCCTAACTAACCACGACGCCATGTATGATATTTCTCTAACCAGTTCAATACTTTCTCAGGGGCATGATTGCGCTTCCATTCACCAGCGACGTATTTGTTGCCCTCCGCCCATGTGGGGTAAGTATGAATCGTACCTAGGATTTTGTTCAGTCCTAAACCATGTTTCATCGCTAGTACAAACTCGCTCATCAAATCGCCAGCATGCTCAGCTACTATCGTCACGCCTAGGATTTTGTCTTTGCCTTTAGGGGTAATGACTTTGATAAAGCCTTTGGCGGCGCTATCAGTAATCGCACGATCTAATTCTTCAAAGTCGTAGCGCGTCACTTCAAAATCAATCCCTTTATCGATTGCTTCTTGCTCGTTCAAACCAAGACGAGCAACTTCTGGATCAATGAAAGTCGTCCATGGAATCACTCGGTAATCGACTTTGAATTTCTTGAAGTGACCAAACAAGCCATTGACAGCAGCGTACCAGCCTTGATGCGACGCCACGTGCGTAAACTGATAGGGCCCAACGATATCGCCGGCTGCATAAATATTAGGATACAGCGTTTCTAGATATTCATTGGTGACCACCGTACGATCTGTTTCGATGCCTAGCGCTTCAAGTCCATAACCTTCAAGACGGGCGCTACGACCGACTGCACACAGCAGCTCATCGTATTCAAATGCCATTTCTGGTTGTAGGTTTTCTTGTAGGCCTTTTTGCTGACCGCTTTGATCCTCATCACCCAACTGCTGAACGATAATGTACTTTTTGCCATCACGAATCTCGCAGCGAACCGCTTGGTGTGATGTCAAAACCTTCACACCACTGGCTTCTAGTGCGTTTTGGGCAAATTCAGAGACTTCCTCATCTTCTTTTTTCATAAGACGCGTGCCGCGCTCGATTTGCGTGACATTTGAGCCTAAACGTGCAAATGCTTGTGCCAGCTCAGAGCCAATAGGGCCACCCCCAAGTACGACGAGCTTTTTGGGTGTTTCATCAAGCGTTGCAAATTTATCCCACAAAGTATCGCTGGTGACATAACCTGTCTCCTCGAGACCTGGAAGTTTCGGGATAAAGGGACGTGCGCCAGTGGCAAGCACAATCGTGCGTGCCGTGAGCGTCTGGGTGCCGCCATCGTTGAGTGCCACCTCAACGGTCCAAGGATCGATGAGTTTTGCATACCCTTTTAATACTTCAACACCCAGATCGGTATAGCGCTCGACACTGTCGTTTGGTGCAATCTCAGCGATAACGTCGTGTACACGCGCTATGATTTTTTTAAACGAGAACTGCGGCTCGGTGTTCTCTAAACCGTAACGCTCAGCCGTGCGCATTTGCTCGGCAACTTTTGCACTTTTGATAATGGCTTTACTCGGAACACAGCCATAGTTCAAGCAGTCACCGCCCATCTCGCCCGCTTCAATGAGCGTGACTTTTGCTCTGACGGTCGCCGCGATATAACTGGTGACAAGGCCGCCAGCACCCGCGCCGATGACGATCATATTGTGGTCAAAGGTTTTGGGCTTGTTGTAGTTTTTATAGACACGGCGTTTCTTAAACATATTCAACACTCCTTTTGCGATTAATGGGAACAAACCCAATAGCGCAAACGAGACAATCAAGTCGAACGATAATATGCCTGATAGACTCTCAACCTGTGCCAATTGTGTCCCTGCATTGACGAAGACAAACGTACCAGCGAGCATACCGACTTGGCTGACCCAGTAGTAAGTCCATGACTTGATAGCGGTAACGCCCATCAATAGATTAATTAAAAAGAACGGAAATATCGGTACCAAACGGAGGGTAAATAAATAGAACGCGCCTTCTTTTTTAACCCCTTTATCAATCGCTGCTAGCCGCTCAGGGAAGCGCCGCTTAATGGTATCGCGTAACAAATAACGTGAGGTCAAAAATGCAAGCGTTGCGCCTATTGTAGAAGCAAAAGAAGCAATGAGTAAGCCTTGAACCAAACCAAACAGTGCTCCAGCTGCCAGCGTCAAAATAGTTGCGCCAGGTAAGGAGAGCGCGGTGACGACCACATAGAGTAAGAAGAAACCACCAATAACCAATAATGGAGACTGAGCTTTATACGCATCAAACTGCGCCATCGACCCTTTTAAGCCCTCAAGCGTCAGTAGTTGATTGAGGTCAAAATAAAAAAAACTTGCCGCTAGGATCAATATTAATAGTATTAAGGATATTCTTTTAATCATGATTTTTCCGGCTAAGTCAGAGAGCGGAGGAGAGCTTCGAGGTTGTGGCGATATGGTTGAAGCACGAGTTCTTGCGTGATCGTAAATATTATATTGAGTCTAACGGTCATTTATTTCATTGAGTAGGATTATATTGTACTGAATGTTGAGTGACTGTTCAATTAAAAGCTCTATCCATCCGATAAAGTAGACAATCTGATAAAGTAGAATGAGAGGCATCACGCTTAAGCGTTCTCTGTCATTAACTGGCTGATGATTTTCATAATAAACTGTTTATTAAACCGCAGATAGCAAAACCCCCTCATAGAATGGCTGCTCTATGAAGGGGCTTTGACTGAATGCTTGTCTGAGTAGTCAGACGAGTGATTACCACATCAAATCGTCTGGAATCACATACGCGGCGTAAGGATCATCTTCTTCCATCGTGTCTTCAGCGGTATCATTGGACACCACCATAAACCCTTCCATTTTTGTATCGATACGATCTGCGAGTGGGCGCGGCAGTAACGCATAGCTGTCCTCTAAGCGTGCAATTACGACATGACCTGCTACGATTTGATCGTATAGCTTCTGAGTGATTGAGATTTTTTTCACTTTAGACGCATCGACGAATTGATAGCTGACGTCACCATCCGTATCGGCTATCTGATGCTGCTTAATCATTTGAATGATGTTAGCCCTCAGCGCCTTTTCTTCTAAAGCTTGCTGTTTTTGCTGATTGAGCTTTTGGTCTTTCTCAAGCTTTTGCGCTTGAGCCTCTGCCAACGCTTTTTTGGTCTCCAAACTCTCTGAGTCACCAATACGCTTGGCATGCTGCGTTTGCTTGCTGATTTTTTTGGCTTTTTTACTATCGACCAATCCAGCCTTTAATAGTTGAGCCTGTAGGGCATTCTTTGCCATAATTCAATCACCTAAATAACGATACGTAAGTCTTAAATACTGAATCATAAATACTAAAAGAGGTATTGTAGCAAACTTTACTAACGCTTGTGGTTAGACAATGACCAGAGTTCATCAGGATGTTAAACAATACTCCTGTAAACCATATAGAGTCGTAGTGCTAGTACGTTTGTGATTCTAGAAAAGCGTGTACATCGCTGGATGAAACCGACCAAATTGGGTATCATCAAATTAAGGGAGCGGTTTTTAGAAACATCCCTCAAATAATGGGCATAGCTTGGTCATGTATAACAAGCTTTATGGGATTAAATAACACATCTAAGGACAGATTATGACAACATCACAGCACATTCTAGCCTGTATTGACGGCTCAGCAGTGACTGAATCGGTTTGTGACTATGCAGCATGGTATGCCAGCAAACTGAACTTGCCTGTTGGGTTGCTGCATGTCAGCGACGTCCCCGCTTCAGTCAGACGTGATCTGTCAGGAGCGATAGGGATAAACAGCCGCCAGTTTTTGTTAGAAGAGTTGTCTCAGCTAGATGAGCAAAGGGCAAAAGTCGTCAATAGCTATAGCAACGCCTTAGTACAAGATGCAAAAAGCCATATCCAAGGCAGCTTTGCGGATGTCAATGTGCGCATTTATCAACGTCATGGCAAACTGCTTCCTAGCATCGAGCATTTCAAAGAAGAAAATCGTGCGATCGTTATGGGCCGCCGCGGTGAAGACCACAAGAATAGCCGCATCAATATCGGCAGCCAAATCGAAACGGTAGCTCGCGCATCGGATATCCCTATACTGATTTGCTCAGAGACTTTCAAAGAGCCTAGCTCATATATGATTGCTTTTGATGGTAGTAAGACGTCTATAAAAGCGGCGTGGATGGTGTCAAAAAGCTCTTTATTAAAAGGTTTAAAAGGTCACATCGTGATGGTCGGTAATCATAATGATGCTGCCAAGCAAAGCATGAGTGCCGCCGCTGCTAAATTAGAAGATGCAGGCTTTGTTGTTGAGGCGCATCATTTATCTGCTTCTGATGCCGTTGATGGACTGTTGACGTTTCAAGTCGACAACGACATTGACATCATGGTGGTTGGTGCTTACGGACACTCTAAATGGCAGCAGTTGTTTCTTGGCAGTACCACCACAGAAATCATTGCAAGTACCTTATCCCCTGTAATTCTGGTACGCTAATGGATGTATTGATAATTTGTCCTTGATCGCTTGTTTTTCGATAAAGCGACACTAAATTAAGGCCGTGCCTTGTTCGAGACACGAGCGAGCAGTGTAACGCTCTCAGCAGCGCAATATTCATAAAGAGGATTGGTTATCGATATTTTAGATAACCAATCTATATCTCATAACGGCTCACTTGCTGACGCCACTCATTCTATCTTTGGAACCCCTTATGCGTATCAATGCAGATTTTTCACGTCGTGCTTCGCTAGCACCTGAAGACCACGGGTGGGTCAAATCACCACAGAATGGCGTGGAGCGAGTGATGCTTGACCGCATCGGTGAAGAGAAGGCTCGTGCGACGAGCCTAGTACGTTATGCACCGAACTCTTATTTTCCGCACCACCTGCATCCCGGCGGCGAAGAGATTCTAGTATTGTCAGGGACTTTTTCTGCAGACGATACCCATTATCCGGCAGGTTGGTACGTGCGCAATCCACCAGCATCCGGTCATAGGCCTTATAGTGATGAAGGCGCAGTGATTTTCGTTAAACTACGGCAGATGTCACCTGATGAAGCGAATCATGTGGCTATCGATACTCACGATGGTGCCAATTGGCAGCGACAAGGTGACCGTGACGTTTGTCCTCTGTTCTCAGATGATGTCGAGCAGGTGAGCTTGCAACGTATAGAGGCAGGCGAGTTGTTATTCAATGAGCCAATCCTTAATGGCGCAGAGCTGTTAGTCATTGCAGGCGAGCTGGTAGATGATGACCGAGTCTATCAGCGTTGGGGGTGGTTACGTCTGCCTGCAGGTGAGTACGCGCAAATCACAGCAGGACGAGAGGGCGCGACGATATATCTAAAAACAGGGCATCTAAGCCAAGTAGTGGGCTTGGAAATAAATGAAGCCTAGATAAAATTTGTGGAAAGTACTGTATCAACTGTTTGAGTAACTCATAAACGTAATATCCAACACATCAATCTTTCATATTCAATGTGTTAGATGCGCTGTAGGCAGTATCTTGAATATAGTCAATTCTCTATAAAAGAGTGACAGCGTTAACCTCACTTGAATTATCACATATACATCTGCGCTCGGTTGCTTTGTATTTCTTTTAAACTGAATCAACTATATCATCTGACATCCGCCAATCGTATTTTAATATTGAAAACGCTTCCGAAATGGAGACGTTTTTTATGCTATTTATTCAGTTGTTTTGAGATATAGTTGATAGTGTTCAATGATAAAGAGTTTATGCAGTTGGCTCGACTGTGTCACGCGTGCCTTTGATTATTTTATAGCAGACAAGCGCCACCATGACCATTGGCTGTCTTACTGTTCAAACGAACTGATTATTTATAAGTCCAAAAAAAATTACTGTCGTTTCGCGGTCGATAATATGGCAGGGTATATCGACTTTATCAAAAATCGCATCACCACGTTTCTAACCTTACTTGAGCTATCCATGGCATTTTACAAAATGCTACTCAAGCTAGACGATTATCCAGAATTTCACGATGTGTTAGTAGGCTTTGATGTTCAAAGCTTTTATCAAGCCTTACATACACGCGCCAATCACCTCATGAATGGTTTTTTCTTTCCAGAAATGGCTATGTTCTATAAGGCTTCACAGACTATCTTGCACGGATTTTTTATCCGCCCTCAGTCATTTAGAATGCGTATTGATGACGTGGAGCACTATCTATCAGGATTAATCGCGTATCAGCGTTTTTTGAAAAGCGCAGCTTATCCGAAGCTTGCCAGTAAAAGTGATACAGTTATTGAATAATCGTTATTAAGGCATTGGATTTCATCGTACTACTTCTCATAAACCTTCTACTCTTAGTTAGAGTTTTCAGGAAGGTTTTGGTTACCTTTGATATTCGCCTCATTTCTTAGCTGTTGCTGCACATCAATTTTTTGTTGATTACGTTTTTTGACCTCATTAATAGCGGTGCTCAGCTGGTCGTTGATTTCTTCTACTTCAGATTTTGCTGAGAGGTAATCTTTATCTACAACCGAGCACTTTTATACTAGGCGTTTTTGGTCTCAAAGTCAGCCAGCATCTCTGTGATCAGCTGGTCTTTTTTGTGCCATACCTGCTCAACCCAGTCAAACATCTGCGCTTTTACCGCGTCATTTGTTTCATAACCACCATTTTTGATTGCCGTAAATAACTCTTCAGGTATCTTGATATGACGCACATCGACGCCTAGACGTTTGATGTTGCCTTTCCATAAGTCACTATAAGTGGGTATGCCGTCAGGATAGACAATCGTCATGTCCAAGATACCGTCGATCTCCGAACCTAGGGCACTCAAAGCAAGTGATAATCCGCCAGCACGGGGCTTGAGCAAGTGCTTATAGGGTGAATTTTGTTTGTCACGTTTGCTAGGGGTGAAGCGCGTTCCTTCCAAATAATTTAGCAAAGTAAAAGGCTTGTCTTTGAGTAGCGCACAGGCTCGTTTGGCCTCTTCGATGTCTTTACCCTTTAAAGCAGGGTTTTTGGCAATGGCTTCTTTAGAATGTCGACGCATCATAGGGAAGTCGAGAAAGTAGAAAGCCTGCCCAATCACCGGAATATAGATGAGCTCAAACTTTGTAAAAAAGCGCGTCAATGGTAGGCGCTTTTCACTGATATATTGCATGATGCTGGTATCGACCCACGATTGGTGGTTGCTGATCAGTAGGTATTGTCCGTCTGTGTGTACATCATCAGGCAAGCTGATACGCCAGTCTTTACGAGGCAGGACATTGTCGATGACGGCATTATTACTATTGATCCAGTAATTGGTGACATCGATAACGGCTTTGTCAGCGATAGCAGCACCCGTGAAGGCTTTGGCAGCGCCCATTATCCATACAGGAGGTCCTGCCAAGATACTATTAAAGGTAATCACACCAGTTGCTGTGGTGAGTGATGCCGCTTTGCCCAATTTTGGGGCACGTTCATGTAGTTTTTGAACGATTGATTTCAATCGCATAGTAAGTCCTTTTTCTCATACCAGTGATGAGGTGTTGATAATATTACTGCATGATTTTAGCAGAAATAAATCTCAGTATACGAGTGTTAACAACAAATAATACACAGCACCTTTAGTAAAAAGTATTATTTTTGCCATAAAAAAGCGTACTAAGGCATGACTTTGATACGCTTTTTTTGAATTGTCGCCTATTTAAGAAAGGAATATTTAGCCATGCATACCACGGATTGGATAGTTGTTCTCTGGTTTTCTAACGAACACCAAGCCATCTGCCAATGCTTTAAGATCTGGTCTAGAGAATGGTGCATTTGAGAGATCAACGATTTGTATCTTGCCTTCACCGTTTATGACAAATACAGCGGGCTCTGCAAATGGGTGATCCGTTTCTTTCGCTGAACGTGGATCAGAGATATAAAGCCCTAGCGTATTCATCTGTTCGATAGTCAGACCATGAGCAATAGGGAAGCTGATATCTAATTCTTCTAAATGACCTTCTAGCTGCTCTTTACTGTCGCCAGACACGGCAATGACATCGACACCATTGTCATAAAAAGACTTTTTCACAGTCTCTAACGTATTTAGATATTTTGTGCAGATTGGGCAGTGCTTGCCGCGATAGACAACCACCAGTTTCCAGTCATGACCGTTCTCAGGTTTGCCAAGTTCTGTCATCTCTCCATCTAGTAACTGTACTTCCATTTCAGGAAACGTAGCACCCGCTTTGATTTTTTGAGCATAATTATTTGACATAGTTGTTATCCTTTTTAATAGTATTTTATGATGAGTATGTGTTGAACAATCTTACTTTAGCAGTCTTAATTGTAAAGGTATGGGGTGTTTACAGTGCTCCAAAGTAGCAATGGGAAAAGTTAACATTACCTTGAACATTGTCCAATAAGACTGCTAAAGTAAGCGAGTAAGTCATAGACAAAGTGTCTATTTGTTTGATTCTTCAGTGGTCTGAGCATCTAGTTTATCTTGAGTTTTTAGCTCAAAATCTGACGCATCATGACGTTCATGGAGTTGCTCAGAAGGTTCGCCCCAAGTGCGGTTGACCTTACGCCCGCGTTGTACAGCAGGACGCTCTAAAATCTCTTTTGCCCAGCGGCGTACGTTTGGATAGCTCTCAACTTGTAAAAACTCTCCTGCATTATATGCTTCGCCTAGTATTAAGTTGCCATACCAAGGCCACGTGGCGATATCGGCAATCGTATACTCATCGCCGCCCAAATAGCGATGTTCTGCCAGCTCTCGATCCAGCACATCTAACTGACGCTTTACTTCCATTGTGAATCGATTGATAGGATACTCAAATTTCTCTGGTGCATAAAAGTAGAAATGTCCAAAACCGCCACCTAAGTAAGGGGCAGAGCCTTGCAGCCAGAAGAGCCAGTTCATGACTTCAGTACGTGCAGCGGCATCTTTAGGGAGCAGTTTTCCAAATTTTTCGGCGAGATAAAACAAGATAGCACCACTTTCAAACACACGGCTGCCAGTCTCTGTATCAAATAGTACTGGGATCTTTGAGTTGGGGTTAATCTCAACAAAGCCTGATGAGAACTGTCCGCCTTCACCAATCTCAATAAGGTGGGCGTCGTATTCAGCTTCTGTCACACCCAACGCCAGTAACTCCTCGACCATAATGGTGACTTTTTGCCCATTAGGCGTACCCATTGAGTAAATCTGCAAAGGGTGTTTACCGCGAGGTAGTTCTGCTTCGTGCGTGGCGCCTGCAATAGGGCGGTTGACACTTGCCCACTTACCGCCGCTTTCTGCATCCCACGTCCAGATGCTGGGTGGCTCGTAATGATTAGAATTTGACATAATGATGATACCTTTTTATAGACTGTGTTCAGTAGGATGCGATTGATAGATTAGGTTTATGGTTTTTATTCTGACATCTCAGTCAATTGCTCAATAATATTTTTATAGTTTTCTACACCTTGCGCGCCGCTCACTAAATGGCGACCGTTAAAGATGACTGAAGGCACGCTTTGAATGCCTGGCTGTTTTGAATGCTGTACAGACTCACGTATCACATCAGCGAAGCGCTGGTCTTCGATGACTGCGAGCGCCTCAGTACGATCAAGTCCAATACTGGCGGCGATATCAGCTAGCACAGCGCTGTCACCGACATTGCTATTATCAACGAAGTGCGCGACAAACAATGCTTGTTTTAGGTCGTGCATACGTCCTTGCTGATTTGCCCAATGTAGCAGCTGATGAGTATTGAACGTATTATAAGTACGAAACTCATCGGTAAATCGAAAGTTAAATCCAACTTCTGCACCCGCCGCTGTCATTCTAGTTAGGCTCTCTTTAATGTCCTCAGCAGTCGTACCGTACTTCTCCATGATATGCTCACGGTAGTTGCGTCCTTCAGATGGCGTGTTGGGATTTAGCTCAAACGGATGCCAGTGAATCTCATGCGGCGTGTTGGTTTGTTTTAGTGCCTCCGCTAGTTGACTGTAGCCGATAGCGCACCAAGGACATACAACGTCTGACACAATATCTATTTGTAATGGTTTTTCTGAATGCTGCATATGATCCCTCATTAGCTATCAATTAATATGAAAAACTGCTGCCCGACGATGTTTCGAACAACAGTATGAAAACATCAAATGGACGGTGTCAGCATTTGCTGCAAGACTTATTGGTCAGCTTTATGCCATTCGAATTTCTGGAATGGTTTGTCGACTGGGGTATTAGCTAGGTGATTCGTGTAGTTGCTCATGACTTTTTGAGCCGCACCAAGAATGACTTCTAAAATCTGGCGTTTGGTATAGCCTGCGTCCAAAAATGCTTGAACCGCGCTATCATCGACATTACCACGATTACGTACGACAGAAAGCGTGAAATCACGTAAGGCTTCTAGGCGGGCGGTTGGTAGCGGCGTTTCATCACGTAGTGCATCAGTGATGGCGTCATCTACTTTCATGCTCTTAGCAATACCCGTGTGAGCAGGGACACAGTAATGGCAGGCATGTTCGACGTTAATAGTTTGCCATACCACAGTGGTCTCTTCATCATCGAAACTACTGTTCAGGAACAACTCATGCAGACGTTGATAACCTTCTAGCAGACCTGGCGCTTCAGCCATGACGGCATGTAGGTTTGGCACCATACCAAAAGCATTGATAGAGGCATCAAGCAAGGCTTGGCTTTCTTGTGGGGCGCTTTGTTTATCGTGAAGCGTAAAATCCGTCATAATATTATCCCTAATTGTATATTTGAAATTTGATGTGTTTTAGATTTTTATGCTGGTTAAGCTTATCTGCTGATTTATATTTAACGATTAAGTTGAGTGCTCACTCAAAATCAGACATATTGCTTTGTAACCGAGTCAATAAAACCACTATAAATGATATTGAACAATCGCTCAATAATTATTTGAGTAATCGTTCAAATAAATTGTAACGGTGAAATTATATTTCTATCTTCTGTGGGGTTTATAGTAATGATATCAATGGTTTGAGAGGGTGATACTTTGTAAGCGTAGACGTAGTAACGAATATCGTCAAGCTAATGAAGCAAGTTAAATGATTACGATGCGATCTTATCAACCAAAAACCACTCAAAAAAAAGAGCACAGCAGCGCTCTTTTTAATATAAATATTCCTATGATCTAATTCTCATTGAGTGATTATAGAGATTAAGCAATCTCTGTCATCTCATTTAGTATGAAGGACTCAATAGCGCCTTCTGTTGCGGCTGAAAAATCTTTTAAGTGTTGGTTTTCCATATGTATTTGCCACAGCTCGCGCGTGGCCCAGCTTTCATGAAACATGAAGTGAGCAGGGTTTTCGTTATCTTGGAACAGGTTATACCCAAGACAACCTTCTTCATCACGCGTAGGTGGTATGAGTTTTTCGAGCTCAGCCTTGACTAGGGCAATGCTGTCATCTTTGGCAGTGATATTGGCAATAATCGTTAATGTAGACATGTTTAATCCCTTGTTATCGTTAGTTAGTAGGATGGATAGAGTAGCCTGTATGGGTATGCAATCCACTATATCAATGTACAGCATTAGATAAGTTATTACTTGAACGACCGTTCATTTATAGTTATAGTATTTATCAGACAATAAAAAAACGTTCCAGATCACGATGCCTATTTTTGTTATCTTTCATACCTTTTATAGTCATCAGATTTTAAGATCATCAGACTACTATGTTGTAACAGGACAAGATTATGCTTAAGTTTTATTTTCACCAAACGCCAAACCCAATGAAAGTGGCACTGTTTCTTGAAGAGACTGGTTTGCCCTATGAGCTCGTTGCTGTCGATACGCTAAAAGGGGAGCAGCACACGCCTGAATACCGCGCTATCAATCCCAATGGCAAAACGCCTGCCCTTGAAGATGATGGCAAACGTGTGTTCGACTCTACTGCTATCTTGATGTACTTGTCTGAAAAAACAGGATTGCTGGCAGGACAGCCAGAAGATCGTAGCGAGATGCTCTCATGGCTGATGTTTTTAGCAACTGGTCTGGGTCCTTATTCTGGTCAGTCTGTGCATTTCAGGCACAAGGCGCCAGAAAAGATCCCGTATGCGATGAACCGCTATCTTCGCGAAGCTGAGCGGCATTACGAAGTGCTCGACACCCATTTGGAAGGCCGTGAGTATTTGGTTGGAGATGAGTATTCAATCGCTGATATCTCCGCATGGGGCTGGATAGACAAGGCAACAGTGGTACTGGGCGACGCTGGATTAGATGATTATCCAAATCTAAAGCGTTGGTTTGCCACTATTGATGCTCGTCCTGCGGTGCAAAAAGCGCGTGAAATTCCTAAAAGTATCGACTTTAAAACTGAGTTAGATGAGGTTGCTGCACGTGCGCTTTACCCGCAGAATTTTGATAAAAACAGTTAATCGAAGCAAAGATGCGCAAAAAGCTTTATAATAAAAAAGTGATTAAAAACAGCAACTAAGGTTGATTCTATAAACTTTGCCTTAAAATAGATTTTGAGGCAAAGCTATTAAGGTAAAAGTTATGAGTGCTCCGATAAAGTTCAATCGCGAGGATGTGATCGAAAAAGCAAAAAATCTCTATTGGGAAAAAGGCTATCACGCAACCTCGATGCGCAATTTGCAAGACGTCATCAATATGCATCCTGGTAGTATTTATGCGGCTTTTGGTAGTAAAGATAAGCTCTTTATAGAATCCTTAAACCGTTATGCGGCAGATGGTGCCAAGCGTTTGGCTGACTGTATTGAGCAAAAAGACACCGTGCTTGATGGATTAAAACATTTTATCCATACCGTTATCGTATGTAATAAAGTGACGGCACCAAGTGGTATGTGCATGATTGTAAAAACGATCGCTGAATTGACTCAGAATGATAGTCCAGCGCTGTTGGCACATGCCACAGGGATTTTGGAAGGGATAGAAGCCTCATTCGCTACGCTATTTGCACAAGCTATTGATCATGGTGAAATCAACGCAGAGAAAAACCCGACTGAATTGGCGCGCTATCTTCAAATTCAGATCATAGGTCTTAGGACGTATGCTCAGATTACCAGTGATGACGTTGCAGTAGAAAAGTACATCGATGATATTTTTAAAAACATCGTATAAAGACTGATACTTTTTAGCAAAAACACCCTGACTGTCTACTTAAACAGTCAGGGTGTTTTTTTATGAGCTATTTTATATATGCCATTTACTGCGAGTCTTTAGAGTCACTAGGGCGTGTCCCTATTTTAAAAATGGTGATAAAAATGAGATAAATCGCAGGCAAACAAGGAAAATAGTGCAAATAATATCGAGATATTGATCAGCTATTTGACGCCGTTTGTCAAAGATTTAGCCATTTTTAGCCCATTTAGTGATAAACGTTTGAATTAGGGACACGCCCTAGGATTATCACGAATGAATTTAAGCAACAACTCAGCCAGCTTTTCTCCTTGATCTTCTTGCAGAAAATGCCCACCATTGATAATGGTCGTATGCTGCTGGCCTTTGGTGCCCGGAATCAGTTTTTGTAGAATACGGTCGCCGCCACCTGTCACTGGGTCAGAGTCACTAAACAGTGTGATAAAAGGTTTTGTCCATTTGCTCAGTACTCCCCAAGCGGCACGATTTTTTTCTGATGCAGGGTCATCTGGTGTGGTGGGTACTAGTAACGGAAACTGCCTAGCGCCTTCTTTATAAGATTCATCAGGGAAGGGTGCATCGTACGCAGCCATCACCCCTTGTGATAGCGTCGTTGTGGTACCACTTTTGATCGTCGCCCCTACATTGAACTGCGGTGTCTCTTGCGAGAACTGCTGCCATTTGCGAAACCCTTCGCCAGGATCGTGATCGCCAGTTGGGAGCATCGTATTGCCAGCGGCTACCCGAGCAAACTTATCTGGGTTTTCTGCCACTAAGCGCAGACCGATCAGACCACCCCAATCTTGACAGAACAACGTGATATTATTCAAATCTAACTGGTCAAGTACCGATTGCATCCAGTCGACATGACGCTGATAAGTGTAGTCAGTACGCGCTGCTGGCTTATCTGATTTGCCAAACCCGGGGAGGTCTGGCGCAATGACACGGTGTCCTGCGGCCGTCAGTATCGGAATAACTTTGCGATAGAGATAACTCCAAGAAGGCTCGCCGTGTAGCAGTAATATGGGGTCAGCATCTTTTGGGCCTTCATCGAGATAATGCACGCGCAGCTCACCGCCCTCGGTATCGTCGACCATCAGATAGTTTGGGGCAAAGTCATAATCGGGCAGGTTAACAAAACAGTCATCAGGTGTTCTAAGGGTTTTCATATATCATCCTTGAGTGAAATAAATAACGGTGCACTCTTGCACAATGTTGAGGAATGTTGAGATTTGCTTTAATAAAGTCCTAAATAAAGACTATAGCGTACAACTGTCTGCTGCTACAAACCTTAGTCATGAACAGTCCAGTGTTGAATGCTATGCATGAGAATACTGAAAAACTGTCATCTTCAGCCCGATTATTACGGTCAACAAGCCATATTTTGTGGGTTTAATCCTGACGCCAATATACCTTTATCACCACCTCTGCACGGCTAAGATCAAGTCGCTCTCTGAGCATGGGACGCAGCGCTTTGACAGTGCTTGCCTCTAACGCACCCCAGACCTTATCAATTTTTAAGGGCTGATCCGTTAAATAATTACCTACCGTATGATCGATTAGGGATGCTAAATGCTGTACTGAGCATTGTTGATCGATGACGATGGGAAGTACGGTGAAGTTGTCTTTAACGCCATTCTTGGTAGTGCGCTCATTATTGCCCTCAGTACTATTATTAATGCTGCGATCAATACCACTACGAATTTTTACGTTATCAAAATAACGTTGATCCGCCGCGTTGTGTGTGACGCAAACAACTAGCGGCGGTATTGGATTTTCCCAAAGCTCGAGTAATCTCGCGACAGTCGGCATAGACGTTTCATCAGCGATTAATAACGCTTGACTATCACTCAAATGATCCACTTTTTCAGGAAATTCTCTTTTGGTGATTATGGTTTCACCTACCTGTAGCGACTGAGCCCAACTGCCGCCCAGTGTATCTCCATGAAGAAACACATCGACCCACGCTTGTATGCCAGTAGGCGTTTTCCATGCTTTTCTTAAGGTGTAATAACGATGAGCGCGTGCAGAGCGTGCGTTGTCCTCTATACCAGTGGTTACGCTATTCTTAGCGGCGCTATTGTGTGCCAAATCAAACAAGTAAGCATAGCCCGCGTCATTGATTGGCACTGAGGAGGGCTGTTTGTTTAATGGGTCACTACTACTTAATTGAGGCATACTGAGTTCAAGACGGAGCATGTTCTCGCTGACTTTATAGCGGTTTTCCACCGTAAAGATTTGTTTGATTAATTCGATGGTTTTTTTACCCAGTTTTTTATCTGCCCTTTGTTTGAGCGCAATATATTGAACTTGTAGCTCGTCAGGATGGGTGATGGCTGCGGGAAAGGCAATAAAAAAGGTTTGATTCTGCACAGTGTTGTCTTGAGCGTTATTAGATTGAGACTCTACATTTTTTGGCTGTACTTGTAACTCGAGACCTTCAGTGTAAACCGTCGTCAATTGTACCTCTATATTATCCAATTCAGCATTAGATATAGGGGTAAATGCGATTAAAAATCCTAGCAGCTCATCTATATGTTCTTCATTGATATGACTGATGATGTCTTTTAGTTCAGGGGCATTCAAGGGAGTATACGGTCTGTCTTGACCATAACGATTACGTTCAGAGGATAGGAGGATATTAGCCATATTGATACTCATAAGCAGAGGTAAATTAATAAATACAAACTTCGATTAGTTAATGATAATTGTTTTTATTATCGTTTACGAGTAAAATCATCTCTCATTACCGTTTTGTTTTCAAGTACATGCTTTAAAACAGCGCTTCAATAAAGTGTTTCGAGACAAAAATGCTGCAAAAAAGTAACTGTCATCGAGCCTAACTTTTCTAATTTTCTATCAATAATGAGTGCCTATATGCTACGTGCAAACCAACTGACCATCAGTCGTCAAGGGAATACTTTACTAGATAACGTGAGCTGCGAGATTGATACCAAGCAGTTGGTGGCGCTAGTTGGACATAACGGTTCAGGCAAATCGACCCTGATCAAAGCATTGGCAGGCGAGATGGCGAGTAGTGGCGGGAGTATTACCTTAGATGATACTCGTATCAATGATTACGGTAGTAAAGAGCTGGCGCGTCAAATGGCCTATCTACCGCAGCAACTGCCGGACGCCGCTGGATTTACCGTGCGTGAGCTGGTGATGCTCGGACGCTATCCGCATCAAAAGTGGCTACAAAAGCCAACCCAAATGGATAGAGATAAAGTCGAGCAAGCGCTAATGGTGACCCAAACCGAAGCGTTTGCTGATCGTATCACGGCTACATTATCAGGCGGCGAGCGCGCCCGTGCTTGGCTTGCGATGTGCTTGGCGCAAGACACTAAATATCTATTGCTTGATGAGCCGCTCGCTGCGCTGGATATGCATTATCAGATTGAAGTCATTCAGCTTATCCGCCGTTTGGTAGATGAGCAGGGGTTGAGCGTGGTGATTATTATTCATGATATTAATCTGGCCGCGCAATATGCGGATCGTATCATCGCGCTAAAAAACGGCCGAGTTTGTCACAATGGCAATATCAAAAGCACGATGCAATCTGAGGTATTACACAATATTTTTAACGTTGACATGCAACTGCTTAACCATCCTATAACAGGGCAGCCTGTTGCAGTCGCTTGACATCAGATCGCTTCTTTTTCATACACTCGCCTAAAAAGATATGCCCCTATGTTTTCTGTTGTGTTTTTTGTTTTTTATCAATATCAATCGTCAAGGCACTCGGTAGCCACATCAGAGTGCGCGTCGCCAGCAGCCGTATTTAAAGGATTTGCTCTCTTCGCCTTTGTTATGCTCACCTCGTTGACATTATCCGCTTGTAGTCACTCGGCATCCGACAAAGATATTACTCACTTTGATGAATCACCTCCTGACAATATCACTGAAACAGAAAACAGCCATACGGTCATTATTAATAGTGACCGTATTAATAATGACAGTATCAATATCGTCTCCCCTGATTGGGGTAACGCAGCGACGCTGACCGCGATGGGGCATGCGCCGATTGCGACTGGTGATATCAGAGTGTGGGACAGATGGGTCGGTCGTCCCAATCTCCCAGCGTCAACCACAGATATTGGCATTCGTTATCAGCCTAATGCAGAGTTAGTCGCCCAGCTCCCTGTTGATATGGTCATAGATAACTATTTTTATGAACATGCCCGCAGTTTATATGGTGATGTGCCTGCCGAGTCAGTGATGTTTGCAGCAAAAGGGGAGACAGCAACATGGGCTGACTACACTGAACCGACACGAGCGCTTGGTGCGCTTATTGAAAACCCTAAATTGGCAGAAGACTATATTGTACAGAGTCAAAAAGAAATTAGTCGGGCTGGCGTGAAACTGCAACAGCGTTATCCAAACGTAAAAAAGTTCGCTGTCGTACAGTTTGTTGATGCCAATAATATGCGCATGTATGTCGATAATAGCTTATTCAGAGTGGCATTAAATCAAATGGGTAAAGAGCTTGTGTCCTTGGGTCAAGGCAATCAATGGGGGTTTTTTCCAATACGCATGAAAGACTTGGCGCAGTTAGATGATGAGACCTGCTTACTTATCATAGATCCCATGAGCCCAATCACTAAAGCTGAGATTGAGGACAGTTTGGTATGGCAGCGTTTGAGCTATGGTGACAATCGCTGTATGGCAGAGTTGCCGCCAGTATGGATTTATGGCGGTATGTCGTCACTGGTAAGCTTGGCAAATAATCTATCGACAGTTTCGTTGAAAGGTGGTGCCACATTATGACTATCAACACTGATCATTCAACCAATACTAACTCTACTAATACTAATAATAGTGCCAATGCTATGACCTCGGCTTCACGCTCCTATTCAGCAACCACTTCATCGTCTAAGCCCCCACCGAGCAGACCTGATATCTCTTCATTGATTAGCACATCTTGGCGATTGTGGATTACTCCGATAGGGCTAATGGTTTTATCAGTATGGAGTGGTTGGATACTATTAGGTCAAGAATGGACGCGTCCGATTAGTGAGCTATTTTTACCAAGCTCGCAACTGGATATTGCCAGTATGGCGACGCAGCTTCATTTGGTTGCTACCAGTGTAGTGGCGTTATTAGCAGGCGGGTTGTTGGGCGTGGTCAGTATCTTGCTACAGCAGCTGGTCAAAAACTCATTGGCATCAGACACTACATTGGGAGTGGGGGTAGGCGCACAGTTGGCCATGCTGATTGTGACGTTATTTTTACCAAGTTTGGCCATTTATGGTGGCATTTATGTGGCTTTTGTCGGTGCCATTATAAGTATGGGTTTAGTATTTGCCTTGTCAGCGCCCAGTCGATTTAACCCGCTGATTTTGATATTAGCTGGTTTGGTCGTGAATATTTTGCTAGCAGCGATCGCCAATGTATTAGTGCTATTTTTCGCTGAGCGCAGTAATGGCATGTTGTCATGGGCGGCTGGGTTTTTGGCCCAAAGTAGCTGGGACACCAGTCAAATACTGGTAGTAACGGCTATTTTAATGACCATAGTGAGCCTACCTTTATTAAAACCGCTGACGCTGATGAGCTTGGATGACTCGCAGGCGAGGCGTTTGGGCGTACCGATCAATAGTATTCGCGCATTGGTGGTGCTCATTGTGGCAATGGTAACGGCATTAGTCATTAGTGAAGTTGGCTTGATTGGTTTTATTGGTCTTGGTGCGGCAAGCTTGGTCAATGCGCTGGGTATCTCGTCCATTGGCAAGCGTTTGGTAGCCGCGTTTGGGCTAGGTGCATTGCTACTACTGTTGACCAGCAATGTTGCGTTATTGCTTGAGCCGATACTAGGTATGCAAATCCCCGCTGGTGCCATGACGGGCATACTTGGTGCGCCACTGATTATTTGGCTGATTTTGCGCCAGCGCCGTGAGCGCATAGAGGCAGTAACTCCTAGGATAAGTGGTCAAAACAAAAACGTTGTATTTTGGCGATGGGGCGTTGGAGTTATCATCACAATAATGTTGGCTTGTCTTTTTGTACAGGATATCAATGGTTGGGGATTTAGTACCGATTGGGCATTGACGCAGCAGTATCGTCTGCCTCGTAGTTTAAGTGCGGCGGCAACAGGGTTGATGTTGGCTGTTGCAGGCGTGCTACTACAAACTCTAACTCGCAACCCTATGGCCAGTCCCGAGGTTTTAGGTGTCAGCTCAGGCGCGGCGCTTGGGGTTATTTTAGGGTTTTTATTATTACCAAGTTTGGGGCTGTCGGCTGGAGCAGGTACGTTACTAGTTTCAGGACTGTCAGGTGCGATGGCAGTGTTGCTACTAGTCATTTGGCTGGCACGTAGAGTCAGCTCAGGCTATCTATTGTTGGTCGGTATTGGTATCGCCGCCATGATGGATGGGGTCATGCACATGGTCAAGCTATCAGGCGACCCACGTCTGGAGGCGATGCTCAGCTGGTTATCAGGCACGACCTATAGCGCCCAGCCCAATACGGTCTGGTATCTCATTGGCATTGCACTCATTTTGTTTGTACTTAGCTTATTGATTATCAAGCCATTGCGCGTCCTTGGATTGGGCACAGGGGTCGCGCGTAATTTGGGTGTGGCAATCACACCAGTCACTTTTTCACTATTAGTATTAGTAGCAGCACTGAGTACAGCCAGCACCCTAGCTGTCGGACCATTGAGCTTTATTGGCTTGATGGTGCCGCATTTGGCGACATCACTTGGGGCGGTCAAGCTTGAGCGGCAGTTACCATTAGCGGCATTGTTAGGAGCAGGTGTCATGGTGATAGCGGATTGGATCGGACGTTATGTGATTTTCCCTTATGAGCTGCCTGCTGGTACAGTCGCCGCCATCATCGGCGGTGGCTATTTCTTATGGCTTATTCGTAAGGTGCCAACTACGACAAAAGGCTAGAACCGATTCGTAGTGGGAAGGTGATGGCAATGCTAACCAGTTGCCACAAAAACATAATAGATTATTTTATAGAAATAATAATCATTATCATTTATGATGTCTTTCACAAAGTTAGTACATACAGTATTATTTGCTAAATATAACGCATACCACTGTCCACCTATCCAACTAAGTGAAATAACCTAAGTGAAGTAATTATGAAAAGCCACCATCACGTTGCTCTATCTCTTCTTACCCTTTGTATCAGCCAGCAGTTACATGCGCAAACCAGTACCAATACAGCGAATGTCGTATTAGACATACAAACTACCGCAGAAATAGCATCAAGCTCATCATCTAAGGCAGTGCCTAGTGTGACCTTGGATACCATCAAAGTCGCTGCCAATGCTAGAACAGGGACAGCGCTGGCACAAAAAATCAGTAAGATGCCCGCAGTCACTCAAGTGATTACCGAAAATGATATACAGATGCAGGCCACAGGCGACCGTACTACGGGCGATATCTTGGCACAGCTGATTCCAAGCCTAGGTGCCAGTAGTGGCTCAACCAGTAACTATGGCACCACCATGCATGGTCGGCCTGTGCAGTTTTTGCTAAATGGTGTGCCTTTAAGCAGTTCACGCAGTCTCTCACGTGAGCTGAACAGCATTGACCTTGCACAGCTTGAGCGGGTAGAGGTGCTCTCAGGTGCAACCAGTATCTATGGTGCTGGTGCGGCTGGCGGGTTGATTAACCTTGTGACTAAATCTCTGGTGGGTTATGGCCCTATCAGACAAACTAGAGTGGGCGTGAGTAGCAGCCGTGAGTTTGAATCAGAGTCATTCGGCTATCATGTCGGTCAGACACTAGGCTATGGTGGCGAGCGAGTGTATGGCCGTCTAGATGTGGATTACGAAACTAAAGGCGGCAAGTTCGATAGTCATGGTGATCGCATCAGCCCTGATGTCAACCAAACAGACCAACAAGACACCAAGTCCTTGAGTGTGAATGGTAGCTTGGGTATGGCATTGACGGACAGTCAGACGCTAGATCTTGCCGTCACTTATTATAATGATGAGCAAAACACCGACTACGGCCCAGATTATGGCGATGGTTTGGCAGTGTTATTTGGCGCAAAACCATCTTTAAAAGCAATCGATGGTGCCAATATAAAAAACGAGCCGCTGACGACCAAAACCTCCGTCAACTTAAACTACAATAATGACAATGTTGCAGGCTCAAATCTGAGCATTACAGGCTACTATAGAGACGAGACAGGTCGTTTTTACCCTTCTGGAAAAACCGCGGACACCCAAGCATCTGAGGTATGGCGAGCAAACGGTCTCACTGATAAAGACACATTAGGCAAGCTATTGGGCGCGGCAACTTTTGTTACTCAGTCAGAGGCTGATATCGAGGTCATGGGGTTGCGTGCTGCTATGCAGACCGATAGTGAAATCGCAGGTAGAAAAACACTCTTTAGTTATGGTGCTGACTTTGAACGTGAAAACAGTGAGCAGGCCTATTATGGACAAGACTTAAATGAGTTTATGGCAAGTAATGGTCTAAGCGCCCAGCCCAATGGTCTAACGTATAATGGTGGGCCAGATACGACCATCGATAAATGGGGCGCTTTTGTCAATGCCGATGTCGACTTAACGGATAAATGGCATACCAGTGCAGGCGTTCGTTATCAAAAGCTCAAAGCAAAAACCGATGCTTTTACGCCCATCTATGAGCAGCTGCTTGACGAGTACTTCAATAACCCTCGCATCAGTGGGACAAGTGCCGCTTATGGTATTGACTATCAAGCAGGCGATGTTAAAAAGGGCAGCACAGACCATGACAAAACCTTGTTCAATCTCGGTACTAGCTATCAATTAACCCCAAATGATCAAATATTTGCTAACTTTTCACAAGGCTTTACCACCGCAGATATCCAGCGTGCGCTGCGTGATGTGCGGGCAGGATTTGTGGTCAACTCAGAAAACGTACAGCCTATTGCCATCAATAACTACGAGTTTGGCTGGCAAGGTAAGCATGGCGATACGGCTGCTCGCTTAAGCGGTTTTTATAATGAATCAGATAAAGTCGTGCGCTTCACTGATGATTATACTGTAGAAGTCGTCGATACCGATGAGCGCGTCTACGGGGTAGAGGGGTCGCTTAGCCATGATATTAGCGATAAATGGCAAGTAGGCGGTAGTGTTGCCTATACCCGTGGTCAGTACGATAAGGATGGCGATTGGCTAGAGCTGGATGCCGTACGTCTGACACCGTTAAAAGGCACTGCATTTGCGCAATATCAATTCGATGAAGGCAGCAATATTCGTCTGCAAGCGCTAGCAATAGGCGGTAATGACAGAGCTTTTAAAGACCAACAACAAGACCCTGACTCTAGTGCATTGCCAGTGACCGGTTATATGACCCTAGATGTCTTGGGACAGGTGAAAATGCCAGTTGGCCGAGTAGATTATGGGGTTTATAACTTGCTCAACAAAGACTATCAAACGGTCTATCATCAGACCACATTTGGTGATTTGAATCGCTTACCTGCCTCAGGCACGACTTATGGGTTGAGCTATACTATCGACTACTAAAACTAACAGCATGTAAAAAATAAAAGTATCAAAAACCCTTCATGCCAGATCTTTATAGTATGAAGGGTTTAGTATTTTATGATTGACTTATAGCGTATCAATGCTAATCTAAGCACTCTTTGGGGAGTAGCCTGCTTTCGTACTGCGAAAGCGTTCGTATCAACATACTTGGCCACATGCCATGGTACGAACACCTCTCGGTTGGCGAGACCATCGATATATCTACACTGCAGGTCGGGGGTGTGGCTATGTCGTGGACTCTATACTCGACCAGAGAAAATCACATGAATCCTATCGCACTTCTACTACTTGCTTTTTCCATGTCTACGGATGCCTTTTCTGTGGCAATCAGTAAAGGAGCAAGCCTTAAAAACCCTCATTTTACCGAAGCTTTCAGAATGGGTGTTATTTTTGGCACCATTGAAGCGATCACTCCTATTATTGGTTGGTTAATTGGTCACTCTGCCACATCCTTTATAGATGCGTCTTTTATTGAGGCATGGGATCATTGGGTCGCGTTTGTCATACTTTTTGCGCTCGGTCTACACATGCTGTATGAGGGAATGAAGACAAGTGATGAAAAGGCAGAAGCGCCGTCGAGACATTCATTTCTTAAACTTGCGTTGATTGCATTTGGTACCAGCATCGATGCCATGGCTGTCGGTGTGAGCCTAGCATTTGTAAAGGTCAATATTTTACTGGCGGCAGGTCTGATTGGTCTAGCGACTACGATAATGGTCACGCTAGGGGTGTTGTTAGGAAAGATGTTGGGCTCATTAATTGGTCATAAGGCGGAAGTGTTTGGCGGTGTGATGCTAATTGCCATCGGTGCATGGATTTTATTTAGTCATCTTTAGTCACTCGATAGGTATTAGCTACTTGATAAATAAAAGCCCATCTGTATCAATAGCTGGGCTTTTTTATGTCTATAATCAGCACATAACACCGTAACTCTTGCTAAATGATCGGAACATCTCAGCACTACAAAAATTGTTAATCATCAATAGGATAACCATAGTAAAGATAAAAATTCGGTGGTGTTCTAAAAAGTATGCTGGCATCAGACGTAGCCATAATTGACATAAAAGAACACCAGATCAAACACTTTTAAGTGATTATCGAGCTTCTTAGAGAAACAACAGGTTCTTCTAACGGCTCGT
>NZ_CAJHAR010000026.1 GCF_904846415.1 Psychrobacter piscatorii | reverse complement strand
AACTGGGGCAAACACCGCTGGTGATACGTTACATATCTATCTATCGTTATTTACAGTAAAAATACTTACATAAATTAACAGTTAGTATATGATGGATAAAGATTGCCTGAGTTTTATCGTAAGCAGTAGACCTCTTGCAAAAGTCATAGTCTAAGCTCGGAATTAATGATACCAGCAAACAGCTTCATTCTAAGATCATAGCGCTGACGACGGTTGCGATATTTATGAGCCACGATTTTAAACAACTTGATTAAGCCTATTTTGTGCTCAACCACAATACGGAACTTTGCCAGATAGTGATTGGCCTGTTTGCATATCTCCAATAACTGACCACCACGAGGTTTCTTAAATGGTGTGAAGGTTTGCTTATGTAGATTTGCTATACCCTGATAACCACTGTCTGCTAGATAGTTAGTATTCTCAGGTAACCAATCAGGACAAGTATCTTTATACAGCTTAAAATCGTGGATTGACCCTTTGCAGGTTTGTACATCAAGTATCAACCCTGTTTGCCAATGAACGATAACCTGCGCTTTTAAGGTGTGTTGTTTTTTCTTACCGCTATAGTAGTCGCTTTGGTTTTTTTTGGACGCTCAATAGGGGTTTCGGTGGCATCGACAATGACGACTGACCAATTGGTATCCTCATCGACACGACTAGGCAGCTTTTTAGGCAATTCAAACTTGCCAGAGTCAATCAGGATGTCTTCTACTTTACGAATGATACGGCTAGCAGAAGACTCATGAATACCAAAGTCCATACTGATATGATAAAGCGTGCGGTATTCACGCCAATAAGTCAGGGCTAATAGTATTTGTGCTTTAAGACTGAGCACACTTGGTCTGCCTGATTTGGTCTTAGATGCTTCATGCTTTTGCATGGCCTCAAGCATGTCATAAAAGGTGGCTTTATGAATGCCTGTATAGCGTTTAAAACCAGCGTCACTTTGTTTGAGTAGCTTATCTATGTTTGGCATGGTTCCTAAAAAGTTATGAGTGTCTTCTTATTTTAATTCCCTTTGCTACTTTTGCAAGAGGTCTATTTTATAAGGAAGTGGTACGGATGGATAAAAGATATCAGGTGTTTGTGAGTTCTACATTTGCAGATTTAAAAGATGAGCGAAGCAATGTCATTCAGACACTCATGGAAATGGACTGTATTCCCGCTGGAATGGAGCTTTTCCCTGCGCTTGATGAAGAGCAGTTTGAATTCATCAAAAAGGTCATAGATGACAGTGATTACTACTTACTCATTGTGGGTGGTCGATATGGGAGTGTAGCCGATGAGGGTATCAGTTATACGGAAATGGAGTACGACTATGCTATCAGTCAAGGAGTAAAGGTCATAGCGTTAGTTCATGGTAGTCCTGAAAAGCTATCAGTTGAGAAGGTAGAGATGAATCCTGAAGCTCAAGATAAGTTAGAAAAATTTAGGAATAAGGTAACTACAGGACGTTTGGTGAAGTTTTGGGATGATGCAAAAGAATTATCGGGCTTAGTTGCGCTTAGCCTTCCTAAGACAATAAAAACTTATCCTGCTGTGGGATGGGTGAGAGGGAACCAAGCGGCTGACAACACTGAATTATTAAAGCAGTTGAATGATCTTAGACAAGAGAATAATGAGCTTGAAAAAAAGATTCAGGAACTAGAGAAAAATAAAAGTGAAATACGAGATTTAGCACAAGGTGATGATAAATTTTTAATATTTTTGAGATGTGATGTAGCAGATAAAGGGCAGATAGAGACAAAGTCGTGGCAACAAGAAGTAACTTGGAATAATTTATTCAAATGTATTGGCCCAAAAATTCTGACAAGACAGAACGAAAGTGTCATTTTTAATGCTTTAAGCGAATATGCAGCTTCAAGAAAATATGAAGACTTCAAATTGGCACAAGTAGATTTTACTGACTTTGAGAGAATAAAAGTTCAATTTTTATCACTAGGCTATATTGATTCTACTGGTATCGGAGCCACTAGCTATTGGGAGATCACTTCTAAAGGTAAAAATTATTTGTTTAAAATAATGTCAATAAAACGTGACAGTGAAGAAATGAGTGATGAATAAAACCGCCGTCATCGGCTTTCTCGGAACGACCTTGGACAATGGCTTTAATGACAAGCGTTGGCAGCGCTGGCGTCCGAGCGTCAGCCTGTGCCTGCATGATGACCTGCTGGTCGATGAGCTGCATATCCTCTATAGCAAGCGCGATAAGCGATTGTTTAACGTCATCGTTGATGATGTGGCAAAGGTCAGTGCCGATACCAAAGTCATTGGTCATCAGGTGACGCTGGCGAGTCCGTGGGACTTTGCCGATGTCTATGCCGAGCTGTATGACTTTGTCACAGGCTTTGCCTTTCGTGAGGACACGGAATATTTGCTGCATCTGACCACGGGCACGCATGTCGCGCAGATATGCTGGTTTTTGCTGGTTGAGGCGGGGTTTTTGCCTGCCGATTTGATTCAGACCTCGCCGTGTCCTAAGCCCGACCAATACGACCCACAAGGGCGCTACCAAATCATTGATTTGGACGTGTCGCGTTATGACAGTTTACGCGCACGTTTTGAGGCAGAAAAAGCCCAGCACTGGCAAACCCTGCAAGCCAATCTCGTTACCCAAAACGCCGCGTATCAAAAGCTGATAGCCGATATTGAAAAGGTCGCCACGCGCTCCAACGCGCCGATTTTGCTGATGGGCGCGACAGGGGCAGGCAAGTCGCAACTGGCGACGCAAATCTATGCGCTCAAGAAAAACAAAGCCAAAAACAAACAGGTACTCGGCGCGTTTGTCGAGGTCAACTGCGCCACCTTGCGCGGTGATACCGCAATGAGCGTGCTATTCGGTCATGTCAAAGGCGCGTTTACGGGCGCGGCATCGAGCCGTGAGGGTCTGCTGAAATCAGCGGACGGTGGTTTGTTGTTCTTAGATGAGATTGGTGAGCTGGGGCTGGACGAGCAGGCGATGCTCTTGACCGCGCTTGAGGCACAGCGCTTTTATCCGCTTGGTAGCGACACCCCGATTGATGTGTCATTTCAGCTGATGGCGGGGACGAATAAGGATTTGCGCCAAGCGGTCGCGAATGGGGAGTTTCGTGCCGACCTGTTTGCGCGCCTGAACACGTGGACGTTTTTTTTACCGTCGTTAAAAGATCGTATCGAGGACTTGCCCGCCAATATTGATTACGAGCTGGCGCGTCTCGGCAGTGAGCAGCAGTACCAGTACCGTTTTGAGCCTGAGGCGCGGGCGTACTTTGAAGCCTTTGCCATGAGTCACGCGGCGACATGGCAGGGCAACTTTCGCGATTTAAGCGCCAGCATGACGCGCTTAACGACATTGTGCGAAGGCAAAGTGATTCGTATGCCCGATATTAAAGCAGAAATCACCCGCCTTAAGCATCTATGGGCATTACCTAATAGCGCGCAGCGTCAAGCGGACAAGACGTATGCGCCCAGCCTAACCGAGCAGCAAGCGCACGCGGACACGGTGCTGAGCCGTCATCTATCAAGCGACGACAAAGACGCGCTCGACCCCTTTGACGCAGTGCAGCTCGCATATGTGATTGAGGTTTGTATTAATCATAGAAACCAAGCGCCAGCAGGGCGCTATCTGTATGCCAACTCTAGAAATCAGCTAAAAAGCAATAACGACAGCGACCGACTGCGTAAGTATCTGCTAAAGTTTGGACTGAGGTTTGATGGGTTAAAACGATAATATTAAAAAGGAGAGGATATGAATAACACAGGATTTGTGGCAGGCACGCTCGTTCATACGGATAAAGGTTTAGTACCGATTCAGGATATTAAAGTGGGCGATAGGGTACTCTCCAAGCCTGAAGATGGTAGTGGTGATATAGAGTATAAGCCTGTGGTTAAGACCTCTGTGCATGAAAACAAAGAGATGTGGATCGTGCGTTTAGAGAAAAATCTTGAGAAGTTTAATAAAGATCGAGAGATGGTTGATTATCAAACATACAAGTCAGCTAGTCCCATTAGTCATTTTCTAGCGACGCCCAATCACCCTGTTTGGGTCGTTGGTGCCATGGAAAACCCGCAAGAAGATATTGAGTTCTATGATCAGCCTCACTTTAAACGTGTGGATGAACTACAGCAGTATGAAATTGTTGTGAATGCCGATGGGGTGATGTATACCGTTGAGCGTGTACAACCTACCTATCAAGTCGCTAATGATAATCTAGAATTCAATCCAAATTATTACTGGTATCAAGAGCACTATCATGAAGATTACTACGATGATTATGTGCAAGATGCCGAATCGCACATGCTCGACTATAGCGAAGCAGAATATAAGGGTACAGGCTATGTTAAAGACGTCAGCTATTACCAACAACACGGTTATCTCGATATTGGTATCAAAGATAAGAAAGGTAAACTACTGCTAACGAATCTTTTAAAAGACAATCAAGGCGAGCCTATTCCTTATACGACAACCGTCTACAACTTTGAGGTGGCAGACAACCATACCTACTTCATTGGTCGAGCAGGACTATGGGTGCATAACACCAATATTATCAACCAGTCCCATAAAAAAATAAGGGAATCACGTCTATATTATTATCCTAGAAGTGGCAGATCATCATACATATTTTGTTGGACACGATGCGGTGTGGGTGTTGGACGCTAAAGAGCCAGCCAATTAACCAGCTCTTTAGTTTATATCAGTAGAAAAGCATTATGACTGGCTAAAAGGCTTATATCTTCATCATGTCACTGTTTTAAATTCCACTCCCAATCCGCTCCGCCAACGCCTGCAATTTTGGCACTATGATTGCCGCATAGTCGTCCGCTTCCCAGTTGGCACTTGGCACACTAGCATTAAGCGAATACGCGTATTGTCCTGTTGCGACATCATATACCCCAATCGCGACCGCTAAGATATCAGTAGAAAACTCCCCATCAGAGACGGTATAGCCGTATCTCTCATAATGCTCTGCTGCGCTGGCTAGGGCAGTTTGTGCATGGTTGAGTTCCTCAACAGATAAATTCTCTTTCAAATTGCTAATAATCATTGCCTGTCTCGCTTGCGAGCTTACTGCATAAAAAGCCCGCCCAATAGCAGTACGTGCCACCGGCACCGCTGAGCCAACTTGCAAGTTGACCGATAGGCGTGCAGGACTACGACAGCAAGCGTGATAGCGCATCTCTCCTTCAACTTCGGTCGCTAGATTTACCGATACCTCATTTTCGCTAGCGAACTGACGTAATAATGGTTCAGCTGCTGCGACCATGTCATGACGACTCCATGCGGTCGCGCTTAAACGTACCGCACTACTACCCAATTGATACTGTCCGTGCTCAGTGACACGTAAAAAACCAAGCGTGGTCAAGGTATGAATCAGGCGAGTAATGGTCGCTTTTGGCAGTTTGGTCATCTGACACAACTGCTGATGGGTAAGGCGCTCATGATGTTCAAAGGCAGCCAGTATGATCAATCCACGACCTAATGCCGTCACAAACTGTCGGTCGTTCTCTTCCTTGCTTTGACCAATCAGATGATCCATTCGTTCGAGTAGTGAGGTAGCTGTTGATGTAGATGTTGTCATTTTATTTCCATTTCCCTTAATGATTATCTCTTTTGATGCCTATTTTTCAATAAAGGTTTACAGGGCGGCGAAAGTTTGCTTAAATAGTTTTATATTATGAAACTAAGTTTCGCACAGCGGAATAATAAAGTCAATGACTTGTTAAACCAAATGATTTATTCCTCACTACTCGTCAGTCAGGATGACTGATATCAAGGAGATCCAAATGGCAACATCTACTAGCCCGCGCTTTGATTGGGAAGATCCTTTTTTATTACGCGACCAGCTCACTGAAGAAGAACGTATGGTCACCGACAGCGCCCGTCAGTTTTTTCAAAAAGAGCTCATGCCCGGTATCGTTCAGGCCAACCGCAATGAGAATTTTGACCGTAATATCATGCGTCAAATGGGTGAGATGGGTCTGCTTGGCGTCACAATTGAAGGTTATGGCTGTGCTGGTTTGTCCAGCGTTGCTTATGGTCTGATTGCCAAGGAAGTAGAGGCGGTCGATTCGGGCTACCGTTCAGCGATGAGCGTGCAGTCAAGCTTAGTGATGCATCCGATCTGGGCGTATGGCACAGAAGAACAAAGAGAAAAGTATCTGCCAAAGCTGGCTACAGGTGAGTACGTCGGCTGCTTCGGTCTGACTGAGCCAGATTCGGGTTCTGATCCTGCATCGATGTCAACGCGTGCGCGCGCAGTCGATGGTGGTTACGAGCTGACGGGTAATAAAATGTGGATTACCAACAGTCCTATCGCTGATGTGTTTGTGGTGTGGGCAAAAGATGATGCGGGTGATATTCGCGGCTTTGTATTAGACAAAGGTATGAAAGGGCTATCTGCACCGAAGATTGAAGGTAAGTTTTCACTACGTGCATCGGTCACCGGTGAGATCGTCATGGACAAAGTGTTCGTCCCTGAAGCCAATGCTTTCCCCGATATTCGTGGTCTAAAAGGGCCATTTGGTTGCTTGAATAAAGCGCGCTATGGTATCGCTTGGGGCAGTATGGGCGCAGCAGAATTCTGCTGGAAAGCGGCCCGCCAGTACACGCTAGATCGTAAGCAGTTTGGTCGTCCATTAGCCGCCACGCAGTTGGTACAGTTAAAGCTTGCCAATATGCAAACCGAAATCACCTTAGGTCTACAAGCCGCGTTACGTGTCGGTCGTTTGATGGATGAAGACAACGCTGCACCAGAGATGATTTCACTCATTAAGCGTAATAACTGTGGTAAAGCGCTCGATATCGCTCGTATCGCCCGCGATATGCATGGTGGTAATGGTATCTCTGACGAGTTCCACATCATCCGTCATGTGCTAAACCTAGAAGCCGTCAATACTTACGAGGGTACGCATGATATTCATGCGCTGATCTTAGGCCGTGCGCAGACGGGTATCCAAGCATTCTTTTAAAAAGTTTTTTTGTACAACTGTATTTTATGACGTACGTTGCTGCTTGGCTTTTTGAAAAAGAGCATTGACAGTAGCGTACGTTTTTCAGTTGTTATTCACCATTTATTTATCAGTGTGTCATTGAAAAACACGAAAAACTAGATGATGAATAGCAATTTTCTAATCAGAAAATCGAAGAATACGCCAAAGAGTAAGGGAATCTCATGACAGATATGACGGACATGGATAGTATGCCAGAGGGCGCATTGCAGGGTATCAAGGTGCTCGATTTATCAAGAGTGTTGGCAGGTCCTTCTTGTACGCAAGTGCTCGCTGATCTGGGCGCAGACGTCATCAAAGTTGAGCGCCCTCATATCGGTGATGAAACGCGCCATTGGGCACCGCCAACATTTAGCGATGACACCTCAGCTTATTACGCTACCATCAATCGCAACAAAAAATCGCTCACGGTAGACATCACCACGCCAGCAGGGCAGACCATTATTAAGCAGCTCATTGCTGATAGTGATATTTTGGTCGAAAACTTCAAAGTCGGCGGTCTTAAAAAATACGGCTTGGATTACGACAGCCTAAAGCAAGACAATCCGCGCTTAATTTATGCGTCATTGACAGGGTTTGGGCAGACAGGGCCAGATGCCAAGCGTCCCGGTTATGATTATATTATCCAAGGGTTGTCGGGGCTGATGAGTATTACGGGCCCTAGTGATGGCGAACCGCACAAAGTTGGTGTCGCAGTGGTTGATTTATTCGCGGGCTTACAACTGACCATTGGCATCCAAGCGGCGCTATTGGCACGTCAACATACTGGCGTCGGTCAACACGTGGATGTCGCATTGCTCGACAGTGCACTGTCTATGCTCGCCAATGTCGGCATGAATCATTTGGCTTCAGATAAGATTCCACCAAGACTGGGCAATCAGCATCCTAACATCGTGCCTTATCAAGTGTTTGCTGCTGAAAGGGAGGCGCACTTTATTTTAGCCTGCGGCAATGACCATCAGTTTGCCAAACTGTGTGGGGTATTATCAGTCAATTGGCACACTGATGAGCGCTTTGCGACCAATCCTAACCGCGTTGCCAATCGCGAATTTCTGTGTGCTGAATTGACTAAAATATTTGCCAAGCAGCCTCGTGCTTACTGGTTAGAGATTTTGGATCAGGTGGGCGTACCTTGCGGTGCGATTCATAATGTCGCTGAAGCCTTAGCCATGCCGCAAGCACAAGCCCGTGAAATGATCGTCAATTTTGCGGCACAAGGCAGCCCCGTCCGCGCCCTTGGCAATCCCATTAAACTCTCCGCATCCCCTGTCAGCTACCGTACACCGCCGCCGCGTTTAAGCGAACATACTGATAGCACACTTGCAGATTTGGGTTATGATAGCGAGATGATCGCCAAGCTAAAAGCCGACGGTATCGTATAGAGTAGTATTTATAAATGGCTGTCTGCAAGATCAAGTAAGTGGCGCACCAGTTAGAAAAGTAAACCGTTTAAAGGATGCTATACAAAAGCTAATCTCAAACAAGGAATGTTGAGCATGAAAATATACAGCCATGAAAACCTAAGTCTGCACAGACCGCTACCTTATTTTTCTTATGGCAAGATGCATGAGCCGCTCGAGATACCAGAGCGTATGACCGAACTGCTAAAAGCACCAGTGGCGCTGGGTCTGGAGGTGACCACTGCCACAGATATTGGCATTGCGCCCATATTGGCGGTTCATGATTTTGGGTATGTGGAGTTTCTCAAGCATGGCTATGATGAATGGATGGCGGTCGAGGAAGACTTGGGCGCACAGGTGCAAACGGGTATTTTTGTGCCGTATGACAATCCCGGTATTGGCATCATGGCAAAAGCCGCCAAGTATCAAGCCGATGATAGCGCCCCTATCAGTGAGCATTCTTGGACATCGATTTATTGGTCGGCGCAGACCGCCCTCAATGCTGCCGAAGCTTTATTAGACGATAATACATCAGATAACGAGCTTGCCCAAAATAAAACACAGCTTTGCTTCTCACGTCCGCCGGGGCATCATGCACGCAAGAGCGCAGCGGGCGGATTTTGTTATCTGAATAATGCCGCTATCATTGCCGAACATCTACGCCAGAAATACGCAAAAATTGCTATCATAGACACCGATATGCATCACGGTCAAGGCATCCAAGAGATATTTTATGAGCGCAGCGATGTGCTCTATACCTCGGTACACGGTAGCCCGGTCAATTTTTATCCAGCGATCACAGGTCATGAGTTTGAAAAAGGCATAGGCGTAGGCGCGGGCTACAACATCAATTTCCCGATGCCACATGGCACCGATGAAACTGGGTTTTTTGAGTATGTTGATAAATCGATTGAGGCGGTGACGCTATTTGATCCTGACGTTATTGTTCATGTCTTAGGTTTTGACGTCTATGAGGCTGATCCAGAAGCGAGATGTGCGGTCAGTACAAAGGGCTTTGAGATATTGGCACAAAAGATGATCGCTTTAAACAAGCCGCTGATCGTTTTGGTTGAAGGTGGTTATTACTTGCCCAAGCTTAATGACAGTCTGCAAGCCTTTTTGTCAGGGCTGATGCCAAACGATAGTAGTCGCTAAAAAATATTAACACTAAAGCCAATCAGTTTTAGAAGTCAGTCAGTTGCAGGGTTTGATGGTCATAAGCCCTGCAACGACTGCCTTTGAGTCAGCAGTTATTAGTCAGCCATAAACCCCAAGTGCTGCTCAATCTGCTCAGCCAATTCAATTAATACCGCACTAACCTCAGCCCGTTTAGACTCATACTCTCCTTGCAAAAAACTCACCGCCATGCCAGCGACCGCCGTGCCTGACGCATTACGAATATAAGTACCTAAGCAGTACATCCCATCACGCAACTGTCCATCATCGAGTGACAATCGACTTTCCTGAGTCGCTGCAAGCTCGGTGGATAAATCCGCAAAGTTTTTGACGCCATGTTGGGTCATAGGCGTCGGGAATTTATCCTTATACAATGATTTTATGCTGTCCATCGACAATGTGGATAGCATGGCTTTGCCTGTCGCCGAAAACACCGCAGGCACGCGCACCCCTGCACGAAAGGTAAAACCAAGCGGGGCAGGCGACTCATGGCAGGCCAAAAACACCACTTCTCCCAAATCCAGTTTTGACAACGTCACGGTATGTTGAAGTAATACTGGATATTGCACAATCAAATCTTTAAATAACCGTACGACGCCTTGCTGCTGCTCATATTTTCCAGCCCAATACATTAGATATGAGCCCAAATAAAAGCGGCTTTCAGGATCTTTATAAATGACATGCTTGGTCAGCAAGCTCTGCAAGATATTATGAGTAGAGCTGCGCGGAAGCCCCAGTTCTTTGGCAATATAAGCGGCTGTCAGAGGCTGGGCACTATCGGTAATCAAGTCCAAAATCTGAAAGGTTTTGTCTAGGGCAGGTACGGCAGTCGAGCTCATAAGTAACCTATAAAGTGAAATAAAATAAAGGAGTACAAGAAAATTATCAAAATAATGAGATTAAAGGTTGCAAATCGCGTCATATCGTTCTTATAATGATGTCTCGTATATAGAATAAGTGTTCAGTATATTGAACAAAAAAACAATTATCAATAATTATTTAATGGCTACGGCTATATCCATTCTCATACACATACCTCTATATGACAAGGAGCGTCAACATGTCAAATACGCTACAGTTATCAAATCCAGACCTACTCAAACAATCTTGCTTCGTGAAAGACGGCTGGCACTCTGCCAGTGATGAAGCCGTACTTGAAGTCAATAATCCATTCAACGATGAGCTTATCGGTACCGTGCCTAGCCTTACGACCGATGATGTCAATGAAGCCGTTGCTTATGCGCATGAGGCTCAAGTTGATTGGGCGGCAAAAACCGCCAAAGAGCGTTCAGAGCTGCTGCAAAAGTGGGCCGATCTTATCGATGCCAATAAAGAAGATCTTGCGATCATCATGACCGCTGAACAAGGTAAGCCGCTTACTGAATCACGCGGCGAGATCGGTTATGCCAATAGCTTTATTCGCTGGTTTGCCGAAGAAGGCAAGCGCGTTTATGGTGATGTCATTCCTGCCAATAGTACGCAATTACGTCACGTCGTGCTCAAGCAGCCCGTCGGTGTTTGTGCCGCTATTACCCCTTGGAACTTTCCAGCCGCGATGATCACACGAAAAGTCGCTCCAGCGATGGCAGCAGGCTGTACCATTATCGTCAAACCAGCCACCGAAACGCCATTTTCAGCATTGGCATTGGGCGCTTTGGCAGAGCAAGCGGGCATTCCTGCAGGCGTGCTCCAAATTGTGACGGGTAAATCATCAACTATTGGTGAAATCCTAACGGGTGATGCACGTATTCATAAGCTGTCGTTCACGGGCTCGACAGAAGTCGGTCGTACGCTAATGGCACAATGCGCGCCGACTATTAAGAAGCTATCATTAGAGCTGGGTGGCAACGCGCCATTTATCGTCTTTGATGATGCAGATTTAGAGAAAGCCGCTGCAGGCCTCATCGCCTCTAAATACCGTAATGCAGGTCAGACCTGTGTGTGCGCCAACCGTGTGTACGTGCAAGATAGCATCAAAGATGAATTCTTAGACGTCTTTGTCAAAAAAGTCGCTGAGCTAAAAGTCGGTAACGGCTTGGAAGAGGGCGTCGATATTGGCCCGCTGATCAACAAAAAAGCGTTAGATAAAGTTCAAGCCCTGCTAAAAGACGCCTTGGATAAAGGTGCCAAATTGGTCACGGGCGGTAGTGTCAATGACGCTTCAGAGTTGACGTATAACCCGACTGTTATCACTGATATTAGCAGTGATATGGATATCGCTTCTGAAGAAATATTTGGCCCGATTGCAACCATCTTTACCTTTAAAGACGAAGCAGAAGTGATTCGTGCTGCCAACGATACCATTTATGGCTTGGCGGCTTACTTCTATAGTGGCGACTATGCCCGCTCATGGCGCGTCACCGAAGGGCTGGAGTACGGCATCATCGGCCATAATACCGGCCTCATCTCTACAGAAGTTGCCCCATTTGGCGGTGTGAAGCAGTCTGGCTTTGGCCGTGAAGGCTCAAAATACGGTATCGAAGACTATATTACGACCAAATACTGGTGTTCTGACATCAGCTAATAAATGGCTCGGCTAGCATTTAGCAGAAAATTCGTTTAACAAAAAATTTAATAAAACATTTTAGATGTCGAATGGTGTTTTATCTTAAATAAACATCCCTCGATATCTAAAAGGTATCAACTGAACCGCCATTCACGAGATGGCATTTATGTTACGAACACAGAAAAGGACATTCCCATGACTACCAATCAATCATTACTTGAGCGCCGCAAAGCTGTTTTACCAACAGGACTTGGGGTTGCCTTTCCTATCTTTGCAGAAAAAGCAAAGAACTCAGAAATCTGGGACATCGAAGGCAAGCGTTATATCGACTTTGTCGGTGGTATCTCAGTATTGAACACCGGTCACAGCCATCCAAAAATCACCCAGCGTGTGCATGAGCAGCTCGACAAATTCACGCACACTGCGGCGCAAATGATCAACTATGAGTGCTATGTGGATTTGGCTGAAAAGCTGTGTGAAAAAGCTCCAATCAGCGGCGACACCAAGGCGTTCTTTTTGACCACTGGCGCAGAAGCGGTAGAAAACTGCATCAAGATTGCGCGTGCTAAAACCCGTCGTCCAGGCGTGATCTCTTTTGTTGGTGGCTGGCATGGTCGCACGATGATGTGCATGAGCCTGACTGGTAAAGTACTGCCATACAAAAAGAACTTCGGCCCAATGCCAGGACCTGTGTTCCATGCATTGTTTCCTGCAGAAGAGTTGAACGTGACCGAAGAACAAGCGCTACACAGCCTTGATATGATCTTCCAAGCAGATATCGATCCGAGTGAAGTGGCGGCGATGATTGTTGAGCCAGTCCAAGGCGAGGGCGGTTTCCATCAGGTAACGCCATCATTTGCCAAAGCACTACGCGAGATCTGTGATGAGCATGGCATCGTGCTTATTTTTGACGAAGTACAGTGTGGTTTTGCGAGAACCGGTACGTTGTTCGCCACTGAGCAGTTAGGCGTTGAGCCTGATTTGATGACTGCCGCGAAGAGTTTGGCGGGTGGTTATCCTATCTCTGCGGTCATCGGCCGTGCTGATATCATGGATGCGCCGCAAGTAGGCGGCTTAGGTGGTACTTACTCTGGTAACCCACTGGCTTGTGTGGCCGCGCTTGCTGTCATGGAAGTGATCGAAGAAGAAAACTTACTGGAGCGTAGTATCGAGATTGGCGATACCATTGCTTCATTCCTAAAAGGCTTAAACCTAAGCAGCATTGGTCACATCCGCTATAAAGGCGCGATGCTAGCGTTTGAGTTAATCGATAGCGAAGGCAAACCTGATGCAGCAGCAGCAGCCAATCTAAAAGCAAAAGCATTTGAGCAAGGCTTGCTACTTGCATCTTGTGGCATGTATGGCAATGCTATCCGTGTGATGGTGCCATTAACGGTTGAAGACGACGTGCTACAAGAAGGTCTTGATATCATCAAAGGTATCCTAGCGGCTTAATAGTTATCGAGTGTCATTTACTTTAGCGATGGATCGCTTTTAATCAAACATTGATTTTGATTGAAAAGTTATAGTTAAGATAACGGCAAGGCTGCCCTTATGACACTCACATGGAGTGTGATTTTAAACGGCGCCTTGCAAGTCAAGGCGCCGTTTTTGCTATGTGAATATCAAACAACGAGCAATCGGCTTTCTTTGGCGGAAACGATATATAGTAAATATGATGAGTGATATCTCATTAAACAGAAATAGTGTAACCATAAAAGGTTCACACGGATGACACACAGACAAGGAGTAGGTTATGTCTGAATTAAAGAAAACGTTAGGTGTGTTCGATATCATTGCGCTGGCATTCGGTGCGATGGTTGGTTGGGGCTGGGTCGTGCTGGCGGGTGGTTGGATTATCTCGGCAGGTATCTGGGGCGCAATTAGCGCCTTTTTGATCGGCGGTCTCGTGGTGGTTTTGATTGGTGTGACGTATGCTGAATTGGCAGCATCCATGCCTATCACAGGGGGCGAGCACACGTATACACACCGTGCACTGGGGGTGAATGTTTCCTTTATTTGCTCATGGAGTATTTTGTTTGGTTATTTTTCCGTCGTCGCTTTTGAGGCGGTGGCACTGCCAACCGTTGTTGAATATGTTATTCCCAATTACAGCCAAGGTTATCTTTGGAATATCGCTGGTTGGGATGTTTATGCCACGTGGGTAGCGGTCGGTATGCTCGGCTCAATCATTGTTACATGGCTCAATATACGCGGTATGGAAGTCAGTGCGTGGTTCCAAAAGCTGGCAGTTGTCGGTATTTTCTGCGTTGGTATCTTACTGTTCGTTGGTGCGTTGTTGTTCAATCCTGAAACCTCCAACTCAGTACAAGCACCAAACTTTATCGGTGGTATGGGCGGCATCATGACTGTGATGGTGATGGTACCGTTTTTATTCGTGGGCTTCGATGTGATTCCGCAAGCCGCAGAAGAAATCAATCTAACCCGTCCAAATATCGGCAAATTTTTGATTGTCTCTATTATTATCGCTGTGCTTTGGTATGTGGCTGTCGCTTGGAGTGTGGGTAAAACACTCCCACTATTACAAGCGCAAGACTCAACATTGGCAACTGCGGATGCGATGACCAATGCTTGGAATGGTAAATGGGCGGGTACGTTGCTCGTTATTGGCGGTGTATTGGGTATTTTATCAAGCTGGAATGCGTTTCTTATCGGTGGTAGTCGCTTATTGTACGCCATGGGTAAAACGCACATGTTGCCACAGTTTTTGTGCAAATTACATCCTAAGTACAACACCCCAGTCAATGCGATCTTGTTGATCGGTGGCCTTGCGACACTAGCGCCATTATTTGGCCGCAAAATGCTTGTGTGGATTGTTGATGCGGGCGGCTTTGGTATCGTTATCGCTTATACTTGTGTTGCATTGTCATTCTTAGTGCTACGCTACCGTGAGCCTGATATGGTACGTCCATTTAGAGTACCAGCAGGTAAATTGGTTGGTATCATCACTATTATTTTAAGTCTAGGTATGTTGGCGCTGTACCTACCGGGTATGCCATCAGCCCTAGTTCCTATCGAGTGGTGGATATTCCTTGGTTGGACGGTTCTTGGCGGTGCAATGTATGGCTATGCGTCAATGAAAAACCCTGGTAAGAGTAAAGAGATTATGGATCATGAGCTACACGAGCTCAAAATTGTTAATCAACAATGGTTAAAAGAAAATCCATATAAATAATAGTCTCATTTTAGTCAGTTAACTATAAAAAGCCTAACGTCAAACGCTAGGCTTTTTTTATGGTTTTTATGCTGCTTGAAAATGAGTCAATAGGTTTGAGACGTCAGAATAGAGCTTGAAGTGACGTGCTGATTCTTTTTTTAAAGGGTTAATGGCAATTTAATTTTCCCATATAGAAGTATTTGAGGTTTTAAGTAGAACTGTATCTATTTTTACTGTCATTGAACGATGAATGGTTAGATTTTATAAAAAGCTTGTTTTTAAACGCTTAAAAGATGTCCAGCACCCCTATATTCTTCTGTACAAATATTTATTCATGTGTTTTTTTGTAATTAGCGAGAAAGTATTATATTCATTTATTGACATTTGAAAGTAAAAAAGTAAAATTACGTACTCTTGTTTGCTTTTTTAATTTTGTGGACGATAGAGATATGATTAAAAGTGGAGATAAACTCAAATGTACCTGCGGCAATGATTTTTTTATAGAAGGCTCGGTTTATACTGTAGGTAATATCATAAGCGATAAATTTTTCCAAATAAATGTTGGTGCGAATGACGAGCATTGGTATGCAACGAAAGATAGCGAAGGGATATATGTTCGCTTTAATGCAGAAGACCATCTAGTAAATGATGCTTTTTTCGCTTTATTAAAACGCCAATACTAGATTTTTTAAGCAGTCTTTAAAACTTAAGTGTGCGTTTGAGATTCAGATGAAGATATGAAGCACTATTTATTATATGGTCATCAATAAATTGATTGGTCATTTGTTCGAGGCTTACAGAGTAAGGTTATTCTGCAAGTTTCCTGAACCAGTAAGTTTTCTGAACCAATAGCCATCTACAACATATCTATCATTTTCGGCAGTTACTTGGGCAGCCGTACTTTAGTGCTTTTGTCAGTAGATTTAAGTATCAAGCGATTGATTAAAGTACCGCTGCTACCCGATATCGTCAGTAAATTTCACGAAAAAGCCTAACGCCAAACGTTAGGCTTTTTTAGTTTGTTCAATAAATTGCTTATACGATTAAGATTTATCGCGGATCAGCTTATAGTTTAAGAATTCAGTGATACCAAGTGTACCAAGCTCGCGACCAAATCCTGAGCGTTTAACGCCGCCAAACGGTGTGTTTGCTTCCGTACCAGAAGGTGCGTTGATCGTGACCATGCCCACTTCCAATTTGTCAGCAATGTCAGCAGCTAGGGCAGTATCTTGCGTTTGGATAGAAGCACCAAGACCGAAAGGCACATCATTGGCGATCTTGATAGCGTGGTCGATATCACGAGCCTTGTAGACGACCGCGACAGGACCAAACAGCTCCTCACGGTAGACATCCATTGATTCAGTGACGTCTGTTAGTACCGCAGGTTTGAACCATGCACCAGGCTTATCTTTGACCAGGCCACCTTCTACTAGGACCGTCGCGCCTGCTTCAACGGCACTATCTAATTGCGCTTGCAAGTTGACCGCGGCAGCCTTTGAAGACATCGGGCCGATAAAGGTTTTTTCATCAAGAGGATCGGCCAATGTCATACTACGTACAGCATCAGTGAAGCCCTCAACGAAATTGTCATAGACAGACTCAAGAACGATTAGGCGTTTGGCGGCGTTACAGGCTTGGCCGGCATTGCCAAAACGACCAGAGATTGCGCCTTTTATCGCTTGTTTGATGTCGGCATCTGCTGCAACGATAAAGGCATCGGAGCCGCCCAGTTCTAATACGACTTTTTTGAGTGCGTCGCCTGCTTCTTTGGCAACGGCTTGCCCAGCGCGTTCAGAGCCAGTGAGTGAGATGCCTTGTACACGCTTGTCATGGATAATAGTCGCTGCCTGATCGTTGGTGGCAAAAACATTGTTATAAACGCCTTCAGGTACGCCGACTTCTTTGAACATATCAGCAATAATTTCTGCAGTCTTAGGGCATTGAGGCGCGTGCTTTAAGATAATAGTATTACCCGCCATAAAGTTTGGCGCGACAAAACGTGCCACTTGATAATGCGGATAATTCCACGGCATGATACCGAGTAGGACGCCAACAGGACGTTTTTCTACCGACGCTGATCCTGAGTCAACATCAATGGTATTCGGCGCGAGTAACTGCTCAGCATTGTCTGCATAGTAACGATAGATTTCAGCGACCAGACCGATTTCACCCTTGGCTTGTGCAACGGGCTTACCCATCTCATTGGCGACGATGCAAGCCAGCTCGTCTTGACGTTCCAGATAGCTATCGGCAATTTTATGCAGTAGTGCACTGCGCTCACTCAATGAGACTTGACGCCAGTCTTGATAGGCGTTGTCAGCTTGTTCGATGACTTGCTGGATGTCTTGTTCAGTGGCAGTAGGATAAGTAGCTTCTAGTTCGCCAGTGGCTGGATTGTTGATTTGATAATCACTCATAGTTATGTCCTTTAGTTTAAAATATTCTTGGGTTCAAAATCCATTTGGGTCTATATTTTTATGCGGGTGCTTTTGACTAATGATTTTGGTTGCTGCTGGGTAATACAATGAATATTACCGCCGCCATAGACAATCTCTTTTGTGCGTACTCCCACTACTTGATGCTGCGGAAAGACTTTTTCAAGCTGTGCGATGGCTAAAGCATCATTTATATCATCATATTGCGGTACGATGACCGCATCATTACAAATGAGAAAATTGGCATAAGAGGCAATACAGACATCACCTGTCAAGCGCGGTTTGGCATCGTTAGATTGGACAATGTCATAGTCATCAGGCAAGGTCACTGGCTGCTGGGTGCAGCAAAGCTTATGAACTGTTAAGCGTCTGCCTTTTGCATCGGTCATATTTGAGAGTTGTTCATAGGCTTTTTGCGTGGCGTCATAAAAAGGATGCTCAGGGTCGTCAGTGTATAAACACACCACTTCACCAGGCCGCGCAAAACAGGCGATATCATCGACATGACCTGTGGTCTCGTCAGGATCGATTCCATCATCAATCCACAGCACTTTTTGTACATTGAGATAGGCTTTTAGTTTATCTTCAATTTGTGCTTCAGTCAGATGTGGGTTGCGCCCCGGGCTTAGCAGGCACATACGTGTGGTTAGAACCGTGCCCTCACCATCGACATGAAACGCGCCGCCTTCCATCACAAAGTTATCTGTGCGATAGCGGCTAATATCTAAATGCTCACACAGTCGTTCTGCTAACTTATCATCGTCGTCCCAAGGCGAGTAGAGGCCATCATAGTCGCCGCCCCATGCATTGAACGTCCAGTCACAAGCGCGTATCTCGCCAGCATTATTGACTAAAAATGTCGGCACGATATCACGCGCCCACGCATCATCACTCGGCATGGAAATCACGTCGATATCGGCAGGCAAGCTATCGCGGCACTGCTGATAATCATCAGGATTAACCAGTACGCCAACTTCACAAAACTTGTTAATTGCCAATGCAACATCAGTATAAGCCCTCTTGGCAGGAGTGGCTTGTTGTCGCCAGTTATCCGCACGGTATGGCCATACCATCCATACTTTTTCTATCAGCTCGAATTCTGCTGGCATGTAAAAGCTGTCTTGCTGTGGTGTCGTGTCGGTCAGTAATTTGGACATAAAATCACCTTATCGCATTCATGCGACGATAAAAGTAGTAAGAGATAATTGAAAATAGGGTATCTATTAGCCATGAGTCAGCAGCGTGCCATACATAGATGGACGGCGGTCACGGAACACGCCCCATTGGCGGCGCTCGATAGCCAACTGATCTAAATCAAAGGTCGTACTAATGACTTCGCTAGTCCCCGCAGAGGCTTCTTGTATGATCTCGCCGCGACCATCAGTGATAAATGAGCCACCATAGAACTGCATGGTACTGTCATTACCATTTTGGCTGATGGTTTCCGTGCCGATACGGTTGGATGCGATGACGGGCATCAGGTTGGCAGCAGCATGGCCTTGCATACAGCGCTGCCAATGACCTTTTGAGTTGATACCGAGTGTTGGTTCATCACCAATCGCAGTCGGATAAAATAATAGCTCTGCACCCATCAATGCCATGCTACGGGCGCATTCAGGGAACCACTGATCCCAGCAAATACCTACCCCAATCTTGGCATATTGGGTTTCCCAAACCTTAAAGCCTGTATCACCGGGGGTGAAGTAAAACTTTTCGGCATAAGGAATGCCATCTGGGATATGAGTCTTGCGATAGGTACCGAGTATTTCGCCATCGGCGTCAATCACGGTCACGCTATTAAAAAAGGTATTGCCCGATTTTTCATAAAAGCTGATCGGTAATACCACTTCTAGCTCCTTGGCCAACTGTTTGAAATGATTGATAGCGGCATTATCAGCAACGCTCGTCGCCAGCTTAAAATAATCAAATTCATGAACTTGGCAGAAGTACGGCGTCTCAAACAACTCTTGCAGTAAGATAATATTGGCACCTGCTTTGGCGGCTTTGGTGACCAAATCAGTGGCAGTGGCGATGTTTTGTTGGATATCCCAACCACAGGCCATTTGCGTGGTGGCAACGGTAACGTTTCGCATGATTTAAATCCTTTTAATAATAGATAAGTAATACGGTATAAAGATAATAGGTTTTATGGTTTAACCAACCATTAGAGACTGTTGGTTAAACCATAGTGACAACGCTAACATTGGGTTTGGCTTACGCCATCATGTAACCCAATCCTAAGAAAGCTGCGACAGATAAACCGGCTCCTAGCATGGCATAGGGGAACTGGGTAAAGGCATGCTGCATGGGTGAGCAGCCAGCACCTTGCGCGGCAAGTAATGATGAGTCGCTAAAGAAGCAGGCATGACTACCAAACGAGGACGCGGACAACAACGCACCAATCATAAGCGGCGTACTCACACCAAGAGCAAGCGATATCGGGAAGACAATCGGCATTGCCAACACATACAGCCCCCAACTTGATGATGTGGCGAAGGTTAAGAACGCCATGACTGCAAAGATAACCGCAGGGAAAATAATAATCGTCATATAAGGGGTGATGGCTTCGATCACATAGGTGGTCATGCCAAGATCATCATTGATGGCTTTTAAGAAAAATCCGCCAATAACCGTTGAAAGTGGATAAAGCATGACTTTAAAGCCTTTAAAGATAGACTCTACTTGCGTCTCAAAGCTCAAAATACCTTGCATCCAATAGATAATGACGGTGACAAAACAGGTGAGCAACGCACCGCGCAACAGATCGACTTCGAAGTAAATGGTTGAGACAATAAGCAAGATCATCGGAAAGGCAAAGTTTGCGATATTGGCTTTGAACGATAATTTGCGTTTGGCCTGGACATTTGAGACCAATTGCTCTTCGATAAAGGCTTCAGGGACAGGGTGGCCTGATTTGGCACGTTTCTCAGCTTTTTTCATCGGTCCCCAGTCACCTAATATGCCGTACGCGACCAAAAATACGATTAGGAGAGCGAACCACGCATACGCCATGTAAGGAATGGCGCTGATATAAAGGCCAAGACCAGCACCATCTGCGGCCACACCGTTTTCTTCTAACAGACCTGCAAAATACACCGCCCATGTAGAGATAGGCACGATTACACACATCGGTGCTGCGGTGGAGTCGACGATATAGGCGAGTTTTTCGCGAGAGACACCATACACATCAGTCAGTTTTTTGACAGACGTAGAGACGGCAAGGCAGTTTAAATAATCATCAATAAAGACCACAATACCCAAGGCGAACGTTGCGAGCAATGACTGGCGGCGCGATTTAATGATTTTTTGTAGCCATTCGCTAAACCCATCAAGACAACCACTAATTTCAAGCAATTGAATGAGTCCGCCCATCAGACCACAGACGAGCACAATCCAAATAATGGTCTCATTACCCAATACCATTGACATATTGTCTGCAAAAGGGGAGACCAGATCAAAGGGGTTAAGCATCACAAGGCCCGCGACACAGCCTGCCATCATAGATTCGAACGGTCGCCTAGAGATAATGGCGGTGACGAGCACCAATAACGTCGGTAATAAGGATAGGGCTCCCCACGACTCGTCTGGGCCACGAGTCGTTGATAGCCACGCAAACGCTAAATAGATAGCGAGTGCGCCTAACACGGTGAGAAATACTCGCTTATTGTGATACTGCCCCTCGACAGCATCATTGAGTTTCATGTTCATACTTACGCTCCCTGTAAAACTCTATTTTTAGGACAAATTCTAGGTGTAGTTGATGTCAGGTAGAAAGTAGCGAATTGGCTTTCTATCTAACCCTGCCACAGCACTCCATTGCTATGACAGGTAAATCTAATAACAGTCATTAAGAGCGTTGTATTTGTTCAGTGCTCAGTATTTAAGACTCAGTATTCGAGGTGTTAGTGGGTTTATAGGCCAGTCGTATCTTTTAGTGCATACCACCATGAGCCCATCACTGAATAGGGCACGCGCAGTGCTCGACCGCCCGGGAACGGAATCCATGGGATTTGAGCAAAAGTATCAAATTCTTTGGTTTTACCATTAATGGCATCGGCCAAGATTTGTCCGAACAGATGCGAGCCTGTCACGCCATGACCACTATAACCATGGGCGAAAAACACCCGATCGTGTAGCTTACCCATTTGTGGTACGCGAGAGAATGACAAAGCAAAATTACCGCTCCATGCGTAGTCAATTTTGACATCACGCAGCTCTGGAAAGATCTTGTTCATGTTTGGTCTGATCTTGGCGGTGATATCAGCGGGGTCTTGTCCGCCATATACTGTGCCGCCACCGAACAACATGCGCTTGTCTGCCGAGAGACGATAGTAATCGAGAATATAGCGTACATCTTCGACACAGACATCGGTGGGTAGCAGCTGATCGGCTAAATCACCTAACGGCTCGGTCGCGATGATTTGTGTCGATACGGGCATGACTCGGTCAGTCAACTTAGGAATCACTTTATTAAGATAAGCATTACCGCACAGAATCGCTTGTTTACAAGTGACAGAGCCAAACTCAGTGATGACTTTGATAGAATCATCGGCATACTCAATATCTACCACCAAGGTGTTTTCATAAATAGTGCCGCCACCTTGTTCGATAGCCGCCGCTTCACCTAGTGCAAGATTTAATGGGTGAATATGTCCGCCTGAATGGTCAATGACGCCGCCCACATAAGCATCTGATTTGATATGTTCTTGCATGCCTTGCTTGTCCAGCATCTCTCTATCATGCATACCGTGGCTTTCCCACAGTGCATGCGTCTCTTGTAAGTCTTTTAGCTGTCCTTTGTTCAACGCAGCAAAGATATTCTTTTCTTTGAGGTCGCAATTGATATCGTAATCGTTGACAAAACGGCGAATGATTTTGCCGCCACGGGTAACCAATTGACCGACAAAGTCAGCACTTTGTTGGCCATACGACTTTTTGATTTTTTGTAGACTGGCATTTAAGCCATTGACGATCTGACCACCATTACGGCCTGAGGCGCCCCAACCAATCTGCGCGCCTTCGAGTACGACAACTTCATGATCGGTTTCAATCAGATGCAGGGCAGTCGATAAGCCACTAAAGCCGCCACCAACCACACAGATTTCTACTTGGATGTCATTTTCTAGCGTCGGTCTATCAGGCTTAGGATTGCGACTGGCAGCGTAATAGCTGTCAGGATATTGACCTTTGTCTGAATAGTGCGGGATATTGCGCGTGTTGTTAGACATATTACACATCCTGTAAATAGGTGAGGTATTCAAGGTTGGTGACTTGCTGGGCAAAGCGTTTGGCTTCTTGCTTTTTGACAGCGATCAATAGCTCAATCATCTCGCTTGGGAAGAGCGAATCAATGATGTCGCTGCTTTCAAACTGACGGATCGCTGAGAGCCAATCTAACGGTAAGGTTTTGAGCGTGGCTTCGTCGTAAGTAATACTATTGACGGGTTCTGGCGCCTCTAGTTTGTTTTCGATGCCATATAATATACCTGCCAATACGGCACTACAAACCAAGTAAGGGTTGGCATCAGCGCCAGACACGCGGTGCTCGATACGACGTGCTTTGGTATCGCCACCAGGGATACGTACGGCCGCTGTGCGATTCTCATAACCCCATGACACATTGTTCGGAGCGAGCGTACCGGGGGTAAAGCGACGATAAGAGTTAACGTGCGGTGCAAACAATAATGTACAGTCCGACATGGTTTTTAGAAGGCCCGCAACCGCATGGCGCAAAATCTCTGAACCCTCATCTGTGCCGTTATCAAAGACGTTGTTGCCGTCTTTATCTAACAAGCTGCAATGCACATGAAAACCGTTGCCAGATTGCAGACCAAAAGGTTTTGCCATAAAAGTGGCGGTGAGCTTACGGCGAGCAGCTACTGCTTTGACGACCTGCTTGAACAAAATCGCATCGTCCGCCGCTTTGAGCGGATCGTTCACGTGTAATAAATTAATCTCAAACTGACCACAACCATTTTCAGCCAACGCCGCATCAACAGGAATATCGAGCTTTTCGCACTGCGCATAGACATCATCTAAAAATTCATCGAACTGCAATAAATCATTGATGCTCAAAATTGAGGTTTTATTCAGTCTCAGTCCGCTTTTAGGGCGGATAGGCGGTCTTGGCGTTTCCCCTTCGGTATAGTCAACCAAATAAAATTCTAGCTCCGTTGCCATCACTGGGGTCAGACCAAGCGCTTGGAATTTTTTGCTGATGTAATCTAACACATGACGAGCATCACCGTAGTAAGGTTCATTGTCTTCCGTATAGAGCCAAACGGGCAGTAACGATGAGGGCGCGCTGGTGTTAAGAAGGGGATAAGCGGCGCGCCCTGTCGGTTTGGCAATCGCATCGATATCGCCATTACACTGAGAAGATTCAATAACATCCGCACCCCAGATATCGACCCCTAAAATTGACATCGGTAGTCGTATGGCGCCTTTTTCTGCTTTTTCCATTTGATCGAATGGGATGCGCTTACCACGAAGTAAGCCATTAATATCACCTGCTGCAACATAGACGTATTCTGTGTTATTTGCAGATTCGACCATTCCATTGGTTGTCATCATATCTATTCTTCCTATGAATTTTAGAGCTATTGGGATTGTGGTTATGACAGTTATTGCACCTAAGTACGTATGAATCTGTGATGAAAATGACGATAAATGTTTGATAAAACAGTAATTTATAAGAAAGTTATTATTTACTGTTTATATTCATTAAGAGGTACTTATCAATCTAATATAGGTATGAAAACTATAGTTGTCAATTTTTATTTAAAATTATCGTTAAATCACCCATTTTTCTCTAATTTATGCAAATTAGACCAATTTATATAAAAAAACTACTGATATTGAAGTTTATAGTTTACATTTAATCGAATGCTATGGTAAATTTTAGCTAAACAAGGAATCAAACAATATCGCCTGCTAGGCTTCATTGTTATCAATAGGGAAAACGACATGAAAAATTCTAGACCTATCATCGCGATTGTTGCTTGTCACAAGATGGTCGATGGTCAGCCCTCTCAAGCGGTATATCAAAAATATATCGATGCGGTGAATTTTTATGGCGGTAATCCTATATTGCTACCAAGTACAGCCGCTGATGACGAAAATTTCGATGCACTGCTAGCGATCGCAGATGGTATTTTATTGACGGGCAGCTACAGCAATGTGGCACCAGCACGTTACGGCGCAACGCACATCGAAGCAAAACAAGATTTGGGCCGTGATGAGTTAAGCTTTAAATTACTGGCTTATGCAGACAGAACGGGTACGCCACTATTAGCCGTTTGCCGGGGTCTGCAAGAGATGAATGTTTACTTTGAAGGCACGTTACACCCTGATTGGCGCGAGGTAGAGGGGTTTTATGAGCCGCACTTAGAGGACAGCACGCAACCACTTGAGGTGCAATATCAGCCCGTACATGATGTCATTATCCAGCCTAATGGCAGACTTGCGGCGTTCGGTGAAAAATGGCATGTCAACTCCTTACATAAGCAAGCCATCGATAAAGTAGGTGAACGTTTATTTGTCGAAGCCCTAGCCCCTGATGGCTTGGTAGAAGCCATTAGCTTGTTACAACATCCCTTTATGATTGGTGTACAATGGCATCCTGAGTTAAATTATGCACAAGATAACTTGTCCAAATTTCTATTCACGGAATTCATTCACCATGCCAGCACACCCCAAATCGAGTAGCACCACTAAAGATCCGGTAGATATTGACAGCGCTAACACTGATATCGATAAAAGTGTCGATAGCGAGATTGGTAACAGCATTGACGCTGATGTTGCCAGTGATAAAGATATTGATATCGAGGAAGATGATGACATCAGTAGTGATGACGAAGATGAGTTGATAGATTCTGAAACAGACACATCTAGCGACACTGACGAATCGATAGAAGAAGACATCGGTAAAAAAATCAATCAACTGCGCCTTGCAAAAGGCTACTCGCAGCGTAAATTGGCGAAATTATCAGGATTGACGAACACTTCTATTAGCTCTATTGAGCGTAATAAGGTGAGTCCCGCCGTAAATACCTTGAAGGCGATTTTGGCAGTGTTAGGTTCTGATTTGACCACGTTTTTTAGTGATGAGTGGAAGGAGCCAAAGGCGAGAGTGATTGTAACGCCAAAGGATTTGCTAGAACTTAGTGAGCCCAGTAGCAGAGTATCGTTAAAGCAAGTCTACAACTGTAGCGCGACCAGAAACTTAGGGTTTTTGATCGAAACGTATCAGCCAAACAGCTCAACAGAAGAAAGAATTGCTCATGAAGGTGAGGAAATTGGTACGGTCATCGAAGGCAAAATTATTATCCGTATCAATGAGACCACGTATTTGTTGAATGAAGGGGATAGCTATGTGATTGATACTAATCAACCGCATACTTTTATTAATCCTACGGATGGTGTGTCTCGAATTGTTAGTGCACATACACCAATGACTTATTAGGATCGTGTTCTGTAACTTTAAACTGAATACTCATCTTAATACAGATTGAAAATGCCACTTCCATTGTTGGAAATGGCATTTTTTTTGCTTAATATATCTCATCATGACTGAGATTGGCTTCTGCACAGATAGAGGTAGGCAGTCAGCTTATGACTTTTGATCAGCGTCAGGTGCTTCTGATTTGATATCTGCTTTTGTTGTTTCTTCTACTTTTATTTCATCTTCTATTTCTGGCGATTCCGCTTTGTTTACTTTTTCTTTGATCAGTTTGACTTTTGGGCGCTTGGGGATGGGTTCGACATGTTTGACTGCCGCACCAAAGGCAGGTTTAGAGGTTTTTTTAAGGCTTCTTTTGATTCTTCGTACCGCGAGCGCATCGGCCTCAGCTCGTTCTTCTGCCAGCGCAGTATCGTACAGTCCTTGGTATACCGCGAGGGTTTTTTCGATCATCTCACGCATGGTGAATTTGTTGGTCATCTCAGGCCGCGTCACGCTTTCTAATTGATTGCGCACTGCTTTACACAACGAGTTCGCATTGTGTTTTTTGACCAGTCCTTGCGGATAGAGCGGTTGTAGTATTTCGCTAAAAGCGGCTTGATCCCAGCCAATGACAGGGGTACCCAAATGAATCGCTTGCAGCGCATTAATGCCGATTGATTCTGGCTCGTTGGCAAGTGCCATAACGATATTGGCCGCTGAGAGCCATTCACGCATGTCATTACGTTTGCTACCCACATAAGTAATACGCTCAGCCAACCCCAAACTGTTGGTACGTTGACGAAAGTCTTCATGAGCGACATCACCATCTTTATAATCATCGTCCATGATGATGACATGAATATTGGGAAATTGCTCTTGTAGATTGCCCAAGATATCAATCAGCCACTCTTGACCATACTCATTGCCAATGACTGTTGGAAATACGAGCCACTTCTTATGCTCCAGCTCAGGATATTCCGCAAAGGTATGACGCAACCAATAGACCGAAGGATTGTGCCGATAAGGATAGCGCCGAGTATCGATGCCGCGGTAGATACGTGTGATGACTTTCGGATCGACTTCTTCACGGCGTAACCCTTTTTTGAGGTACTGGGTGACGCTATCAGATACAGTGATAATCGTATCGACATTGAGCAATGCTTGCGAGTACTTATTGATGGGATAAAACCCATACATGGTTGAGACCAGCTTTGGGAAACGTTTGACGCGCGCACGGCGCAGTGCTAAATGCAATATCCATGCAGGCGTGCGCGAGTGTACATGAATGACATCAGGCTCATACTTCTCAATCAAATGCCGCAGTGCTGAGACTTGTAATAAGGATAGCCAGGATTTTTTGTTCATGTATAGCTGATGATATATGTTGCCGTCACGCTTGAGGCGTCTGACCAAGTCATTGTTTTCGCTGGCACTAGCGACAATGATGGAAGTGTGCTCGTTTTTGACCAGTGCGCGCCCAAGATGAAAAATACCGCGCTCGGATTCATCATGCTTCAAAGACGATAGTAAGCGCATAACTTTCATAATAGCGTGGGTCACCGGTTAGTAATATCAAGCTGCTATTGTCAGTTAAAAGCGCTTAAAACTCAACCATCAAGATAAAAAGATAGCGTCAGATATTTAGCTTTCCAGCAGATATGAGCATGATTTTCTCGGCTAAAAACTGCCCAAACGTATTTAGCGGCGTTTTTGTAGATGCTCAGCGTTGGGCAGTACTTGTTTTTCACTTAAGTATTTCCAATAACGCTGCGGTAGATACTGCCTATGCAGCTTGGGGTTTTTACGCTCTTTGATATTGACGTTGGTAAAGTAACCCTGCCAAAACTTTTGATAACGCTGCTCATCGGGACTATGAATGCTGGCAGGGTTGCGGAGGACGGCATCATCGAGGTCGGTGATGGTTTGCAGGGGTGCAGGACGAGTAGGCGTGCTATTACTTTTATCATAATAAATACCATAACCACGCGTCAGATCATAGATCGCCCAGTGCTGGTCTTGATAACGCTGGCGAAAATGCTCTCCAATCAGTGGCAGTACATTAAAATCAGGCTCGACCCGTGCAAAATAAATATCATCAGTGGTGTGCTCAAAGCGTACAAATGCCTCCATGCGATGTTTTTCACGCCCGACAGATTTGACCGTTTGTACTAGCTCAAGCACATCTAAATGACCAAGGTCTTGCATGATATTTCGGCAAGGGTAGTCGATGGCGTATTTGACCACGCGGAATAAAGTTGTGCCGATGTCGTCCTTTTCTGATAAAAACCCCCACAAAATATTACGCATACCTGAGCGACCAAGCAAGCTATTTAGCTTAACCAATACGCGCTCTGCGTTGTATGCATCTGTGGTGACGCTAGTCGCTTGCGCTATTAAGGAGGGTACATAACAGTCTTGAGCGGTGAGCTTGAGTGAGGCGTCTTCTTGCAATCGATTGGCATAAACATAAAACACCGCGCTGAGCCAGCCTTCAAAGCTTGGCTCATACAGCACAATGCTGGGCGTTAACTGACCGATAGCGTAAGCGTCGTTTTGCACAAGTGCTGACATGGTTTATCCTGAAACGATGTGAAATGTATTTTGGCTCGTCATAAAATCTATGTAAGTATTGTCAAATGCTACTGGTGGATATTTTTCTTGCGTGCTGTTCGCATCGCGTGACAGAGGCTGCAAAAAATATCACCAGTAGCGCTACCTTTTTATTTTATCGATTTTAGATTGATTTATATTTACGACAATGCCAAATTTAAAACAACGCCAGCTGACCACTGCGCTGATCTTTAAACTTGGTCTGAGTTTGCGCCAGTACATACTGACGGAAGTTATCGCGTGTTAAATGGGCAAGGTGCTCGTTTTTACCAGTGGTTGCGATAAAGTATTTAGCACGGTTGACCGCAGCGCCCATCTTTTTTAGATGATAGAGTGTCAATTGATTGAATTTGCGCGCTTTGACGATTTTTTTGGCAGTCTTGGTACCGATGCCAGGGATACGTACGATCATCTCATAAGTCGCTGTCTGAATATTGACAGGAAAATGCTCACGATGGCGTATTGCCCAAGCCAGTTTTGGATCGCAGTCTAGGTCCAAAAATGGCGACTCTGGCTCGACAATTTCGTACGCACCAAACCCATAAAAACGCATTAACCAATCTGCTTGATAAAGACGGTTCTCACGCACCATTGGCACAGGCGTTCCAATCGCAGGCAAGCGATTGTCAGAGAGCATCGGTACATAACCTGAGTAGTAGACGCGTTTTAAATCGTAGGTTTTATAAAAGTGACTCGATAGCTGAATCACTTGCAAATCCGTCTCGTTGCTAGCACCGACGATCATTTGACTGGTCTGACCAGCGGGCGTAAATTTAGGCGCTTTTTTATGAGTCTTTCGGCTTTCACGAATGGTGATAATTTCTTCTTTTACTGTTTCCATCGGCGCTTTTAATTGCTCGTGTGATTTTTCTGGCGCAAGTAAAGCCAGTCCTGATTTGGTTGGAATTTCAATATTCACACTCAAGCGATCGGCGTAGAGTCCTGCTTCGAGCAATAGTTCCTTTGACGCGCCGGGTATGGTCTTTAGATGAATATACCCATTAAAGCGCTCGCGAGTACGCAGGATTTTGGCAACTTCGACCAGTCGCTCCATTGTATAGTCGCCACTTTTGAAGATACCAGAGCTGAGAAATAGCCCTTCGATATAGTTACGGCGATAAAACTGCATGGTCAAATCCACGACTTCTTCAACACTAAATGCAGCGCGCGGCGTGTCATTGCTTTTGCGTGAGGTGCAATAAGCGCAATCATAGATGCAATGATTGGTCAAAAGAATTTTTAGCAGGCTGACACAGCGACCATCTTCGGTATAGCTGTGACAGATACCGCTTTTTGAGGCATCGCCTAGACCGCCGCCTTGGTTCTTACGTGTACCAGCAGAGGATGAGCAGGAGACATCATACTTGGCAGCGTCGGCCAAGATATTGAGCTTGCCCTGTAATCTTTCATAATTGATGTTTGCCATAAGTCGGTTATTACCAATTAATTAATGAGTAACCATTTTACCAAAATATGTATTAAGTCATTGTATTTATAAGAAAATTTAAAAAATAACACGACAAATAGTGTCGTATGCGTCAAGAGGTTGTGAACGAGCATACATGCTACTCGATATGACACGCATTAAAAAAGGCCCTGAATATTCAAGACCTTTTGCAAAGTGATACTGTTAAAAATACGTATTTGTAGTGAGCAAGTTATTTACTGAACCTTGGCACGTATCACAACGGTTTGATTACCATTGGCATTAAGATTTGCTAAGTTCCATTTCAGGCCAGAGTAGTTCTCTTGCACAACAACGGTATTGCCAACTTGCTGAATGGTTTGATAACTGTCGCCGCCAGTGGTGGCAAACGTTGGTAATGGGCTATTTAACGATACTAGCTGGACGCCGCTTGGCAATGAAACCATAGCATTGATGTCATTAACTGGCTGTGCCGTGGTGTTGGTGTAGGTGGTGTGATATTCAATGACATCACCAGGGGCGATATGGTTGGCAGGCACCGCAAATTCACGTCCAGCGCCATTTTTCATGATTTTCATGACCTTGGTGTTTGCATTGATGACACCCGGCGTGCTAAAAGTCGGGGTTAATTGCAAGGTATCTAACGTGGTCGTCGTGATTTGATTGGTGATAGGCTGGTTAGTGATGACGGTTGTCGCTGGCGCATTCTTAACAGGCAACTGAGTAGCAGTGGCAACAGGCAGGACTTGTGTCACGGTGCTGACTGGCGCCGTGACGACGTCTACCTTGGTGACGCTATTGGTCATTCGATTGGTGACCGGTACGCTAGTGACGGTTGTGCTTCCTTGAACCACAGGAGACTGACGAACGACATAGCGCGGCACAGTCGTCACTTGTGTCACGGCATAAGGCATGCCATCTTGCATCGTAATACCGTTTGGTGTCGCAGTAATAGTGGCTGTTTGGCCATTAGAATATTGTTCAACTACCGTCGTGCTACCACCAGCAGATGAGCTGATCGCGATTTCAGGCGCAGCATGGGCTGAGGATGCAAGCACCATACCTGCGAGTATTGCAGATACTGTGGTGGTTAGTGCTGATGGTGCATAAGACTTCATGGTCATAATAGACTCCTTAACAGTATCAATAAAAAAAGCAGCGATAAGTAAAACAGCAATAATTAACGTCTAAACAAGCAAAACCCCCGCTAAATGACACCAAAAGGTATGCCAAATAACGAGGGTGTTAGTACTGACGATAGCTGGTGTCTATAATCAGACCATCATTATTTTGAGTAAAAGTGCTTCAGTATAAATTTACATCGATATTACGGGCTAATATCACCTAATATAAAAATTACGATGCACTAAAAACTCAAATAATTATGCGCCAAAACAAATCGTGTATAAAAGCTGCATTGTGTAACCCAAACGGTATAAATGCTATCAATACGTAATGTTGCTTATATCCATGTTATTGGGTAGCGAGTAGCCAGCCGTATCTGTCACTGTCAAACATGTTTACTATTTAAGAGAACTAGTATTTAAAGAGCCTTTTAAGAGAACTATTATTCAAAGAGCCTTTCATCCAAAATTGAAAGTATCAAGATTACAGATGATCAGAAATAGTGAGTCTTATTAGTCGTAGATAACTTTCATCACTTCGTATTCAACCACGCCCTTTGGCGTTTCGATACGTACTTCATCGCCTTCAAACTTACCGATGAGGCCACGAGCGATCGGTGAATTGACTGAGATTTTGCCAGCCTTGAAATCGGCTTCATCATCGCCGACGATTTTGTACTGTTTTTCTTCTTCAGTGTCCATGTTTTCGATTATGACGCTGACGCCAAACACGATACGACCTTCTTTTGGCAATGTTGAAGGATCGATGACTTGTGCGCCGCCAAGTTTGGCTTCGATATCACGGATACGTGCTTCACAAAACCCTTGTTGCTCACGGGCAGCGTGATATTCAGCGTTCTCTTTCAAATCGCCGTGCTCGCGTGCTTCAGCAATTGATGCAGTGATGCGTGGACGATCGACACTTTTTAGCTGTTTTAATTCGGCTTCTAAAGCCGCGTGTCCTTGCGGAGTCATTGGGTAACGTTGCATGTTTTTTCCTTAAACCAATAACACCACACCACCTCATAATGAGATGGTGTTAGTGTTGTTGCAATGGGTATAAAATATAAAAAGAGTGATAATTAAGACGCCGTAATAAATAAGTCGGCTGTCATTTATGAGTGTATCTCACCTCAATTCAAGAATAGGCGTACTTAAGCTTACGTAATAAAAAGCATAGTCGCAATTTAGCCACTATGCTTTTTAGGTCTATCACGATAAAGGTGTCACTCATCAAAAGTGGCTGGTTGATTATAAAGAAAACAACCAGCTATGCTTGAATGAGTTTTTAAGCAAGCCTAACAGTTATGCTTAATCTACTGAAATTATTTAGCCGCGTCAATAGACTTTGCTTGCTCATGCAAATCTTGTAACTTATAGACATCAAACGGTAAGTCAATGGCATAAGATTTACAGACGGCATCTGCCGCGCCTAATGTTGTGACATAGAACACTTTGCCTTGTAGCGCACTACGGCGAATAGAGAATGAATCCTCTTGTGCTTGCTTGCCTTCAGTCGTATTGATGATAAGGTCAATTTTGCCGTTTTTCAAGGCGTCAACGATATGCGGGCGACCTTCAGTGACCTTGTTGATTTGCTGACTTTCGATACCAGCGTCGCTCAGTACTTTTTGCGTGCCAGTCGTTGAGACAATTTTGAAGCCAAAGTCTACCAGTTGACGGGCGATCGGAGCGATTTGCGCTTTGTCACTATCACGTACTGAGATAAAGACAGTCTTAGTCTCGCCTTCAGTAGGCAAGCCTGGCAGACGCTCGTTACTACCGATGATGGCTTTGTAGAATGCTTCGCCAAAAGTCTTGCCCACACCCATGACTTCGCCCGTTGATTTCATCTCAGGACTCAAGATTGGGTCAACACCTGGGAATTTAGCAAATGGGAATACTGCTTCTTTGACCGCATAAAATGCTGGAACAATCTCAGTAGTGAAACCTTGGTCTTTAAGCGAGGTGCCAGCCATACAGCGAGCCGCAACCTGCGCCAATGAAGTACCGATACACTTAGAGACAAAGGGTACGGTACGGGCAGCACGTGGATTCACTTCTAAGATGTAGACCGTTTCGCCTTTGACCGCGAACTGTACGTTCATCAGACCGACAACACCAAGCTCTTTTGCCATGGCAACCGTTTGCGCGCGCATCACGTCACATAGCTCTTTAGACAGTGAGTATGGCGGCAATGAACATGCTGAGTCACCTGAGTGGACACCGGCCTGTTCGATATGCTGCATGATACCGCCGATGACGACATCAGTACCATCACATACACAGTCCACATCGACTTCGATGGCGTCATCTAAGAAGCGATCGAGTAGGACAGGCGCTTCGTTTGAGGCTTGTACTGCAGTACGCAGGTAATGTCTGAGCTCATCTTCGTTGTAGACGATTTCCATCGCGCGGCCACCAAGGACATATGATGGACGTACAACCAGTGGATAGCCCACGTCTTTAGCTTTAACCAAGCCATCTTCCAAGCTGGTTGCTAAGGCGTTCGATGGCTGTACTAGGTTTAGCTGCTGAATCATGTGCTGAAAGCGCTCACGGTCTTCAGCGCGGTCGATCGCATCAGGGCTAGTACCAATGATTTTTACGCCTGCTGACTCTAACGCGCGGGCAAGTTTCAATGGCGTTTGACCACCGAACTGCACAATCACACCGTCTGGGTTTTCGATACGGACAATCTCTAGCACGTCTTCTAATGTGATTGGCTCAAAGTATAGGCGGTCAGAGGTGTCATAGTCGGTTGAGACCGTTTCAGGATTACAGTTGACCATGATGGTCTCGTAACCATCTTCACGCATGGCAAGCGCTGCATGTACACAGCAGTAATCAAACTCAATGCCTTGACCGATACGGTTCGGCCCGCCACCGATAACCATGATTTTCTTTTTGTCAGTTGGGTTGGCTTCACATTCGCTATCGTAGGTTGAGTACATATAAGCGGTGCTGGTCGCAAACTCTGCGGCACAGGTATCCACACGTTTATAGACAGGATAAACGTTCAAATCCCAACGCTTTTTGCGTAGTTGCTTTTGTGAGATACCTAGCAATTTAGCCAAACGCAAATCTGACAAACCTTTACGTTTAAAGCTGCGTAGATTTTTCTCGTTTAGTCCACCAAAACCAAGTGATTTCACAGTGGCTTCTGTTTTAACGATATCTTCAATTTGTACCAAGAACCATGGGTCAATCTTGGTAAAGTTAAACACCTCATCGACGCTCATACCAACGCGGAACGCATCAGCGATATAGTAGATGCGATCTGGGGTTGGAATCGTTAAGCGATTGATAATTTCGCTACGAGCCTTCTCAGCACTGACTTTTGATAAATCAACTTGCTCATCAAAGCCATCCGCGCCTGTTTCCATCCCGCGCAATGCTTTTTGCATCGACTCTTGGAAATTACGACCAATCGCCATCACTTCACCGACCGATTTCATCTGAGTCGATAGGATGTTATCCGCTTGTGGGAATTTTTCAAAGTTAAAACGAGGTATCTTGGTCACGACATAATCAAGTGCAGGCTCAAAGCTCGCTGGCGTCTTGCCACCTGTAATGTCGTTTTGCAATTCATCTAGCGTATAACCAATGGCCAGTTTTGCCGCGATTTTGGCAATCGGGAAACCAGTCGCTTTTGACGCTAGGGCAGAAGAGCGCGATACACGTGGGTTCATCTCGATGACGACCATGCGGCCCGTATCAGGGTTGATACCGAACTGGACGTTTGAGCCGCCCGTTTCTACACCGATCTCACGCAGTACCGCGAGTGATGCGTTACGCATGATTTGGTATTCTTTGTCGGTCAAGGTCTGTGCTGGAGCAACGGTGATTGAGTCGCCTGTATGTACGCCCATTGGGTCAAAGTTTTCGATGGCACAGATGATGATGCAGTTGTCGTTTTTGTCACGGACCACTTCCATCTCGTACTCTTTCCAACCGATAAGTGACTCATCGATGAGTAGCTGATGGTTTGGTGATAAGTCAAAACCACGCTCGCAAATCTCGATGAACTCATCGCGGTTATACGCGATACCGCCGCCTGAACCGCCCATGGTGAATGAGGGACGAATGATACAGGGATAGCCCATCTTTTCTTGGGTAGCAAAAGCTTCTTCCATCGTTTCAGCTGTTTCAGCGCGCGGGCACTCAAGGCCGATACGTTTCATCGCTTTGTCAAATAAATCGCGATCTTCTGCCATCTCAATTGAGTCTTTGGTCGCGCCAATTAGCTCGCAGTTGTACTTAGTCAGTACGCCATGCTTATCTAAGTCTAATGCACAGTTTAGCGCGGTCTGTCCGCCCATGGTTGGCAAGATCGCATCAGGACGCTCTTTGGCAATGATTTGCTCAACTGTCTGCCAAGTGATCGGCTCGATATAGGTCGCATCAGCCATGACAGGGTCGGTCATGATGGTCGCTGGGTTTGAGTTGACCAAGATGACACGGTAGCCTTCTTCTTTTAGTGCTTTACACGCCTGTGCGCCTGAATAGTCAAACTCACACGCTTGGCCGATGACGATGGGGCCGGCGCCAATGATAAGAATGCTTTTTATGTCGGTACGTTTTGGCATAGTTAGAGCTACCTTCGTTTGGGTGATAATTTGAGTAATCTTTATTTTTGATAACGCTCATGGCGTTTTATACTTACCGTGCTTTATTTAATGCCGCCTGAACCGCTGTGGACGATTCAAGCGTTTGCTTATTATTTACTTATGATCAATCATTTAAGCTTGGGCAGTTTTAGACTGCTCCATCATTTCCGCAAACTTATCAAACAATGGCGCGCAGTCATGGGGACCAGGGCTGGCTTCTGGGTGACCTTGGAAGCTAAAGACAGGCTTATTGGTCAGCTCGATACCTTGGTTGGTACCATCGAATAATGAGCGATGAGTAGATTTGACGTTGTCAGGTAGCGTGTCTTCATCAACCGCAAAACCATGGTTTTGACTGGTAATCATCACTGTGCCAGTCGCTAGATCTTGTACCGGATGGTTAGCGCCATGATGGCCAGTTTTCATTTTGATCGTATTAGCACCGCTAGCAAGACCAATCAGCTGATGACCTAAGCAAATACCAAAGGTTGGTACATCTGTTTCTTCAATAATGTGACGCACGGCATCGATGGCATAATCACAAGCTGCTGGATCGCCAGGGCCGTTTGATAAGAAAATACCATCTGGATTCATCGCGAGCACATCAGCAATAGGCGTTTGTGCTGGTACAACCGTCACATGACAGCCGCGGTCGACGAGCATGCGTAGGATATTGGTTTTGCTACCGAAGTCATAAGCGACGACATTGAATTTGGCATCGATATGAGTGCCGAGTTGCTTAAAGAAGCCGCCAGTACCACTGTCATGGCTACCTGCCACGTCACGGTTGAGTAGGGTGTCTGACAGATCCCATGTGCCTGCTGTCCATTCAAAGCTTTCTGTCGTGCAGCATTCTTTTGCCAAGTCCATGCCCTTTAGACCTGCAAAGCCTTTTGCTAGCTCAATCGCTTTTTGCTCATCTTCAACGCTGATCGTCTCGCCATCTGATGCGGTCATGATACAGCCGTTCTGAGCCCCTTTATCACGTAATAGGCGGGTCAATTGACGCGTGTCAATTTCAGCGATAGCGACGGTATTGTTACGTTGTAAGTAGTCGCTAAGTGATTCAGAGTTACGAAAGTTAGAGGTTGCCATGGTGGCGTCACGGATGATGAGACCGTCTGCCCATACTTTGTGACCGTTACCAGACTCGGTATCCTCGGCATTGGTGCCTGTATTACCGATATGCGGATAAGTTAGGGTGACCAGCTGTCGCGCATAACTTGGATCGGTTAGAATTTCTTGATACCCTGTCATGGCGGTATTAAATACCACTTCACCAACACGATGACCTAGGCTGCCGATACTGACACCGCGAAAAATTGTACCGTCTGCTAGTGCCAAAATTGCTTGTGTTTCTACCGATGAATTCAAGGATTGCCTCCGCTATTATTGGTGAGTGCCATCATGTTTTGTTGGTCTAAAATTGCTCCGTATCCTTTTATTTACGGCATTTGACTGTTGTCATATAGAGGTAACAAAAGGACGATACACAAAAATTTTCCACAAAAAAGCGAGAAGACATTATTGATGAAAACTACAAAACCCACTAGATAGTGAATAGGTAACTTGCATCATGTCCGCTCGCTTAGGCACAGATTTTGCGTATTATATACAAAATAGTGAGTTATGGCTAGCCGATTTATTGGATTAATAGTCATTATATAGGTAATAGCTGATCCTTTATAAAAAGCTGCAACGTATTAAAAAATAGCCTAAGCAAAAATATGATAGTTTTGATTATCCTGATATTCATCAGCCATTAATAGCGCTAGATTTTCGCATTCGGCTTTGTCACAATGAACAGCGCAACGCTAGACCCAATTTTTATGATCGTTTGTTATAACAATAATGAAGATGACAAGGAATCGTTATGATTTATCAATATTTAGACAAAACCCCTGAGTTTGCCGTACCGTTCAATGGTTGGGTGGCAGACTCAGCGCAAGTGATGGGCGATGTGTATCTAGGTCATCAGGCCAGTGTTTGGTTTGGTGCGGTGATACGCGGTGACAACGATCGTATCCATATCGGTGATTATAGTAATGTACAAGAAAACAGTGTGATTCACACTGATGCAGGTATCAAAGTGACTATCGGTAATTACGTGACTATCGGTCATCTGGCGATGCTACATGGCTGTGAAGTCGGAGACAATAGCTTGATTGGTATTGGTGCTGTGGTGCTTAATAATGTCAAGATTGGTAAAAACTGCCTGATAGGGGCAAAAGCTTTAATTACTGAAGGTCAGGTTATTCCTGATAACTCACTAGTGATGGGCGCACCTGCCAAAGTCGTTAAGACACTGACAGATGAGCAAGCAGCGATGCTAAAAATGTCAGCCATGCACTACGCTGAGCGTTGCCAAAAATTCAAAGCAGGCTTAACAGAAGTAGCGATGCCTGACTAAAGTTAGATAGACTTGCCTCCTACGTTTATATAATCTCATTCAACACTTCATATTTTTTCGCAACCAACGATAAGGTCTCACCATGCAGGCAAATCAAGCACAAACACAACAAAAACAACTGGCATTATTTGATTTAGATCATACCTTACTGGATGTCGATAGCGATTATCTTTGGGGTGAGTATATCGTCAAGCATGACCTTGTTGATGAGGCGCAGTACCGTACGGCCAATCAGAAATTTTATAATGACTATATTGAAGGTACGCTAGACGCAACAGAGTACAATGAATTTGTCGCGCAGTTTTTAAGCAGTCTGCCGCTTGATAGACTTGATGAGCTAAGAGAAGACTATATCAAAAGTGAAATCGAGCCACATATTCGCCCAAAAGCGATGGAAGCGTTGTGCCAGCATGTTGAGAAAGGGCATGACGTGGTGATTATTTCTGCGACCAATGACTTTGTAGTGTCTGCCATTGCCAAGCGTTTTGGCGTCGAATCAGCCAATGTATTGGCAACGCCGCTTGAGATCAAAGATAATCGCTATACAGGCAAGCTGACCGATAAGCCAAACTTTCAAGCGGGCAAGATCTACCATCTAGATAAGTGGCTCAATGAGCAGCAAGCCGCTGGTATCACCTTTGAAAAAACCTATGCCTATTCAGACTCCAAAAACGACATCCCATTGCTAGAATGGGCGGATGTGGCAATCTGTGTGTCACCTGATGAGGCGCTACATGCTCATGCCTTGGCGCATCGCTGGGCAGTAGAGGATTGGTCAATCTAGATTACTTAATCTAGTAATAGTAGGAACAAGAATAATTAGCCAACCATTTATGATCAATCTCATTTAAAATAGCGCCGTATTCGTTATTTATTTTTATTAGAAAAACAGGAATATTTATGGAAATCAATCCGTATCAAGAACAGATTAAAGATTTATCAGAGCGTGGGCAGGATTTGCGGAGGTATCTTTGACTTCGATGGTAAGCAAGAACGCTTAGAAGAAGTCAATTTAGAGTTAGAAAACCCTGAGCTATGGAACGATCCAGAGCGTGCCACCAAGATTAATAAAGAAAAAAGCCATCTTGATGGTGTCATCGATGTGGTGGTCTCGCTTGAAACCACGCTAGAAGACGCGTCTGCCATGCTAGAGTTGGCAGTAGAGGCAGAAGATGAGTCGTTGCTTGCTGATGTGCAGAGCGAGCTAGATAGCGCTGAGCAGCGCGTAGCCGATTTGGAATTCCGCCGTATGTTTAGCGGCGAGATGGACCCAAACAACTGCTACTTGGATATTCAATCAGGTAGTGGCGGTACCGAAGCGCAAGATTGGGCCGAAATGCTACTACGTATGTATACACGCTGGGCAGAAGCTCACGGCTTTAAGGTAGATGTGATTGAAGTGTCTGCTGGCAGTGTCGCGGGTATCAAGTCGGCCACGATCGAGATCAAAGGCGACTACGCGTTTGGTTGGTTGCGTACTGAGATTGGCGTTCATCGTTTGGTACGTAAGTCACCATTTGATAGCAACAATGGTCGCCATACCTCGTTTGCAGCGGTGTTCGTCTCGCCTGAGATTGATGATAATGTTGAGATTGACATCAACCCTGCTGACTTGCGTATCGATACCTATCGTTCATCTGGCGCGGGTGGTCAGCACGTAAACACGACAGATTCTGCGGTACGTATTACCCATGAGCCATCGGGCGTGGTAGTGACTTGTCAGAACGAACGTAGTCAGCATGGCAACAAAGCGACGGCGATGAAGATGCTGCGTGCTAAGCTCTATGAGCTTGAGATGCAAAAACGTATGGAAAAACAACAAGCGGTTGAAGACAATAAGTCCGATGTCGGTTGGGGCAGCCAGATTCGCTCATACGTGCTCGATGATTCTCGTATCAAGGATCTGCGTACTGGTGTTGAAACCTTTAACACAGGCGCGGTACTAGACGGTGATCTCGATCAGTTTATCGAAGCCAGTCTAAAAGCAGGTCTATAAAATAAAATACCAACTAACATGCAATTAAGGAAGATTATGCCAAGCGTAAATAATTATTTTGATGACAAAGTGACCTCCATTGCCTTTCAAACGGCCACTAAGCCTGCCACTGTCGGTGTTATGGAAAGCGGTGAGTATGAATTTGGCACCAGTGAGTTTGAGACTATGAGTGTGGTGAGCGGTGCATTGACGGTTAAATTACCTGAAAGTAGTGAATGGCAAACGTTTAATGCTGGCGAGCAATTCACCGTTGAAGCTAACAAAAAGTTTCAAGTAAAAGTAGACGTCGAAACGGCTTATTTATGCCTGTACGGCAAATAATCACTTTTATATTAAAGTAGTATAAAAACAAAAAAAGCCAAGCATTTGATGCTTGGCTTTTTTTGTGGGTACTCCACTCTCTAGCTCACTCTTTATAAGTCCTTACGGTACTGAACCATGTCTGTCTGAGTCGCAATGGCATCATAGAGTTTACGAGCGGCGACGTTGCTGTCTTGTGTCGTCCAGTAGACGCGGTTGCAGTCTTTGTCCTTAGCAAAGGAGTATACATGTTCAATCAACGTACGTCCCACGCCTTGACCACGGACATTATCCGCGACGTATAAATCTTCTAAGTAACAACATGCGTTAGTATTCCATGTATTGGGATGCAGTACCACATGGGTAATGCCTACCAAAACATCCTCTTTCCACGCCCCAAATCCATAAACAGGGATGTCATCATCAAGCAGATTGCGCCACGTCGTATCCGTCGTGCTTGATGGCAAATGGGTCTCATAAAATGTCAGATAGTTTTGCCATAAGTGCGCCCAAAGATCGTGATCGGCGAGAGTTAGTGGCTTTATTTTCACAGGTGAATGGTTCATCTTTTATAAACTTAAGTCGTGAATAGTGCTGAATTATGCCTCAAAAGCACAGCACTTAGAACCCTTGTCACTATTTTTATCACTGCTTTATTTTACACAGGATTACACTTTGTCCGTGGCAAACAAACAGCAAAAATAAGCGCAGTTGATTATGCTAAAACCATAAAATTATTGGAAGAGTGTTTTTATGGGCAAAACAAACGAGCAGTCGACAACGCAGGATGTACGCCATGATTATGAGCGTCTCGCACGCCGTGCCAATCTGCGTTATGTGAGTGACGACGAACCAGGTTATGAGCGTAGACGTTGGGGCCGCGGCTTTACCTATCGCGATGCAACGGGCAAGACAGTCAAAGACAAAGCATTGCGTCAGCGTTTTGATGCATTGGTGATACCGCCTATGTGGTCGGGGGTGTGGATATGCCAAGATGAAAAAGGCCATCTGCAATCGACAGGACGCGACGAAAAATCTCGTAAGCAGTACTTGTATCATCCTTCGTGGAATAACATCCGTGACCAAGCCAAGTTTGATGCGATGATAGGCTTTGCAGAAGCGCTGCCCAATTTACGCGCGCAGGTCGAGACAGATTTGGAAGCAGAATCATTGTCACGCACCAATGTACTCGCTGCCGTTGTTAAATTGCTAGAGACCACTTTGATTCGTATTGGTAACAGCCGCTATGCCAAGCAAAACAAAAGTTATGGTCTGAGTACGTTACGTAGTAAGCATGTCAGCGAAACGGATAATGGACTTGCGTTTGATTTTGTTGGAAAAAGCGCTAAGGAACATCATATTGAACTGCAAGATGAGCGTTTGATTGACATCGTGCAGGCATGCTCTGAGCTGCCAGGTTATCAAATATTCAAATACTTAGATGACGATGGGCATAAACAAGTTGTCGATAGCAGCGATATTAATGAGTATTTGCGTAAGCATACGTGCGGGATGGACTGCGAAAGCAAATTATATAGTGCTAAAGATTTTCGTACATGGATGGCAAGTGTGCTTGCGGCAAGCTACTTATATGACGAGCTACAAACGACGGCAGGCGCTAGCATACTTGCCAGCGCACCAGAAAGCGCTGAGCGTCAGCAGCTGGTCACAGATATGGTAAAAAGCGTGGCGGCAGAGCTGGGCAATACGCCAACCGTATGCCGCGCGTCGTACATTCACCCCATCATTATTGAGCGTTTTTTGGTAGGGCAATTTTATGATGACTACAAGCAAGCGCGCCGCGGTCGTACTAAAAAATATCAAAGCTGTGAAGAGAAAGCCTTACTAGGTTTTCTCAGTGCTGATCGTTAAGTATCGCTGCTTGAGAAAATACTTCAAAAGTAGCTTAAATGTATGATTATAAATGTTTTTTAAATTTGATGATAAATAATTATAGGTCATGCTTATTTATATAAAATAAAAATGATACGTTATGTATTGAAATAAGTGTAAAAATGCGTTACTAATAGAGCATGTTAAATACGAAGATACTAAACGGTCTATAGGATGTGACCATTTTACAACCATGAATATCATTTTATCTGCTATTGCTAAAGGATTAGCTTATGAACACCGCCTCTCAAACTCCTACCATCAATCATACAGATGCTTCAACGACACTAAAAAACTATACCGATTATTATAATAATTTTGATATGGATACATTGCTGTCAGAAATTTTTGGCAAGAATGTCGATGATCGACTAAATGCTTATATGGCTTGCTGTGGTCGTCATGTACGTGATGGCCGCGCGGATAATGCCGCACTGGTACACGAAGATACGACAGGCAATGTCACGCGCATGAGCTTTGGTGAGCTTGATAAATCAAGCGCGCAAGTTGCTAACCTACTACAGTCGTATGGCGTAAAAGCAGGGGACAAGGTAGCGACGATGCTACCGCGTACGCCTGAGCTGCTGACGGTTGTATTGGCAACATGGCGCATCGGCGCGGTATATCAGCCGTTATTCACCGCTTTTGGCTATGACTCGATCAAATATCGCATGGATAAAGCCGATACCAAAGTTGTCTTTACCAATGTAGAAAATCGCAACAAGTTTGATGATTTGGCCGCACAAACCAAAATGGTATTGGTCGGCAGTACTGAGGACGCTCAGACGTGGGGTGACGATCATTATAGCCAGTCTATGGCAGCACAGGCGCAAACGATGGAACCCGTTACGCTCGATATGGATGCGCCATTTTTGCAAATGTTTACCTCAGGTACAGTCGGTAAATCAAAAGGCGTCAGCGTTCCATTAGCCGCATTACCTGCATTTTACCTCTATATGCGTTATGCCATTGACCTACGCGAAGACGATCAATATTGGAACATGGCCGATCCTGGCTGGGCATATGGCTTGTACTATGCCATTACAGGGCCGCTGCTACTGGGCATCACTACTTATTTTAATGAAGCAGGATTTGACGCGACCAATACCCGTGACTTTATGGTGCGCCACCAGATTACCAATTTAGCGTCTTCACCCACCGCATTTCGTATGATGAAATCCAGCGGCGTATTTGATAATAAAGACGGCAATGAAGATGACCTTGAGACTAATGCCAAACTCGCTTTGCGCTGCGCGAACTCGGCAGGGGAGACACTGAACACCGAAGTCGTTAACTGGGTTGAGACCTATCTGGGCTGTCAGGTAAAAGATCAATACGGTCAAACAGAAACCGGCATGACTTGCTGTGCGCATCATGCGCTAAAACACGAATCTCCAGTAGGCTCGATGGGAATGGCGCTACCAGGTCATACGCTAGTGGTACTAGATGATGATATGAATGTCCTGCCAGATGGAGAGCAGGGTCAGCTAGCAGTCGTCGTCAGTCAGTCACCTGCGTTTTATTTCCGTGGTTATAGCTGGAACGAAAAACAAGCCTTTGTAGATGACTACTATCTGACAGGTGATGTGGTCGAGCGTCATAGTGATGGCAGTTATTGGTTCTCAGGGCGTGATGATGACATTATCATTACGGCAGGTTACCGCGTAGGGCCCACTGATGTCGAAAACACTGTATTAGAGCATGACGCAGTGGCAGAATCTGCGGCGGTAGGCGTGCCAGACGAAGTGCGTGGACATACGATCAAATCTTACGTGGTACTAAAAGAGGGTATCGAAGGTAGCGAGCAAATCGCCAAAGAAATCCAAGAGCTGGTGCGCAAACGTCTATCAACTCATGCCTATCCGCGTGAGGTCGAGTTTGTGACCGAATTACCAAAAACACCAAGTGGCAAGATTCAACGCTTTTTGCTACGTAGTTTATCTGCCGCGTAACTACCCAATAGAGCGTTTATAGATAATTCATAGAAAACAGCTAATAAGAAATGAAGATTTAAAGGAATAAACATGCAAATTAAAGAAAGCAGCTTTTTGGTCACAGGCGGCGCATCAGGTTTGGGCGAGTCAGTAGCTCGTGCGATTGTAGAGCAGGGTGGTAATGTCGTTATCGCTGATCTAAATGAAGCAGCAGGTCAAGCACTGGTCGCTGAGCTGGGTAATAGTGCGCGCTTTGTGCGCTGTGATATCACTAACGGCGATGAAGTACAATCAGCGGTTGAGATGGCAGAGTCAGCTTTCGGTGGCCTACAAGGTTCAATCAACTGTGCTGGTATTGTAGTGGTACAAAAACTGTTAGATCGTGATAACAATCCGGCAGACCTTGAGGCATTTAGCCGCGGGGTCAATGTCAATCTCGTCGGTTCATTTAATGTCGCCCGTTTGGTCGCTGCTAGCATTGCAAAGCGCATAGCTAATGATAGCAATGCAGGCGACCATGTAGAGAAGAATGTAGATCAAGGTATTATTATTAATACAGCCTCTATCGCAGCCTTTGACGGACAAGTAGGTCAAGCCAGCTATTCTTCGTCTAAGGCAGGCGTGGTTGGTCTGACCTTGCCGCTTGCTCGTGAGCTGGCTCGTCATGGTATTCGCGTGATGACTATCGCACCAGGTGTCTTTGCTACGCCGATGATGGAGTCTATTCCAGAAAAAGCCCGCGAGCAGCTAGAAGCAGGCGTGCCATATCCTAAACGTTTGGGCGCACCCAATGAGTTTGCCAAATTGGTGACTCATATCATTGACAATGCCTATCTAAATGGCGAGGTGATCCGCTTAGATGGTGCGATTCGCATGGTGTAACAGCATAGCGATTGATTCATTACTTTTGCACAAAATTTATCTACAGAATCTGACATAGTGTTTTGATACATATGATTAATGACGAAAAATTAATTATGAGGATCAAAGCCTATGTCATTTTTTTATAAAAAATTTCACCCATCTAATGAGCAGCGTACGCCTTGGTTGCCCATTATCATTGTTCTTAGTCTTGCTGCTATTGTCAGCACCAGCGCCATTGCTTATGCCAAAACCACCTCAAAATCCAAAAACCCCATTCCTGCGTCGGCAGTCATTGATCGAGTCTTCGTCGACAAATCAGATCGTGTCTTAAAATTGATGAGCGATGGTAAAATCATTAGGTCGTATCGTATTGCGCTAGGGGGTAGTCCATCGGGACATAAGCAACAAGAAGGCGATCAGCGTACGCCCGTTGGGATTTATACCTTAGATTATAAAAACGAGAACTCTATTGCGCATCGTTCTATCCATATTAGCTATCCTAATGATGAAGACAAGGCACGAGCGAAGTCATTAGGGGTCAATCCGGGCGGCGATATTATGATTCATGGGCAAATGAATGGCTTTGGACATTTGGGCTGGTTGAATCAACGACGCGATTGGACCGATGGTTGTATCGCTGTCACCAATGATGAGATGGATGAAATTATGGCAGCGGTGACACTTGGTACTCCTATTGAAATCGTGGAGTAGCATAGTCGGATTATGATTGGGTCTATGCTCAATAAGTGCATTGCTTATTACCGTATTCAATGGAGAGTTCTCTTTAACTTACATCAATAAAATGGCGTTTCCTACCTACTAACTATATTTAACTGGCATTAATAACCCGTTTAAATATTATTAATAATAAATATCATTGTCTTAAGTAAGGCTTTATTTGGTAATCGTCTTGAAATAGGTGTATATATACCTTATATAAGTGACAGATAACAGTGGGCACTAGACTAAGATAATCCTTAGAAGGCTCACTGAAAATACTAATTATAAAAGGATATAAACATGAGATTTGAGAAGTTTACGCAAAAACTGCAATCCGCCATTCAAGAAGCTCAAAGCCTAGCATTAGGTCGCGACCACACGGGCATTGATCCTGTACATTTGCTTGCAGTGTTGCTACAAGATGAGTCTAATTTATCTATTTGCCAACAAGCAGGCGCTTCTGTCCCAGCGCTAAAAAATGGCGTGGCAAAAGCATTAGATAACCAAGCGACCATTTCGGAGCCTACAGGTGACGTCAACCTAAACCCAAACTCGGTAAAAATATTGAACTTGGCAGATCGTCAGGCACAAAAAGAAGGCGATGATTTTATCGCAACAGAATGGGTGATGTTGGCACTCGCCGAACAAGGCGAAACCAAAAAGATATTTGAAAGTGCTGGAGTGACAGCAAGCAAACTAAAAGCGGTGATTGAGCAGCTGCGCGGTGATGATACGGTAAATAACCAAAACGCCGAAGATCAGCGTGATGCGCTCAACAAGTACACGATTAATCTGACTGAGCAAGCAGAGCTTGGCAAGCTAGATCCAGTCATTGGCCGTGACGAAGAGATCCGCCGTACCATTCAGGTACTGTCGCGCCGTACCAAAAATAACCCTGTACTCATTGGTGAGCCGGGCGTTGGTAAAACCGCCATCGTCGAAGGCTTGGCACAAAAAATCATCAATGGTGATGTACCAGAAGGGCTACGCCGTAAAGAAGTACTGTCGTTAGATTTGGGCGCGCTCATTGCAGGGGCAAAATTCCGCGGTGAGTTTGAAGAGCGCCTCAAAAGTGTATTGAGCGACTTGGCTAAGCAAGAAGGTAATGTCATTTTGTTCATTGATGAGCTGCACACGATGGTGGGTGCGGGCAAATCAGAAGGCGCGATGGACGCAGGTAATATGCTAAAACCTGCACTGGCACGCGGCGAGCTGCATTGTGTTGGAGCCACGACATTGGATGAGTATCGCAAGTATATCGAAAAAGATGCTGCCCTTGAGCGTCGTTTCCAAAAGGTTTTGGTCGATGAGCCAACGGTGGAAGATACTATCGCCATATTACGCGGTCTAAAAGAGCGTTACGAGCTGCATCATGGCGTCGATATTCAAGATAGCGCAATCATTGCTGCTGCGCGCATGAGTCATCGCTATATCACTGATCGTAAGCTCCCAGATAAAGCTATCGACTTGATTGATGAAGCAGCCAGCCGTCTGCGTATGGAAATGGATAGCAAGCCTGAGTCACTAGGTAAGCTCGATAGCCGCCTCATTCAGTTAAAAATGCAGCGTGAAGTACTCAAAAACGAAGAGGATGCTGGCGCGCAAGCCGAGCGTAAAGTGCTCGATGCGCAAATAGAAGAGCTAGAAAAAGAGTACGCTGATCTCAACGAGGTTTGGCAAGCAGAGAAGGCACTGGTCAAAGGCAGTCAACAGCTAAAAGACGAGCTAGATAAGGCCCGTATTGCGTATGACAAAGCCAGCCGCGAAGGCGATTATGAGACCATGAGTAAGCTGCAATACGAAACCATTCCGCAGTTAGAACGACGTATTCATGAGTCTGATTTGGCTGAGCAAAAAGAACAGACAGGTGAAGGTAGCGGTGTCAAATTGCTACGTAATAAAGTCACCGACAATGAAATCGCAGAAGTCGTTGCAGCCGCAACTGGTATACCAGTCAGTAAAATGATGCAAGGCGAGCGTGACAAGATGATTGCAATGGAAGAAAAGCTCCATGAGCGTGTCATCGGTCAAAATGAAGCGGTCGAATCGGTGGCTAATGCGGTACGTCGTAGCCGTGCAGGCTTGTCTGATCCCAATCGTCCTTCAGGCTCGTTTTTATTCTTAGGACCTACTGGTGTTGGTAAAACTGAGCTGACCAAATCACTAGCGAACTTTTTGTTTGACTCTGAAGATGCGATTGTACGTATCGACATGAGTGAGTATATGGAAAAACACAGTGTCAGCCGCCTAGTTGGTGCGCCTCCAGGCTATGTCGGTTATGAAGAAGGCGGTACATTGACGGAAGCAGTACGCCGTAAGCCATATAGTGTCATATTGTTCGATGAAGTAGAAAAGGCGCATCCTGATGTGTTCAACATCTTGCTGCAAGTATTGGATGATGGTCGCTTAACTGACTCGCAAGGTCGGGTGGTAGATTTCAAAAATACCGTCATTATCATGACCAGTAACTTGGGTTCGCACAAGATTCAAGAGATGGTTGGCGAGAGCTATGAGGATATTAAAGCGGAAGTAATGGATTCGGTTGGGCAGCATTTCCGTCCAGAGTTCGTCAACCGTATTGATGAAATTGTGGTCTTCCATCCGCTTGGTATGTCGCAGATGGCAGGTATTGCTGATATTCAATTGAATCGTTTACGTCAGCGTATCCAAGAGCGTGAGATGGATATTGAGCTATCAGCCGATGCGATGAATAAATTGGTTGCCGTGGGTTATGACCCTGTTTATGGCGCTCGTCCTTTGAAGCGTGCCATTCAACAAGAGATCGAAAACCCATTGTCATTGAAGCTATTGGCAGGTGATTTTGTCGCTGGTGATATTATCAAAGTCGATGTAGGTGCCGACGACAAGCTAACTTTTGATAAGCTTAGAATGAGCTAATCACTCTAGCCTTGAGGTCTTTATGACCTAACTGTACGTTTAAAACAAACCCCTTATCTACAATCGTAGGTAAGGGGTTTTTTATTTATAAGACGCGTTTTACGTTACTGTTTTTTTACCATTTAAATATCTCTTAAATATCAAGACTATGCTATAAATAAATGGATGACCAATAAAATAAATACCAATTGGATAGAAAGGACAAAACAATGACAACCCCTATTGAACGTGTAAGTCTACCCTTAACATCGCCGTTGCTCACTGCGGCTTTATTATTCAGCACATCAGCTTGCTCCAACCCTGCAACCGTCAATACCAGCAACAACGTACCAGAACAGAAAGAGAGCCAAACCTCTAAAGCAGATATGCAGACAAGTGATGCTCAAGTTAGCGCAGACAAGCCTGAGTTTACAACCAAAGCGGTCGCAACTTTTGATGAGCCTTGGGCCATGACAGCACTACCCAGTATAGATAGCAAAGCGCCCAAACTACTGGTGACGCAAAAAACAGGGGAGCTGTTCATTGTAGATACGGCGACGGGTAGCAAAACACAAGTAGCAGGCATCCCTAAAGTGGCCTACGGTGGTCAAGGTGGTTTGGGAGATATTATATTAGCACCAGATTTTGCGACTTCGAATGCTGTATATATCAGCTATGCGGAAGCAGGAAAGGGGGGTGATAGTAATAAATTTGGGGCAAAAGTAATCAAAGCGACGCTTGCAGGATTAGGCACAAATGCGCCCACACTACAGGCCATCACGCCTATTTGGGAACAATCTCCAAAAGTCACGGGGCAAGGTCACTACAGCCATCGCTTATTGTTTTCACCTGATGGACAGTATCTATATATCAGCTCAGGAGAACGCCAGAAAAAAGAGCCTGCACAAGATATGAGCATGAATCTAGGTAAGATTATTAGATTGTATGCTGACGGCTCGGTGCCAAAAGACAATCCATTTGTCAATGATAGCAATGACATTGCCTCTCAGTTTTGGACAATGGGTAATCGCAATGTGCTCGGCATAAGATTTGATGAAAGCGGCAGGCTTTGGGTAAACGAGATGGGGCCAAAGGGCGGTGATGAATTTAATCTGATTGAAAAAGGCAAAAACTATGGCTGGCCGATTGTATCAAATGGCCGCAATTATTCAGGTACACCAATCCCAGATCACGACACTCGTCCTGAGTTTGAAATGCCCAAAATCACATGGACGCCCGTTATTTCACCGTCATCACTGAGTCTATATACGGCTGGTAGACACAATGATTTTCCAGCATTACAAGGCGATTTTTTAATCAGTGGTTTATCTTCAAAAGCGCTTATTGTCGTAAGTGTCGATGAAGATGATAGTGCTATTGAACGCTATCGTTATGACATGGGTGAGCGTGTTCGTAGCGTGCTGGCAGTTGATAAACAAGTGTGGGCATTGGAAGATGGTGATGGTGGACGATTACTCAGATTATTGCCTAAATAACATCATGATAAAGCTGCTTTTACATCTGTATTTATGTAGACATTTTAAAAAAACTATCAATCTTATTAGAATAAGTTAAAGGTTTTATCAAGTTTTATTTTGTAATTGATTGATAGTTAAAGCCTATTTTGTTAAGGTAATATTCCTTAAATTTTGAGACTTGCACATGGAAGAAGTAAAAGTAGGCAGATTAGGACCTTTTCCACGGGTGAGTAAACCTGTGTTTATTACATCGTCACTGTTGATCGTTGGATTTATTATTTTCGGTGCGCTTTTCACTGAAACAGCAGGGGCAGTTTTTAGTTTTTTACAGAATTTCATTACCGATAAATTCGGTTGGTTATTTATTATCTTAGTGAATACAGCGCTCGGGCTTTGCATTTACTTAGGAATGAGTCGCTATGGTGATATTCGTTTAGGCAACCAAACGGAGCGACCGCAATACAATCTGTTTTCTTGGATTGGTATGTTGTTCTCTGCTGGTATTGGTATTGGTCTCGTTTATTGGGGTACAGCGGAGCCGTTGTATCACTTTATGGCACCACCAATGGGCGAGGCCGAAACGGTTGAAGCCGCAAAGCAAGCGATGAATATCTCATTTATGCATTGGGGTCTACACGCTTGGGGCATCTATACGATTGTGGCACTGTCGTTAGCGTATTTTCATTTTCGTCGTGGTTTGCCTTTATCGATTCGCTCAACCTTGTATCCTTTACTCGGCAAAAGAATCTATGGTCGCTGGGGGCATACGGTCGATATCTTGGCCGTGTTCGGTACGATGTTTGGTGTGGTTACCTCACTCGGGCTTGGAGTGATGCAGATCAATGCGGGACTTGAGAAACTATTTGGTATGCCGAATAGTCTCACTGTACAGTTCGGTTTGATAGCTTTCATCACAGCGCTTGCAGCCGCTTCCGTTATGATGGGTCTGGATAAAGGTATTAAGCGCCTTAGTGATATCAATATTGGTTTTACAATCGTTTTATTGGTATTCATGGTGGCTTTAGGGCCGACACTCTTTATCTTCGATAGCTTTATCGAAAATATCGGTAACTATCTGACCGTAATCGTACCTTTGGGTACGTGGGGCGAGTCTTATAGTGGAACAGACTGGCAAAGTGCTTGGACGATATTTTATTGGGCATGGTGGGTGAGCTGGGCACCATTCGTTGGTATCTTTATTGCCCGTATCTCTCGTGGTCGTACTATCCGTGAGTTTACGTTTGGGGTGCTATTAATCCCTATGCTTATTTTGTTTTTCTGGTTCACAACTTTTGGCGGCGTGGCTATTCACATGGAGCTTGCCTCTGCTGTGACAGGTATTAGCCCAGGATTGGTTGAAGCAGTACAAGCAGATACGGGTAGCGCAATCTTTAAGCTGGTTGAGTACTACCCACTAGCTAAACCGATTACGCTAATGATTGTTGTCATGATTATGCTTTGGTTTGTGACTTCATCAGATTCGGCCAGTTTTGTGATTGACATGCTGACCGCTGGTGGCGATACCAATCCACCAAAGATTCAGCGTTTGTTTTGGGCAACCACAGAAGGCATTATCGCTGCTATATTGTTAGCGGCTGGTGGATTGTCTGCTTTGCAGGCAGCTGCCATCGTAGCAGGATTGCCATTTGCTTTAGTGGTTTTCGTCATAATGTATGCGTTGTTGCGAGGTCTTAGCCGTGACCGTTTGATTCTATATCGAGCGCAGCAAAGCTTTATTACAGATGAATCAGCAGATCATAACTCTGCAGATGAGTTTGTTGATGAGCATTTACTCAAAGGCCCACCCAAGATTGTTAAGGGTGATTAAGCAGTAAAATCGTTATTTTAACCGTTGTTCTAATCGTTAATAGAAGCCCCAATTTATTTTTAAATTGGGGCTTTTTTGTGACTACTCAAATATCTTTTTTGGAATGAAGTATTTTTATGAATTAACTACATTCGCCTTTTGTATAACCGATGGCTTCAGGAATATTACAAGCTGAGCAGGCATTACCAGCAGTACGGTAACTTATCACTGAGCCAACTTTCGTTTTCACACAGACAGGGTCATATTGCATGGTACACATGGTGCTCTCAGAGTGAGAGGTTGGACATTGGGTCAGCGTATTTTCAAGCATTTGGCTATTATTCGTGCTTGATTGAGTAGGCACAGTAGTCGGCGTAGTTGTATTCAGTGTAGAGCTACAAGCTGTCAATACTATTGCTAAAGATAATATAAGTGATGATGGTTTCAGTACCGAGAGTCGTTTGGATAAGCTGTTTTGCATGATTACATTTCCTTATTAATGGCGTTCGATAGCGTCCTGCTATCGCTCGTGAGCGTTATTGTGATATTGGTAAAGCGCTTAAAACATTATAATATTTAATCGATGGCTGTCTACTCAATCATTTTGCACAAAAAACCCAAGCTTAATTTAGCTTGGGTTTTTTGTGTACTTTATTTGCTACTCTCTTAATAAAAGAGCATCTAAACGGACAAGATTTACTTATTCAGCTGGTTTGTCGTCTTGGTTTAGCTGCACGTATTTATCAAAGTTCTGTGCATAATCTGTCAAGTTGTCGCTTAACATCTGGCGATACTGTTTGACATAAAACTCGACGATATCATCTTTTTCTTTAGCAAAATCATCGCCTTTCACAAATCCAATCGAGGCAACGGACGCGCTATAGCGTGCGGCAGCATACAACAAAGAAGCACCTACCTGTCCTGAATGGGCATCAGGGCCTAGCTGACTATTGGCGACACCGATGATGGCATCAGCACGTTGGTAAAATGCCTGCATTTCAGGGGTGATTTCAATGCTTGCATCCACATTGTTGTCTTGAGTGTTGCTGTCTTGAGACATAAGCTGCTCCTAATAATAAGTGTCGATAATTTGGTGGTGTATCAAAAAGTATGCTGGGGTAATAAAGGAAGGGTGACAGTCAAAGCAAGATGATATATTTGAGGTTATGAAGACACAAATACAGATCAATTGCCCCGACTGTCACAGTCTTAGTC
>NZ_CAJHAR010000025.1 GCF_904846415.1 Psychrobacter piscatorii | reverse complement strand
CATTCATAGTACGATTAGTTATGTGTCGCCTTTTGAGTTTGAGAGACGATACTATGATAGTCTTTGTGAGTCAGACAAAGCTGCCTGACTCAAGCAATCCACTCTCCGATATAGTCGGGGCGGTTCATTGATACAATTGACTTTGATACCATCATTTATCCACTCTTCAGCCAATGCTTGTGTAAAGTTTACAATAGCGGCGTTCGTAGAAGAGTATAGCGCATAGAATGCACGTCCTCTAGTATAAGAACTGGAGGTAAAGTTCAATAGCATACCGCGACTCTTTTTTAGATAAACCTTACTTGCAATGGCTATATTGACGGCGCCTACATAGTTGATATTAATTAAAGAAGATATTTCTTCTAACTCGAGTAGGTCGATAGGTTTCTTTATGAGCAGGCCAGCAGTATTGACGATATAATCGATTTTTCCATACTCTTCGCTAACGGATTCTAAGAAGCCTTTCACACCTTCTAAATCAGTAATATCTATTCCGTTATGACTACGACTAGCAACTTTTACTTTCGCACCATTCAAAAGAGCTAAGTTATTAATCTCTAGTCCAATACCAGAAGTCCCGCCAAATATCACTACCACTTTATCACGTAAGAAATCTAAGCTATCGTTAGCAATAAATGCATTTTCATTGCCTGCTTGTAGAAACTTCTCAGCAATAAATAAATCCATAGGATAGGTAACTTTAATATTCCTGTCGTCACCTGCAACAGTTGCTACTCTGACATGGGGCAACATAGCTCGAATAACACCACAATCACAAGTAAACTGTTTTCTACCTTTATCTATGGCCTGTTTATAAGCCTCTTGAATGCTACCTAATTTGAACCCTTGAGGAGTCTGTCCACGGCGCATCATCGAACGATTGGGTATGTTGGATATACAACCATCGTCATACACTTCTACTAACGTATCTGCTGATGGTATTACGACATCGATGGCATCAAAATTGTCTAGAGTTTCAATGCAATCTTTTATAATTTGCTGTGTTACTAACGGTCTTACTGCATCATGAAACAATACTTTACACGTATCATCATTGTTTTTAAGAGCAGTCAATGCTGAATATGTCGAATCAAAGCGCTCTTCACCGCCACTAATAACTCTCGATACTTTTCTCCACTTATTATTTTTTATGAGATCTAACGTTCTCTCTATATGCGCCGCCTGCGCTACTATCAAAATCTCATCGATAAATTCGCTTTGTTCGAAAACGTCAATGGTATATTCAATAACCGCTTTTCCAGCAAGCTTAGTGAACTGTTTGGGTAAAGCGCCACCAAAACGAGATCCAGAACCTCCTGATAAAATTACTGCTATATTCTTGTTCATACTTCCCTCATATTTTTTAATTTGCACTTAGTTTTTGCAAATTTTTTGTAAGCTCACTATTTTCTATATATGAGTTACCTATCCAGTACTCTGAAAAATCTTTTTGCCTACGGTATAAATTTTCATATTCACTGAAAATACATTGCAAGTCTTTTTCTGTTGAGAATTTTGAAATACCGTCAAATGATATATATTTATTTTCAAACATGGCTTCCAGATTTATACTGTCAGGTGTATACATACATATTAATGCATTTTCCGCTAAAAACTCTTGTTTGTAGTTGTTAATGTCACAAATAAGATAGTCAACATCTAACAAAAGATCTCTATTAAAGTTATCATAGATATAACAATTTATTTTATTTATCAACACAAACTCATCTAGTTGAGCCTTTAAATTTTTGAATAATATATTTTTATTATCTAGAGATTGTTCTAATACAACCTTTATATTATAACCTCTAGGAAAATTACCGACTAACTGAGTCAAAATATTACTATTCGAATATACATTTTTTTGGCTCGATATTAATAGTAATGCAGTTTTTTGATTTTTTTTATCGATTGAATCTTGTACTCTCCTAAATTGTGGCTTACCAATTTTTCTAATAATTAAGCTTTCAACATTTATTTTCGATTTTAGTTTATCAATGGAAGACTGAGAAGAAAGCCAAAGCTCGTCATAAGCTCTTAAAACTTTAGTCACTTGTGCATCTCTATCCGAATTTTCGCTACCTAAAAAAATGTGCTTATACTTATTAAATCTTAGTACGTGAATATTATTTGCAGGATTTGACATAAAAAATATAGCTTTTAGATCTGTAAGCTTAGTTAATGTAGCTTCTATATCTAGTGCTGATTTTGCAAAAAGTATATTTACCAAACGATACTCTCGTTGTACAAGTCTTAATAGCTCTGTATTCCTAACTAATATACTAAATTTAACTTGAGCCTTTATGAATTCTGGCACCCAGTACCTCAGATGATTTAGGCCATTCTTTCCATCACCAGTCAACAAAATAAATTCTGAGTTATTAATTTTTTCAGAGTAACTATCGTTATGCATTATTAACACCTAATTCCTGTAGTTTTTTAACGAAGCTATTATTCATTGTTTCTTCGACGCTTATTATATACTCAGCTGCAATTCTTCTTTTATTGAACAAGAAATCATTGCCATCCAATATTACAGTAACAATCAGCTCCAAAAGCTGTGGTAACGACGAAAAAACATAGCAATATTCAGAATAAGGCATGTTACTCTTAGACAGATTAAAGTCTTTATCTTTAGGAATATAGAGGAATATTGGTGCATTAGCTGCTAAGCATTCAGATACTACAGCAGATATATCACAGATGAATATATTTGAGCTTTGGATATGATGTAAAAGACTATCTGATTTGCTTATTACGGTAATAGAATCCGTTGCTCCTAATTCCCCTTCATGTCTTAGATCTAAAATATCTTTCTCTAAGTTATTGAATTGCAAAGCTCTTCTACCAGTGAAAGGGTGCAGTTTAACTGACGTACTAATATTAGTTATATTAGAAATCTCTGCTATAACATTGGTTACTATGGATAGAGACGAGTAGTCTTGCTCTTTATAAGCACCTTCCCATGTTGGAAGATATAGCAATTTATAACATCCGTTAAAACGATCTTTCCAGTACACTTCAGAGGACTTAATAGTATTAATAAGTGTAGGACGGCCCACTTTGACTTGTTTCAGTCCATTTAATTCAAATCCTGCATTTTTGAATCTATCTATATGAGCTTGACCTGCCGTCCAGTTTTCATCGTAAACTCTAAAATACTTATGAGCACTTGCACTCTTATCACTATCACCATGACCAATAAATATGTGTTTAGAATCTACGTGGTACAATAAATGTGAGTTGTTACCCGTATTAGACATATAAAAACATGCCTCTATAGAAGCAACACTTCTAAATAAAATATCGATATCTTCTTTGTTCTTTGCTAAAACAATTGTTGCTTCAGGATATTCGCTAAGAATGTCATCATATGCTTCACCATAACGAGTGACTATAATAAAGCTAAAGCCTGATTGACAAAAATACTCATACCACATTTTTATATGAGATAATGAAAACTGCTTCTCACCAGTGTGTAATATAAAATATTTTGAAAATAAATTTATTTCTGTATTGATTAGTAAACTTGGCTTAACACTTGGCTTAACACTTGGCTTAACACTTGGCTCATTTTTTGTAATAGAAACATTTAATATTTCTTGAGATTTATTTATCAGCTGTTGCTTACGCTTTTTTATCGAATCTGAGAAAAAAAGAGTGGGATTTTTAACTAATTTAGTTAGCTTACTCATAAACTTAATCCATAGTTATAAAATTTTACTTTTTAAAAATATTGTCTTTTTCAATTAATTCCATATGATAAAAATCTGGAATTAATTATTAATAGCCATTTAATTCCATCAGCAAAACTCAATAAACTAATATTTTTTTCAAAAGTTACAATATAATTAGAAATTTATTCTAATATATCTCCAAAAGTCTCTTTATAAACTTTAGATTTCTTACCTGAAAACATTGCTTCAAAGGCATTCCTACTTTCATCTGAGAGAAGATCGCTTTTGAATTTTCTACTTAAGTAGTTCATAAACCAAGGCTTATCCTTATTACAATCAGGCACGCTATATAGGTATCTCTCAGTATTAGCCGTAAGTACAACTGCAGGTTCCAAGATTCTCATTATATCATCGATAATATAAGGTTTTCTAAGATATATAACCTCATTAAACAAACCACTATAAACTCTTAAACTGAATTCAAAAAAACTGTCGCCAAATAGCACTAATCTACGTTTATAGAGCGCTTTAGGGTTCACTAATATTTTTATATCTCCAGTATTGCCTTTCAAAGCAGCACCAAACGTAAATTCTCTAGGTTCAAATAACATATCAGTAAATCCACTTACAACTTTAATATTTTCAAAATCATCTTTTCCTAACATTATTGTTAAATCTCCAAGCTTCTTGTCATCTGTAAAAATAAGATTTGGTAAAGCTGGATACCCAAGGTTTTCTAAAACCTTTGAAATAACTTTGAAACTACCCGCATCATTTATTTGAGTATCTTGTAAATGATAGTCTTCAATACTCAAATTAGGATAAATTACGTCCGGATGATGAAAACTTTGACTAAATATAGAGTTTAGATTAATCCCTATACTCTTAAAGTGTTCTTTATAAATGATAGGTTTAGCAGGAAAAACAATATGTTTATAGTCAAAATTATCACGCTTCGCTATGGCTAGGTTATGAGCCATATTATTTTGAAAGTTAACATTGTTTTTAGAGTCTATAATAACCTCACCCATTAATGTCTGAAATTGACGTTGAGCAAGGTTTTCTTGATGTAAAAAAAGTACATTATCAAAAATTACAACATTATTATTAAATTTTAGTTTTTTTTACTACTCTTAATCCTGTTGTTTTAACTTCATTTAATTTAAATATTATTTCTTTGTTAGGTTCGTAATAGCCTAACAAAAACAAACCCTCTGGTTTTTCTTTAGTTAAGAAATATCGACTTGTAAGCTTCTTGTTCATACTCAAAAACACTAACTCATTATTTCTTATCTCCCAAAAACTTTCATTAGAATGGTCTTTGCCATTTATTGTTTGAATCAGCCCCGACTCACTTAGCAAAATTTGGCGAGAATAAGTACCATCATATCTTGAAAATGAGAATACTTTATTTTTAAATAAATCGCTTTTTCTAGAACTTGTGTTTGAATCTATTACCAGGCTTCTTGATGGCTCTTTAGTTATATCTTTATTATTAGCAAAAATAACTTCCAAATTATTCAAAATATCTAATGAATTATCACTTTGAATTTTAGAAAGTTGCTTTTTAGAGCTAAATATCTTCATCCACTGCTGAAAATAATCACCAATATGAGAATTATTAGAATTAAGATAATCTAAAATATTAATATCAAGATTTATATTATACTCTTGCTTAACAAACTCAACCCATGTGTTATTAGGACCAATATAGTAGCAATTTGCAGAATATCGATGTGGTAAAAAATTGCATGTGACATCGACAAATACGTAATCCAACTCCTTCGCTTGATTAACTATACTTTGTGTAGCATTGAAATAGTTACGTGCACGTAGCAACGTTATAATTTTAGCATTTTTCTTAGCAAAGAGCCCAAGATGAGAAACTGTACCAATTGTACTTACAATCTGATCAGCTCCTGAAATAATTGAAATTTGTTCTTTGATATTTAACTGCTCGGGGTATATTATTTCAAACCCCTGTTGTCTATAGAAGCTTTCAAAATATTCTTCGTTAATACAGTCTTTCTTTATAAACTTCGTACGAGACAAATAAACCTTTCTATGTTCTGCTGGATTTATATTATCCATAATAGCTTGATATGGGTATGTATACTCTTGGTGATAGTGACTAAAATAGCATAGAGACTGATCTGGTATTTTAATTTTTTTAAACTGAGTTGGTACATCTAAAAAAATTATATTTCTTTTTTCTATACCTACTAGTTCAATTAATTCTTAGATTAACACATGAAGTGCAATACCAAATGCAAGGTGAAAAAAAGACCTAGATGCGCTAGCATCAAAGTTTTTATCCACCGACCAAAGTGAGATTGCAACCATGAGCTATACACATCTAAGCCTAGGTGAACGATACCAGATTTATGCCCTTAAAGGGGCAAAACATAGTATTAATTTCATAGCGAGGGTGTTAAACAGAAGTCCCAGTACCATATCAAGAGAGCTTAGGCGTAATAAAAGCCTACGAGGTTACCGAGCAAAGCATGCTAATAACAAGGCTTGTGACAGACGGGCTAACAACGCCACAACTATTGTGACTGACCTCTGGGCATGGGTGACAGACAAGCTTAAAGAGAACTGGAGTCCTGAGCAAATATCTGGCGTTCATGCTGGTATCAGTCATATGAGCATTTATCGCTATATTTGGCGTGATAAGAGGCAGGGCGGTACATTGTGGCAGTGTCTCAGACGTAAAGCCAAACCATACCGTAAACGCCTAACCGCTGAGACCCGTGGTCGTATCAATGACAGAGTCTCGATTCATGAGCGCCCTTGTATTGTTGAAGAACGCTCACGTATTGGAGATTGGGAAGCGGATACCGTTATCGGTCAGCATCACAAGCAAGCGATTGTCACGCTCGTTGAACGTAAAACGGGGCTATTGAAGATGAAGCGTGTGGGTCATAAAACAGCACAGCAAGTATCAGAGGCAATGATAGAACTCTTAGCGCCAGTGAGGTTGCAGGTTAAGACCATTACCTCTGACAATGGTAAAGAGTTTGCTCAGCATAAGAAGGTGAAACAAAAGCTCTTTAGCCCTTTCTTCTTTGCCGATGCTTATGCGTCATGGCAGCGAGGAACCAACGAGAATACCAATGGCCTTATCAGAGAGTACTTGCCTAAGGGTTGTGACTTTAGACAAGTCTCTGATGATGAGATGCAGGACATTGAGAACAAACTAAATAACAGACCAAGAAAACGCTTAGGGTTTAAGACGCCTATGCAGGCGTTCTATAATATTAATTAGCGTTGCACTTGGTGTGTTAATCTAAGATTCTATAAAACTTGAATCAAAATGTTTATTTTTCAGAAAAACAATTTTTTTATTTTTTATATTATTCTTTACAACCCACCATAGACGATTCATTGTTTCTACAAGAAAATGACCAAAATGGCTATAAGCAATACCAGCGAATACAACCTCTTCATCGACCAAATCTATTTCTTTTTTATCAATAGTATAAGAACGAATACACTCGAAATTATGAGGTTTTTCGCTATTTACTCTTTTATGACCAGCAATAAATTTTAAATTTTCATCACAGACACCACCTTCATAGATGGCATCCGTAGATGGGATTTCTGTTTTACGCAAAGGTAAAATAATACCGTTTTCAATCGTATTACATTCTAGTTTTTCTAAGTTAACATAGTTTTTTGCTATCTGCTTTTCAAACTTAGGTAAGTTTATTGCATATAGTCTTTTTTTAAACTTAGTATTTTTAGAATAGTTATTGACGATAGTATTATTCATGTTTGCTTCAGTCATATCTGCTTCTTCTAAAAAGGTTGGAGTTGAAAATAATTTGTTTAATATTATTTATAAAATAAAATTTCAAAAAATATCGTTATTTTTTATAGCTTCTTCTAGACTCATACCTTCATGATCTTTATTAGTAAGTTTGAATTCTTCATCATTGAGTTGCCAGTCAACACTTAATGTCTTATCATTATATACGATGCTTCGCTCACTATCTTTATGGTAAAAATTAGTAGTCTTATATAAGAAATGCGTATCATCCTCTAAAGCGACAAAGCCATGTGCGAAACCTGCTGGTATCCAAAATTGACGATGGTGTTTAGTATCTAACTCAACACCTACCCATTGACCAAAAGTTGGAGAGCCTTTACGTATATCTACTGCTACATCCCATGCACGACCCTGCACTACACGTACTAATTTACCTTGCGCATAAGGTCCAAGTTGATAATGCAAACCACGTAATACGCCTTTCTCCGAGCAAGAATGGTTGTCCTGTACAAATTCTGGAATATCTAAATCACGTTTTTCTAGTTCTTCATGGAATATTTTTTGATTGAAACTTTCCATAAACCAGCCACGCTCATCTGAAAAAATACGCGGCTCAAAGATAAGTAAGTCAGATATTTTAGTTTCTATAACATTCATCGATTGACTCTCTTCAAATTATTGCAATTGATTACATTTGGTACTCGACTATTTCTTATTCTTTTCTTCACAGAGACCTAATAAGTATTGGCCGTAACCTGTTTTCTTAAAGAAATTAGCACGCTCTAGTAACTGTTCATCGTCAATCCAGCCCTTATTGTACGCAATCTCTTCTAGACAAGCCACTTTCAGCCCCTGACGATGCTCGATAGTTTGTACGAATTGCCCTGCCTCTACCAAGGAGTCATGCGTACCTGTATCTAGCCAGGCGAAGCCGCGTCCAAGTAGCTCAACATTTAGTTGTTGTTGACTAAGATAAACATTATTGACATCTGTGATCTCTAATTCACCTCGATGAGAAGGTTTGATATTTTTTGCAATTTCAACTACTTGATTATCATAAAAATATAAACCTGTTACTGCATAATTAGATTTAGGTTGAGAAGGTTTTTCTTCAATACTCAGAGCCTTACCAGCTTTATCAAAATCTACGACACCAAAACGTTCTGGATCAGTAACATAGTAACCAAAAACCGTTGCTCCATTATCTTGGCTGCTAGCCCGCAATAGCTGTTCAGTAAAATGATGACCATAAAAAATGTTATCACCCAAAATTAAACAAACATTATCGTTTCCAATAAACTCTTCACCTAATACGAAAGCCTGCGCGAGTCCATCAGGAGAAGGCTGTACTTTATAAGATAGTTTTAGACCTATCTCTGCACCTGTACCGAGCAATTTTTCAAAATTTGGTAAATCTTCTGGCGTAGAAATAATTAAAATCTCACGTATCCCTGCAAGCATTAGTACTGATAAAGGATAATAAATCATTGGCTTGTCATATATAGGTAAGAGCTGCTTGGATGTTCCCATTGTGATAGGGTACAGACGCGTTCCCGAACCACCTGCTAAAATAATACCTTTACGATTTGTACTTTCCAATTTTTGAGTACTATTTTCCATGAATCAATTCCTTTAAAACGTGAATAACCCCTTGCTGCCAGTTTGGCAAATACAAGTCAAATTGGGTTTGAAGTTTTTGTGTATTTAATCGAGAATTATGTGGGCGTTTAGCAGGAGTCGGATATTGCTCGGTAGTAATAGCACTCACTTCTTCTACAGCTAAGACTTTCCCTAGTTCCTTAGCATTATCGAAAATGAAGTTGGCATATTCGAACCAAGAACAGAATCCTGTTGGTGCAAGATGGTAATGTCCATGTAATTCTTGACATCGAATACTATTCTGCAAGTTGTAGTAACGAATTACTTGAGCAGTAACATCCGCGATTAGACTCGCTCCTGTAGGTGATCCAACTTGATCAGAAATAATAGATAGCTGCGTTTTATCTGTAGCTAGATTTAGCATAGTTTTGATAAAGTTACTACCATATGTGCTATATACCCAACTAGTTCGAAAGTTAATGAACTTTACACCACTTTCTTCTAATGCTAACTCACCTGCTCTTTTACTTTTCCCATAATAATTTATTGGACAGCTAACATCTTTTTCTGACCAAGGGATATCACCACTACCATCAAAAACATAGTCTGTAGAATAATGAACTAATAGAGCCTGATGACTTTTACATAGTTTTGCTAGGTTGTCTACTGCCAAATGATTGACAATATCTGCTTCGGCCTGTTCACTCTCTGCCTTATCGACAGCAGTATAAGCAGCGGCATTAACAACTATATCGGGGCTTATTTTTGTAAAAAGAGAAAACATCGTATCGTAATTTGATAAATCTCCACATAAACCATTCGCATTAGAATGACGACTTAATGCAAACACTTTACCAAGAGGTTGCAAGGCACGCTGGAGCTCCCAACCTACCTGTCCATCTTTTCCTAACAGAATAATATTCATTTATAAACCAGTAACCATAATAAAAAAGTTATAATTGTTTGAAGTATTTAGTGCTAAATACTTGAGGTATCAGTTATTTTGATACTGTTTTTGTATCCAATTTTTATATTCACCAGTTTCCACATTTTCGACCCAATCTTGATTATCTAAGTACCACTGTACCGTTTTTCTTAGTCCTGTTTCAAATATTTCATTTGGCGTCCAACCAAGCTCTTTCTGAATCTTGCTAGCATCGATAGCATAACGTAAGTCATGACCTGGACGATCTTTGACATAAGTGATTAAGTCAACATAGTTGCCTATACCATTTGGTTTATTAGGAACAAGCTCTTCAAGTAAATTACAAATTCCTTTGACTACATCAATATTCTTTAGTTCGTTATGCCCACCTATGTTATAAGTTTCACCAATCTCTGCTTCGGTCGCTACTAAAAACAGTGCACGTGCATGATCTTCGACATATAACCAATCTCGAACCTGCAATCCATTGCCATATATTGGTAAAGGTTTTCCTTTTAATGCATTCAGAATAGTAAGAGGAATTAATTTTTCTGGAAAATGGTAAGGTCCATAATTGTTAGAACAGTTGGTGATAACAATAGGTAAACCGTACGTTCGGTACCACGCTCGTACTAGATGATCAGAGCTTGCTTTACTGGCAGAATAAGGTGAACTTGGAGCATAAGCAGTACTCTCAACAAATAGATTGTCGCTACCTTCTTCTAAGTCACCATAAACTTCATCAGTGGAAATATGATGAAAGCGAAATATAGCCTTCTTAATATCACTCAAGTTTGTATAATACTGACGAGCAACTTCAAGTAAAGTATAAGTACCAATAATATTAGTTTCGATAAAATCAGCTGAGCCTGTAATAGATCGATCAACATGTGACTCTGCAGCCAAATGCATTACAATATCAGGTTCAAAATCGTGAAAAACTTTCTCCATAGCAGATTTATTGCAAATATTATTAAGAGAGAAATGATAGCGAGAACTATCTGAAATATCGACAAGAGACTCTAGGTTCCCTGCGTAAGTAAGTTTGTCTATATTTAGTACATTGTGAGAAGTATTCGCAATAATATGGCGAATAACTGCTGAACCAATGAACCCTGCTCCACCAGTAATAAGTATGTTCATCATTTTTCTTCCGAGATATTATTTATTTTAACTACAATAAGTGATACGTTGCTATTTGTAATATAAATTTACTTCTGAATAATAACCTTTGATAGTTTATAGATATTTTTGAAATACTTACTTTAGAGTTAATCTTTTTCATACTTTTATTGAAATATATATTCAAAGAAAAGTGAAGATCTCAAAAATTATTTTCAAAAAAAACACCCCATTGTAGGGGTGTCTTTATCATATTTCAATGTAGATTTAGTAGTTTAACTGTAGACTAATGCCTATCTTACCAACCGGTAACTTCTTTTAGCTTCTCACCGAGTTTAGATGGGTCACGCGTATACGCGATACCAGCATCTTCAAACGCTTTGAATTTCTCTTCAGCAGTACCTTGACCACCAGAGATGATAGCGCCAGCATGACCCATACGCTTACCTTCTGGAGCGGTAACACCAGCGATATAACCAACCACTGGCTTAGTGACATGGTCTTTAATGTAAGCAGCAGCTTCTTCTTCAGCAGTACCACCGATCTCACCGATTAGGATGATCGCTTCAGTTTGTGGATCAGCTTCGAACAATTTCAATGCATCAATCTGGTTCATACCAGGGATAGGATCACCACCGATACCGATACACGTTGACTGACCAAAACCAAGCTTAGTCGTTTGAGCGACGGCTTCGTAAGTCAACGTACCAGAGCGTGAGATGATACCCACTTTACCTGGCTGATGGATGTGGCCTGGCATGATACCGATTTTGCATTCGCCTGGCGTGATAACACCTGGGCAGTTAGGACCAACCAAACGCACGTCACCCGCTTCTTCAAGATAGCGTTTTGCTTTTAGCATATCGATCGTCGGTACGCCTTCAGTGATCACAACGATCAACTTAACGCCAGCATCGATGGCTTCAACGATAGAGTCTAGTACAAATGGTGCTGGTACGTAGATAACAGAAGCGTCAGCTTGAGTCGCTTCCATGGCTTCCGCCATTGTGTTAAATACTGGTAGGCCTAGGTGCGTTTGACCGCCTTTACCTGGCGTTACGCCACCAACGACTTTGGTGCCGTATTCGATGGCTTGTTCTGAATGGAACGTACCGTTTTTACCAGTGAAACCTTGTACCAATACTTTGGTATCTTTATCGATTAATACACTCATTATATTTTCCTTGTATTCGGTTGTCTTGCAATGATGGCAGCAGGTATCGGCTGTCATTAGCCTTTCAATATGTCACTGCCGTCATTACGCTTTGGCTATTACGCTTTAACAGCGTCGACAATTTTTTGCGCGGCGTCAGAAAGACCTTGAGCTGAGATCAGTTTTAGACCAGACTCTTCTAGGATTTGCGCGCCTTTCTCAGCGTTGTTACCTTCTAAACGCACGACCACAGGAACTTGCACATCAACTTCTTTTACTGCTGCGATAATCGCTTCTGCGATCATGTCACAGCGTACGATGCCGCCGAAGATGTTGATTAATACGCCTTCAACACTGCTGTCTTCAAGGATAATTTTGAACGCTTCAACAACGCGATCTTTGGTTGCGCCGCCGCCAACGTCCAAGAAGTTAGCAGGCTTGCCGCCATACAGTTTGATGATGTCCATAGTCGCCATGGCAAGACCAGCACCGTTAACCATACAACCGATGTTACCTTCTAGGGCAACATAATTTAGGTCAAACTCAGCCGCTTTAAGCTCACGCTCGTTTTCTTGAGTTTTATCTTGTAGCGCTGCGATTTTTGGCAGACGGTATAGGGCGTTTGAGTCGATGCCGATTTTACCATCAACACAAACGATTTCGCCATTTTCACGAACCGCTAATGGGTTGATTTCCATCAATGCAAAGTCATTTTCAACAAATGCTTTATAAGCACCAGTCATCAATTTAACGAACTGGTTGATTTGCTTGCCCTCTAAACCAAGTTTGAACGCAACGTCGCGCGCTTGAAAAGGCATTAAACCAACTAAAGGATCAACGTGTACTTTGAAGATTTTTTCTGGTGTGTTATGTGCTACTTCTTCGATATCTACGCCGCCTTCGGTAGATGCCATAAAGGTTACACGACGAGTTGCACGGTCAACAACAGCGCCAAGATATAGCTCAGTTTGTACTGGATACATATCTTCTGCAACCAATACAAAGTTGACTGGCTGACCATCAGCATCAGTCTGGAACGTTACTAGGTTAGTACCGATCAGCTCTTCAGCAACTTGCTTAGCTTCTTCACGAGTCTTAACCAGCTTCACACCACCCGCTTTACCGCGACCACCAGCATGTACTTGCGCTTTGATTACCGCAATATCAGTTGGGGTTTTGTCAAAAGCAGCTGCAGCTTCGTCGCCGTTATGAGCGATGATGCCTTCTTGAATTGGCAAACCGTAGCTTTTTAATAGCTCTTTTGCTTGATACTCATGTAAATTCATTGATTGTATCCTTTATTTTTTACAATTAATAAAAAGTGAAATCAAGTGCGTGCATATACATATGAATCATATATCTGACGCACTCATGATCGTAGTATCTCCAAAATAGCGATACCACGATCAGGTTGTAAATCGATAATAACTAAACGAACAACTACTTATTTCTTACGCTTTTTGCGCTGGATAGCGTGGATAGCACGGCCATCTGCAGATAACGCAGCTTCGTGCACTGCTTCTGAAATCGTTGGATGAGCAAACGTCATCAACTGCAAGTCTTCAATACTAGAGACAAATTCCATCGCGATCATACCTTGATGGACGATATCACCAGCACCAGCAGAGATCGCATGCATACCTAATAGACGATCTGTTTTGGCATCAGCAACGACTTTGATAGAGCCTTGTGCTTCACTTTGCGCTAATGCACGACCGTTAGCAGCTAAGTTGAAAGAGCCGGTTTTAACTTCATAGCCAGCTTCCTCAGCTTCTTGCTCAGTCAAACCTACCCATGCGATTTCTGGGTGAGTATAAATGACATTGATGATAGTGTCATAGTTTACTTGAGGTTTTTCGCCATGAATACGCTCAACAGCCATCATGCCCTCTTCCATTGCTTTATGCGCAAGCATAGGACCGCGTACTAGATCACCGATAGCATAAACACCATCAAGATTGGTTTTGCACTGATCGTTAACGTCAATAAGACCACGTTCAGTCAAGGTGATACCACTGTCATCACCAAGCAATTTCTCAGAATATGCACGGCGGCCAACACAAACGATTAGCTTATCAAAGCTTTCCTCGCTCGATTCGCCCTTGCTTTCGCTAGTAACGACGACTTGATCGCCTTGTACTTCAGCATTGGTTACTTTGGTATCAACGCGGATATCAAGACCTTGCTTTTTGAGCATTTTGCCGGCTTCTTTTGAGATGTCTTTGTCAGCAGCAGCTAGGAAACTAGGAAGCGCTTCATATACCACTACTTCTGCACCTAGACGGCGCCATACTGAACCAAGCTCAAGACCGATAACACCAGCACCAATAACGCCTAAACGCTTAGGAACTGAGGTGAAATCAAGTGCACCAGTTGAATCAACAATACGGTCACCGTCAGTTTTGGCAACAGGGATTTCGATAGGCACAGAACCTGCCGCAAGAATAACATTCTTAGCAGTGATAGTGGTTTCGCTTTCGTCTTCTAGCGCAGTAAATTTGACTTTTTTGTCAGCGCCCGTGCCGTCAACTAATGTACCCCAGCCTTGTAGCCAGTCAACACCATTGCCTTTTAGCAGTGCGGCAACACCGCCAGTCAATTGCTTAACAATACCTTCTTTACGAGCAATCATTTGCTCAATATCGATAGCAACATCACCAGTACTGATACCGTGCTCACCAAGGTCATGCTTAGTAGCTTCATAACGATGTGAGCTGTCAAGTAGGGCCTTTGATGGAATACAACCAACGTTTAAGCAAGTACCGCCAAGTGCTGGCTCACCTTTATAAACGCGCTTTTCGATACAAGCAACACTCATACCGAGCTGGCCTGCACGAATCGCTGCTTCGTAACCACCAGGACCGCCGCCGATGACGACTAAATCATAATTGTCTTTCATAGTACGTTCCTATTTTTAATTGTATGTGTCATTTAAAATGGTTTTTATTTCGCTGGTAGATCAACGTTATTTACACTGAATAGTTAATACACCATATCAGTGAGAAAGACTCACTCATCGATAATCGATAGTCAGTCACCATTATTAAATTCTTTTTTAATATAATTAGCAGCAAATCAATTGCTGCTAATCAGGTAGAGCTATTGTCTGTACCAAAGCTAAAAAGCTTGTATTAGCGGTTGCCAATACAAGCTTAGAAGCTTACAAGTCTAGTAGCAACATAGCTGGGTCTTCGACCAACTCTTTGATAGTTACTAGGAACTGTACCGCTTCTTTACCATCGATCATGCGATGGTCATAAGATAGCGCTAGGTACATCATTGGCAAGATTTCAACTTTACCATCAACTGCCATTGGACGATCATTGATCGCATGCATACCTAGGATAGCAGTTTGTGGTGGGTTCAAGATAGGTGTCGACATCAACGAACCAAATACACCACCGTTAGAGATAGTGAAAGTACCGCCAGTCATGTCTTCTAGACCAAGCTTACCTTGCTGTGCTTTACCGCCAAACTCACGGATAGTGCTTTCAACATCAGCCATGCTCATGCGATCAGTATCACGTAGTACTGGAACAACCAAGCCACGATCTGAAGATACTGCTACACCGATATCATAAAAACCATGATAAACAATATCATCGCCATCTAGTGATGCATTGACTGCAGGGAAGCGTTTTAGTGCTTCTGTCGCTGCTTTTACGAACAATGACATAAAGCCTAAACGTACGCCATGACGCTTTTCGAATTTTTCTTTGTACTTAGCGCGCATGTCCATCAATGGCTTCATGTTCACTTCGTTAAACGTCGTCAACATCGCTGTATCTTGTGATGCTGATAATAGACGCTCAGCAACACGCTTACGAAGACGAGTCATTGGTACACGTTTTTCAGTACGCTCACCCATCGATTCAGCAACTGGACGACCGTTGTCAGACTTGATGCTGCTGTCTGATTTCAGTGTTGGATTAGCCATATCAGTTTTGGTGACACGACCACCGCGGCCACTACCTTCAACTTCTTTAGGATCAACGCCAGACTCTTTTGCTGCTTTACGGACTGCAGGGCTTTGATCTTTGTGCTCTGCTTCATCTTTTTTGTCAGTGACTTGTACTGGCTCGCCACCATCAGCCGCTTGCTCTTCTTGTGCTGGAGCAGCTGACTGCTCTGCAGCTGGTGCTGCATCGCCTGCACTTGCACCGGCTTCGAACTGTGCGATCAACTCGTCAGACAATACAGTATCGTCAACTTGCTTAACGATTTTAGTCAATACACCGTCATCAGGTGCGACAACTTCTAGTACCACTTTATCAGTTTCGATTTCAGCTAATAGGTCGTCACGGCTAACTTGTTGACCTTCAGTGACATGCCATTCAACGATTGTGCCATCGGCAACCGATTCTGGAAAAACGGGGGCTTTGATGTCAGCCATCGATATACTCCTTAGATTTGGATATTCATACTTATTATTAAGTCGTGATAGGCAGTCAGTAGCATTCTAGTGATGCTACTTAGATTGTACTAAAAGATACTGACTGTCATCGCCTGATTCATTTATCTTCTATAGTCTTTCGATTAGATAATCTGTTACTGAGATAACTCATCAACACTGATACCAAGACCACCAGCAATTAATGCTTGTTGTTGCTGTGCATGCAGTTTTGGTGATCCTGTTGCAGGTGCTGCACTAGCAGAACGTGCCACGGGCTCCATAACTTTTGCTTTGGTTGGATGTGGTACAACGATACGGAACATATGCGGTGCTAAGTAATACCAAGCGCCTTGATTCAATGGCTCTTCTTGCGTCCATACAATCTCAGCTAGGTTGCTGTATTTTTCGATCTCAGCGACCAAACGTTGCTCTGGTAGCGGATATAGCTGCTCGATACGAACGATAGCAACATGATCGAGACCTAATGCACGACGTTGTTCTAATAGATCGTAATAAACCTTACCACCACATAGCACCATACGAGTCACTTTATCTGCGTTGTGATCGTCCATCTCTGGCAATACCGTTTCAAACTTACCGTTAGCAAGCTCTTCTAAATGAGAAGTTGCTAGCTTGTGACGCAATAAACTCTTCGGTGACATAACAATCAACGGCTTACGGATTGGACGTACCGCTTGACGACGCAAGGCATGATAGATCTGTGCAGGAGTCGTTGGCGTGATGACTTGCATATTGTCTTCAGCACATAACTGTAAGAAGCGCTCAAGGCGAGCAGATGAATGCTCAGGGCCTTGACCTTCAAAACCATGCGGTAACAACATCGTCAAACCACAAACACGCTGCCACTTGGTCTCACCACTTGAGATGAACTGATCAATGACGACCTGCGCGCCGTTCACGAAGTCACCAAACTGAGCTTCCCAAACGATCAAGGCGTTCGGTACTGTCGTCGCATAGCCATATTCAAAGGCTAATACCGCTTCTTCTGACAACAACGAGTTGTAAGTAGCAAAACGTGCTTGTTTCTCGCTCAAATGAGCAAGTGGCACATACATGCTGCCATCATTAACGTTGTAGATTTCAGTATGACGATGTGAGAATGTACCACGGCCGACATCTTCGCCAGTGATACGTACTAAGACATCATCGTTATCAACTAATGACGCATAGGCTAATGTCTCAGCGGCACCCCAGTTAAGAGGTTCTTCACCTGTTTGCATGGCTAGACGCTGCTCAACAACCTTCTGAACCTGACGCTGTAGCTTATAGCCTTCTGGCATCTCAGCCATACGGCGTCCATAACCTTTGAGCTTTTCGATATCAACACTGGTATCCCAATCGTCAACCAAGTCGTGACCTAGATAAGGTTTCCAATCTACAAATAACTGCTCGTTAGGTTCTTGAACCAGTGAGCTAACAACGTAATCACCACGATCTAAAGATTCACGATAATTATCTTCATACTGCTTTTCTTCTTCAGCATTTAAGATACCTTCTGCAATGAGCTTTTGTGCATAAAGGGTACGTGTCGTTGGCAGTTTCTTGATAACCGCATACATCAATGGCTGAGTGGCTGAAGGCTCATCTGCCTCGTTGTGACCGTTGCGACGGTAGCAGAACAAGTCAATAATAATGTCTTTATCAAACTGATGACGATAGTCTAAGGCTAATTGAGCCGCGAAAACGACTGACTCAGGATCATCACCATTCACGTGTAGGATTGGTGCATGTACCATTTTTGCCACATCAGTACAGTATTCGGTTGAACGAACATCTTCTTGACGGCTAGTGGTAAAGCCAACTTGGTTGTTGATAACGATATGCACAGTACCACCAGTGGTATAAGCACGGGTCTGTGACATTTGGAAGGTTTCTTGAACCACACCCTGACCAGCAAAAGCCGCATCGCCATGAATAACGATCGGTAATACTGAATTGCCACCAGTGTTGTCCAATGACGGCTGATCATTACGGCGCACTTGGCGTGCACGTACTGAGCCTTGTAATACTGGTGCAACGATTTCAAGATGCGATGGGTTAAAGGCTAAAGCCAAATGCGCTTCACCACCTGGTGTCATCACGTTAGATGAAAAACCATTGTGATACTTAACGTCGCCTGAGCCTTTTTCTGGCTGCACTTTACCATCAAACTCATCAAATAAGTCTGCAGGGTTTTTACCCAAAATATTGACCAACAAGTTTAGACGTCCACGGTGGGCCATACCAATGACCATCTCTTTTGTACCATAGCCACCAGCACGTTGGATGATTTCATTGACTGCAGGTATGAAACTCTCACCACCTTCTAAACCAAAACGCTTAACGCCTGTATATTTACGCGCCAAATATTTTTCTAGACCTTCGGCAGCTGTTAGACGCTCAAGAATAGACAAACGCTTTTCTTTGTCAAACTTGATATAGCCTAGATTGCTTTCTACATACTCTTCCATCCAGCGTTTTTCAGTGCTGGTGGTCACATGCATATACTCAATACCAATATGGCGGCAGTAAACACGCTCCATGATCTCGATAATTTCACGCAATGGCGCTTCATCTTTACCGATCACTAAATCATTGGTGGGGAATACAGTATCAAGGTCGGCTTCTGATAGGTTATGATAAGCTAGGGTTAGATCTTCCACTTCTGCACGTGGATGTAAATCTAATGGATCTAACTTGGCGCGGCGGTGACCACGGCGACGGTATGCTGAAATGAGTTGCTGTACACCCATTTGCTTTGGATCAGTACAGTTGTCTGAATTGCTACTACTTGTACCGGTACTTTCGTTACTAGATTTGTTCGCTGTTTGATTGCGAGCAAGTAACAAAAATTGGTCTTTAATAGCATTATGCTGAGCATCATTTGACGATTTGTACTGTTCAAAGTACGCTTGCCAATCTGTGTCAACACTATCAGGGTCCGTTAGGTATTGCTCATAAAGAGCTTCTATATAGCTGGCATTATCGGCGGCCAGTTCAGTATGTCCTTGGTCCGCTTTTTCTTTGGTTATACTATTCATAATAATCGTCTATTTGATAGATAAATGAATGGAATCGTGCTTATTATGGTGTCAGTCGTTGTATGCTAGGCGTTCAGACAATTCGTCATACCCCATTGAATACAGTTCGATAAAACACTTTTATCCCTAAGTATTGCCGTCACTATAGAATATTGCTGTCATTGTCTAAAAGAGCAAGTAATGCTAGATAGTGATAACAAGTCTTATTGCAACACCTATGTTAAAAATAAATTTATTTGTGAATACTCAGTTTTCTGATCTGGCTCGTTTCACAACATTAATTTATATATACTTCTTTTAGCCATAACCAATTCATCAATGATAAATTATTAATAAATGGTCAATCTTTCAGCTAGCCTATAAACTGGCTATTATCGCTGAAATATCCGCTATTTGCTAACAAATCTTATCGTTTCAGATAAACATACATTGCTGTATAGAATATCATGAGCGTTTTTTGCGATATAGTTTGTTTGTTCAATACTAAGTATTTACGTAATGAATATCTATTATCAATTATAGAAGCATCGTTATTGTATACATAACGTTTTATTGTATTAATGCAATAGCCCGTATAGATGCTACTTCTAATGTATTCGAAACAAACTTCGCAATGTTTGATCAAGTTCAAGATGCAATTATACCAAACTTTACGTGTATCCGATTATATAGATTGACTGTTTATATAATATGTCTTCTTACATATGACCAACGTATTGCCCATACAGATTTACGGATAGACTAACGTCCTGTTGCTTACCAATGTACCAGACTTTTTGTTCTACCTGTCCGGCAGGATTGTTCATCGCTACCAACAGAAGCACACTTTAAACAATAGTGAGCAGAAAATTAACACTATTATAATCAGTGATTTTGACTAACAAAAACACCACCTAACGAATAGGTGGTGTTTTTTTGTGCCGTCAATAATCAAAACTATTACAAACCATTAACCAGCTTGATCAATCAACATATTACGTAAATGACCGATTGCTTTGGTTGGGTTTAAGCCTTTTGGACAAACTGACACACAGTTCATGATACCGCGGCAACGGAATAGACTAAACGGATCGTCTAAACGCGCCAAACGTGCTTGCGTGTCACCATCACGGCTATCAGCAACAAAGCGATATGCATGCAGTAATGCTGATGGACCTAAGAACTTATCAGGGTTCCACCAAAAAGATGGGCAGCTCGTTGAGCAGCATGCACACAGAATACACTCATATAGACCGTTTAACTTTTCACGCTCAGCAGGAGACTGTAATCGCTCAGTTGGCGGTGCTGGCTGATCATTGATTAAGTACGGATGTACTTTTTCGTATTGCTCGTAGAATTGGTTCATATCAACAACCAAGTCACGAACCACTGGCAAACCAGGTAACGGACGAACCGTTACTTTTTCTGGTAGGGTATTCATGTTGATTAGACATGCTAGACCATTTTTTCCATTGATGTTCATGCCATCAGAACCACAAATACCTTCACGGCAAGAGCGGCGGAAAGTGATTGTTTCATCTTCTTTCTTTAGGCGTAATAGCACGTCAAGCAACATACGATCTGAATCAAGTAATTCAATCGTATAAGTTTGCATGCGCGGCGCTGCGTCCACATCAGGATCGTAGCGATAGATTTCGATGGTGCGAGTACCTCGGCTCATAATGCTAAACTCCACACGTAGGTGATGGCGGGCATACAAAGATTGCAACATTTGAGTGCTGGCTATTAATCACTACTGATAATCAAATATCGAATATCAATTAATAGCCTAGTAGCACTCCTATGAGCATGTAGCTGGCGGTCACCTTTTTAATAAATTAATAAGGGATAAAACGTTTAAGCTTTCTGTTTATATCGAGCACATAGTCTAAAATTAATAGACGCGAACTTTTGGTTCGATATAGTCAACAGTCAGTGGCACTTTGCGAACTGGTTTGTAAATAATACGGTTGCCTTCAGAATACCATAAAGTATGCTTCATCCAGTCATGGTCATTACGGCCGTTTGGTGCATAGTCATCATCTTCTGGACGATCATAATCAGAGACACTATGCGCGCCGCGACTTTCGTGGCGACTAGCGGCTGATACCATCGTCGCTTTTGCTACTTCGTATAGGTTTGCCACTTCAAACGCTTCGATACGAGCAGTGTTGAAGACTTGTGATTTATCACCCAAATGGATTTGTTCGACTTTCTCACCCAGCGCTAAGATTTTCTCAACGCCTTCATCCATCATGGCCTGCGTACGGAATACACTGGCATGTGTTTGCATGGTGGCACGAATCTCATCAGCCACGTCTTGCGCATTGTAGCCTGACGTTGATTGCTGTAATTTGTCTAAACGACCAACCGTGATATCAAGTACATGCGGATCAAGTGGTTTGTAGTTATGGTCATTTTGATGGAACTCATCAACGATGTGCTTACCAGCAGCACGACCAAACACGACCAAGTCAAGTAGTGAGTTAGTACCTAAACGGTTAGCACCGTGTACACTCACACAAGCGCACTCACCAATAGCGTATAGGCCTTTAACGACGTTACCATTAGCATATAAACCGTCTTCATCAGTCCCCGCTTCTAGATCCGGCACGATTACCTGACCATGGATAGTGGTTGGAATACCACCCATCATATAGTGAATGGTTGGGATAACTGGAATAGGTTCTTTAGTAATGTCAACGTTGGCGAAGTTTTTACCGATCTCAAATACTGATGGTAGACGCTTCATGATAGTGTCGACACCCAAATGGGTCATGTCCATAACGATATGGTCGGCATTAGGGCCACAACCACGACCCTCTTTGATTTCTTGGTCCATAGAACGCGATACTAGATCACGTGGTGCCAAATCCTTAACGGTTGGCGCATAACGCTCCATGAAAGCTTCGCCATCTTTGTTACGCAAGATAGCACCTTCACCGCGGCAACCTTCAGTCAATAGTACACCTGCACCATGAACGCCCGTTGGATGGAATTGCCAGAACTCCATATCTTGTAGTGGGATGCCTGCACGAACGGCCATACCAATACCGTCGCCTGTGTTGATATAAGCGTTGGTAGAGGCGGCAAAGATACGACCTGCACCGCCTGTCGCTAGGACAGTAACTGGCGCTTGGAATACCGCAACCGTACCTGTCTCTTGCTCAAGGGCGATAACGCCGTTGATGTTACCTGCTTCGTCTTTGATCAAATCAAGTGCGATCCACTCAATAAAGAACTCAGTACCTTGCTGTAAGTTTTTCTGGTATAGCGTGTGCAATAGTGCGTGACCAGTACGGTCAGCAGCAGCGCACGCACGTTGTACCGCTTTTTCGCCATAGTTCGACGTATGACCGCCGAATGGACGCTGATAAATCGTACCATCTTCGTTACGGTCAAACGGCATGCCCATGTGCTCAAGCTCATAGACTACCTTTGGCGCTTCACGGCACATATACTCGATAGCGTCTTGGTCACCTAACCAATCTGACCCTTTTACGGTGTCATAAAAGTGGAAGTGCCAGTTGTCATTGCTCATGTTGCCCAAACTTGCACCGATACCACCCTGAGCGGCAACCGTGTGCGAACGTGTTGGGAATACTTTGGTCAGGACTGCAACCTTCATACCCGCTTCCGCTAAATGCAATGAAGCACGCATACCTGAACCACCGCCACCAACGATAACTGCATCGTAGTTTAGGGTCTTAATATTACTAATGGTATTGTCTTGTCTAGTTGCCATTACGGTTTTCCTAATGCCTGTTAATGCGTATAAGTAAATGAAAAGCGTGTTTTAAAATCTTCTTACTGCAGGTTTAAAGGCTTTTATCTGGCCATTACATGCACTTATTAAAGAAGAGGATATAACAGTTTTTGACCACTTAATTTGCATATCTATCGTTATACTGAACCAAATCCGCTCAACCTTGTTGCTCATTCAGCGACAATCTAAATAGTGGCGCTGTTGGTCCAATGCTATGACTATTTTTGGCTATCAACGGATACTTTTAAACTACTCTATCAGCTGATATACCAGCTGCGCGCATCCGTTTTATATATAGATACTTATATCAATATTAAAGCTGGTCACTCAATGATTAAACAGCAACAACACTAAAGCCGTTGCCCCAAAAAATCATGATGCCCCAAAATAGAAATACTAAAATAGCGATAATCATCAATGACTGTAGCACTAAACGTAAACCTGCTGCGCTTGAGCCCAGCTTGCCTGTCGTAATATAGTCAGTAAATACTGTCCACATTCCCACCCAAGCATGGCCAGCTAGTGCAAGTACAGCAACTAAGCTGAATAAACGCATTGGCAGGCTAGTCATGAATGATGACCACTCAAGGTACGTGACATCGCCGTGGGTCAAAAAGAAGCCCAGCAACACCACACTATAAACGGCTAAAACAACAGCACTAATACGCTGAATAATCCAATCGCGTGAGCCTGAACCTGTCAGACCAGTAGCACTTTTGATTCCTGAATCATTTTTAATCATTAGAACATCACCCATATAAATGACGCGACAACTAAAATCGCTGCAATGACAAAACTGACCATAGAGGCGGTGCGGCCAGATTTTAGCTCTTCGTTCATGCCCATATCAGCAAATAGATGTTTGATACCCATCACGAAGTGATATGCGATGGCGGCAACAAATATCCATGCTAAAAAGCGCACAAGCACGTTGTCAAATACGGTCTCAAAACTCTCAGGCGATGCCAATGAGTTCTGTAATAGCCACAGCATTACAGGAATTAATAAGAATAAAATAATGCCAGAGATACGATGCAAAATAGAGGCGATTGCGATCGGTGAGCGATTAACGCTAATCACTTGGCTTAGAGGCAGATCAATAGGTCGGTTGCTTTTCACAGCGGGCATCCTTTTTGCGGTTATACTCCTGTATCTGCTATCAACGCTTGACAAAAATGGTGTCAGTTGAGCATCGAGCAACACACGAGACGAATAAAGTAAGGAAGAGCTAGCTGACTTCTTTTAGTTTGTGCTAAATATGAAGAAAGAATCATGTATATAAGGTATTGATAAGCTGTTTAGTGTCGCTTGTCGAGCTGACAGGCCTACAAAACAACCTATCTATTATACAACAAAGAAAATAAACATGAGTAAGATCGACTAACCAGTCTATTTTTATTGGTCGTATGAATAGCCAGACAACGTTAATATGTCTTCTCTATCAAAATAAACCTTGTACTGAGCACTAAATACTGGTGCTGAGCATCTAAAAATAGAGCAGTTAACAAGAACATTTAAACCACAGAATTCGGTTTGGTTTATCAAAACACCAGACAATTGTAAATAAGCATGTATAAAGTAAGCTCTAGGCGACACTATATCATGACCACTTATCAATTCGCACAAAGCTAGTGCCAGTCAATTCCTGCAATTATAAAATGACTGGGCGATAATTACAAATTTATCCCTAAAGTAATAAAGGCACACACTTAATTAACAAACGAATAGATATATGCAATACTGAATGTGGAAAACGCTTACCTCTGACAATTATGATCGACACTCAACCTGTCTGCTACTCATGCCCTGTCTGTTTTTAGCCTCGTTTTTTACGAAAATTCTGCTGCGTTTTTGCGACAAACCCAAAAATATAACGTCAATATTGACGTTGTAAATATTTTTGATAAACAGAAAGTTTGGCGCAAAATAACCAATCAGACATATTTTGATACAAAAATTACAGCGAACAACCACCGCTAGGCCGTGCCAATTGGACCCATGGTCAATAAAAGTTTTTTCAAATCACAAGTAATTGCTGCTAATATACCTTGCGTATTAAACGAGTTAAACACATTCTACCGTTTGACCAATGATGACGTGAGGTGTACGTCTGCAGTAATTTTATTCTAACAAATCAAAAACAATGGAGAGCAATTTATGGCTGACACTAATGCCAAACTAACCGTGAATGGTGAAGAATACGAACTTCCTATTATTGAAGGTACTTTAGGGCGCCCAGTTATCGATGTTGCTGCTTTGCAAGAATCAGGATTTTGGTCTTATGACCCTGGTTTCAAAGTAACTGCTCCTGTTGAATCAAAAATTACTTATATCGATGGTGGCAAAGGCGAATTATTACACCGCGGCTACCCTATCGACGAGTTAGCAAACCATGCTGAATACCTAGAAGTGGCGTATGCGTTGCTAAATGGCGACCTCCCTAACGCTGAGCAAAAAGCAGATTTCTTTGAAAAAATCCGCGAACATACGGCTGTTCATGATCAATTGCGTAAATTCTTTGAAGGTTTCCGCCGTGACGCGCATCCAATGGCTATTATGGTTGGTGTCGTTGGTGCGCTATCAGCGTTCTATCATGACAACCTAGATGTCAGTAACGAAGAGCATCGTGAAATCACAGCGATTCGTCTAATCGCTAAAATGCCAACACTTGCGGCAATGAGTTATAAATACTCGCAAGGCGAACCGTTCATGTATCCGCGTAATGACTTTAACTACGCTGAAAACTTCTTGTACATGATGTTTGCAACCCCTGCTGATGTAGACTATAAGACTAATGATGTCATCACTCGTGCAATGGACAAAATCTTTACTTTGCATGCTGATCATGAGCAAAACGCCTCTACATCAACAGTACGTTTAGCAGGTTCTACTGGTGCAAACCCTTATGCCTGTATCGCTGCTGGTATCGCAGCCCTTTGGGGTCCATCACATGGCGGTGCAAACGAAGCTGTACTAGAGATGCTTGATGAAATCGGCACGGTTGAAAATGTACCTGAATTCATGGAAAAAGTGAAAAGCCGTGAAGTGAAGTTAATGGGCTTTGGTCACCGTGTCTACAAAAACTTCGATCCACGTGCGAAAGTCATGAAAGAGACTTGTGATGAGGTATTAGAAGCACTTGGTGTCAACGATCCTAAGCTTGAATTGGCAATGGCACTCGAAAAAATTGCACTAGAAGACCCGTTCTTCATCGAGCGTAACCTATATCCAAACGTTGATTTTTACTCTGGTATTATCTTAAAAGCCATCGGTATCCCAACATCAATGTTTACGGTAATCTTTGCATTGGCTCGTACTTCAGGTTGGATCAGCCATTTGTTAGAGATGCACAGCGCCCCATACAAGATCGGTCGTCCACGTCAGTTATATACTGGTGAAACGCGCCGTGACTTTGTGAAAGTTGAAGATCGTAAGTAAGCAAAAATAGTATCTTTGTAATAAAAAATCCCGCCATCGTGCGGGATTTTTTATTGCTATGGGATAGATGCTATTGGATACATTTCATCCAATTATTGGCAAACTCGTTACTATGAGTATCATTCAAACCATTATTGAAACTCTTTCAAAGTCTGCTCATATTTAGCAATCTGCTCGTCATACCCTTTAATAGTATCGTTGAATTTGGTCATGAGCGTTTCAAATTCTTGCTGCTGTTGTTGCTTCATTTGCTGCATATCAACCACTTGCTGCGCTTCTATTTGCTCCCATACTTGATGCTGAATAATCAACCGAGCCAGCGCGGGGCTTTTTGCACTGACCCTTCCAGCAATCTCTGCATGTTCAAACAGCTGAGGTACTAAGGTCGCTATATTGATCAGCGTATCAGAATCCTCTGCACTGAGTGGCGTAGTCACAGGCTGATATAACGCTGCCATCGTTTGCTGATATCGCTCGATGATCTGCTCTTCCGTCAATATAATCGGTTTGCGCGGCTCAAGACTGATACGCTTTAGCACAGTCAAATCACGCTCACCAACTTCGGTACTTGTATTTATCTCTACATCCGAACCTTCCTCACTGGTAGCGTTAGCTTCTACTGGACTATCAGCTGGTAATGGTTCAGGGTTGGCGCCATTCGCATTTTCTGTAAGAGTGGCAGAATCGTTAGTCGCCTCACTCAGTAATAGTGACTCTTCACTATCTGAAGCATCTGCCGCTTGCAGTGACTCGTACTCTGCTTGTAGTCGACGCTGTAGCCCTTGCGCTTGCGCAACGTATATAGGCTGAAACTGCTCTATACGTGCCGCAGCAGAATCACTTTGCTGCATAGGTTGACTGTCCTCTGCGCTTGTTTTTTCAGTTGTCTGAGTCTCATCTGGTACAGGCGGTGCGTCAGCTTGCTGCTGACAGCCGGTCAGAAATAGTACGCCCGTTAGCGCTACTGCAGCCAGAGCTGAGCTAGCAGAAGTATCAATATGAGGCTTTACTGGCAAAAGTCGAAGCATGAGAGTACGTATCCTTTAATAAAGCAAAAATGTAAAAAGCTAAAATGGTGTCGGGCCGGCGCTATTTGATAACTGTTAGAGACCTTACTGACCTATCAGTCATAATAGAAGCATAATATCGATTGGTAGCTCATCTCATATCAGACAAAAACTAAGCGCTAGAAGCGTGATTAGCACTTTTTATGTCAGTGAGAGGATTTACAGTCAAAAATGGTATACAGGCCTCTAAATCTTGGCAGTCCTGTCCGCGCTGACGACGAACAAAATAATCTTGAACCATGCGCGCCTGCTGCTCGATCCCATATTTAAAAAACGACTTGCCTGTCTCTAGTACATAGTCATATCGCCGATCGATAAGGGCACCGCGTACGACTTTCAATCCTTGCTGTAGCTGCCACACGTGAGTGAGCTCGTGGATGAGCCAGCTCTGCTTGCCCAGCGAGGCCGCACTGAAATCATCGATCCAATCGGCTGGATTAAAGTAAATATTACCATTCGGACTTACCGCATAGTTTTTGAGAACCCACCAAGTGGTTTTTAGTCGTACTTCATCTAATCTGATACTGTCACCGAATACCGAGCGCGCCAACGCGATCTCACCAACTGTCAGACAACGCGACTGCTGCTTTTTTACGCTGCTACGTGAATATCGATTAAGCAAGCGCTTGAGAGGTTGTCCAGACATCATCAGTGTAATACCTTATATTTGCTAGGCTGGTGATAATAAATGATATTTGATCAACCATTCTGATCGTTACCATTGAACCGTTAATATGGATGAATCATTAAAACTAAAGTGCTGGGGACATAAGCTATACGCTTCGTTAGCTTTCATTAACATATTTTTGCGTTAGCCTAGCGTGTATTGTTTATAGCAAGTACCTTATTTATAAATTAGCCTACTTTGACTGCTGATGTCTAATACTCATTGTCATGGCGAAATTATCATGGCGAAGTTGCTGCGAGAATCATCCCAAAGGAACAAACGCATGTAATTTCAATAAAAGTGATAACTATAGACTAGTATGTCGTTATTTAGATTTGACTATAAAATCTCTCAATGGCCGCCACTGTAGCCAATGGACCGTTTTTTAATTTTTCAATAGAGAAACTTATGCCGCCTAACTTTCATGCCGACACCCCTCTTGCTCAGCGTATGCGCCCTGCTTCTCTCGCTGCTATTATCGGTCAAGAGCATCTTTTGGCCACTGGCGCACCTTTACGGCGTTTGGTCGAACAAGGGCATCTGCCCTCTATTATTTTGCACGGCGAAGCAGGTATCGGTAAGACGACCATCGCAATGTTATTGGCGGATGCAGTTAATAGACCTTTTCATGCGCTTTCTGCATTGAATACTGGGGTCAAGCAGTTGCGCGAAGTATTGGATAGTAAAGACTCACTGGCATTTGAGTCACCTGTGGTGTTTATCGATGAGATTCATCGTTTTAATAAAGCGCAGCAGGATGCATTATTGGGCGCGGTAGAGTCTGGTGATATCACGCTGATTGGCGCCACCACAGAAAATCCCTCATTCAGTGTTAATAACGCGCTCTTGTCACGTTGCCAAGTATATCGTCTAGAGCCATTAACGCCTGAGCAAATCAGCGCGGTACTACGGCGGGCACTCTCGGAAGACAATGTACTCAAAAGACTCACCATCGACTTGCAAGCACAAGACACCATCAGTCAACTGGCCCACGGCGATGCAAGAAAAGCGCTAAATTTATTAGAGCTGGCGATTCAAACAGCGGATGCCAAGCAATCGCCGATTATCATCGATGACGAACTGGTCAGCCGAGTGGCGCAGACCGCGTTGGTACGTTATGACAAAGATGGCGAGCAGCATTACGATATTATCTCAGCCATAATCAAATCAGTACGTGGCTCAGATCCTGACGCGGCACTTTATTGGATGGCGCGGATGCTCGTTGGCGGCGAGCCTGCCGATTTTATCGCGCGCAGATTGGTAATCTTAGCCAGTGAAGATATCGGCAATGCCAATCCAAACGCTCTACTCCTCGCTGATGCAGCCCTGCGCAGTGTGCAATCCATCGGTATGCCAGAAGCGCGTATTATCCTAGGGCAAGTGGTGGTCTATTTAGCCACCAGTGCAAAGAGTAACAGCACGTATAAAGCAATCAATGCAGCGATGGCGTTGGCAGAAAAAGACGCCTCCCCTGTGCCACTACATCTGCGTAATGGCGTGACCAAACTGATGCGCAATCAAGGCTACGGTCAAGGGTATGCTTATCCGCACGATTATCCTAACCATTACTACCCTCAGAGCTACTTACCAGATAATTTAGCAGGTACGAGTTTTTACGAGTTTGCAGATAATCAACGCGAGCAGCACAGCAAACAGTTTATGGAGTGGTTAAAGAACCAAGCCGCCAGTAATGACTAAAACCAGTAATGCCTAAAAATAACGCCCAACTTTGCAAAAAAGATTTAGAAATGACACGTATGAGCCATTAATAATATTTAACCCTATTTTTAAAAGACTAAGCGTGATAGTTCAGCTTTGTGTCAGCACGCTGGGGTAAAAACCGTTAAAATGTATTAAGAATGATATATAAAAGTCATGAACTACTTCTATATTTGATTACTGTGATGGTCATGTGATTTGCTCAACAGCAACAGCGCGTGATACCAACTACTGCTACAATAGGCAGACAACACTTTATATTCCAAATCACACATATTTATTAATAATAAAATATTGAGACTTACTATGAGTTTAAATACGATTCCTGAGATTATCGAAGACATTCGTGCCGGAAAAATGGTCATCTTGATGGATGATGAAGACCGCGAAAACGAAGGCGATATCATCATGGCAGCGACGCATGTTCGTCCTGAAGACATTAACTTTATGATCACCCACGCGCGCGGTTTGGTATGCTTAACGCTCTCACAAGCGCGTTGCCAGCAATTGGCACTACCGCTGATGTCGGATCGCAATGAAGCAAAGTTTAGCACCAACTTTACGGTATCGATTGAGGCCGCTGAAGGCGTCACCACTGGTATCTCTGCTGCCGATCGCGCTCGTACCATTCAAGCAGCCGTTTCATCGGCAGCGAAGCCAGAAGACATCGTGCAGCCTGGTCATATTTTCCCAATCATGGCACAAAACGGCGGTGTTCTTCACCGTGCAGGCCACACAGAAGCAGGTTGCGATTTATCTAGACTAGCGGGTTTAGAGCCTGCAGCAGTGATCGTAGAGATTATCAACGCTGATGGCACCATGGCACGCCGCGATGACCTTGAGATATTTGCCAAAGAACATAATATCAAAATGGGTACGATTGCTGACCTCATCAACTACCGTATTGCCAATGAGCAAACCGTAGAAGAAGTTGAAACCCGTCCTTTTGAGACTGAGCATGGTACGTTTACGTTGCATCGCTTCCGCGAGTTTGGTGCTGAAGAAACTCATTTAGCCTTGGTCAAAGGTGATGTGAGCGAAGGCGTCAGTACTGTACGTGTGCATGGTTTCCACCCACTGCGTGATCTATTTGCCGCCAAAAATGATATGACAGGTCGTAGCGGCTGGAGCGTGCAGTCAGCATTAGAAGAGATCAGCGCCTCAGAGCGCGGTGTCTTGGTCTGGGTTGGTAATCATCAACCGGTCGATCTTGGGGATGCATTAGAGCAAGCCGCGAATAATGAATCGCAATCGACCATCACCCAGCAGCCTTATCGCAGTATCGGTGTCGGCGCACAGATATTACGTCATTTAGGCGTTCGTGATATGCGTCTATTGTCATCACCCATGAAGTTTTATGCGTTATCAGGTTTCGATCTAAATGTCGTAGATTTTGTGCACGCCCCGCAAGACAACTAAAACCTGTTTGAAAAATTGACTAATAAACAGTCATAAAAAAAGGCATGCTAATATTATATTAGCGTGCCTTTTTTGCTTTTAACTATTGATTAGGTAAAGCTTTATCTAAAATTCAGGGGTATGACCAAATTTTGCCTCTAATGCTAGTAAGCGCGCGCGTTCTTCTGTCGTCCACGGTAACTTACCTTTCCCATCACTATCGAGACGTACTACGACGGCATCAGCGGTCGCAACGATTTTGTTTTGTGCTGTACTATAGTAGCTATATTCCATTGCGATACTGGTATTACCTAGACGCTGACAGCGAACGCCCAATAACAAAGTATCAGGATAGGTCACTGGGTGTAAGTACTGGCAGCTCGACTGTGCCAAGACGGTGACCATACTGCCATCGAACATATCTAACGCGTGCAAATAACCAATGCGCGCTGACTCAGAATAACGATAATACACCACGTTATTTAAATGATTAAAGGCATCCATCTCACCCCAATGAATCGGCTGATAATGAATCACTGGATAATGCGCCAGTACTTCAGGTCGATCAATTGCTACCTCAGACATAAAATCTGGCTTTTCACTCGTATTGGTCATAACTTACCTTGTGTCTCATGTTGTCTATATATAGCTGTTTCGAACCGTATCGATTAAGGTTGTGGTTTATCCAAAATCTGTGTGGTTAATAACGGTGTTGGCTTAGGAGCATTGGCAATCAGTTGGTCAAGCCAAGCAATGACTTCTGGTATGTCACTAGGCGAGTTCATGGTTTCTAAGTTATTTTCTGCGCCAATTAATTTTTTGTCTACTGGTACTATTCCAATGGCGCCAACTTGCGCGGAGTTTTTGCCATTGCTAACCGATGATTTAGGTAGTAAAGTTTTTAGCTGTTTGCGCGCTTGGGTTAAATAATTGATGAGTTGATCCTGCTCGCGCATATTGCTCGCTTGACTTGCCAGATTCAATGTCATGATGACTTCATGAATCGTCAGTTGTCTACGCGTTAATGTCGTGTCGTTACGCGCTGACGTTTGAGTAGGCGGGTTCGCGACTGCACGCTTTTGGTCACCCTCAGTTGCTGCATCCACTAGCTCTCGGCGCTGAATATCAGCACCCTCGTAGCTGCCGAGGCGCTCATGACTATGCAAAAACTCTTGAATGTTTTGAATCGCAAGATTTTGTATTTGCCATGGGCTAGGTTGTGAGCTTTGCGCTTGTAGTCGCTCGATGTCTTTGAGCAAACTTTGCTTGATTACGACGGTCAATGCAGGTGCAATCTCGTTGCTGCTTTGCGCCAATTGCCAATGCAAACCTCGCAACAACTCGATCGCGGCACTATCATTGTTGTCTGCTAGTAATCTGTCAGCGGCTTTTATTTGAATGCGTAGTAAATCCAGCTGGTTTTGCGCTTGGCTACTGGCTTTGACTCTGGGCTCTGGTAGCGTCTGCTGGCTCATGGCAAATAAACGATCGTCCATCTCGTTTAAACGACTGACAACCTGCTCATTGCTCTGCAAGCGCTCATTGACACTGTGCTGAAAACGCTGCTGACTAATATAGAGCCAGAGTAATGCCGCGATAAGCAGCAAAATGACCAACCACTGCATCCGCAGCAGCAAGATATTTGCTTGCCGGCGCTGCTGTATAGCAGAAGGATCCTTAGATAAAGACTCAGAATTCATTGGCATAAGACAGTACCGTGATGGGTAGGTATAAACATATTTAAGTCAAATAGAAATTATAAAACTAGGGCGTGTCCCCAATTCAAACGTTTGTCACTAAATGGGCTAAAAATAGCTAAATCTTTGACAAACAGCGTCAAATAGCTGGTCAATATCTTGATATTGTCTTCACTACTTTCATTGTTTGCCTGTGATTTATCTCATTTTTATCACCATTTTTAAAATAGGGACATGCTCTAAGTATTGGTGGCGATGGCTGATAGAATGGTGTCTGGCGCCAAATCCTCTACACGCCAATAGCTCAGGCGCTGTGCTGCAACCATATCTGCTAAGCGCTCACCCAATACGACATAAGAAAAGTCAGCTAGCTTGAGTGGTAAACTATCTCTCGCATCACTCATTATGTCATTACTACGTTTTGGTTCTGACATTTTTTCTCTTGCACCCTTGACGATGCTCGCCCAATGCTCAAAAGCAGCGCCACTACTCACGACGACGATAGGTTTTGCTTGCTTTGATGTTGTATTTGTCGTTTGATTACATGCAAAAAAATCTTGTTGCCACTGCTGATACTGAGTCATTGCCTCGGTAGGCATTGTACGCTCGTACCACGCAATACTATCGATATGTACACCGCGTGCTTGTAAGGTATCGACCAATAATCGTCGTCCACCCAGTCCGCGCCATATCAGCAGCTTATCGCCCGCCTGCAAACTGTCTATTTCAGGCATTGCTAGCATACCTTCATTATTGGCAACTTCAGGCTGTCGCACTTGATAGTTGGTCGCGTCTATATTGGCTTGAGTCAATGCTGCAGCGGTTGCTTGACCGACTGCAATGATTTGACTTGGGGCTACCAAAACTTCAGAAGCTATATTGGCTGCTTTATTTTCCGTTTTCGCATGACTATTATCGTCATGCTCACTTTGCACAAGTGACTGCCAAACATTCAATCCCGAAGTGGCCGCCGTTGGGCTTATGATAACCAGAGCCTTATATTCACCTGCTAGCCACGCACGCATCAGTGCTAGGTCATCGTCAGTCGTTGGACGCGGTTGCAACGTCAACATCGGTATCTCAACCACCATGAACCCTGCTGCTTGCAAATGACTCGTCAATGGCGCAGCGCGTGCTATCGGTCGTGTATTGATGACAATTTTTGGCACTGACCCATCATTGGATTGATTTTTATGAGTAGACCTAGCTTTAGTTGACGTTGATGACATAGATGTACCATGACAAAAGGCTTGTAGAATTGACTGAATCATCGACCAAACATTGGATATGTCAATCAATGACTCAGTATGACAAAGCGAATACGTTACTCAGCGTGATAAATCGCTGACAAGATAGCCCCTGCACCATCAGCAAGTAGTATATTGGCAACATCAATACCGAGTTGATTTGCCTGCGCCTCTTGCTCGTCTTGTGTGCCAACCAATGTCACTCGCTTTTCTGCTTTTAACAGCTTACTACCATCCGCTTGACCCACTCGGCCACGTAACCACAATACATTACCGTTATCGTTATTGCCGTTTTCACCATTGTCATCATTATTAGCACTGGTTTCATCAGCCATTTGCAACACTGCGTAGGCTGCAATCGGTACTTGGCAGCCGCCCTCTAAGTGACGGTTAAGCGCACGCTCAGCGATAAGGCGAATACGCGCTTTATCATCGTTAAGTGGCGCTAGTAATTTCAACACCTCGTCATCACCTTCACGGCATTCAATGGCTAACGCACCTTGACCAACTGCAGGCAAGCAGGCATCAATATCTAGCTGCCCACGTATCCGCTCATCTAATTCAATACGCTGCAAGCCACTGGTCGCCAAGATAATGGCATCATACTCACCAGCATCTAATTTGCCCAAACGCGTACCAACATTGCCGCGCAAGGTTTTGATCTGTAGATCTGGGCGGTAGGCTTTGATCTGACATTGACGACGCAAACTTGAGGTCCCAACAACTGCACCTTGCGGCAATTCATCAATACTATTATAAGTATTTGAGACAAAAGCATCAGTTGGTGAAGCACGCTTACAGTAGACACCTAGCGTCAAGCCTTCAGGCAGCTGCATTGGTACGTCTTTTAGCGAATGTACCGCAATATCTGCTTGCTTGTTATACAATGCTTGCTCAAGCTCTTTGACAAATAAACCCTTACCGCCAATTTTGGCCAAAGGTGTGTCCAAAATCTTGTCACCCTTAGTGACAATTTTTAGTAACTCAATTGTCAACTCAGGATAGAGCGCCAATAAGCGATCACGAATATGCTCGGCTTGCCATAGAGCCAAAGGACTCTGACGCGTGGCGATGGTTAAGGTAGTCAAAGCAGGTTGCTGCGGATTGCTCATAAAGGGCCTCAATAAATTCGATACTATAATCTCGATGCTACAATGTCAGTGCTAAGTTGGTGCTAAGCGATTGGGAAAACTTGCCACAAAAAATGGTCGACTCACATCAGAGATAGTAAATGCTGGCGCAAAAAAACACCCCTATTTAAGCATAAATAAGGGTTTGATGATATGGGATGATTATGTCGCTCCGAAAACATCCTATTACATGCTTTGAATTTTGTCACGTAAGGCTGGCAGGTGACGACGACTCACGGCTAACGTCTCATCGATTCCTTTAAAACGTATCTGATATTGTCCAGCGTCTAGGGTTTCTAAAAAGTCTAAAAAATTCAGATTGATAATGGCGTTGCGATGCACACGGAACAAACGATCGTCAAACTCTCGCTCTAGCTCTTTTAGGGTCTCATCAATCAATACAATGCCATCTTTGTGACGTACCTTGACATATTTTTGATCTGCTGCAAAATAGTAAATATCTTTAAGTTTAATCAGCTCTACACCGCGGTGAGTACGAGCAGCAATATGCTCGCGTATTGGACGCACCGTTGGATTTGCAAGCTTGCGAATTTCATTCAATTGCGCCGCGTTTAGGTTTTTTGCTTTGTTCAGTGCTTCTAATAGCTCGTCTTTGTTTGCCGGTTTCAATAAATAACCGATTGCATTGGCTTTTAGTGCCGCTATCGCATAATGATCGTAAGCGGTGACAAATATAATGGCTGGTGGATGCTCAAGTTTGTCCAGCTCTTGGGCACAGCGCACTCCGTCCATCTCAGGCATACGAATGTCTAATAATATAATATCAGGCTGCTGAGTTTTCACGGCGACAATAGCTTCTGCCCCTGTGGTAGCTTGAGCAACCACCTCATGACCTGATTCCTGTACGATTCTGACCAAACGCTCACGCGCTAAAGGCTCATCATCACAAACTACGATACGCATGTAAACTCCCACCTCAAATTCTACTGAATATGTTTCGATGGTATGACGAATGTACTGGCCAGTTCAATATGGTGAAATTTTCTGCATCATATTTTTTATATTAACCACTCATTGTCAATAATTGCCAGATAAAAATCGCAATAACCATATAGATATAAAAGACGATGCAATAAGTATGCCACAATATCTTATAGTGAGAATATAGTGTCTGAGAACCTAATGAAAAACGGTAAAAGAGGAAGGATTATAAACTGACATCTTGTAAGGGATAGTCAATAATGGTAGTGATGTGGTTACTAGTAACCGTGCTTTGAATATCAGCACTTTGACCAAAGTAAGCGCGTAAGCGATCCGCTTGAATATAAAAATTCATATGCTGACGCAAATCATGGTTAATGATTAAGGTTCTTTTGGGAAGTTCTACGTCGATCTGAATAGTTACTCTGTGCTGCTGCCAAGTGACTTTAATATTAAAATGAATGGTTTCTGTGGTTATCTCAACCACATTGAGTAGCATTTTCTCCAGTACGCTTTGTAAGGTTAGTGCCGTGATCACCATGTCATACATGAGATCTTCATCAGGCAAATCCCAGTTGACCTCGAGCTTGTCTGCCAAACGGCTAGACTCAATCGCTAGATAATGCTCACAAAGCGCAACTTCTTCTTCAAAGCTAATCTCACGTTCGCCGCTAAAACTGGCACGATATAAGACAGAAACGTGTTGTAATAAAGCAGAGGCTTTTGGTGGATCAGACTCAATTAGTGATACCAGTGTATTAATAGTATTAAAGAAAAAGTGCGGGGCGGTACGAGCTTTGATTAAGTCATTTTGTGCAGTTAACTTGTATTCAAACGACAGCTTGAGCGCATTAAGCTCACGGTGGTTACGCAAAAAGTACAACAAAAACACAATGGTAAAACCGCCAGTCAGTACGGTGTTGAAAAACAGATTGGTCATAAAAGCTTGACGATCATATTCCATCAAACCCATATTAATCAAAATCAAAACGACTAAAGCCATAGAAATCGTCGCGGCAAACATCATCAGCATGACGATACGCACACTCACACTCGGAATACTGGCATTTTTGAAGACAGGGCGCAGATAATCTACCAAGTATAATGCAGGTATGACGGTCAAGCCATTTTGTATGGTTCGCGCAACAAGCTTGATGATAAAGTCCGACCAACTGGACAGACCATGACGCTCAATCACCGTGAGAAACAGTGACCAAAAAGCAATATATGTCAGCCACTGCCAAGGCCTCATGATCTCCATGAGTTTTGGAATAAAAAACTCTAAGCGCGTAGCTAGTAAGGCAACCTCATCATTTGCTATACTCGAGTTCTTATTCTCTTGACTTGTCTTGTACCGATATGAACGCCAATTCTTCAAACCTTAGTAATCCCGAATCAAGTAAAAGTTCATCTGTTGCTGATTCTAGCACGAATGTCTCAGTAACAAACAAAGATGCACAAAACAGCCCTACCAGCACTCAGGGCCAGCAGATGTGGGGCGGACGCTTCAGTGAAGCGACGGACAGCTTCGTGGCTGCCTTTACCGCCTCTGTCGGCTTCGACCAACGCTTTGCTCGTCACGATATTCAAGGATCGATTGCCCATGCAACGATGCTCAAAGAATGCGATATCTTGACTGCTGATGAAGTGACCACCATTATCGACGGTCTTCATCAAGTATTGCGCGAGATCGAGGCAGGTGAGTTTAACTGGTCAATCGCCCTCGAAGACGTACACATGAATGTCGAATCACGCCTCACTGATATTATAGGCGCTGTTGGCAAAAAACTACACACGGGTCGTAGCCGTAACGATCAGGTTGCGACCGACATTCGTTTGTGGTTGCGTGAAGAAACCGATAATATTATCGAACTGCTCATACGCTTACAAAGCGGCTTGCTTGATCTGGCTGATCAACATACTGATACTATTATGCCTGGTTTTACGCATTTACAAACCGCCCAGCCTGTCAGCTTTGGGCATCATGTAATGGCATGGTTTGAGATGTTGTATCGCGATACCGAGCGCTTGGTTGACGCCCGTCGCCGTATCAACCAGATGCCCCTTGGTAGCGCCGCACTCGCTGGCACGACGTTCCCGATTGATCGTACCATCACCGCTGAGCTATTGGGTTTTGAAGGTATCTGTCAAAACTCTCTAGATGCGGTCTCAGATCGTGACTTTGCGATTGAGTTCACCTCAGCCGCTTCTATCCTGATGATGCACATGTCACGTATGAGCGAAGAGATTATTCTGTGGATGTCAGCGCAGTTCAACTTTGTGCAGATACCAGATCGCTTCTGTACTGGCTCATCGATCATGCCACAAAAGAAAAACCCTGACGTGCCTGAGCTGGTACGTGGTAAAGCGGCACGTGTCTTTGGTCAGCTGATGACATTACTCAGCCTGATGAAAAGCCAGCCACTCGCCTACAACAAAGACAACCAAGAAGATAAAGAGCCTTTGTTTGACTGTGTCGATACACTGACAGGCTCACTACTTGCCTTTGCTGATATGCTGCCCAACATTGTCCCAAATAAAGAAAGTATGCGTGCTGCGACAATGAAAGGCTATGCTACTGCTACCGACTTAGCAGATTATCTAGTGCGTCAAGGCGTTGCGTTCCGTGATGCGCATGAAGTCGTGGGTAATGCGGTTGCACTAGGCATTAAAGAAGGCGTCGATCTCAGTGACTTGTCATTGGCACAATTGCAGCAATTCAGTGATGCCATTGGTGAGGATGTCTTTGACTATCTCACGCTAGAAGGCTCACTAGCAGCCCGTGACCACTTGGGCGGTACTGCACCAAACCAAGTTAAGCAAGCAGTGGTCAATGGCCGTGCTCGCTTAAAAGCCTTTGCCTAATTAGACCGTTTTGAGCCAAAGCTCACTTATCGCTATATATCTGACACCCGCTATTGATGCGGGTGTTTTTTATTTATAGTCAATTCTCTATAAAAGAGCTACAGCGTTAACCTCACTTGAAGTATCACAGTTACATCTGTGCTCGGTTGCCTTGTATCTCTTTTAAACTGAATTAACTATAACTTACTATCAGCTACCCGACCTTTTTCGCGCTTGCTCTGTCTGCATGATATGAAATGATAAATCAGAATAAAGATAAGACCTACTGATAACACCCTGCAGATTTGTGTCTGTTTAATAAGAGACACGAGATACCCTTTGCTAAATTGACCAAGACCGTTATCATAGGCTTATATGATTATTTAACTTGCCCGCTAATATAATAAATAAGGAACACCTGATGACTGAGACTTTTAATCCCCAAGCCAATACCGTATTTTGCCGCAAATATAAGCAAGAACTGCCAAAAATGCCGCATCCGCCCTTCCCTAACAAAAAAGGCCAGGAGCTACAAGAAACAGTCTCTGACAAGGCATGGAAAGAGTGGCTAGAACATCAAACCATGCTTATCAATGAGAACCATTTGAGCATGATGGATCCTGAAGCCAAAAAATTCTTGACCGAGCAGCGTGATAAGTTTTTGGACAATGAAGACTATGAACGCGCCCAAGGCTGGACACCAGAAAGCTAGTCTTAGCCCACGCCTTAATCATCAAAAAACGCGCTATAGTAAGCGCGTTTTTTGATGATTAAGGCGGTAGCATTTGGGCGCTATCAGTCGTCATTACTCTCTAAGGATTCAAAGTCAGCGACTGACATTGTGCTCACTTGGCGAGCAGCCAAACGATCATTGGCTTCTTGCACTGCTTTTTCGACCATGGCGTAGTCTGAATGGCGTACATCTTGACCACTGATATAATTGATGACTAGCTCGGCCACGTTTTGTGCATGATCACCGATACGTTCAAGCGAGCGCAAAATCCACATGATATTGATGACCTTTGAGACTTGTCTTGAGTCTTCCATGATATAAGTCATCAGCGCGCGAATAGCGGACTGATATTCGTTATTGACCACACTGTCATTGCGCATGACTTCAAACGCTTGCTCAGCATTCGATTGACTAAAGGCTTCTAGTGCGTTGTTAAGCATCAGTCTTACCTGATTACTCAAGTGCTGTACCTCAGCATAGCCGTAAGACGATTTGCCTTGTGCCGCGATTCTGTTTGCCATTTTCGCGATTTTTACGGCTTCATCACCAATACGCTCCAAATCTACCACGCCTTTACTGATCGACATGACTAAACGCAAATCTCCTGCAGCAGGTTGACGCTTAGCAACCAACAATAAGATATGTTCATCGAGTTCAACCTCCATTCGGTTGATATCAAAGTCCATCTCGATGACCTCTTGCGCCAGTGTCTCGTCTCTATCAATAAGTGCATGGATCGCTTTGGCCACTTGGTTGGCAGCACTATCACCCATGTATAAGAACAAACGGATGGCTTCATCAAGATCTTGGTCAAAACTTTTGGAGATATGCTTATCACTTTGCATAAGAGGGATTCCCTGAAATCTATATTTTGGTAGCGCGATATGCTGGTTGGGTGAAACGACCCAACTTCAGTATTAGCTCTTTAGTACTAATTAATCAGTCTTAACCATAGCGACCAGTAATATAATCTTCTGTCGCGGTTTGGGTAGGTTTGGTGAATATCTGATCGGTCTCGCCCATCTCGATCATATCGCCCAGATACATATAGACGGTATAGTCTGATACCCGCGCCGCTTGCTGCATGTTGTGGGTAACGATGGCAATGGTATAGTCGTTTTTCAGATCTTCTATCAGATCTTCGATAGCGCCTGTCGAGATAGGATCAAGCGCAGACGTTGGCTCATCGAGCAGCAATACTTCAGGTTTGGTCGCGACACTACGGGCGATACACAGACGCTGCTGCTGACCACCTGATAATGACAGACCTGATGCTTTTAGTTTGTCTTTCACTTCTGGCCACAATGCTGATTTTTTTAGTGCCCACTCCACGCGCTCATCCACTTCGCTTTTGCTGAGCTTCTCATAGAGTTTGACACCAAAGGCGACATTGTCATAGATAGACATCGGGAACGGCGTTGGCTTTTGAAACACCATACCGACTTGCGCGCGTAGCAAGTTAACATCGACGTCTTTACCCAAGATGTTTTTGCCATCAAGATTGATAGCACCCTCTGCACGCATCCCTGGATAGAGATCATACATACGGTTAAAGGTACGTAGCAGCGTCGATTTACCACAACCTGACGGACCGATAAAGGCGGTCACTTTCTTTTCTGCTATATCAATATTGATGTTTTTTAACGCCTGGAAATCATCATAATAAAAATTGAGATCGCGAACTTCCATTTTTGCTTTAGGCATATTTTTGGGAATATCATGAATACTTTGCTTATTGAACTCAGCAGTATTTGGTTGCTGTGATTGCGAGCTTTTAGACATGGTTCTGTTTAACAGGCTGTCTGTTGCATTGTTAAAGCGATCAGCAGTCGTTTCTGTGCGGACCTTGCTTGCGACATCATTCATAATATTATCCAACCTAGCTTAGTGTATTTCATATAAGTATAAGTAAACGCTTGGTATCTGTGCAGCGATATCGGTCTTTATTTGACCTGACCTCGATTTCCAATAAATCTTGCCAGAATATTCAACACCAAGACAGATGCTGTAATCAGCAGCGCCGCTGCCCATGCCAACGTATGCCAGTTATCATAAGGACTCATCGCAAACTGATAAATGGTATTGGGTAAGTTAGCAATCGGCTGACCCATGTCGGTACTGAAGTACTGGTTGTTGAGCGCCGTAAATAGCAACGGTGCTGTCTCACCAGTGATTCGAGCAAATGCCAGTAACACCCCTGTCGTCAGTCCCGCTTTGGCAGCTTTAACCGTCACTTGCGTGACCATTTTCCACTTGGGTGTACCAAGTGCATAAGCCGCTTCACGCAAGCTATTAGGTACCAGGTTCAGCATGTTTTCAGTGGTACGTACGACGACTGGGATAACAATCAATGCCAATGCCAATGCGCCTGCCCAACCAGAGAAACTTTCGCCTTTTACCATTAAAGCATATATAAACAGACCAATGACAATAGATGGTGCCGATAATAAGATATCGTTCAAAAAACGGGTCACTTTGCCAAGCATGCTGCCTTTAGAAAACTCAGATAAATAAATACCAGTCATCAGGCCGATAGGCGCACCAATAAACAATCCTGAAAACGCTAGCATCACCGAACCGACGATCGCATTGCGTAAACCACCTGGGCTCATAGGCGGCGGTGTATCAGCGGTAAAGATTGGCAACTCCACCATGCCTTGAAAGCCTTCAACAAACAGTGTCACCAAAATCCATGACAACCAGAATAGACCAAACACCATCGCTGACATAGCAAAGCCCAAACCCAGCTTGTTGGTCCAGCGGCGCTTGTTGTACAAGCTTTTGTTATAACGCCCAGCACTGCTTGGCTTCGTAGACATTGGCGCATTCATCACATTGTTTGCAGGCATACTATTTATTTCCCATATCTTTTATCAATATCTATCAAGGTCTCATAAGTCCTTCTCAGACTTATCGATTACCTGCTTTGTGATCCATGCGCATGAGCATTAATTTGGCCAAAGACAGCACAATGAAGGTGATAACAAACAAGATTAAGCCTAGATGTAGTAAAGATGCCAAATGCAGCTCGCTCGACGCTTCGGCAAACTCGTTGGCCAATGCCGAGGTGATGGTCACACCAGAGGTAAATAGGCTTGGGCTGATATTGAACGCATTACCGATTAAGAAGGTCACTGCCATCGTCTCACCCAATGCACGACCAAGTCCCAAGATTACGCCGCCAACGACACCAGCTTTGGTATAAGGCAGGATAATCTTGAACATGACTTCCCATGTCGTCGCACCCATACCGTAGGCGGATTCTTTGAGTAGATCTGGCACGACAGAGAAGACATCACGCATGGTGGCGGCGATAAAAGGAATAATCATGATGGCAAGTACCAAAGACGCGGTAAACATCCCTAGTCCCATGGGCGCGCCTGTAAACAGCTTACCGATGATCGGTAGCGGGCCAACATGCTCAATAAACCATGGCTGAATGTGCTCACCAAAGAAAGGCGCAAATACGAACAAGCCCCACATGCCATAAATGATAGAAGGAATACCTGCCAATAGCTCAATGGCAATACCAAGTGGTTTTTTCAGGAACTTTGGGCACATTTCGGTCAAAAATATCGCGATACCAAAACTGACTGGCACAGCGATAGCGATGGCGATAAATGACGTCACTAAGGTGCCGTAAATAGGCGCGAGTGCACCATACTCATTGGCGACCGTATCCCAATTGTTACTGGTATAAAATCCCAGACCAAACTCTTGAATGCTCGGCCATGCCCCAACAATAAGAGACACCAAAATGCCCCCTAAAGATAGGAGGACGAGTATGGCAAACGCTTTAGTAGAGTTGACAAATAAAGCGTCGTAACGTTTTTGTTTAGCCAGTTGGGACCTTAAGTCTGTCATAAGTGTCTCAGCATTGAATGGGTGAATTCAAAAAACCAGAATGTTTATTTCGTTTTATGACAGCAAACCCAACTTGTATCATTACTAATGGTTATCGTGAAATATCGCGATTAGTCTTTTGGTCAAATTTGCTGTGATAAAACCTCTCAAACCACTACCGGAGAATAGTGGCTTAAGAGGGAATTAAAGAGATTAATAAACAATGGCTAGCATTGGGAGATTACTGAGCAGCCTTATAAACTGGCTGACCATCACTACCTTTTACTTCGTTCCATTTCTCTTTGAATAAGGCCACTGCTGTATCAGAGAATGGGACATAATCTAATGCCATGGCATCATCATCACCTTGGGTATAAGCCCAATCAAAGAAGTTCAACACGCCAGCAACTTGCTGAGGATTCTCTGGTTGCTTATGGACTAAGATGAAAGTAGCAGCAGCGATCGGCCATGCTTGATCCGTCTCAGAGTTGGTGATGACTTTATAAAAGCCTTCTTGTTGTGACCAGTCGATATCACCAGCGGCTGCAAAGGTTTCAGCAGATGGCTGAACAACGTTACCCGCTGCGTTTTTCAATGCCGTATGTGACATATTGTTTTGTTTGGCGTACGCATACTCAACATAGCCGATAGAGTTTTTCATACGGTTGACGTAGCTTGAAACGCCTTCGTTACCCTTACCACCTGCACCAGTCGCAGACGTTGGCCACTTAACCGTTTTATCAACACCAACGGTATCTTTCCAATCTGGTGACACTTTGGCTAGATAATCTGTGAAGTTAAACGTCGTACCTGAACCATCTGAGCGGAATACCGTGGTGATGGCCGCATCTGGCAAAGTCAAATCTGGGTTCATGGCTTTGATCGCAGGATCATTCCAGTTATTGATTTTACCCAAATAGATATTTGCTAAGGTTTCGCCATCTAATTTCAACTGACCTGGCTCAACACCATCGATGTTAACGATTGGCACAACGCCGCCGATAACGGTTGGGAACTGAATAAGACCAGACTCTTCAAGCTCTTCTGGCGTCAATGGCGCATCAGAAGCACCAAAATCGACGGTTTTTGATTGGATTTGCTTGATACCGCCAGATGAGCCAATCGACTGATAGTTGACTTGGCCGCCAGTAGCAGCGTTATAGTCATAAGACCATTTGGCATAGATAGGCTGCGGGAATGACGCACCTGCACCCGTGATATTCATTGCGATATTTTCAGCAGATTTAAAACCGGTGTCAGCAGAAGGCGTTGCCTGAGTCTGAGTGGTTGTTTCAGCCGTGGTAGCGGCACTACTGCTAGTATCAGCAGCTGGTTCTGTCGTCTCTGTTGACTTGTTGCACGCCGTAAGCATTAATGTACAACTGACGGCCACTGCTAATAACGAATAACGCATGTAGGACTCCTGAAGTTTAACAACGATATAAAAAAGCATTGTTTGTGATATGCGTGCTATCTTGCCAAATCTTTATGACAGTTTAATGACAACCTCTACAATCTTTCATCCGCTTTACATAATATTCAGATAAGCACTCTAAGTCTCAGTAATATCAGGTAATTTTGATAACCATTACTAAGAGTCTGTACTCATCACCAGACCGGACAGCAAACTCAAAGTCTGATGTTTTCATTTAAATATCATTAGCCGTTAACACAGAATTTTGCTAGTATGAAGGGGATTTACAACACTGACAGACTCGGGGTGCGGTGTAGCATTGGCCTACTTTATTAAACGTTTATAGTTAAACATTGATAAAAGTAGCCGCCTATCTACATTCGCTGAGAGATCACCCGCCGAACCTGATGCGGTTAGTACCGACGCAGGGAAGTCTTAAGCACTTTGTTATTGATGACAAAGGACGCGTAGAAATACCTTTTTATCATCGCTATTGTCTGAGTATGCGTGTCGCATAAGTAGATAACGGGAAAAGATAGAAAGCTGCGTCCACTATTTGATGACCATTAGCCGCGACGATATTTTTTGATCGCCGTTAGGTGTCGATAATATAAATTTGTCTGAATGACGACTGCTTGTCCCCGCAGCTACTGGCGGTGTTGCTTTTATTCAAAAACCAACACGCTAGGACAGCATATGACTATTTTAGACAGCAGCTCTTTCGACAGTGCCTCAGCGGCATCACAAGCCCAAACGCATAACCCAGCCGATAATACACCCCTCGTAACAGACACCAAAGCAGATAAAAAAGCAGACGCATTAAAAACGCCTGCCCACCGGGCCGCAAGCGATGCGCGCTTCGAAGAAGATGCACGCGACTTACACCGTATCCTACCCGCCTCGCGCAAAGTCTATATTGAAGGTTCAAGACCTGATATCCAAGTGCCGATGCGTGAAATCAGCTTGGCGGATACGCCAGTTGGCGGTACGGGTGATAAAGATGGCGAGCACAATCCGCCTTTTTATGTCTATGATACCTCAGGCGTCTATACCGACCCCAACATCGAGATTGATCTGACCCGCGGTCTACCAAAACTGCGTGAAAACTGGATCGCTGAGCGCGATGATACCGAGCAACTAAGCGGTCTATCTAGCTCATACGGGCAAGCGCGTGCTCGTGATATCAGCACTGCTAACCTCAGGTTTGCTCATATTGACAAACCGCGCCGTGCCAAAGCAGGACAGAACGTCACGCAGATGCATTATGCGCGCCGCGGCATCATCACGCCTGAGATGGAATATATCGCCATTCGTGAGACGCAAAAACAGCACGAGCTAACCGACATGCGTCAACACGATGGCGAGAGCTTCGGTGCCAATACGCCACAAATTATCACCCCTGAGTTTGTCCGTGATGAAGTGGCAGCTGGACGCGCAATCATCCCCAACAACATCAACCACCCCGAATCTGAGCCAATGATTATCGGGCGCAACTTTTTGGTCAAGATCAATGCCAATATCGGTAACTCAGCGCTAGGCTCATCTATTGATGAAGAAGTCTCTAAAATGACGTGGGCAACACGTTGGGGCGCGGATACTATTATGGATTTATCGACGGGTAATCATATTCATGAAACTCGTGAATGGTTGATCCGTAACTCGCCTGTGCCAATTGGTACGGTACCCATTTATCAAGCATTAGAAAAAGTCGATGGCGTCGCAGAAGACCTTACGTGGGAGATATTCCGTGATACATTGATTGAGCAAGCCGAGCAAGGTGTGGATTACTTTACCATTCACGCAGGCGTCCTGCTCCGCTATGTACCGCTCACCGCAAAGCGCTTGACGGGTATCGTCTCACGCGGTGGCTCTATCATGGCGCAATGGTGTCTCGCCCATCATAAAGAGAGCTTTTTATATACGCATTTCGAAGATATCTGCGAGATTATGAAGCAATACGATGTGGCATTTAGTCTAGGTGATGGCCTACGTCCTGGTTGCTTGCAAGATGCCAATGATGAAGCGCAGTTCGGTGAACTACGCACGCTTGGTGAATTGACTAAAGTGGCATGGGAGCATGACGTACAGGTGATGATTGAAGGCCCTGGACACGTGGCGATGAACCGTATCAAAGAAAATATGGACTTGCAGCTTGAGCTGTGTGCTGACGCGCCGTTTTATACTTTAGGGCCATTAACGACTGACATTGCTCCCGGTTATGATCACATCACTAGCGCCATCGGAGCTGCAATGATTGGTTGGTTTGGTACCGCGATGCTGTGCTATGTGACGCCAAAAGAGCACTTAGGCCTACCGAACAAAAAAGATGTCAAAGACGGCATCATCACTTATAAAATCGCGGCACACGCTGCTGACCTTGCCAAAGGTCACCCCGGTGCGCAAGCACGTGATAATGCACTATCCAAAGCGCGCTTTGAATTCCGCTGGGACGATCAGTTCAATCTGGCGCTCGACCCTGATACCGCACGCGAATATCACGATGAAACCTTGCCAAAAGACGCACACAAGTCGGCGCATTTCTGCTCCATGTGTGGTCCGAAATTTTGTTCAATGAAAATCACTCAAAACGTGCGTGAATATGCAGCAGGACTGGATAAAGATGCCGCTAATAAAAAAGTGACGCCGCAATCAGGCGACTTAAGCGATGCGGATCATTTGATCAAGAAAGTCGATACAGAACTGGTGGGACAAGTTGGGGAAGCCAGTGCTGAGGAAGTCCGTCAAGGGATGGCTGAGATGATGGAAAAATATAATAAGGAAGGACGTCAGTTGTATAAGGAGGTGTAAATAACCAGCACCTTTCAGATAGTCTAAAAAAAGCCCGAACCTCATAGTCAGGTTTGGGCTTTTTTGATGGTAATAAAATTATCACCTTATATACGCAATCAATTATATAAACATTTGTGTAAAAATAGATAGACAAATCCATTGCTTAGAGTAAGATACGGGTAACTTTACAAGCAATTGTTATGTTCTCTCTTTCTACTATCAAGGTATATATATGAACCATGTCTATCGCGTCGTTTTTAACCATTCTCTAGGTGTTTATCAATGCGTGTCTGAGCTTGCCAAATCTCGTGGTAAGTCATCTGGTAAATCTCAAGTCGCTACCAAGCTTCTACTTACGCCATTAGCTGTGGCTTTGCTTTGTGCTTCTGGTTCGGCACTGGCAGTTACTTATGACAACGGTCAGACGACGACTATAAATGATGATGTGTATTTTGTTGAAAATGATACGGTTAGCAATCAAGGAACTGAACTAGTAGTCAACAAATTAATTTTAGAAAAAACAGAGGCAGGACAGCCCTCAGAGCTATTTATTAACAATAAAGGCACTGTTATTGTCAATGACATTACTGGCGTGGTAGGCAATGCCACCATTAAAGTATCTGGCCAAGGTAGTTCTTTCAATGCTCAAGGCATACTCATTGGACAAAACGACGGGAGTGGTAATTTATCGGTAAAGAGCAATAGTTCAGTTACGGCAGATAATCTTTGGATTGGCAATCAAGAGCTCAATGCCCAAGGTGGCAATACAGGCAATGTAGATATTGACAACGCTATCGTTAATATTACAAATGAAGTTCTGGTAGGGGCAGAAACGCAAGGAAACTTGAAACTAACCGAACAGTCTCGCTTAACCGCAAACCAGATGCGTATAGGCTATAACGAAGGCTCTGTAGGTGAAGTTGTTCTCGATAAATCAACTATCAGCATTGGTAATAATGGTCTAGCTGTTGGTTTACTTGGAACAGGTACACTTGACGTTAAAAATGAGGGTAGTGTATCCGTAAATGGCCTTATGACAGTGGGAGACGCTACAACAGGAGTTGGTACTGTTAATTTAGATGGTGGTTCAAACTTTTTTACGAGTAGCATTGATAGTGAGCGTCTCGTAATAGGCGGAGAAGGCAAAGGGGTCGTAAACATTAACAACACTTATGACACTGATGACGATGCTTGGTCTATTGGAATGGAGGTCTCAGAAGATATCATTATTGGTAATACCACAACGGGTATCGGTGAGCTCAATATTGATAGCGCTCTTGTCGATGCTGGCAACCTTATAGTTGGTAATGAAGGGTCAGGAAGTTTAAGAGTCGTTAATAACGGATTTTTAGCAGTCGATAATATTTCACGTGGTATTAACTCAACACTATCTGATGTTTATTTCGATCATGCTGATTTGACTGTTGAAGGTAATCAATCCAATCTTTTTGCTAATTTTACTGATAAACAGCCTATTAAAATTGGTTCAAATGGTCTGATACTTGATGTTCTTGAAAACGATATCGCTATCGATCCGAATGCAGTATTAACGGGTAATGTAGGTTATGTAGATTGGAATAATGTAAAAGGAGGATTTGCTAAAGTTGGTACTGGTACATTAACCATGTCTTCTAATAGCAAGCAATGGACAGGTGAGACACTAATTACAGAAGGTGTTCTTGAGTTAAACGGCAACTATACTATGGCGGCAAATGAAACGCTAGGTATTGCCCTTGATATCGAAGAGGAAGGTAACCTAGAGAGTTATGGCCAATTAGTTGTCAATGGTGATGCTGATATCAGCAAAGGTACTTTAAAAGTATATGCTTCTGAAGCTATAAAAAATATGACTGGCAGTAATGAATGGAAAGATATCGTCAAAGCCACTACGCGCCAGGGCGAGTTCACTGCCGTTAATGATAATAGCCCGTTGGTTAGCTTTTATGCCGACTATAGTGATGCTAATGCCGTTCATTTAAAAATGGGCACACCACCAGTAGTTACGCCCGAACCGCCAGTGGTCACACCTGAACCACCAGTAGTTACGCCTGAGCCGCCAGTAGTCACACCTGAGCCACCAGTGGTCACGCCTGAGCCGCCAGTAGTTACGCCTGAGCCGCCAGTAGTTACGCCTGAGCCGCCAGTGGTCACACCTGAACCACCAGTAGTTACGCCTGAGCCACCAGTGGTCACGCCTGAGCCGCCAGTAGTTACACCTGAACCGCCAGTAGTTACACCTGAACCGCCAGTGGTCACGCCTGAGCCGCCAGTTGGTGATACTACATTTGTAGAGTCAGTAAACACTCAGTCTCAACGTAATGACGCAGGCATCGCCTATGTGTTAGATAAAGCCATCCAAGACCGTGTGACGGACGGCGATAATGTATTGGCTGATAGCTTGATTAGCTCTACCGTCAATTTCAATCAGGCACAGCTTGCGACTGCTGCCAATCAGCTACAGCCATTATTTATGGGCGCGACCAATCGCATCATCACTGATGCTAACTATGCAGCGACTGATGCTATTAACGACCATAGCCAGACCACTCCTCAGCATAACCTTTGGGCTCAGCTGCTTAGTGACGACAGTAGCCATGATGCCGAAAACGGTATTACCGGTTATGACTCTGAAGGATATGGTGCCATTGTAGGCTTAGATACTCCTATCAATAGCGATCTCAATTTAGGTGTTGCCTTCTCGTATATCAAAAGTGATGCTGATACTGATGGCACCAATCTTGATCAAGAGTTGACCAGTAAAAACTGGCAAGTACTGGGCTACGGTAATTATGCGGTCAGTGATGCAACTGCTTTAAATTTCCATGCAGGTGCTGGTCGCAGTGATGTCGAAGGTGAACGCCATATCACCCTACTAACGGATGCTATTGCACAATCTGATTACTCTGTTGATACCTTACAAGCAGGACTAGGTGTTGATCATCGTATTGGCACTCAGCAGCGTAATGTGACTCCATTCGCGCAAGTCAACTATGCGCGTGCTGAGAGCGACAACTATCGTGAAACAGGTGCTGGCGTTTATAACTTGAATGTCGATGACAACACCTACGAGTCAATGCGCTGGACTGCAGGATTACGTTTATCACAAGCATTGACACCAACGCTTGCGCTCACAGGACAGCTGGCAGCGGCTATCGAAAATGGCGATCGTCGCTCTGATATTACGGCAAGTTTCATCAACATGCCTAACGATGAATTCACCACTATTGGGCAAGAAATTGGAAGCGAGATTGGTATTGCAGGCATTGGCTTGAGCTATACACCAACCATCAATACTAAGCTATCTGTAGGTTATCGTGGCGAGTGGCGTGATAATTACGACAGTCAAGGTGCTAATGTCTCCTTACAAACAACCTTCTAAAGCTTAATTTATCTATAAAAAGCAAAAAGCTTGAATCTAATCATATTAGGTTCAAGCTTTTTTATATGTCTCATTTATTGTGAATCTCGTTATTGTAAACTTAAACCTTCGATGCCTGATAAATCTCTTCAATTGAAGCATTAATTGTCTCAGCAAACTCTTCATCGCTTTGCTGCTTACTCAGCCCTTCGGTAAAGGCGCGCGAGAAGCTGGCAATCATACCCGGGTTTTTTTTGAGCTTCGCGCACGCATCGGTACGGCTATAACCGCCTGATAGCGCCACTACTTTGAGCACTTTTGGATGGTCTACCAGTTCCTGATAAAACCCAGCCTCTTCAGGTAAAGTCAGCTTGAGCATCACTTGCTGACCGTCATTTAAGCGTTCCAGATTACGTAGGATATCGGCTTTTAGCAGTACTTCGCAATCATGCTTTTGGGCACTGTCGATGTTGACTTCTGGCTCAACGATTGGCATCAAGCCCTTTGAGATGATTTGTTTTGCCACATCAAACTGCTGCTGTACAACGAGCTCGATACCATCGACGTTTGGCTCATAAATGACTGAGCGCATCTTGGTACCAAATACCGGATAGTTTTTTGCTTTATCTAGCAACAGGTCTAAATTAGGCATCGGCTTCATGACCTGTACGCCGCTCATCTGCTCCGCCAAACCTTTATCTACTTTCAAAAATGGGACGATTTGCTTGTCTTCCCACAAATAGTTGGCGGTCGACTTACCATTGACGTCGCGCTCCATCGTGTCTTCAAATAAGATCGCACCCAGTACGCGCTCATTGTCAAAACAGTCACACGTCATGATACGGGCACGCATCTCATGCACCAAATCAAACATAGCCTCATCATTCTCATACTCATCGCCGCTGACACCATAGTTTTCTAGCGCTTTTGGCGTGCTGCCGCCACTTTGATCAAGCGCGGCAATAAATCCTGAACCGTCTTTTATGCGTTTTAACTGATTGTCGTATTCCATTAAAAGTACATCCTATTTTTATTGAGTGAAGTTGGACATTATAAACCAAGCTTTTTATGACCTATACCCCACTCTCAACTTGAAATAAGCAAATCAAACTGAAGAGGCGGGTTACCAAGTTTTTTATTGAGTACAAAGCACAGATTATGCGACAGAATCTTACGAATCAATCGATGAGACAAATGCCATAAATCTCTTGCTCGCACTCTTTGTATATTAAATCGTTCTGATAGCTGACCAATGACTGTTTCAACGATACGGCGAGCTTTCATTAGCCGCCTTACCACAGGTTTGGGTCTATCCTCTTTCATGTTGGCTCTGAGTGGCGTTTGTAAATCCACTCCTTGAGCGTCGTAGTACGATGTCAGACTCGGGCTGATATACCCTTTATCAGCGCCAAGTAGCCCATGAATATGAGTGGTGATTTCTGGGGCAACCGCTCTTTCATCAACATTGGCAGGGGCAACGGTAAAGCCTTTAATCATGCCAGATAAATTAACAAGCAAATGTCCTTCAAAGCCATAGTACCTCTCTTGCTTAGCCGCACAGTAGCTAAAAGCCGCTAAGTCTTGATAGTTTTTATGCCGATAAGCGCGTCCATAATGACAGACGGGTATCGGAAAACCATCCATAAAATGGATGTTGTCACGGCCCTCAATTTGACTGACTTTATCTTGTATCTGCTGTTTGACTTGCCACAGATTGGCGCAGTGCTTTGCGAAGTTAGGGTATGAGCCGATGGCTGGAAACCAGTCTTGCCAATGCTGGGTAAAGTATTGCC
>NZ_CAJHAR010000024.1 GCF_904846415.1 Psychrobacter piscatorii | reverse complement strand
AACTTCTTTGCCAAGATTAAGCAGTATCGTGCGATTGCCACTCGCTATGATAAGTTAGCCAGTCATTTCCTTAGTGCCATTCACTTAGTTTCTTGTGTCGTTTGGCTTAATTGATGACACGCCCTAGGTAATTGCTTAACGGTCAATGCATTTGACTGGTTCAAATTGGCAGATTGGCAACCCGTTAAGAGTAATGCTCCTGACAGCAATGTACTGATCAATAATAAGTGATTTTTCATCATAGATGACAGATGTAGTGTAAGCGTTTGATGTACTGTTTTCATTTTTTATCCTTAATAGACATATGCGTAAATGCGATCAGATAATGCGACGTCGTCTCTATTTTTCATTATCATCTTTAGCATCGCCAATACGGCTCTCATCGATTGATTCTGCACCATAACGATTGTCGTATTCGTCACTACTATAATCAGTCTCTAAGCTGCCATCCTCATAATCGTAGCGCGCATAGCGTGCCGTTTGTAGCCTGTCTTTTTTCTGGCGCTGCGCTGCTATCCATGCATTACCATCGATAGGCGCTACCGCATTTGAGCCAAACGATTCTGCCAGCAATGGCGTTAGGGCATGTCTTTTAAAGCTAGATTTATCATAACGTACTTGGTTGAGCATGGTCGTCGTAGAGCCAAGTAAATCACCACCGATATTGACGCGCTGCTGCTTGGCAAGCAGGCGATCTGATCCATCTAAATAATAGTAATTAATCTGATTAAAAGAGATAGGGCCAATGGCTTCGATAAGCTGCACTAACGAACCCACATCCGCGCTTTGATAGCCTTTGTTGTACAGCTGAACTTTGGCAAGCGCGGCTTTTAGGATGGCTCCATCAGGATATTTGTCTGGGTTGGCATCTACATACTCTTGCAACGATTTCGTCACATATTTCAGAGTCTTACCAATCATTTCACCACTTTGCTGACTGCCAAAATAAACTTTTACTGCTTGAGTCGCACCAACTTCTTTAGCAAACGCATCACCACTGATGTCTACGGCGCTAAAATGCTCAGGTGCCAATTCTGCCATACTGCTCTGTATGGCATTGAGCACCGCATCATAGAGCACTGCTGGCGGCAACTGCGCCGTGATACTTTCAGGCAAACCAAAACTGACCGTATGTGAGGCCATCTGCGAGGGTAATGGGGTGTTCTCGGGATTGGCGAGCGCAACGATTGGCATGATTGCCGATGGGTCGAGCGTGACACTGCTGTTGTTAAAATCAAATGCCACTGGTATCTGTATAGATGAGCTGATCGTTGGCGTGGTATAGTCGTAGCTATAGACGCTTTGTAATTGTCGCTGTTTTGGGTTGTACTGACTGACGCTATTGAACGTCAAGTGCTGGTATTGATAGGCGTTGGATGCAGCGATTTGCTCAGGAGTGCGGCTGAACATCGTCAGTATGTTACCAATCAAGCCAGTAGAAGACCTTGATAGCTCCTCGCTATTGGTCGGCTCTGTCTTGGCTTGCTGTTTTGCCATTTGCATGGCTTCATATTTTGCCGCCATTGTCTTCGGGTTCAACCCCGACATGCCGGAGAGCACGCCTCCAGTCTCGCCGCCGTACTCATCATATTCATCAGTAGAATAGTCATCACTGGCATAATCGTCGCTATCACGGTCTTCTGCATCGTAGTCGTGCTCTTCATCAGCACTTGCTGGCTCATTTTCACCTGCTTCAGCCAGTATGGCCGCAATCGCTTTTTCCTCTTGCTCAGCTTTTTTTTCTTCGTCAATGTAGTCGCTAGGATAATCCGACTCTAAAGCGTCTTCTGTCCCATCATAATTGTGGTCATCACTGTCTGGCTCATCATCGCTACTATCGTACATTCCCTCAGGCTGATATGCATAGGTCTCTATAATCGTTCTAAGTAAGCTACTTGAGCCTGCATCAATACTATCGGCATCGATAAATGGTACTGCTTGATAATTGGCTTGCGCGACGGCCACGTGCTGTGTTGCCAAATGCTGGCGAACCGCTGCCAATAAATGCGCCTTGGCTTGGTGTTCAATATTAGGATATTTTTCTTGATCAAACAGTTGCGCGTAACGCTCAGCTTGGGCATCTTGACTAGCAGTAAAAGCGCGGCCTTGACGTTGGCTCTGAGCAGGGTTTGCAGTGCTAAAATCCATAAGGGTACTGGAGGCTGCCACATCCGCTGAGGCAGTCGGATTTGATTGACAACCTGTAAGCAAAAGCGATGCACTACCAACCAGCAAAGCAATAGAGGTTAATTTGCCTGTTTGGGATACATGACCATTATTATTTTTATTGTTGATGATAGACGAATAATTACTCGCTATCTCAGAGTGGCACTGTCGATTACGGTTATTAACATGGTTTGATGACATAGGAATCTCTTTGTATAAATAGCCAGTTGTTAACGGATATACATTAGTACTGTACTTTATATCACAAGACGTTACAATTTAGTAATATTAAGACCTATTTTTAAAGAAAATCTTCACTGGTTAGTGAGCTTCTCTGCACAATTCATATGCCACTAATTATGTATATCTCGATAGAAAACTGCTCACATTGCACATCATATAAAAACTCAAATCATAAAGATGATAAACAACTTTCTACTATTTGATATTTTCGTTACTATTTAAGCGTATTTATTTGATACCCTCTTTTTTTCTACTCGCCCAAAAAGGACTTTGTGATGTCACCATCATTATCTCACCAGCATCGAATGACTCAGCAAAAAAACCCAAAGACTAATAATAAGTTAAAATCTAGTGCTTTACTGATTACGAGTGCGCTACTACTGTCTGTCTCAGCCCATGCGCTAGAGCCAACCGTTTCAGCCAACAGCCCCGCGGTCAATAACACATCGATTAATACCAACGAGATAAACCTAGCCATCATGACGGACAATCCAACTGTCCTATCTGAAACCAAACGCATCACACGGGCAAAAACCAGTACTCTCAAAACCACGTCAAACAATACCAATAGCGACCAAGCTATCTACTCTGAAGATGCCATACATCATCCAGTATGGGCAAAAAATGGCATGGTCGCCACCCAAGAAGCGCTTGCTTCTGACATCGGTTTGCAGATTTTGAAAGACGGTGGTAACGCGGTAGATGCTGGGGTTGCGGTTGGCTTTGCCTTAGCAGTGACCTTACCACGTGCTGGTAATATCGGTGGTGGCGGTTTTATGATGATTTATGATGCCAAGCAAGACGAAACGGTTGCACTCGATTATCGTGAAAAAGCACCAAGTAGCGCCTCTCGCGATATGTATCTCGACGATGAGGGCAACGCAGTCAGTGACTTATCTCGTTATCATGGCTTAGCCGTTGGGGTGCCGGGGACAGTCGCAGGACTACTAAAAGCATTAGAAGAGCATGGCACCATGAGCCGCGAGCAAGTCATGGCACCAGCGATCGCATTGGCAGAAGACGGTATAGAGGTTACCGCTGGCTTGTCCGAATCGCTCACTGCTTTGAGTGATCGCTTGCAAAAATGGCCAAGCACCAAAAAGGTATTTTTCAAGCCTGATGGCAGCGCTTATCAACCGGGTGAGCGGTTAAAGCAGCCTGAGCTTGCCCGCTCGCTAAAGCGAATCGCGGTACAAGGCGCAGACGGATTTTATAAAGGGAAAACCGCGCGTGACATCGTAAAAGCCGTCAATGAAGCAGGCGGTAGCATGAGCTTGCAGGATTTAGCCGATTACGAAGCCATCGCCCGCGTGCCTGTCAAAGGTGATTACCGTGGTTATGAGATTGTCTCTATGCCACCGCCCTCCTCTGGTGGTATTCACATTATCGAAATATTAAATATCTTAGAAGGCTATCCACTGGGGGACTATGGTCAAAACAGCGCACAAACCATTCACTTGATGGCGGAAGCAATGCAACTGGCTTATGCAGATCGTGCTGAGTACCTAGGGGATTCTGACTTTATCGACGTACCTGCTAGCGGCCTAACGTCACAAGCCTATGCGGATAACCTGCGCACCTTGATTGATCCAAATAAAGCCACGCCAGCCGCGACCATCAAAGCAAACAACCCGCTCCCTTATGAGAGCGATCAAACCACGCATTTCTCTATTGTGGATAAAGACGGCAATGCCATCGCCAACACCTATACGTTGAACTTCTCTTATGGCACTGGTCTCGTGGCTGACGGCACAGGTATTTTGTTAAATAACGAAATGGATGATTTCTCTGCCAAGCCGGGTGTACCCAATGGTTACGGATTGATTGGTGGTGACGCCAATGCTGTTGAAGCCAATAAGCGTCCGCTCTCCTCGATGAGTCCAACGCTGGTATTTAAAGACAACAAACCGTATATCGTTACGGGCAGCCCAGGGGGCAGTCGCATTATTACCACGGTCACCCAGATTATCTCTAACGTCATCGACCATGATATGAATATCGCTGAGGCAACTCACGCACCGCGTATTCATGACCAATGGCTCCCTGATGAGATTCGGATTGAAAAAGCGCTCAATGTAGATACAGTCAAAAAGCTTGAATCTATGGGGCACACGGTCAGTCCAAAGTCCGCCATGGGCTCCACGCAGTCGATTATGCTCACACCAAACGGCCTGTATGGATCTTCTGATCCCCGTATTGTGGATGCAGCGGTGGTTGGATACTGATTCAATAATACCCACATCTAATTATCCTAAAGAGTCGCTATCAAACATAGCGACTCTTCTTATGTATGCAGTGTGATAAAACCCTCTTGATATATATCAGTATAATTTGATTCTTTCGAAGAACTCATTATCCAACAACATTTTGGGTCTGGCATTAACCTCTTTCAGACCTACCTTATGTTGCATCATCAATTCAATCAAGTTCAGTTGATCAATTAAAATAAGGCTATGTGAGTCAGTCGAATTAGCATAATCTTGCGCAGGTTTGGTAAAGCTTGTGGTAGTAATAAAAATCCCATGATGATTGGTTTTTTGTGGTGGATAAGCCCCTATAAAATTCCTTAAGTCACCATTCGATATATTGTTGCCATTACTATAAAGCTTCGCCTGTATATAGTAATTGTGCACCTCGCCATCTGGAAAATCCTGAATGATAAGTCCATCAATACCATTATCGTTCGACCGTCCTGTGTGACGAGAGGTTAGATTACTCTCAGGACTTTCTATTTCCAAGGATCTCTCAATTAGCTTTAAGCAAAACCACTCAAACTGCAACGGTGATAAGCTTTCAAGTTGAGCCATAATCATATCAGGCGTTACTTTGACAAAATCATTTCCAACCGTAGCATCTGCATAATTATTCATAAATATAGAAGTTCGACGTTTGGTTTCATCGATTAAGTGACTAATAAGTGCATCACCATTTTTACCATAGGCGGCAATATTCACTTTTTGCAAGTCAGCAAAAGCCTTGTTATCAAAGCGCTTAAAATTAGCAATATAGTCACTATTTGGAATACCTTCCCCTATATATTGGTTGAAGTTATTGCCCGCTAGCCAAAAATAAACTTTACCAAAAGGGTCTAAACGTATGATATTTTTGGGCGTTACTTTTTCATCAAAAGTAATAAAATTAGCAAAATTCTGATTGAGGTTAGGAACCAAACTGAACTTATCTTCCTTGACCAAGCCCATCGCAGATAAACATAACAAAATCAAGTCAACAATTTCGTCATAGCAGGGTGAACCATCATGACATTCATGACGTATATCGTAGTTGCTCATATAGTTAATATCTTTATGGTCATTTACGATGTGTGCTAGTTTTTCAAATTCTCTATAAAATACGGTACGACCGATGGTATTTCGCGTGCTTAAGTTTTTTATGGTTTGTATTCCAGCATTTAACATGTCGCCAAATGCAGGAAGCTTAGTAATATTACTCATAGTATTATCGTCTTTTTTTGATTGTGTGAATAATATAGTGACATTGGCATATTATTACATTAGCTTAAAAACAAATGTTTATGCTATCAACTATTGAGATAAAACGCAGCAGTATTTCACATTAATAAATAAGAAAACAGATTCACTCACTCAGATTAAACCCTTGCAATTAGTGGCTGTCGGTAGCAAATAATGCTATTATTAACGACCCTATTTAAAACGTATCAACATGGCTACCGAGGTCTTAACCACCTCTCGATAACACTACAAATGATTGATAATCATCCTGTATTTTATCGCTAGCTTATTTCTTTTGATCGTACTAGTAAGAGTCTTCTATGGCATTTGTACACCTTGGTATCCACAGCGAATATTCCATCACCGATTCTATCGTGCGCATCAAGCCGCTCGTGAAAGCGGCGGCAGCTGACAATCAGCGGGCGCTGGCTTTGACTGATTTGTCCAATTTATATGCCACGGTGAAGTTTTATCGTGCTTGCCTAGGCGCGGGTATCAAGCCCATTATAGGCAGCGAAGTCATCATGGATAATGAAGACACGCGCCTCACCCTACTTGCGATGAATAACGAAGGCTATCAAAACATTACCCGTATCGTGTCTCTTGGGTTTACCGAAGGTCGCGCTGACCCTGTCAATCATGGCGTCCCTGTTATCAAGCGTAGCCATATTTTAGAACATGCGGCAGGTGTGATTGTTCTACTGACCGAAAAGTCCGACGTTGGTCAAGCACTGGTAGGCTCTATGCCAGAAAAAGCCGATGAGCTGCTCACCGAGTGGCAAGCGCAATTTGGCGATCGTTTATACTTTGCCATCAAGCGTACCAATCGCTCAGGCGAGGACGCTTTTATTAGAGCAGCCATTCACTCAGGTGCCAAGCACCATATTCCTATCATTGCGCACAATGATGTGCGTTTTTTGGCGCAAGAGGATTTTGATGCGCATGAAGCCCGCGTGTGTATCGCAGGCTCTTATGTCTTAGCTGATCCCAGTCGTCCGCAAACCTACTCAGATGAGCAATACCTCAAAACCCAAGAGCAAATGGCGCAGCTGTTTGCTGATATTCCGCAGGTGGTCGATAACACCTTACGCTTGGCAACCCGCTGTAATGTCACTTTGACACTGGGCATTAATGTACTGCCTGACTTCCCTGTCCCTGAAGGCGAGACGATTGAATCGTTTTTTCGGGCCGAGTCGCAGCGCGGTCTTGAGCAACGCTTAGATAAGCTTTTTCCTGTCGAAGCACGTACAGATAACTGGAGCGACTTTCGTCAGAGATACGATGAGCGCCTCGCCTACGAGCTGGATATTATTTTATCCATGGGCTTCCCCGGTTACTTCCTCATCGTTATGGACTTTATCCGCTGGGCAAAAGCCAACGGCGTGCCTGTTGGACCTGGACGTGGTTCTGGTGCAGGATCCTTGGTCGCCTACGCGCTCAATATTACCGACCTTGATCCGATTCATTACGACCTACTATTCGAGCGCTTCTTGAACCCTGAGCGTGTATCGATGCCCGATTTCGATATCGACTTTTGTATCGAAGGTCGTGATCGCGTGATTGACTATGTGGCGCAAACCTATGGTCGTGATGCGGTCTCACAGATTATTACTTTTGGTACGATGGCCGCAAAAGCGGTGGTGCGTGATGTGGCGCGTGTACAAAGCAAATCATACTTTTTGGCCAATAAAATATCTAAGCTGATTCCCAAAACACCTGGTATCACCCTCAGCCAAGCGCTTGAGCAAGAACCACAGCTCAAAGACTTAATCTCTAATCCTGACAATATGGACTATGAAGATGCCATTGAGATCTGGGAGATGGCGATTAAGCTTGAAGGCGTTTGCCGAAATGTCGGTAAGCATGCCGGTGGCGTACTGATTGCACCGCATAAAATCACGGACTTTAGTGCGATTTATTGTGATGACGATGGGCACCGTGTCAGCCAGTTTGATAAAGACGATGTAGAAGCTGTCGGTCTGGTAAAGTTTGACTTTTTGGGTCTACGTAACTTAACAGTCATCAACGCAGCGGTTGAGAATATCAACTTACGCCGTGCCAAAGAAAACGTGCCCGCATTGGTTTTAGAAGACTTACCACTCGATGATGTTAAAGCCTATAAGTTGCTGCAAGATGCCAAAACAACCGCCGTCTTTCAGCTAGAAAGTATGGGCATGAAAAAGTATTTGGCCAAACTGCAGCCAACCAATATCGAAGATGTCATCGCTATGTGTGCGCTCTATCGTCCCGGCCCGCTTGATGCAGGCATGGTAGAGATGTATATCGACCGTAAGCACGGTCGTGAGGAAGTCATTTATGATCATCCCAATCTTGAACCCATCTTAGAAAACACCAATGGCGTTATCGTCTATCAAGAACAGGTCATGCAAATCTCACAGGTCATGGCAGGTTATAGTCTGGGCGGTGCTGATATGCTGCGCCGCGCGATGGGTAAAAAGAAACCTGAAGAAATGGCTAAGCAGCGCGATATCTTTGTGACTGGCGCAACCTCACAGGGTATCGATGAGGTCACGTCAGGCGGCGTGTTTGATTTGATGGAAAAATTCGCAGGTTATGGCTTTAACCGCTCGCATTCTGCCGCTTACGGGGTACTTGCCTATCAGACGGCTTATCTAAAACAGTACTACCCTGCTGAATTCATGGCGGCGGTATTAACATCTGATATGAACAACACCGACAATGTGGTGTTCTTTATCAATGATTGCCGCGAAAACTTTGATTTGACTGTGGTCAATCCGTCAGTCAATCGCAGCGAGTGGCATTTCGTCGCGGATACGCCGACCAATATCATTTATGGTCTTGGGGCGATCAAAGGTGTTGGTGAAGGGGCTGTCGAGTCCATCGTTAATGCTCGTCGAACGGATGGACCTTTTAAAGACTTATATGACTTTTGCCGCCGTGTGGATATCAAAAAGGTCAATAAGCGTACACTAGAAGCATTGGTTAGCGCAGGCTGTTTTGATGACTTTGCTGCGACGCTACGACCCGACTTACCAGCCGATGAAGCTTACGAGATTCGCGGTGCACTGATGAGCCAACTGCCAAGCGCCGTCCAAGCGGCTGAGCAAGATCGGCAGAACAACGAGCTTGGCATGATGGATTTGTTTGGCGAAATGGACGGTGTTGTTGCAGCGCCGCCACTCGTGATGACGCCTGAGTTGATCTGGGGTGACAAGCATCGCCTAAAAGCGGAAAAGAACACATTAGGATTGTACTTAACGGGTCATCCAATTAATGAATACTTGGATGAGTTAAAACGCTACACCTCAGGTACTCGTCTCAATAAGTTGGCAGATACTGGTTATAACGGTAGCTGCTATTTTGCAGGACTCATTATAGATATCGCTAACTTTGGCAATCGTAATGTGATTACTCTAGATGATGGCACGTCGAGATTGGAAGTCAGCTGCTATGCTGAGCGTTTCAACCGCGTCAAAGAGCAATTGAAAATCGATGAAGTTGTCATTATCAAAGGCAGTATTCGTGAGCGTGATGGGCGCTTGTTTGCGCGTCTTGATAGCGCCATGAGCATGGTCGATGCGCGCCTGCGTTGGCTCAAAAAAATCAGTATCAAAGTCCATGGTAGCGATATCAACCTACTCACACGCTTGCAACCACTACTTAAATCCGCACAGGCTGATATCATACCTGAGCCGCGTCTGGCTTATAATCAAGAGCAAGATGAGCAAGACGGTGCTGGCGGTAGCGCCTACGACCCTGCCATGGGCGGCAGTTTGTATGATGAAAATGGCAATGATTTATTGGCTCTAGAGAACGATATGAACCATGACGCATTGAATCAAAATAGCATGCCCCAAAGTTATGCAAACAATGCGCTCAGTAATACGGATACTTCTATCAATGACAACTGCTTGCCACTTGGCTTGAGCGTGTATGACGTTTATGGTATCGCAAATGTGGGGCTATCCGAACATTGGCGAGTCTACCCGAACGACGATAATTTGCAACAGTTGAAGACGTTAGTTAGTGAAGATAACTTACACTTTCATTACAGCTAAAATACACAATCCTACCAAAAATCTACTATAGTAACTTAGGGCGTGTCATCAATTAGCAGAGATATTTCAGGATAAGCTATACTTAGATCGTATTTAGTAATTTGAGATCGGACACTATGACAAGACGACATGCCTTACGAGATGACCAATGGGAGAGAATTAAAGAGCTTCTACCTGGTCAATCGAGTGACGTTGGTGTTACTGCAAAAGATAATCGCTTATTCGTAGAAGCTGTCCTATATCGCTATAAGACAGGCATCCCTTGGCGCGACCTACCTGAACGTTTTGGCGACTTCAGAGTGGTTCATATTCGCTTTAGCCGCTGGTCAAAAAAAGGCGTATGGGAACAGGTTTTTCATCAGCTGTCCGAACCATCAGATGATGAATATGCCATGCTAGATGCCACGATTGTTAAAGCCCATCAGCACAGTGCTGGAAAAAAAGGGATCAAGCCATCGGTCGCAGTAAAGGTGGACTGACCACTAAAATACATACTCGAACCGATGCATTAGGCAATCCTACTGGCTTTTATCTAACAGGTGGCGCAGCTCATGACCTATGTGGCTCAGATGAACTGCTCGATGTCAGTATTAGCCAAACTTGGCTTGCCGATAAGGCTTATGATGCTGATGCCCGCGTCATTGAACGAATTAAAGCAGTACAGGGCAATGCAGTCATACCGTCCAAGTGTCACCGACTGCAGCCAAGAGACTTCGATAAAGAACTTTATAAAGCGAGGCATCTAATCGAGAACTTCTTTGCCAAGATCAAGCAGTACCGTGCGATTGCCACTCGTTATGATAAGTTAGCCAGTCATTTCCTCAGTGCGATTCATCTGGTTTCTTGCGTAGTCTGGCTTAATTGATGACACGCCCTAACTGCTTTAACTTTTAATAATTGGATAAAAGCCATGACTGACATGACGAATAATAATATGACTGGTCAGACTGATGAAGAGATTATCAATCACGAACAGTTCGAAGACATGCGTGACTTGCTGGAAGAAGATTTTGTCGAGCTGATACAAGTGTACCTCAATGACAGTCAAAAACGCGTTGAAGCACTGAGAATCGCTCAGCAAGAAGATGATAACGCCAATGGCTTTGAAACCGCTCATGCCCTAAAAGGCGCAAGTGCCAATTTGGGTACGACTCAGCTGGTTCGTCTTAGCAGCCAGCTACAAGAATGCTGCCGTGAGCGCCGCATTAGTGAACAAGCTGATCTTATTGAAGAGATTGCCACCGCGTTACAACGTGCTGAACAAGAAATCAATCAAAGATTGGGGCACTAATGAGTAACGACTCTTTATCATCTATTGAGCAAGTCCGTACAGTGAATGACTACCTCGACTGCTTACAAGTCATCATGGTCAATACGACTTTGCCTGCCAATATCGGCTCAGCCGCACGCGCCATGCATACAATGGGCTTGTCCCGTTTGACCGTTGTCGACCCCAAATTGCCAATTGATGAGACCAGTGTCTCTCATGCGGCAGGTGGTAGTGAGCTGCTGTCATCTGCTGTGATCGCACCTACTCTAGAGTCTGCTATTTCAGACTGTCAATTGGTATTTGCAGCCAGCAGCCGCAGTCGTCATCTGCCGCGCCCTGTTGTGACACCCACGCAAGCAGCTAAGATTATGTTTGATTTTATCGATACACAGTCGGCTTTAAGTGCAGATGATAGTAATATCGATACCTCATCAGACGCTGTTTCTGGCAAACCAAATATCGCTATCTTATTTGGGCGTGAAGATCGTGGATTGACCAATGAAGAGTTGGCTTATGCTGATTATCACATTCAAATCGACGCCAATCCTGCTTATCCTGTACTAAATGTCGCCTCAGCAGTGCAGGTCATTGCAAGCTTTATCTTTGCTTATGCTCAAACGCATGCTCAGACAGCTGATAATTTAGATTCGGATACAAGCGCAGAAGCCCAATCGACGATTAATGTGAATTTGCGTCAACAGTGGGATGAGCCTGCTATCAATCAGCAGCAGTTGCAACAGCTTACTCAGCGTACTACTGACCTTATGGTACAGCGCGGTCTGGCAAATAGCGAACATCTAAAGTCATTACCGTCACGCCTCTCCAGACTGGGATCACGTCTACAGCTTGATCAAAAAGAGTATCAGCTATTAAGCGCTTTGATTGCAAAATTATCCAAAGACTAAAACAAATCATTGCTTATCAGCTCGCCTTCATTTGACAGCTTTTTACTATATTTTGCGGTACAAAGCTGTTATAACTTAGAAAAAATGAGCAACAACATACTCTCATTATTATTTAACCATCATGACCATAAAATAAAGACATTGCTACTTTAGCAACGCTACTTTACCGACGAATAGATAGGACGCTTTATGTCATTGCCATCCAAATTGTTCAGATCGCTTGTCAGCATCAAAAAAGATCTGAAAGAAGATATCGATGCGGTATTTAACCGCGATCCTGCAGCGCGCAATAGTCTGGAAGTCATCCTAACCTACCCAGGTATCCATGCGCTCATTCTACATCGCGGTGCGCACTGTCTGTGGAATCATGAACAGAAACTGGCGGCTCGCGTCATCTCATACGGCTCGCGTATTATTACAGGTATTGAGATTCACCCTGCTGCCAAGATTGGTAAGCGTTTCTTTATCGATCATGGTGTTGGGGTCGTCATCGGTGAGACTGCTGAGATTGGCAACGACGTGACGTTGTATCACGGTGTTACTCTAGGCGGTGTGTCTTGGAATAATGGCAAGCGCCACCCAACGCTAGAAGACGGTGTAACCGTAGGTGCTGGTGCAAAAGTCTTAGGGCCATTTACGGTCGGTAAAAATGCTAAAATCGGCTCGAATGCAGTGGTAGTCAAACCAGTGCCAGCAGGCGCTACGATGGTCGGCAGTGCCGCTCGTATGATCTCAGATCATCACGATGAAAAAGGCAATCCCATTGCGACAAAAGTACAAGATACCAAGCAACAAGAAAAAGTCGCGCAAGCTGGCGAGGGCATCAAGGATCAAACAGCTGACACCACTTCTACCGCAAAACGTACCAATACCTTCCGTGCTTATGGTATCGATCCTTATTCGCAAGACCCTGTTGCAGAAGCCTTTGCTAAAATGCTTGAGCACATTCAGCAATCAGAGAATCGCCTAGATCAGTTGCAGTCAGCGATGTGTGATATCGATCCTAATTTTTGCAAAAAGGAATACGATAAGCTGTGCCTAGAGGATTTAGATGTGATTGGTCGTGCTGATGTAGATGCAGCAGATAACGAGCAGAAGTAGCTACTACAACTTCAGTAAAACAAATAAGACTAGGGGGCGTACAATACATTGTACGCCCCCTAGTCTTATCTACTGCAAAAATATCAGATGTAGTCAGTGTCAGTTAAAATAAATTAATTTACCATCTATCTATTTATTATCAATTTTTCCTCAAAACATTATTCAAACAACTAATCAACTAATCAGCAAATGCGGTCAATTCTTTAACCCCCACTTCCTCATGCGCTTTAAAGGGATAACGATCTGCCATTACTATCCAATCAGATATTGATTTAAATGTCGAATATTTGCTTAGGCTATTTTCTATAGTAGCCAATCTAACCATCAAAATATCAATATCCATCGTCACTCGTCGCACTTGCTTTGGCTCAGTCTGTCGACGTCTATTACAATCACCTTCAAGCGCTTTAAAGGTTTGCTGTAGTTGCTGCAAACTCATTGGTGTACTCAGTGCTAGATGGACACATTGATTGGTATAGTCAGGTTTTGGTAATTGGGTAGTCGCGGTAAAATCAGGATTTTGAAAAGCAGTAGATAGCTTTACCTCACCCAGCGCTGCCAAACTCTCTCGAGCAAGCGGTAGATACTTCTCGGCTTGATAGTTACTACCCAGCGCTAACACCACCTCTACCACAGACTGCGCTTGCAGAGTCTCAGGTGCGCATTGTGTTAGCGTTGCCACATTCAACTCCATCGACGTTTTATGCATCATCGGCTTGGCTATCATTAACTTCTTTGGCAACGTCTTTAGTAGCTGACTCGTTGGTTAGCGCTGGTGCATAGCGTGTTATTTGCACCCCTACCGCATCTGCTTGTGCAATAGCAGTCGGCTTAGCAATGCTCAACGCGATTTTTTGACAGTCATACTTTGCAAATAGCTTATCAGAGATCTGACCGGCCAAATGCTCAAGCAGCTTTGCTTGAATCTCTTTACACCACTCGCTCACATCATCACAGACTTCTTTATAACTCAAGGCATCTCTGACATCATCGGACACAGCAGCACGGCTAATATCCGTCTCAAGCGCGATATCGATCAGTAACGGCTGAGTAATGGCGCGCTCCCAATCAAACACACCAATCACCGCTTCAACTTTTAGACCTTTTATAAATACAACATCAGACTGCGTATGAAACATGCTTCCATCCTTGTTTGCTAATTTTTTGTGCGTATTTTTAGCTCTTTACTTAACCGATTACAAAGCCTCTTCACGGAGACGCTCAGCCTTTAACACTTTACTTGGACGATGTCGCCACAGATCAATACTAAATAAGAGTAACCCTAACCAAATCAAACCAAATACTGCCAGACGATGTAGATCAAATGGTTCATTGTAATAAAATACCGCTAAGAAGAAAATAAAGGTCGGCGTCAGATAATTCATAAAGCTTAAGATACTATATGCCACAAGCTTGGTCGATTTATTAAATAACAATAGCGGTATCAAAGTAATCGGGCCTGCGAGCATCAATAGCCAAATGTTTGCGCTGAACCAAAAGCTTAGCTGATGGCTGACGACATCTGACTGCCAAAACCACCAAATACATAAGGGGACTAGCATGGCCGTTTCAACAAACATAGCATCGACAGCAGTCAATGGGGTTTGCCGCTGAATAGTGCCATAAGTACTAAAGCTGAACGCCAAAATCAATGATATCCACGGCAGATTACCAAGCATCACCACTTGAATGACCACAGACAGTAGTGCAAAGCCAATGGCTACCCATTGTAGCGTGCGCAGGCGCTCTTTGAATAAAATCATCGATAGGCCAACACCCACCAATGGCCCAATAAAGTATCCCAAACTGGCCTCAAGGATACGATCATGATTGACCGCCCATACATAGGTCAGCCAGTTGGTTGCGATAATCAAACCAGATACTAATGACAACGCGATCCATCTTGGGTTTTGTTTGAGCGTCTCTATCCACCCCCAACGCTTAGTCGCTACCAATACAATGAGTAGGCAAAAAAACGTCCAAACAATACGGTGGCCTATGATTTCGGTCGCATCATAATCGGATAATTGCTTAAAGTATAAAGGGAAACCACCCCAGATAAAAAAGGCAATAAGTGCAGTGATAATACCGCGTCTGGTTGTGGTAATCGGGGCAACAGGTTTTTTGACGACATTTTGGGTAGTCATAGTACAGGACAACTTTTTAGAGCAAAGCGCACCCTCACCTAATTCTGACTATTATTATCAATTTAGTGGTGAAAGCGCAGGGTCACTACAGTGAAATTATAAGATAAAAAGCAATGTACTCATGCCAATAGTGACATGAGTACATTGCTAACAATATTAGATTGAGCTTTTTATGGATACTTTACAGCGCATGATCATAGGAACATGTTGATCCACACTCATTCATTTATTCAGCGTCAGTATCCACTTGAATAGACATACCGATTTGGTTAGCCAGCTCAGCAAAACCTGGGAAGCTGGTATTGACCGTCTCCGTACCCTCAATGGTAATTTGCTCAGCAGCACGCAGACTCGCAACAGAGAAACTCATCGCAATACGGTGGTCATGATGCGAGACAATGTGACCGCCACCAAAGACAGGCTGACTGTTATTTATATCGCCATTCTCAGTAGCAGCGCCTTTGCCTTCAATAATCAGCCCATCATCAGTGACAGTACAATCGATGCCAAGCGTCTGTAAGCCCTCTGCCATCACCGCAATACGATCTGATTCTTTGACGCGCAATTCTTTAGCGCCAGTCAAGACGGTACGCCCTTGCGCACAGCTAGCCGCGACAAACAGTACAGGGAACTCATCAATCGCTAGTGGTACGAGATGCTCTGGTATCTCAATACCGACCAAGTTTGAGCTGCGAATCGTAATATCAGCCACTGGCTCGCCGCCAACATGGGTCTCATTGCTTAGGCTAATATCTGCATTCATTAATTTTAGAATATCAATAACGCCAGTACGCGTAGGATTGATACCGACTTGCGTCAAGGTCAACTCACTATTTTGGCTAATAGCAGCGGCCACCATAAAAAACGCTGCAGATGAGATATCAGCAGGAACAGCAATATCGCCACCTGTTAACGTACCACCACCTGTAACACTGATACGATTGCCGTCTACAGTTACTGGATAACCAAAGGCTGATAGCATACGCTCGGTATGGTCACGGCTGATTTCAGGCTGAGTGACCGTTGTCGTACCCTCGGCCCATAGACCTGCTAGTAGCAAGCAAGATTTTACCTGTGCTGACGCCACTGGCATATCATATTCATCTCCTTGCAATGGCTTACCAGCGGTATCGCGACCCGTGATGCTAAGCGGTGCCGTACCACTATGACCCGTGCTTTGGATGACAGCACCCATCGTGCGTAGCGGTGCAGCCACACGCTCCATCGGGCGTTTGTTTAGGCTAGTATCACCCGTTAATACGCTATCAAATGATTGCGCTGCCAAGATACCAGATAGTAGGCGCATGCTCGTACCCGAGTTACCCATATACAAAGGCGTTTTGCTTGGTTTTAGGCCATTCATACCAACACCATGAATGGTCAAGTTACCATTATCAGGGCCCTCAATCGTGACACCCATATCACGAAATGCTTGCAGCGTTGCAAGGGCATCTTCCCCTTCTAAGAATCCAGTAACGTGGGTTACGCCTGTGGCAAGACTACCGAGCATAATGCTGCGATGCGAGATAGATTTGTCACCAGGAATGGCAATGGTGCCAGAGACAGTATTGCTAGGGGTAATATTATAAGAAGCTGACATGGCAGAAGTATCCGTATAAGGAGTGCTGGCTAACATATGGCCAAAATGTCGCCGTGCGGCTTGCGCGCGGCCCAAAAGTCCCATCAGGGCGGTTGAATCTTTATCAATGATGAGCTGGCGCATGGTTTGCAGATAGACACCATACTCATCAAGGGCGCTCACAATGGCGCTTTGATTGGCAAAAAATATATCATGCCACATTTTAGGGTCGCTTGCGGCGATACGCGTAAAATCGCGGAACCCACCGGCGGCATAACGAAACATATCTAAATTATCATCGTGGCTTGCTAATTGCTCAACCAAGTTGAAGGCAAGCAAATGCGGCAAATGGCTGGTATGCGCTAATATACGATCATGGTGATCTGCATCCATCGATATAACATTTGCGCCCACTGATTCCCATAATAATCGCAGCTTAGTGATAGCGATATTACTTGTGGTAGCTAGCTCACAGACAATGACACTATGATTGACAAATAAATTGGCGCGTCTGGCATGATACCCTGAATTTTCAGCCCCAGCAATTGGATGCGCTGGCACTAGCCCTATTGGCAGCGAACCAAACACCGCTTTGGCCGCGTCAATGATATTGACCTTGGTACTACAGACATCCGTCATGATGCAATCACTGGCAAGCTGTCCGTTGTCCATTGCCTGTTTGATGTCTACAAACACCGCTTGTACTGCCTGTACAGGCACTGCAATGATGATTAAATCACTACCGCTTATGACGTCCTGCAAGTTTGCACTACCAGCATCAAGCAGACCATGCTCGATAGCTTCTGTGATACTTGATGCATGCCTATCGACTGCTACCAAACGTGCGCTTAAGCCATTATCTTTAATGGCTTGCGCAAAGCTAGCACCAATCAGTCCAAGTCCAATCACACAAACTTGTTCGAATATAGGTCGATGCATATTTAAAGAGGGCTGAAGATTGTTTTTTTTCTGACGACTCACGGCTTTTCTCGTTGAACGCGCTCGGATAAATTTCGGTAAATCCCAGCGTTATATAAGTTAATGGCTAGTTAAGATCACTTCTTACTAAATAATACCTTCGATCAAAACATATCGATTGATGTGCTGAGGGCGTGTCCCTATTTTAAAAATGGTGATAAAAATGAGATAAATCGCAGGCAAACAAGGAAAATAGTGCAGACAATATCGAGATATTGACCAGCTATTTAACACCGTTTGTCAAAGATTTAGCCATTTTTAGCCCATTTAGTGATACACGTTTGAATTAGGGACATGCCCTAGTCTTCACTCAGAATAGAACGCAAAGTATCAATCAAACGTAAATTATCCTCGGCCACACCCACCGTAATGCGTAACCAGTTTGGCAGTCCATAGGCACCTAATGGCCGAACAATAACGCCTTGCTCCAGGAGTGCTTGATGGATTGAAGCCGCAGTTATATCTTCCATCTCAACCTGCACTTCAACCATAATGAAATTGGCATGCGACTTCACAAAACCCAATCCCAATGTATCAAACTGCTTTTCTAACCAACGCATTTGCTCATCATTCATCTGGCGCGTTTTTTCAATAAAATCTTGATCAGCAAGTGCCGCAGCGGCAGCAGCTAGGCCTACACGGCTGACATTGAATGGCTGACGAATACGATTTAATAACTCTGCAACAGCTACTGAGCTTAATGCATAGCCCACACGTAAACCTGCCAGCCCATAAGCTTTAGAAAACGTGCGCACGATGATGACATTCTCAAACTCATCTAATAATGCGCGGTTATTACTCTCAGGGCTATACTCGATATAAGCTTCATCCAATACAACCAAAACTGAGCTTGGCACACTAGTAACGAATTGACGCAGCTCCTTGCGGTCTAGCTGCGTGCCAGTTGGATTGTTGGGATTGGCAATAAAGACGATTTTGGTATTGGGATTACCTTGGACTGCTTGACTCATGGCTTTTAAGTCATGACCAAACCGGTGGGCAGGCACCTCAACATCCATAGCGCCTTGCATCTTCGCCAGCATAGAGTAGACCACAAACGCATACTGACTATAGACGATGGCATCATCAGCACCCACAAAACTACGAGCCAAAATATCGAGCAAATCATCAGAGCCATTGCCAAGCGTAATCTGCTCGACTTTGACATCATTAAAGTCAGCCAACGCCTGCTTCAGATAATAGCCATTGCCATCAGGATAACGTGACAATTGACCCAATTGCTCAGTGACTGCTAGCGTCACTCGCGGTGAGCACCCCATCGGGTTCTCATTGCTAGCCAGCTTCACCACATCTGAGACACCATATTCGCGCGTCAGCTCTTCAATTGGCTTACCTGTCTGATAAGGTGCCAACGCCAGAATACTGTCATAAGCTGGCGTTAATGGCGATAGGTTTGATGCTGTCAATTGATCAGGCTGCATGGCTTATCCTTAGAGGTTATCACTAAATGCGAGCGCCCATCTATTAGGTGTCAATCTTGATATATAAATAAACTAATAGATGGGCCAATATGTTTCTACAATACTGCTTTTGGATAAGAGCCTAAGATGCGCAGATCTTTTACCAATGGGCGAATATCGTTGATAGCGGCGCTGACATTTGGATCATTGATATGACCGTTCATATCAATAAAGAACACATATGCCCACTTATTAGGACGCTCAGGACGTGTCTCAATACTGGTCATCGATACGCCATGATATGACAAAGGTTTCAAGATTTCGATCAATGCACCAGCTCTGTCATGGGCTGAGACAACGATGGAGGTTTTGTCTTGACCAGAAGGCGCGATTGCTTCATGACCGATGATAAGGAAACGAGTGGTATTGCTTGGGTTGTCTTCAATGTTTGAGTAAAGCTTATGCAAGCCGTACTCTGCAACCGCAACGTCGCCAGCGATTGCTGCTGAATGCCATTCGTTTTTGAGGCGACGCGCCGCTTCACCATTGCTTGATACCGCAACGCGCTCCACATTAGGAAAATTCACATCTAGCCAATGACGACACTGCGCCAATGACTGCTGGTGCGAATAAATACGGCTCAAACCATCAAGCTTAGTATGCTCAGCGACCAAGAAATTTTGATGAATCGGCAGCTCAACTTCACCAATAATTTTTAGCGTAGAAGATAAGAATCCGTCCAAAGTATGATTGACCACCCCTTCTGAAGAGTTTTCGACAGGGACAACGCCATACATCGCCGTGCCCGCTTCAACTTCACGGAATACATCGGTAATGGTCGTCATTGGTACGGTATCAGCAGCTTTGCCAAAATGCTTCAGTGCAGCGGCATGGGTAAAGGTGCCAACTGGCCCTAAGAAAGCAATACGCTGCGGCGCTTCTAAGTCTAGGCATACCGACATGATTTCACGGAACAAACGCGCCATCTTTTCGTCAGCGATCGGACCCGTATTACGCTCCATGACCGCTTTTAACACCTGTGCTTCACGCTCAGGACGATAAAAGATAGGGTTGGTATTATCATCAGCGGCCGTGTGGTTTTTCTTTACCGCTGCTACTTGTTGCGCCAGCTTGGCACGGTTATTGATGAGTGTTTGGATTTCGCAGTCGACCGCATCAATGTTTTGGCGAATATTGTCTAAAAACTCTTTTTCAGTTGCGGTATCGCTAGCGCCTGCGGCGGTTTGATTTAGATTGTCCATGGTTTGTTCTGGTGACTGCTCGCTCATTACCGCCCATCCTTTTTAGATTTTATCACTGTTAGGTATTACTAATATTTAGATATGAATATCTGCTAAATTTTACTGTGTTTTTTAAATGCTTCGACTATCTCTACATATCGATATGTGATTGAGAGTGTCATTATGAAGTCATTGGTAAATAGCGGTCAATGACCAAAACTATTTTAACCATCATCCAAAAACAGTCTATCAGAAACATCGCGCGTCATTGGCGTTCTCTGGTATTACTGCTATATTGGTCGCCAAGTACAGCAGACCAGCGGATGACCGGCTCTACTATAGCAAAAACTCGAGTCAGTGCCCATTCGTAAATAGTGATAAGCCAGCAAATTATTATTAATATTATCACAGTTAAGTGATATGACAGTGGCGCATAGCACAACTATGAGCAAACACACGTAGAAAACTGTGTTACAGTTTCCATTCAGCTCCCTACCCTGCGATATATAAGAGGAGCACCACATCATTAATAAGAAAAAGGATATCTGATGAGCGCATTACAACAATTACGTACCATGACGACCATTGTCGCTGATACTGGCGACCTTGCTGCTATTGCCCGGCTAAAACCCATCGATGCGACCACCAATCCAAGCCTTATCACCAAAGCACTGATCCATCCTGATAACCAAGGTATGCTATCAGAAACAATGAGCCGCCATAATGGCGATGTAGATGCGGTGATTGATGCCCTAACCGTTCAAGTTGGTTGTGATATTTTGGCACTTATTGAAGGGCGCGTTTCTACCGAAGTTGATGCGCGTTTGTCTTATGATACTAAAGCGACGATCGATAAAGCCTTAGCTTTTATGGATGCTTATCAAAAAGCTGGCATCGACTCAGAGCGAGTATTGATCAAAATGGCAGCAACTTGGCAGGGAATTGAAGCGGCGCGTTATCTTGAAACCCAAGGCATTCACTGTAATTTGACCCTATTATTTGGCCAGCATCAAGCAATCGCCTGCGCAGATGCGGGCGTGACGCTCATCTCTCCTTTTGTAGGGCGTATTTTAGATTGGCAAAAACGCCAGCAAAGCCGTCAAAACGTGCCGGCTTCTGAAGACATGGGTGTACAATCTGTCAAACTTATTTACCAATACTACAAGCAGCATGGCTATCATACACAAGTCATGGGGGCGAGTTTCCGCTCAACTGAGCAGATATTGGCACTTGCAGGTTGCGATTTGTTGACCATTGCACCCAACCTAATCGATGAGCTGGCAGCCATGGATATTGATGTGCCTCGTCAGTTATCGCCGAGCATGTCCATGGATATGCAAGCGATGAGCCAAGTGAGCTTGACACATGAAGAGTTCAGCGCGGCTTACCAGCAAGATAAGGTCACACAAGACCTATTACCAAAAGGTATTGATGGTTTTATTGGGGCACGTGATGAGCTGGCAAAGACGTTAGCGGCCATTCGCGGGCAATAAACGAGACACGATAAGCACTCGTCTGGCACAAAAGATATTTGCCTGCCCACAGTAAGTTGGCTATCATGAGCGACTTCAGATAACAAGAAGCAAGGCTTAAGTATGAAACGGCTATCAATGTTATTGGCAGGCAGTGTTTTAGTGACCAGTGCCCATGCGGTCAATTGGGTAGAGGTGACCAAGAGCGACTCTGGATCGACGTTCAGCTTAGATGTAGACTCTATCGAACACTCTGACATCAACATCATAGACGAAAAAGTCGTCGAAAACATCACTGTCTCTTTGCTAAGAACCTATCCTACGCAAAAAGATAAGAGCACAGTGAAAGAAAAACCCATCCATCATAGCGATCAGCAACTACTGATTTCTTGTAAAGATTTCAGTTACTATAAAAGGGCTTACGTCGATTATAATGCTGATAATAAAGTCATTAAGTCGTGGCAATCAGAAAAGCCTATACTGACCACCAAAGACTTTAAGATCACCACACCAAAGACCGTTGGTCGCACGCTAATCGAATACGCCTGTAAAAGCTATGAGAAAAACAAATCGTAATATCATTAGACTCACCACAAAAAAAGCGCCCTGATTATTTTCAGGGCGCTTTTTTATACTCTATAGATTTTCTTGAACGATCAGACTTACGCCTTTAGTACCGTATAGACAGGTACTGGGAACTCGCCATGTAGATCAACCAAATCTAATAGAACTAATGCACCGACCACAGTATGATCGGCTGACTGGCATAACTCATAAGCGGTCGTCAATGTGCCTCCAGTCGCCAAGATATCATCGACCAGTAGTACGCGCTCAGGCGGCAAGTTGTTTTGCATCTCAAGCGTGTCTTTCCCATACTCAAGCGCATATGCTTTGTTAGCGACAGGTGGTGGCAGCTTGCCTGGCTTACGGAGCAAGATCATCCCCTTACCCAATCTTCCTGCCAGCATACTGGCAAATACAAATCCACGTGCTTCAACAGCCCCTAAGCAATCCACCTCATCCATCAGTCCCTCTGGCAATGCAGCAAGTAGCGCATCGATGACAGCATCAATATGACTGCGCAGTAACGGGGTAATGTCATAAAAATCAATGCCGACTTTTGGAAAGTCTGGTACTGTGCGAATAATCTGCCAAAACGGATGGTCTGTATTGAGCATCGTAGTCGTCTCATTTTCGGTAGTGGCAGATGTGGCGGCGTTAATACTCATGAAAACCCTTAGCGTGTGTGTTTATATGGTTTAGATAACAAATATATATGACTTGGATAATAATTGAATACTAGGGCGTGTTGAACATTCACAAATAGGCACTGCTGATGGCTAAAACTGTTCCAGACAAGGCGCAAGTCGACGATAATGTTAATACCTTGGCGAGACTTGCAACACAGTATGGGGCCGTTGCCGCTTCATTGCTAAAAATAAACGTATAGAATAACTATACTCACTATTTTTACCTGCGAATCGCCTAAAAAACAGTCTCTGTCAGTGCCATGGTTGAATGTTCAACACGCCCTAATGTATCAGTGCTACATAATGGATAACACTGTGAATTTAGCGGCGATTATTATAGCATAATTGACTTTCTTATTGCAGATTGACACCCAATATTGTATTCGGTCGCAGCAAAATAGTACGAACTCATACCTTGATAAAAGATAAGTCATCTCAATATACAAGTGTAAACTTAACTATGAAAATAACGGTTATATGCTAAACTACGTGCGCTTTTACCGTCTAATATAATGACTGTAATACGAAATATAAGCGTTTATGACGCACTGTGACACTGGTAATGATCGATAGGACTATTTATGAAACGTTATGAATGTATTGTCTGCGGCTGGATCTATGATGAAGCGCTTGGTTGCCCTGAAGAAGGTATTGCCCCTGGTACCAAATGGGAAGACATCCCTGATGACTGGACCTGCCCTGAGTGCGGTGTCGGCAAGCTTGATTTTGAGATGCTTGAGCTGTAGTAGATGACCCTCTAATTAGGACACTTCATGACAACATCAAATGACATTAATAGTGCCAAATTGCCGGAAACGTCAGATACCAGTTTAGACAATACTCTAGACTTTTACCCTACTCCTGAATGGCAGCGGTTTGGGAATCATCAGTGGCGCGACTCCGATCTTAGCCAACACCTTCATCAAGCAATGATTGATATTGGTGATGGTATAGAGCTGTGCGTCGAAGCGGGTGGTAACCCTAATAATCCGCCCCTACTGATGATCATGGGGCTGGGTTCGCAAATGATATTTTGGCCAGACAATTTTATTAAGCGCTTTATTGATGCTGGTTTTTTTGTGATCCGTTTTGACAATCGTGATATTGGCCTGTCTTCTAAAGTACAGATCGAGGGCCTACCTCGTATCAGCCAGCTCAAAATGATGGTACGCCTACAAACGGGGTTATCGAACAAAAGCACTCAGGTTGCTTATAACTTGACTGACATGGCAGAAGACACCGCGCGTTTGATCAAGGCGCTAAAGCTTGGCAAAACGCATCTGCTTGGTGCCTCTATGGGCGGGATGATTGCACAAATTGTGGCGGCACGTTATCCAAGCTTGGTGCAGCGTATGGCGCTTATGTTTACCACGACCAATCGAGCATTTTTAAAACCGCCAAGACCTAAGCAGCTATACACCCTTATCAATCGTCCAGAGAGCCATTCTGAGCGTGATATCGTACGCCATAGTGTCTGGTTTATGAAAACTGTTGGTACACCAGGTCACGTCAATGTGCGCATGGTGCGTGAAATTGCCAAAATTCGCTATCAACGCAATTTTCACCCACTCGGTACGGTGCAGCAGCTCAATGCCATCTTGGCGTCAGGCTCTATCAGCCGCTTTAGTAAACAAGTCAAAGCACCAACGATTGTATTACATGGTAGCGCTGACGGATTACTACCGGCGTCACAAGGTCGAGTGGTGGCAAAAACCATTCCTAATGCCAAGTTTCATTTAATCGAAGGTATGGCGCATGATATTCCAGAATATTATCAGCCTTATATGGTCGATTTGATTAGTAATCATTTGTTAGAAAAATAGCTATTTGCCTATAGTAACACTAGCCATAAAAAAGAGTGCAAATCCTATCGATAACGGATAGGATTTACACTCTTTTTCGTTGTATACCAATTATAGATATAACGCTAATCGCAGCTGACACCTGTACCTTCTTTATCGATACACATTTTATTGCCATTTTTTAAATTGCCGATCCATGCCTTACCGCCTGTAAATACAAATGAGGGTTGACCCTTATAATTATCATCAGCCAATACCCCATCATTAGTGAAGCGAAAAGGAATCACTAGCTCACCGCCCAGATTGACAAAGCCCCACTCTTCTCCGATACGAACGCCCGCGAATTCTTCAGAGAATGGACGGACTTCATCAAACGAATAGGTAATCATCGTAACGTCGTTGTCGTCAACGAAGCCCCATTTTCCATCTTGCTGACGTGATTGTAACGTCGTAAAACGTGTGGGTGCAGGTTGTCTTGATTGTGATGATGTATTGTTGGGAGAAGCTGAGGATTTTTTAGCCGACTGACTATCATCCTGAGCATTTGGATCACGCGTTGCATTACCATTTTTATCCAACCAACTTATCGCACTGTTTTTACGGACGCGCGCTCTCCCATTACGATAATCATCGATCTCGTCAATCGATGCTGAAAACGAGACAACCGTGCTGTTGGAGGTATTGATAACACCGTAATTACCATCTTTTTTTACGACGATACGTCCTTCAGATACTGGACGCGCCCACCCTTGATTTCCTGTGAGCATATCGTACATTGCTGGCACGACCTCGCGGCCCTGCATATTGAGATAACCGACTCGACTGTTGCGCAATACGGGTAATAGCCCGCCCGATATCTTATCGGCATTGACTTTCTGATAGCGTGATAAATCAACGACCCTTTTACCTTTGCTGTCAATCAGAGCGACTGGGGCACCAAAATCTTTGATTGCTAAAAAATAGCCGCTAGTAGACGTACAAGAGACGTTTTTATAGTAGCTTTTGGGGAGCTTGCAACTGGCCGCTTGTGCGCTAGGCATTAAAAGAAATGCACTAGAGACGATACCTATCGCAAAGCTAAATTGCGATATTTTTCGAGGCAAACAAGAGGTCACATTTGGTTGTATTTTTGACATAAAATGTCGAAGCATAAGCAAACCCAAGCAAATAATATAGATTGTTTGATATAGCAAATAATGATTGTCGATTCTAGAAGTACTAGACTAACAAATTGTGCTATCAGCGCCAATGTCATTCCTGTAAGGATGTGACTCGATTATATAAGCGCTGTTGTACAAGCATTATTGTGGGAGTAAGGCCACAATATGGTTCTACTGCCCGCGAGACTTTTTCGTACTATGTAGTTTAATAGATTATCTATAGTAACGACCTATCTAATAACCAGAATAAATTTTGGTTTTACCATTTCATTTTGCACTTAAAACCACGACAATATGGCTTTATGTCAACATAAGTTCTGACATGATGCAATGATAATAAGAATATTGTTATTCAAAATGCTGTTATTCAAATACTATTATAAGGACAAATTATGGCTATTGCTTCAACGCGATCTGCACCTATTGGCTTAGTCATTGGTTGTATCATTTTTGGATTGGGCAGCTTAATTGTTGCTCATGTCGATATTGGTGGTTGGGCCATGTCGTTTTGGCGATTGGCTGTTTCTGGTATTGTATTTGCGGTATTGGCTAAGATAATGGGCCAACGTATGCCCAAATCAAGACGCGCTATTTTTTATGCGCTACTATCGGGGGCATTTCTAGGATTAGATTTGGCGCTGTGGCATGAGAGTATTTATGCGGTTGGGCCTGGTATTTCGACGCTGCTTAATAGTTTGCAAATATTTTTCTTGGCCGCTATTGGTTTTATGTATTTTAATGAGCGTCAGTCTATCGTGCAGCTTATTAGTTTGTTTTTAGCCATGATAGGCGTGGCAATGATAGGTAGCCCTGAATTTGCACACAACACCGCTGCGACTTGGGGATTTGTCACTGGTATTGTATCAGGAGCAATGTTAGCGGCATCAATGACATTTATCCGCAAAACGCATGATACCGAACCAACACCGATATTTATGCTAATGCAGCTAATCAGTATCGGTGGCGTCTTAGCCATGATTATACCGATGTTTGTATTTGACACAGGTAATATCCTACCCAACACATGGTCGGAGATTGGTTGGGTGCTTATCTACGGCACAGTGATGCAGTGTTTGGCATGGGGCCTGATTGCCTACTCTATTCCCAAGTTGTCTCTGGCACTGACTGGTTTATTACTACTAACTGAGCCTATTGCAGCCCTTGTCATTGATTATAGCTGGCTGGACAAACCTATCAACAGCTTACAATGGGGCGGCGCCTTGTTAACCATGTTTGCTATTTATTTAGGGTCACTAAAACCAAAACCACGCGCCCTACGCCGCTATCGATTTTTTTCAAGATTTTATAAGCGCGATTATAAATAGTTCCGATACTGTTGTTCGCTACTACTGTTGCTCAACACTGCCATACAAAAAAGCGCCCATGCTACAGATAGCATGGGCGCTTTTTATTAGAGAAGATATACGTTTACTATTTTTATTCGATAGACTCAAACTTCAATCTCATCAGCCTTACTTATTTAGTTTCAGAGCTGTGGTTAAACAAAGCATTTAACACGATAGCGGCTAAAGTAGCCGTACCGATACCGCCTAAATCAAAGCCGCCTAAGTGCAAGCTAAAGTTACCAGTACCCATAATGACCGTCACTGCCGCGATGATTAGGTTGCTGTTTTTACTAAAATCAATATGGCTATCGATCCATATTTTTATCCCAGCGATCGTGATCAGACCGAAAACGACGATAGAAGCGCCGCCCAATAAAGCCGCTGGTATCGTTTGGATAATGGCACCAAATTTTGGTGATAACCCTAATATAATAGCGACCACACCTGCGACAACAAATATCGTTGTGCTATATACTTTGGTAACAGCCATCACCCCGATGTTTTCAGCATAGGTAGTCACACCTGTACCGCCAAATCCTGCTGAGAAAGTCGTTGCCAAGCCATCGGCAAAAAATGCTCGGCCCATATAAGGGGTCACGCGAGACTTGGTCATGCCTTCCACTGCCTTAAAGTGACCTAAGTTTTCAGCGACCAAAATAAAGGCAACAGGCGCAATGAGAATAATAGCGCTCATCTCAAAGCGCGGGGTATGAATGCTAGGCAGACCAAACCATGAAGCCGCAGCGACTGCGCTAAAATCAATTGCCGCACCAAAACCTAGGATATTGGTCATCACAAAATAAGCGATGTATGACAATACCAAACCCACGAGTAGCAGTAAACGACGTAACATGCCACGGGTAAACACAGCCACCCCACTGATGAGTAATACAGTCAACGTGGCCATCCAAGCATCAAACTGATTGGCAGATACGCCCTGAATAGTGACTGGTGCTAAGTTAAGACCGATAATCATAACAATGGCACCGGTGACGATAGGCGGCATCAAGCGCTCAATCCAGCCAGTACCGGTTTTCATCACCAATAGGCCAATCAACGCATAAATGATACCGCAGGCCATGATACCGCCTAGCGCGACATTCAAATTATCATTGAACCCTGCCCCTGCATACGCAGTCACCGCAATCACTGGACCGATAAAAGCAAAGCTTGATCCCAAGTAGCTTGGCATGCGTCCACCAGTGATCATAAAAAACATCACCGTACAGATACCAGACATCAAAATGGCTAAGTTAGGGTCAAACCCCATCAATAATGGCGCAAGGACGGTCGCACCAAACATGGCAAATGTATGTTGTATACCAAGTAATACACTCTTTGATGGTGGCAGATAATCATTGATACCCACTGGATCACGATCCAAATCGCCTTTGTAAGGTCGCCATGTCGGAAACCAGCGACCATTTTCAAAATCTGGATTGTGCGGATAACTGATGGCTGCTGAATCAATACCTGCAGCCTCTAATGAGTTTTGAGCTGACTGATCTTGAGCGCTGTTGTCTGAAGCTGATGATGGGTCTTTTTGAGATGGCATGCGCGCGTGTCCTATGTGAGCTGAGGTAATAGGCTAAAATAACTGATAAAGTAAAAACTGAGCTGAATTGAGAGGCTGATAGACAGGGTTGTATGGATAGCAGATCATATAGGTAGAAAAACGCTATAATCCTCTACCCATAATATGTCATCCCAATTCATTCATTTATGTTGTAATATGATAAACCAAAAGTATTATTTGGTATGATAGCCAAGTCTTGCTAGTTGTATGAGATTAATATGTACTATCAAAAATACTTTTGGTCTTCTACGAGCTAGCATACTTAATAGCGGTACTGACTTACAGGATGTTACATAGTCGTTGACTCCGAGCATGATAGCGGAGTTTCAAAATAAATAAAAGTGATTATTCAGTCACTACTTGTACTCTTTTACAGCACACTTTCCATAGACAGCCACTCACAAGTACCTTTAACGGTGCCTGCGAGCGATGACTGCCTATTATATTTTCAATAAAAGCGCTTAAGGCAATCATCACAATTGCTCAAGCCTTTGAATTTTCGGTAACTCATTATGATTAGTATTTTTGATTTATTTAAAATCGGCATTGGTCCATCAAGCTCACATACAGTGGGACCAATGGTAGCCGCCAATTTATTTTTAGCCTCATTGACCAAGCAAATGGAACTGACGGCTATCGCAAAGATTGAAATCGAGCTTTATGGTTCTTTGGCGGCAACAGGAAAAGGGCACGCAACAGATACTGCCATATTGTTAGGGTTACTTGGCCATACACCTAGCACTATTGATACACGTATGACCAGCAGCTATCTTTCTCCTATTTTTTCTGGCAAGACATTAAATGTGTCAGGTATTCACACGATTGCATTTGATACAGAGCAGGATATTTATTGGTACGACGATACTGTCCTGCCCTATCACCCTAACGCGTTGACGCTTCGTGCTATGTCGACTGACGGTACTCGTTATCAGCAGACCTACTATTCGATTGGTGGTGGTTTTGTTATCAATGAAGAAGATGCCACCGATCCGGATGAAGATCATGCCAGCCCAACGATCGATAGCGTGCCTTATCCTTTTAATAATGCAGCAGAACTACTAGAACAATGTCGTCAGTATGATTTGAGCATCAGCGAATTGGTACTGGCCAATGAATGCCACTTCCATGACAAAGAAGAAGTATTTGCCTACCTAGATAGTATTTGGGAGGTTATGCAAGATTGCGTTAAGCAAGGCTGTGAAAATGGTGGTATTTTGCCAGGTGGCTTGGATGTCAAACGCCGTGCACAAGATTTACACATGCAACTGTCTGCGGAAAAAGACCAACCTATCACCAAAACTGATAAATTAGCCGCCATGGATTGGGTAGACTTATACGCGCTCGCCGTCAATGAAGAGAACGCCAATGGCGGCAAAGTTGTGACCGCACCCACCAATGGCGCAGCGGGTATCATTCCTGCAGTATTGCACTACTATCGTGATTTTTTACCTAACTACAGCCAAGATGGTGTCCGCAAGTTTTTATTGAACGCCACCGCTATCGGTAGCCTAATCAAGCAAAACGCCTCCATCTCTGGTGCTGAAGTCGGCTGCCAAGGCGAGGTTGGATCGGCATGTGCGATGGCAGGTTCTGCATTAGCAGAGATCATGAATGGGACACCAGCTAAATGCTTAAATGCGGCAGAAATCGGTATTGAGCATAATTTAGGTCTGACCTGCGACCCTATTGGTGGTCTAGTGCAGGTGCCTTGCATCGAGCGCAATGCCATGGGTGCGGTCAAAGCTATCAATGCAGCACGTCTGGCCTGTAGAGGAAATGGTCAGCATTTCGTCTCTTTGGATAAGGCTATAGAAACCATGAAACAGACAGGTGCTGATATGTCTGATAAATATAAAGAGACTGCTCGTGGTGGCCTAGCTGTCTACGCTGATAATAGAATTCCTACTGCGACGCGCGGCGTTAGTGTTAACTACAGTCAATGTTAATGTAACTGATAAATTTTACCTTTAATTGCTCTATTTCACCATCGCAGCAGATATCGTAATAATAAAAAGGCCGCTAATAAATTAGCGGCCTTTTTATTAAGTGTAGACTTTCAAGCTATCTTATTCAGCAGTTTTTGAAACCACTTCGTTTAGAATCCAAACTGGTTTGACCATATTAGACCCTTCAGCAGTGACTGCTTCTTGACGTACATCTAAGACATAACGATAGTTTGGCTCATAAGTAAAGCCTTGGATATTACCATTTAGAGTGGTGTAGTTTTTCTGGTAAGTTTGGCGATACTGTAGGCACTGTGATTCAACCATCGTACCGTCTGTTGCAGTCAGATCACAAACTGCTTTACGCGGTGCGATTTCCACTTCAAAACTTGGGATATTAACCACTTTAACGTTCATAGGCTGGCCTTCTACAACCATTGTACGCTCGTTGTCCACGTCCATAGTAGAACAACCAGTAAGCGCAAACGTTGTCATCAATGCTGCAAGTGCTAATTTTTTCATTGTTCAATCCTCAGATGATTAGTAATAATTCTTCGTTTTCTATCTAAACTTATTATTTTGAAAACCTTAATGCATTTTCTTATGCAACAAAGCTTTTTTCTATCATGATGATATTTAAGTCACGCTAATTAAAATCTCTTGCCAGCTTTACTAGCGGTGTAGTGAATATCATCTGTTTACCCGAGCAAGTATAGGCCGCAACTCACCTTACTCTCTATGACTGCTTTGTAAAGTAACGTCAGCTTTTGCAACTGATGTTAATAAAGCGTATTGAATAACAGAGTCATTTGATACCAGCTTAGTATTAGACACTAAAAAGCCAGAGCAATATGTACTCTGGCTTTTTATAAATAGATTTAAAAAATCTGTCAAAATTAGAGCTTTTAAAACCTTTTCTAACTGCGATAGTCAGCGTTTATCTTGACATAGTCGTATGATAAATCGCAGGTATACACCGTATCACTAGCATCACCACGAGCAAGATCAATGTGAATGGTAATCTCAGCGCGGCTCATGACTTTCTTACCTGCTTCTTCTGTATAGCTGGGCGCAACACCGCCATTTTGACAAATCATCACCTCATCCAAATACACATCGACTTGCTCGGTATCTAGGTCGTCAATACCAGCATAACCGACTGCCGCCAAGATGCGTCCCCAGTTTGCATCACTCGCAAAGAATGCCGTTTTCACCAACGGCGAATGCGCCACTGCATAAGCCACATCGCAACATTCTTGCGTGGTCTGACCGCCAGTCACTTTGACGGTCATGAATTTAGTAGCGCCTTCACCGTCACGGACAATTAGCTGTGCCAAACGTACAAACACTTCGCGCAGTGCATCAAAAACAGCCTGATAATGCGGATGTTCTGGGCTATCAATCACATCTGAGCTGGCAGCGCCTGTCGCAATCAATACACAGCAATCATTGGTTGATGTATCACCATCAACGGTAATACGGTTAAAAGATTGCTCATTGATAGCGCTTAGCATCTCTTGCAATAAGTCGGCGGCGATATTGGCATCCGTTGCGACATAACCTAGCATGGTCGCCATATTTGGACGTATCATGCCTGAGCCTTTTGACATACCAGTGATATGATAGCTAGTACCTGCAACGTCGATTTTTTGGCTAGCAAGCTTAGGGATAGTATCTGTCGTTCGGATACCATTAGCAGCAGCCAGCCAGCTGTCAGAAGCCAAGTTTGCTATTGCATCGTCTAAACCTGCAATGACCGCGTCACTATTTAATGGCTCGCCAATCACGCCAGTAGAGAATGGCAGTACTGTATTAGCCTCTACGCCAGCCTTGTCAGCCAAGGCAGTACAGATGTCAGTAGCGCGGCGTTTACCATCAGCGCCTGTCCCAGCGTTCGCATTACCTGTATTGGTTACCAAATAGCGCGGACTGGCCGCGGCAAAGTGCTCACGTAATATACGTACAGGCGCGGCGCAAAATGTACTTTTAGTCGTGACAACTGCGGTCGTGGCCTGTTCAGCGATTTCGATCACGACCAAATCGTCACGATTTTTGTAGCGTACGCCTGCGGCAGTTGCGCTCAGCTTAATGCCATCAATGGGATAAATAGTATCAGGTACTGCTACGTTTCCAACAGCCATAGTAAAATCCTTATTTTTCAATTTTTATCGTTTTTTTTAAATGTGTAATAAACACTATAGTTGATCCAATTTAAAGGCGGTACAAGGCAACCGAGTGCAAATGTATATTTCATACTTCAAGCGAGGTTAACGCTGTAACGCTTTTATAGTGAATTGACTATATCTGAATATTACGGTTTTTTTAGATCAAATGCCGACCAGATTGGCGCATGATCTGAGGGTTTTTCCATAGCACGCAGCTCATAGCTGATTCCAGCATCGATGCATTCATTGACAAGATCAGAGGTGCATAGGATATGATCGATACGTAGACCGCGCTTAGGTTCATCATTAAAGCCGCGACTGCGATAATCAAACCAGCTGTATAATTCGGTACTCTCTGGATAGTGCAGACGGTACGTATCGGTCAACTCACGCGACATCAATGCTGAGTACCATTCGCGTTCCTCTGGCAAAAACGAGGTTTTTCTATTTTTTAACCAGCGCTTTGCATTGACCTCACCGATACCGATATCAATGTCTTCTGGCGCAATATTCATATCACCCATGACAATGATCGAACGACCTTCTGCCTTTAGTGTATCAATATAAGCCATTAAATCTGCATAATAAGCACGCTTCATCGGAAATTTGGTCGGATGGTCTTGGCTCTCTCCTTGCGGAAAATAACCGTTGAGCACATCCACTTCACGCCCTTCAAACTCATAGCGTGCATGTATAAAACGCTTTTGTGCTTCAGCATCTTCGCTAGGAAAACCTTTTTGTACAAATATAGGTGCCACTTTTGACAGTAATGCCACGCCATAATGTCCTTTTTGCCCAAAATACTCTACGTGATATCCTAGACCTTCTATGTCATCAAGTGGAAATTGATCGTCATGGACTTTGGTCTCTTGTAGACCCATGACATCAGGATCGATTACCTCGCGCACTGCCTCAAGCTGATGCTGGCGAGCACGGATACCATTGATATTAAAACTGACAAAACGGGTCATAAACTGTCCTATACTGATTGATTAAAATACGGTGCTGATATAGATGTATGCGATGCAAATGTCTATGATAACAGACCTAGGCCGCCCTAGCTGTTGCATGGCTTTATATCTTGAGCTAGAGTAGCGCTTATTATAAATATAATAGAGACTATTTCTTGTTGGGTTTCTTATTTGCCCGCATATATAAATTACGTTCGCCAAACAACCTTTATCAAAAATACTGAGCACCCTTATGACGACAACTGAGCATAAAAATAAAAATACAGCCGTGAATAATAATATGGAACCACTATTTGCTAAAGATTATAACGTCTACATCAACCATACGGATGCAGGCGGCATAGTTTATCACGCCAACCATCTGGTGTTTTTCGAAAACTGCCGCCGTGATTGGTTTACCAAACTAGGCTTAAACGGTTACTTTTTGCAAACTGATGATGGCGATATACAGCATTTTGTCGTGAGTCAGGCGGATTTACAGTACAAAAGAGCTATTCTCTTAGATGAGGTCATCTCTGTACGCATCGATAAAGTAGAGCTAAAGCCTGCCAGCATCATATTTTATCAAAGCATTCATCGCAGCACATCAGATAATAGTGCCTCAGACAAAGCTAGTAGCCAACTATTGAGTAGCACCAAAATCGTCATTGCCTGTGTGCAAAACCTCGTTAAGCCAGAGCCAATGGCCAATAATGAAAAAACTGATATTCAACCTGACAACGCAGTGAATACCACACCCATGCGCCCTATCCGTGTACCAAGAGAGCTACGAGATGCCATTAAGCAGGCGATTAGTGAGCAAATGAACGAGCGACTGTAGAACGCTATGCGCATTGATCCTGATAGACCCTTGCTTGAATTTAATAATCTCTGGGTGCATGGCAGACCGGTAGTCGGTAGCGATAATCCTAAGCACAGTAGTGGTGAACAGACAAAAACCTTTGCACCGCATAAGCTCTATCAAAGATGGTCACATAAGCGACAAAAAAATGCGCTATCTGGTGGCCTATCGCCTCATAGCCGCATATTGATAAACGGTGCGAGTGGCAAGCTACTATCAGGGCAAGTCACCGTTTTAACTGGTGCTTCTGGTAGTGGCAAGTCGGTACTATTGCGGGTGCTGGCAGGATTATTGCCGATGACTACTGGCGACATTTATCTGCGCAGTGATGCCACGCCAAATCAGAACCATAAAAGCATCGACACCGCTTCACCTACGGATTGGCGTAAGCACGTTGCTCTACTTGCTCAGCATCCACAGTTATTAGAAGGGAGCGTGCTTGAAAACCTAAAAATGCCTTATGACTTGCAGGCACATCGGACTCAAAGTTTTGATATAAACTGGCATATATCCCAGCTTGAGACGCTCAATAGACATTCAGACTTTTTGCAACAAGAGTCTCATCATTTATCTGGTGGTGAGCGTCAATTGGTGAATACGTTGCGTCTATTACAATTAAACGCACAAGTACTATTGCTAGATGAACCAACCGCTGCGCTAGATATCGATACCTCAGCGCAGCTGGTCACTCTTCTTACGAGGTGGTTACAAGCAGATACTCAGCGCACGTTGTTATGGGTGACTCATGATACCAAAGATATCATGCCGCTGGCTCATAGGCATTGGCGTATGCAAGCAGGTGTACTAACTGAGGTATTATAGAACACTGTTGTTAAAGTTTTCCCCAAAACCTTGAGTAGATTGCGTTCATTATACTCCCATCTTTTTTACCCTTTTATCATGAGCACCCATGAATGGTATGGATGATATGCAAGTATTTCTAACTTACAGTGATATTGCACTCGCCAGTTGTATGATTATCATCGTACTACTCATCTCATGGCAACTGCGCTTAAAACTGACAAAAACGCTGTTGATAGCTGCTGTTCGCACCATTGTGCAGCTTAGCTTTATTGGTCTGATACTGGCATGGATTTTTGCCCGTGAGCAGTGGTATGAAGTTCTGCTGATTTTGACCATCATGACTCTGATTGCAGGGAGTGCCGCCAAAAATCGTGTCAAACGCAGCTATAAAGGGTTGCTAACCGACACGCTACTAGCCGTCGGCACCTCAGCGACACTGGTCACTGCAATAGCGATGATCGTTATTCTAAGAGTACAGCCTTGGTATACCCCGCAATTCATTATTCCTATATTGGGGCTGATATTGGGCAATTCTTTGACAGCCATCTCATTAACGAGCAATCAACTGATTGAAGCTTTTCATGAGCAGCAAGGGCGTATCGAGATGATGCTGAGCCTTTCTGCTAGACCATTTGAAGCTGTGCATGAGCAGATACGTGCTGCGATTACCAATGGGATGACCCCAACGCTCAACTCTATGTTGGTCGTTGGAATTGTCAGCTTGCCCGGCATGATGACTGGCCAAATATTGGCGGGCGCCGACCCCACTCAAGCGGTACGCTATCAGATAGTGACGATGTTTTTGATATGTGTAAGTAGTACGCTTGGCTGTACGATTAGTGCTTTGCTGATTTATCGACGCTTTTTTAATAAAAATCAGCAGTTTATTTTACCTCGTTAGTTTTTTCTCTGATCTTATCCCTCATGTTGACGATCAAGCATTATCATTCTAAAAAACCAGACCGTTGTTTATCTACATAAGCTCGTTCACTCATCTAAACAGTCAATTACTTTATCCATCATTAATAAACAATCTGCCCTGTCTTTATATTCATTACCAGCTCAAAAATACGCCTTACTTTATCTCATTTCTTAAACATCATAGATGTCTCAAATTTTTCAGCTTTATCTATGTACTGCTCAGTCTTGCTTTCTATTATTGTCTTCAACATTATTCATGCTACTGTATTGCTTAAATGTATCGTTTTTTTGATACCGTAGTTGCAAAAACCAGATAACATCTAATTGAAATACAGGTTATTTCTGTCATTAGATTATCTAATTGTTTGATTCATTTAGCTCACCCATCAGTAGTTAATTAGCATTGAACAACGGCAACAAAAGCAAGCAGACACGGACGTTATTGCATCCAATAGCAGGTTAATCACATTGATGCTGATTTATGATATTGACATGCATATGACTGCTTTCTTAAAAAACATTCACCTATATCAAATTGCAAGGACGCTGACCATGATGCCGAACAAACCTTGGCTTTCTCAATATCCCGCAGGTGTACCAAAAACTATTGATCCTGATAGATACAGTAGCATTATGGAGCTGTACGAAGAATGTTTTGACCGGTTTCGCGGTCATCCGATGAGCATCTGCATGGGTGTGACCCATACTTATAATGACGTTGACAAAGCATCACTAGCGGTAGCAGCATGGTTACAAGAGCAAGGCTTGCCCAAAGGCAGTGTCGTGGCGCTCATGATGCCAAACGTACCTCAATACTTACCAACCATGATCGGAATTTTGCGTGCAGGTTACATTTGTACCCCTGTCAACCCACTTTACACTGGTCGAGAGCTACGGCATCAGCTTAATGACTCTGGTGCACAAGCAATATTTGTGGTCGATAACTTTGCTCAGGCGCTGGAGCAGGTCATTGAAGAGACCTCTATCAAACGTATTATCCTATCGAAAATGGGCGATATGATGGGTTTAAAAGGGATTTTAGTAAATACTATTATCCGTCAGGTCAAGCGCTTAGTTCCTAAGTACAATCTCAACGACCCTAAATATCATGTCACTAAATTTCCTGACGTATTGAAGAAAGGTAAAAACCTACCTTTCCAACAGCCAAAGATGTCTTTAGACCAAAAAGCATTCTTACAATATACCGGTGGTACCACAGGGCTCTCTAAAGGTGCTATTTTATCACAGCGCAATGTTGTGGCAGCGGCAATGCAATCAGAAGCATGGACACGACCTATCACCTCAGAGATCAATGAGGTATATATCAATATGGTCATGGCGCTACCGCTTTATCATATTTTTGCTTTTATGCTTAGTCTACTGGGTATGCGCTCAGGTTATACCTTCATACTGGTACCCAATCCGCGTGATATTCCTGGATTTGTCAAAACCTTATCAAAACAACCGTTCCATATCTTCCCCGCCGTCAACACTCTCTTTAAAGGGCTATTAGATAATCCAAATTTCAAAGACTTAAACTTTAACTCGCTTCGTATTTCACAGGCTGGCGGCATGGCTGCAACCGAGCAAACTGCCAAACGTTGGCTAGAGGTGACTGGCTGCGCAATGATTGAAGGTTGGGGTATGACGGAGGGTGTTGCCGTCGGCACAGCGAACGTGATTACAAACCGTGAGTTTAATGGCACCATTGGCGTGCCTGCCCCTGGCGTAGATGTCATCATTATCGACGAAGAAGGCAATCAGGTAAAACTGAACGAAGGCGGCGAATTATGTATCAAAGGACCCAATGTAACTTCTGGATATCTAAACCGAGATAGTAGTGGTGATTTTACTAGTGACGGTTACTTCCGTACTGGAGACATCGTTAGTATGGATGATAAGGGCTATATCAAACTATTAGATCGTAAAAAGGACATGATCTTGGTATCAGGATTTAATGTTTTTCCCAATGAGATCGAATCTGTCATGCTCGACTGTGATGGTATCCTTGACTGTGCAGTAATCGGTATTCCTGATAGCCATCAGGGTGAGGCTGTCAAAATATACGTGGTTCCTGAAGACAACAATGTGACTAAAGAAATTATCAAAGATTTTGCACTAGACAACCTAACTGGCTATAAATGTCCGCGTCATATTGAATTTGTCAGCGAATTACCGAAAAGTAATGTCGGTAAAGTACTACGTCAAAAACTACGTGAAAAACATCAAGCAGATCATCCTCAACGATAAGCAAATTCTCTCAATAAAAAAGCGCCTTATCTTAATTATAAGGCGCTTTTTTCATTCTACATATTCGTCTCTGTATATTCCTTTTTAATTGTCATTTTTATAACTTTTACCAATGATTATATAAATGATAAATACCATTCATTAGCGTGAACCTCTTGTCTCTTTTACCTTTCAACACATATTGTTCAATATATCAAACGTAAATATAAACTATTGAGTTCTTTGATAGCCGTAACGAATTTAGTTGTAGTTATGTTAATGTAATGCCGAAATGTGTCACTAAGTTTTCTATCGATTTAGATTAATTGAATATTTAATTTAGGTCATTTTACGACTGTTAATTTGAATAAGGATTTTAATTTTAAAAACAGTAATCAGCCGTTTGAGCTACTTAGATGCTTATTTTTTAGTAGCTCATTCTTAGCAGTTGAATCAAATTTTATAAAGGACTCTGTACTTTAGCAGTATGTGAAAACAAAGGATAGCACTCGACAATTCATCGCTCAAAAGGCACTGATGTATATCGTCGACATGGATGTGACTACTTTTTTATAGAACCTTAACTTATCTTAATTTAAGGACGCTAGGCATGACAGCAGATAAACCTTGGCTTGCTCAATACCCCGAAAACGTACCCAAGACCATCAACCCTGATCAATATGAAAGCCTCATAGAACTATATGAGGAGTGCTTCAATCGTTTTCGTATGCATCCGATGACTATCTGTATGGGTGTGACTCATACCTATGATGATGTTGATAAGGCGTCACTGGCAGTAGCAGCATGGTTACAAGCTCAAGGCTTACCGAAAGGCAGCGTCGTGGCACTTATGATGCCAAATGTCCCACAATATTTGCCAACCATGATTGGTATCTTACGCGCAGGCTATGTCTGCACCCCTATTAACCCACTGTATACAGGTCGTGAGCTACGTCATCAATTAAATGATTCAGGTGCTCAGGTGATTTTTGTGGTGGATAATTTTGCTCAAGCGCTTGAGCAGGTCATCGAAGAGACCAATGTCAAACGCATTGTCCTATCAAAAATGGGCGATATGATGGGTCTAAAAGGTATTTTGGTGAATACCGTTATCCGTCAGGTCAAACGCTTGGTGCCCAAGTACAACCTGAATGACCCAAAGTACAATGTGACCAAGTTTCCTGAAGTACTCAAAAAAGGGCGCAACTTACCGCTTCAAGACCCCAAAACCACACTGCAACAAAAAGCGATTCTACAGTACACAGGTGGTACAACTGGTCTTTCTAAAGGGGCTGTTTTAACCCAACGTAATGTCGTCGCGGCGGCGATGCAGTCAGAAGCATGGTATCGTCCTGTGACCTCAGGCATCAACGAGGTATACATCAATATGGTGATGGCGTTGCCGCTGTATCATATTTTCGCCTTTATGCTCAGTCTACTTGGTATGCGCTCAGGTTATACCTTTATATTAGTACCCAATCCACGCGATATGCCAGGGTTTGTTAAAACCCTATCAAAACAGCCGTTCCATATTTTCCCTGCGGTCAATACCCTATTTAAAGGATTGCTTGATCAGCCAAACTTTAAAGATTTGGACTTTAGCGCCTTACGTATCACTCAGGCGGGCGGTATGGCAGCAACTGAACAAACCGCAGCACGTTGGTTAGAAGTGACTGGATGCCCTATGGTTGAAGGCTGGGGTATGACTGAAGGCGTCGCTGGCGGTACTGCTAATGTGGTCACTGACCGCAAATTCAATGGCTCTATTGGCATACCCGTTCCTAGTGTCGATATCATCGTCGTCGACGAAAATGGTGAACGTGTCGCCATGCATCAGGCAGGTGAAATGTGTATCAAAGGTCCGAACGTCATGTCAGGCTATTTTAATAGAGACAATACGACCGATTTCACTCGCGATGGGTATTTCCGTACTGGTGATATCGTAAGCATGGATGAGAAAGGCTACTTTACTTTACTAGACCGTAAAAAAGACATGATCTTGGTCTCAGGTTTTAATGTGTTCCCGAATGAGATCGAAGCCGTTATGCTTGACCACGAGGGTATCGTTGATTGCGCCGTGATTGGCATCCCTGATGAAAACCAAGGTGAAGCCGTCAAAATCTATATTGTCCCTGCAGATAATAATGTCACCAAAGAAGATATTAAAGAGTTTGCATTGGATAATCTAACCGGTTATAAATGTCCGCGTCACATTGAGTTTGTCAGCGAACTACCAAAAAGCAACGTGGGTAAAGTATTGCGTCAAAAGCTACGTGAGCAGCACCTATCAGACAACCCGCAAACGTTGTAATCTGTACATTATGATTTTGCCATAGAGACAAAAAAGCCCACTATTATTAAAGTGGGCTTTTTGTTTTTGTTGAATAAACCTATCGTATCAGCTCAATCGGCTCATCACTTGCAGCGGCAAACGCTTCATTGCCTGACCTACAATCGACCATGGCAAGCTTGGTACACACGCTTCTTCCACACCTGCCTCAATCGCCGCAACAATCGCTTTGGTACCGGTATCAGTATCTACCTCAAACGGCAATGGCTTGGCATTCGTATTAATCTCGGTACGGATGTAACCGGGATAAATGGTAGACACCTTGATAGGTAGCTTAGTCAATAGCATATCAGCACGAATACCTTCTGCAAGATGTGCCAAACCTGCTTTACTCGCACCATAAGCCGTCAAGTGCTTAGGTAGACCGCGCATCGCTGACATGCTCGACATTGCCACCAGATGACCGCTATTTTGAGCCCGGAAGATATTCATCGCCGCTTCACATTGTGCTAATGCCGAGATAAAATTAATCTCAACAGTACGGCGGTTGGTATCAAAGCGCCCTTTACCAATGCGGCGGCTATCGCCAATACCGGCATTGACTATTACGCGGTCAATCGTGCCAAAATCAGCAGCAAATGCATCAAATACTTTGAAAACAGCGTCGTAATTACTGACATCTAACGCTCGGTACTCAACGCGTATATTAGGATATGCTGCTACCAGCTCTGACTGCAGGCTTTCTAAACGATCCGTACGGCGCGCACAGATAGCAAGGTTGTAACCAAGCTTAGCAAACAATCTTGCCATGCCCTCGCCCAGACCTGAACTGGCACCCGTAATCAATACAGTCTTATTTTTCCCTACTTGCTGCTCATTTAGCTCTTTTAGATATCGCGATGGCTGAATCGCACTAAACACCTGATTTTTACTTTGTTTAGCGCTTTTGGTTACCAAATTGATCAATTTATTTTTCATAGACAATCCTTTTTATATCAATATTAGATAAAATCGATAGCCTATAATATCGCAAATCGATAGATTGAGCTTGTCAGTTGTAAAAATAAACGAAAAATACTCAACAAATATAATGACTGACGTTAACGATATACGTAGCGGTCACATATTTAAAATAGCTACTTTATCATGGCTTTAATATATCACCATGACATGCGTTCAGCCTAACGCCACGTCACAAAACGCTTACCTTCAGAGAATAGATGACTGTATTCGTTCAAAGACAACAAACGCGTGCTTTGATTTTTTAGGGTGATCGATGTCACGCCTGTATTGACTAAGCTTTTATTTAACTGATAAGCAGTTTGACTGCCTTGCTTCAAGAGCTGCGCGGTAATGGCAGCAATGACGCCACCTGAGGTAAAGACCAACACCGTACTGTCCTGATCTAAACTCATATTGGCTATTTTTGTACGTACTTGCTCAAGTGCTTGCTGCGCACGGTCGTTAAACTGCGTCCAGCTTTCAATATAGTCTTGATCATTGTCGCCCGCATGCCAGCGCTGCATCGCTTGGTCGAATAGTTCAGCCAAACGCGTGGACGGTGATTCTGCTTTGGCAATTTCAGCGGATATATCGGCTCGATTGCCAAAATCTCCAGCTGATTTCACAAACACGTCTTTATGATTAAACTCATCAAATTGCGGCAGAATATAACTATTGGGCTCGTTAAAATCGATGGCTGACATAGTTGGTCCACCATCACCGTGATTAGCATGAATGAGAGGTTGATAACCCTCCCAAAAATGGCGCGCAGAATCTTGTTGCCTAATCAAATTACCCGTAAATATCGCATCGATTCGGCGCTGAGTATTTGCGTAATGCTGACCCAACATTTTGGCTTGAGTTTCACCTAGCTCTGAAAGCTGATCGTAGTTTTCTTGACCAAAAGAGGCCTGACCATGACGGGCTAAAAGTATGGTTGTCATAAAATACTGCCTTTTATTATATTGTCCAAAATACTATTTTCTTATATTTCAGATGAATCAGAGGATTTTGCAAAATAGCCCTTTGGTAAAATGCCTTTCACTACTTTTTGTACAGGGTCTGGCAATTTCTCAATCATCGCGGCATCGATTCCTCTGTCTTCCAAATGCGGCTGAACGTGTGCATTGAACAGCGCCTCGCCTTCATATTGCGCAATCAGTTTGAGACATTTGGCGTGCATGACATGTATAGCGAGCCAAGCGTTCTTAAATGCTGGATTGGTGGTTTGCTTATGATAGTAGCGATAGTAGATTTGCTGAATGATACCTGATAGACGGAACAGACCGAATACTTCATAAAAGGTCCAGTTATCTATCTTAAGTCCAGATTTTTCTAGATAATAAGCAACCACTTCATCACGCGTCATCATACCTTCTAAATGAGTTGGCTGACGACGAAACTGCTGCATGACAATGTTATCGTCTTCCTCAATCCAGTAAGCCAAGGCACTACCTAAATCCATTAATGGATCGCCAAGCGTTGCCATCTCCCAGTCAAGCACGCCAATCACTTTAGTCGGCTCATCTGCATCGAGTATGACGTTGTCAAAGCGCCAGTCATTATGAATGATGCACGTTTTGCTATCAGCAGGCGTGTGCTTTTTGAGCCACTGTCTGACCAAGGCAAAGCTTGGGACGTTAGGGGTCTTTGCTTTGACATAGCGCTTGTCCCAGCCACTAATTTGGCGCGCGCAATAGCCATCACCGCGACCCAAATCAACCAAATCAGGATGCTCGGTATAGTCTATCTGATGCAGCTCTACCAACGCATCCAAAACATTGGTACAAAGTAAACGGGTTTGTTCAGCCTCTAGATCGACCCCTTTTGGTAAGTTTGCACGAGGAATGATCCCCTCCATACGCTCCATGACATAAAAATCAGCACCGATGACGGCTTCATCTGTACATAGAGCCATCATCTCAGGTACGTAAGGATAGGCATCTTTTAGTGCATTTTGGACGGTATATTCGCGCACCATGTCATGTGCAGATTTTGCCTTAGTACCTTTTGGCGGACGGCGTAAGATAAGATCTTGACCTTTATCGTCGCCTTCATATTGCAAGCGGTACGTCCAGTTTGATGCGCCGCCTGAAAACTGAGTGACTGTAGGCTCACCTACGACATCGACACCTTGGCTACGCAGCCATGCGCTCACCGCTTTGGTATCAAGCTCTTCACCCTCACGTACGGCACCGCCTTTATCGAGTACTTTATTATCAGTTACCATGAGACATTCCTTATCCTGTAATGATTTATTTTTATAACATCTAGTAGTATTAAAATAGTTAATAACAATGAAATAGTATTAGTGATGAAAAATTCACTACTAAATCATTAATAGTGAATTTTCAATTTATTTTGTTTTTAACAACAGTGGTATGAGCAAGTTAAGACTTACTCACGCCCATTGATTAACCTTAGGCTTTGTTAGACTGAGAACGGCTAAAACCTTGACGTTTTAGCTCTAGCTTGGCAATCATCGTTTTATGTACTTCATCAGGACCATCTGCTAACCGTAGTACACGTGCCTGCGCATAGAAATTCGGTAACAAGGTATCTTGGCAAACACCCATGCCACCGTGAATCTGAATCGCCATATCGACCACTTCCTGCAATACAGTTGGCGCAACGACTTTGATCGCGGAGATTTCAGTCAATGCCGCTTTGGTTCCTTGAGCGTCCATTTTTTGCGCCGCATAAAGGGTTAGCAAGCGCGCTTGATCAATCTTGATACGTGCCTCAGAGATACGCTCAAAGTTTCCGCCCAATTGTAGTAGCGGCTTACCAAACGCAGTACGTGACATGCCTCGCTTAACCGCCAATTCTAAAGACTTCTCAGCCGCACCAATACAACGCATGCAGTGATGAATACGACCTGGTCCTAAGCGACCTTGTGCAATCTCAAAGCCTTTACCTGGCCCACCAATAAAGTGACTGACGGGCACACGTACATTATCAAAGCTGATCTCACCATGACCGTGCGGTGCATCATAATCGCCAAACACTTTGAGCATGCGTTTAATATTCACACCCGCTGTATTAACTGGTACCAGTACCATCGAGTGCTGATGATGACGGTCTGCGCTTTCATCCGCGGTATAGGCCATCACAATTAAAATATCAACCGCAGGATCACCCAGACCTGATGACCACCATTTGCTACCGTTAATGACAATTTCATCACCATCGACCACAGCAGTTGCTTGCATATTAGTGGCATCGCTTGAGGCCACATCAGGCTCAGTCATACAAAACACTGAGCGGGTCTCACCTTCTAATAGCGGCGTGAGCCATTTGTCTTGCTGTTCTTGCGTACCATAGCGCCATAATAGCTCCATATTGCCGCTGTCAGGCGCATTGCAGTTAAACACATGCGGCGCGAGCAAACTGCGACCCGTCAGCTCTGCAATCGGTGCATAGTCAGTGACTGAAAGCCCTGCACCTAACGTATCGTCAGGTAAGAATAAATTCCATAAACCCTCCTCGCGTGCTTGTTTGCGTAGGTTATCATAAGCGTCTGGCCACTCCCAGTTTTCCCAATTACCATCAGGATTTTTCTTATGACATTCTTCCCAGAATTGGGCTTCGATGGGCTCAATATTCGTTTCAATGAACGCTTTGACTTTGGCATGCATGGCTTGACCATGTTCTGTTGCGGTAAACATTAAATTGTCGTTAGACATAAATGACTTCCTTTTCTTTATTGATTGTCTAAATCGGGTTTTGACAAAAAGCTCTGCTAGATCTTTAATGCGAGCCTTAGTGTACGGACGTATACTGTTTTCTGTATCCTACATTTATAACACAGCGATTATGATTAAACAGCAAAAAGGCGCGACCCGTTAGGACACGCCTTTTACAAAATACAAACAGTGTATTGCTGAATATATGACCGCTAAAATACTAGCTATCAGACATCATAATGATATCTAACACTATTTTAGAATATTCAAACGGCTGTTTAGCTCAAAACGTGCAAGCGCGTCTGGCAGTTTGTCCACTGCCATACTGAGCGTTGCTTCTGCTGCTTGCGCAAGGCCTAGCTTCTCTGCCAGCGTCGGCTTCTGACGTGAATGTAATGCGTACACTTCGCTGTTTTCCATACGTTCTAGAATGTAGCTGTCAGAGGTTTGCAAGCTGTCAATCAGGTTAAGCTTTAAGGCATCTTCGCCATACCAGTGCTCACCTGTGGCTACTTTGGCAACATCCAACGTTGGACGATAAGTATTGACAAAGTGCTTGAATAGCTCGTGCGTCTGCTCTAACTCTTCTTGGTATTTGGCACGATCTTCGGCATCATTTTCACCAAATACAGTCACCGTACGCTTATAGTCGCCCGCGGTAAACATCTCATAATCGACGTCATGATTTTTGAGCCATTTATGAAAGTTTGGCAATTGTGACACCACGCCGATTGAGCCAATAATCGCAAATGGCGATGCCACGACATTGTCTGCCACGCACGCCATCATGTAGCCACCACTCGCCGCCACTTTGTCGACGCAGACCGTTAGCTTTAGGCCAGCGTCCTTTAGACGAACCAATTGCGCGGCTGCCAAACCATAACCATGTACCAAACCGCCGCCTGACTCGAGGCGTACGATCACTTCATCGCCTTTGTTGGCTGTACTGATTAAAGTGCTGATTTCTTCGCGCAGATGCTTAACGGCAGTGGCTTTGATATCACCTTCAAAATCCAGAACAAAAACTTGCGAGGCATTGTCAGTATTTTTTTTCTGCTTTTTGCTTTTTGCTTTTAGAGCCTGCTTGGCTTTTTTTGCCATTGTTTTTTTGAATGCTTTAAGCGCAGCTTTGCCTTGGGTGGCTTCCATTAAATCTTCACGGCGCTGCTTTTGCGCTTCATTTAAATGTCTTACTTTTAGCTCAACAGGGTTTTTTTGTGGATGAAATAGCATGATTACAAATCCTCAAGTCAGTAGGTATATCAACATAGATGTTTTTATTCAGGTACGGTTGATATGCGCACGCTCGCTGGTATTTTCAAGCAAAATGACAATATTTAACCTAATATAGATATCGCTCAATAAATACAGCCGATACCAATGCATGGCTACGCTTTGATTGAACTCAGCCGGTTGTATAACAAAGGTAGATTAGGCATAATATGCGTTTATATCAAATTTTCTGCAGCCAACGTGATGACCCTTTGTCTTGATCGCGTTGTTTGTGTGTTTTTTTGGCAAATCGCTTGAAACGCACAGCAATGGCTGCATTATTGTACTTCGAATTGGGCTGATAACTGGATAACAATATTATGACGCAAAGCACTATGACGCAAAGCGAATACCGAGACGAATATTGCGGAGCTGTAACTGAGAGCTTGCTTGAGCAAACCATTAGTATCGTAGGCTGGGTACATCGTCGTCGCGATCACGGTGGCGTGATTTTCTTAGACATGCGTGACCGCGCTGGTATCTTGCAGGTAGTAGTCGATCCTGATACACCAGAAGCTTTTGCAACCGCTGATGCGGTACGTCCTGAATACGTACTAAAGATCACTGGCCGCGTACGTCGCCGTTATGAAGGTACTGAAAATAACAATATGACCAGTGGCCAAATTGAGCTATTGGGTAAAGAGATTGAAGTACTGGCCAAATCTGAAACCCCGCCATTCCCGTTGAATGACGAAAAAACGACCGTATCAGAAGACCTACGTCTAAAGTATCGCTACCTCGATATGCGCCGTCCGCAAATGCAAGAGCGTATGGTGTTCCGTGCCAAGGCGACTTCAGCGATTCGTCGTTATTTAGACGATCATGGCTTTTTGGATGTTGAGACGCCTATCTTGACTCGTGCAACACCTGAAGGTGCGCGTGATTATCTTGTGCCATCACGTACGCGTCCTGGTAACTTCTTTGCCCTACCGCAGTCGCCACAGCTGTTCAAGCAATTATTGATGGTGTCAGGTTTTGACCGTTATTATCAAATCGCTAAATGCTTCCGTGATGAAGATTTACGTGCCGATCGTCAGCCTGAATTTACACAGGTCGATATCGAGACGTCTTTCTTGAACGAAGAAGAGATCATGAACATCAACGAAGGTCTTATCAAGCATTTGTTCAAGACCATGATGGATGTTGAGTTCGAGCAATTCCCTCGCATGACTTACTTCGAGGCAATGCGTGATTATGCATCAGACAAGCCTGACTTACGTATTCCATTGAAACTGGTTGACGTTGCAGATTTGATGAAAGACGTTGATTTCAAAGTATTTGCCGGCCCTGCTAACGATCCTAAAGGTCGCGTCGCTGCCTTACGTATCCCTGGTGGCGCTTCATTGAGCCGTAAGCAAATCGATGCTTACACCAAGTTTGTTGGTATTTATGGCGCACGCGGCTTGGCTTATATCAAAGTCAATGACGCAAGCAGCATCAACAATGGTGTGGATCAAGAATCTGGCCTACAGTCTCCGATCATCAAAAACATGACTGATGATGTACTTGTGAGCTTGATTGAGCGTACTGCTGCAGAAGATGGCGATATTATCTTCTTTGGTGCAGATAAAGCCAGTGTCGTGAACGACGCAATTGGTGCATTACGCCAAAAAATCGGTCTAGACCTTGAAATGATGACTTGTGAATGGGCACCACTTTGGGTAACTGACTTCCCAATGTTTGAAGAAACTGACAACGGTCAATGGACATCAATGCATCATCCATTTACCAAGCCTAAAGGCTCAGTTGAGGAGCTGAAAAACAATCCAGAAGCGGCTTTATCTATCGCTTATGATATGGTATTGAACGGCACTGAGATTGGCGGTGGTAGCTTACGTATCAATACTTATGATATGCAGCAAGCCGTACTTGAGGCATTGGGTATCGGCGAGCAAGAAGCAGAAGACAAGTTTGGTTTCTTACTTGATGCCCTAAAATTTGGTGCACCGCCGCATGGTGGCCTAGCATTTGGTTTGGATCGCCTAATCATGCTCATGGTAGGCGCAGACTCTATCCGTGATGTGATTGCATTCCCAAAAACCAAAACTGCTGAGTGCCCACTAACTCAAGCACCTGCTGAAGTGGATAGCAAGCAGCTACGTGATCTTGGTATCCGTGTGCGTGAAAAAGCACAGGCTGATACCAACAAACCTGCTCAATAAAACATTTGATCATGTACTATTGCTGTCTACAGTGCTTGTTACGTGATTCATCGCCATGTGAGTGGCTATGAATCCGTATCATATTTTCAAATTCGTGCCATTGTCTGTCCTACAGACGCTGGCACGTTTTGTCGCTTGGGTGATCGTCAAGATACCAAGTCTCAGCATCATGCGTACCATTCATATTAATATGGCGCTGATTACTGACAAATTGTCTGAGCCACAAAAACGAGCGCTGACCAAAGACATCATCTATCATCAATGTCTGACCAGTATCGAATCTATAAAAAGCTGGGCAATGCCACCTGAATGGAGCATTGCTCAAATTTGTGATGTCCATAATAAAGACATTCTACTAGAAGGTCTTGCCAATCCCAATGGCATGCTTGCTATCGTCCCTCATCTCGGTACATGGGAGATGATGAACGCGTGGCTCAATCAGTTTGGTTCGCCAACTATTATGTACAAGCCTGTAGACGGCAGATTCGCTAATGAGTTTATTCTTCAAGGGCGTGCGCGTCTCAATGCAACGTTGGTGCCTACCGATGGTAGCGGTGTTAAAGCTGTATTTAAAACCCTCAAGCAAGGCGGCTTTAGTATTGTATTACCAGACCACGTCCCAGATCCGTCAGGCGGCGTAGTCGTTCCCTTCTTTGGTATCAATACCTTAACCAGTACCCTTGCCTCCAAACTGGCCAGCAAAACCAAATGCGCCTTGGTGGGCTTGTCTTGTATTCGCCGTGACGATGGGCGCGGTTTTGATATTTATTGCTATAAGCTCGACGATCCAGCGTTATATGACCGCAATACCGAAATAGCGACCCAAGCACTCAATCAAGCCATGGAGCATATAATTAAAGACAATTATAGTCACTACATGTGGGGCTATCGACGTTTTAAGCGCATACCAAATCTAGGCAACCCTTACCGAAAAGACAAAGCCACTTTAGCAGCCTTTATTCAGTCGCATCACACTACTGCTAGTCGTTCTGGTAACGATGTAAGTGGTTCTGTTACTGGTGACACTAACATCGATAATCGCAAGTAATAACTGTACTATCGTTTACTGATTTAGACATATCATCAATCACAGTTATACTAATATTGGCTAAGTTCTGTACCCTCTCATTTTTATTAGTCCTTCATTTACCTCACTATTATCGCAATAAGAGTGCATTATGACATCTGACGTAACTAAAACCTTACCTATAGAACCAACACAAAACCATACTGCTGAACAGCGTTATATTATTTGTATGAAATGGGGTGATAAATACGGTTCTGAATATGTCAATCGTCTCTACAACATGGTTAGTCGACATCTAACCTTAGATTTTCAGATGGTTTGCTTGACCGATGACAGCACAGGTATTGACCCTGCGATTGCGTGTTATCCGATACCCGATATGGATTTACCAGCAGGTCCTGAACGTGGTTGGAAAAAACTGACTACCTTTAAGCCTGAGCTGTATGATTTAAAAGGTGTGGCGCTATTTTTAGATATCGATATCGTCATTGTCGATAATATCGATGCGTTTTTCACTTACCAAGCAGAACATGAAGACAGCGTCGTCATCATCCGCGACTGGAAAAAACCTTGGCGCATGATTGGCAATAGCTCTGTTTATCGCTTCAATATTGGTATGGGCACTTATCCTGATTTACTGGCAAACTTTGAGCGCAACTTCGACAGCATTCGTCAGCAAGTTCGCCATGAGCAGGCTTACTTATCTAACTATCTGCGTGAGCATCATCACCTAGAGTACTGGGATAAAGACTGGTGTGTCAGTTTTAAATATCAATGTATTGCCCCTATCCCATTCAACTTGTTACGTGCCCCAACGCTGCCTGAGGGTGCTAAAATTGTTATCTTTCATGGTGAAATTAATCCACCAGATGCCATTAAAGGCGGCGGCGGTAAGTGGTATCGTTATGTAAAACCAAGCCCTTGGTTAAAGGAGCATTGGCAGTGAAGGCTCCTAGATCTAAATTAGCCAGTTTATTTTCCTTAAACCAGCATCGCAAACGTTTGGGCGCAGCTGATGTTGCAAATAGGCTTGATCAATTAAACTGGAATGAGATGCGTGATCAAATCATCGATGGCGATAAACTTGAATATACTTATGGCTCTGATAAGAACCTTCAGATGCATCTTGATAGTCTTAAGTGTGAGTTCGTTGGTCGTTCAGAACTTGAATATTATCATGCAACACTGATTGTGCTTATACGTCGTGGCTTTAGAGTTGACGAAGAATTTAAAAGATTTGAAAAGCTATGGTATGAACAAAAAGAGTTTTTGATAAATAAGCTCAATACCCGTTGGCTAATCTCTGCTTGCGATACGTTTATTGACCATAGTGACGATGACTACCTAAGGTCTCTGTTGATGAATGCGGTCATTTTGGTCAATACCATTAAAATGCAAGAAAGTGAGCGTTATCTAACTGCCACTGAAAATGCTAAGGTTGATGCTTCACGCTACAGTTCCTTACAAAATGAAAGGCTTGCCTTATTTGATGGTGTAGCAGGGTTTGCTGTGGGTACAGATGATACATTGCGTAATATGCGCTGGCGGTTAGATAAATTAGCACAGTCTCACCCTTTGGGGGGGGTAGTCATCGAAATATTTGAACGAGTCCAAAAACTCAATGCTGATACTGTATATTCCCGATTTCGTGCTTTGCATATTCGCGATAAAACAGCTTGGTGGCAAGACTAAATATATTTTATAAGAACTCAAATCATGACTAAATCAGCAATCTCTGCATTTGTAATCAACTTAGCCGATTCAAAACCCCGTTTGGATTTTCAGACAAAGCAACTTTGTCAGCTTGGTATTAATTTTGAACGTATAGAAGCCACTTCAACTGCTGACTTATCTGAATCAGAATATGAAAAATGGGCAAACGACTGGCAACGTAAACTCAGGCGTACTGAAGTAGCTTGCTTTTTAAGCCACTTTGGCATTTGGCAACGTATTGCAAAGTCTAATCAATCTTATTTAGTATTGGAGGATGATGCAGTGCTATCACAAGATCTGCCTAATGTATTAGCTGCTATCACTGCATTAGAACACCTACCCTTCGAACACTTAAGCTTCGAAACAAGAGGACGAAAGAAACTGTATGACAAAGAATGCATCAACTTAACAGAATCAGTCAGACTGCATCCTCTCTACATTGATAAATCAGGGGCGGCGGCTTATCTGCTAACTCCTAAAGGCGCTCAGGTTTTATTAGATACTGTCGAGAAATCTGGTGCAGGTCTAGCAGATGCATTGCTGTGTCATACTAAGAGACTAAATAGCTCGCAAACAATGCCAGCGCTTGCGATACAAATGGATATGGCTAAACATTATGGTATGCCAGAGTTACAGATAAGCCCAGTCGCTGCGAGCAATATTTCAACCTCAACCAATAGTAAGCCTAGTCCTAATAGCTTATCAGATAGATTAGCGTTTAAATCAAGGCGTCTAGCCGCTCAATTAGATATGGGCCTGATTCAAGCCAAAAAGTCTAGCCATTCAGATTATTTAGAAGTCTTGCCCAAAAGAAAAGATTTTATATATTTGAATGTATTATTAAAATCTTAGGTGGTGTTCTAAAAAAGCATGCTGTCGATAAAAGTCAATAAGAAATCTATGCTAAGTTCTCTGATTCTATAGAGCTTTCAAGGCTTTAAAAATTGTTCAAATTTTAATCAGCATGCTTTTTGACACACCACCAAATCTTAAACTTTTAGCTTTACTAGTGATGAAATCTCTCAGAATACTTATTTAAACTACGTTCAAATATTGCATAGCAACTGAATTAGGTAAGAGATTTACATCGAATTCGCTGTTAAAATGACTAGGATTTTGCATCAAACTATCTATCTGATCTGCTAAACCTTGGATATCTCCAACAGCAACCAAGTTATGTTTTGGTAACAATTCTCTAGGACCTGAATCACAATCGGTGCTTATCACTGGAACTCCAAGCGCTAATGATTCTGCAATGACCAACCCAAATCCTTCATATATTGAAGATAACACCATACCCTTTGCTTGAGCAATAAAAGGATATGGATTTGGAGTAAAACCTACAAATATAACCTGATTTTGCAATCCTAGTGCTGTACTCAACTCTTCACATTGTGATTGCAACTCTCCCTGTCCCACTAAAAGTAATGGTAAGTGCCTTTTTGATTTAGCATAGGCATTAATCAAGTCTATATGGTTTTTCTGTGCTTTAAACTTACCTACATGAACAATATAGCCTTCTTTTAATATAGGGTATTTTTTTTCAAAATCTTGCAGCTCCTCATTTTTTTGAGACTGAAGTATAATACCTTGTTGATCAATAGGGTTACGAATGGCTGTTAACGTCTGAGTATTAGGGATAATATTGAGAAAATCATTCTTAGCTCCTTCACTGACAGCAACTACGTTTTTAGATTGATATACACTGTTTAATGATTTATCTGTCAGGTAGGTGTGAATGGTTTTTTCTTTAGATAAAGTATTATGTATAACAAACACCTTGTTAGGCAGACTACTATGAGTTAGCACCTGATCTACTTGCCAGAGATTAGATAATATTAAAGACGGATTATTGGTTATATTGTTTCTGACATATAAATCAAAAACTTTCGAAAAGATACGATTTCGAATTTTTTTTGGTAGCCATCTGTAAGATTGGTAAGATAAAAAATGTATTGGTATATCAGGTAACAGGTAATCTACTTGACTTTTAAAACAAATGATATGTGGTTCGTAGCCAACTCTTCTAAACCCTTCAGCTAAGGTTATAACAAACCGCTCTGCACCTCCACCTTGAAGGCTAAAAATAGCAAGAATGATTACGCCTGATTCTTTATTCATCATGTTCCTATGAGCTGCTTAAAACATTACTATTAATTTGTTTTATTGCTTTTTCAACGTTATTATTTCGATACATTTTGAACTTAGCATCTCTTATTTTATCACTTAAGGGTTTTCTTAGTATCGCCATATTCCTAGAAAAAGCCTCTCTATATATATTAGGATACTTAGGTTTTTCAAAGCGAATCTGAGCAGGCGTTTTTAAAGGCTGCAAACAATTCCTAAAATAGCGCTTTAAAAAATTATCATATTCTTTAATATAGTCAGTTCAAAACAAAAATGTTATAGCTAGGACAAACATCATAAAATAATTTGGATAAGTCATTTTCCATCCACCCTTGGCGTAGAAACTTTACTTGTGCCCATTTTTTCTCAATAGGGTTC
>NZ_CAJHAR010000023.1 GCF_904846415.1 Psychrobacter piscatorii | reverse complement strand
TTAGACTAAGACTGTGACAGTCGGGGCAATTGATCTGTATTTGTGTCTTCATAACCTCAAATATATCATCTTGCTTTGACTGTCACCCTTCCTTTATTACCCCAGCATACTTTTTGATACACCACCAGAATATAATTAAGACGACCACGCATATTCTTATTAAGTGCGTACGCAGCTCGATTAAATGTCCGGTAATAGGCATATCGCCAAGCGTACCTAACGTATCTCCAGACTCACTATTCTGTGTTGTATCTGTTGGCGCCTCAAACTCTATATCTGTTATTTTTTCTTGTCGACTTTTTTGCCGTTTAAATAGGCTCACTGATCCGCCTCCTGTTTAATGAACGAGGAGGTAGTATTCTGTTGATGGTCTTTAGCATAAGGGGTGATTGACTGATGTGAAGCGTCTAGGCTTTGGTTCTGTGACTGCTCAAACTTTTGCATACTGCCACGCATTTCTGCTAATTCGCGCTTCATATCCGACTCGGTCTGACGGATTTTCGCAAGTTCATTTTGCATTTGTTGACGTGTTTCAGCTAGATCAAGCTCAGCTTCTATTTCAGATTGTAGAGTGGATACTGTACGGCGCAGTTTGGCATACCATTGCCCAGCGGTACGTGCGGCTTGCGGCAGTTTTTCTGGCCCCAATACGATTAAAGCAATGACGCCAAACAAGAGTAATTCGGAAAACCCAATATCAAACATAACAGTCACATATATTAATAGACTACTTAGTGCCGCTATTTATAAGCGGCGCGCTTCATACTTTAGGCTGGTCATCAGTGGAAATAGGGCTGATTTCCATATCATCAGCCTGATTACCTACACGCGTATTTAAATCATTACTTGCAGCTGGCGTACTATTTTCATGGCTAAGCACATGATTTTTGCGAGCATTCTCGGGTTCTTCATCTTTGACCGCTTCTTTAAAACCCTTCACCGCACCGCCTAAATCTTTACCTGCATTTTTAAGCTTGGCAGTACCAAATACGACCACCACTACGACCAATAAAATCAGCCAATGTGTAATAGAAAAGCTGCCCATAACGGTATCCTTATATTTTGTGATCTTGTTTAGACCAGTATGTGTCAGTGTGCTTTAGAACACTTTTTACCGTACCAGAATTATAGTTTCAAACGGCGCAATCGCAGCGCGTTAGCAATCACCGAGAATGACGACAAGCTCATCGCTGCCGCTGCTATCATCGGACTGAGCAGAAGCCCAAATATGGGATAGAGCACACCTGCGGCAATAGGAACACCAAGTGCATTGTAGATAAAGGCAAAAAACAGATTCTGTCTGATATTGCGCATGGTGGCGTGGCTAAGCTTATAAGCTTTGGCAATGCCCATTAAATCACCTTTTAGCAGGGTAATGCCCGCACTCTCCATCGCCACATCGGTACCGGTTCCCATAGCGATACCAACATTAGCTTGCGCTAGCGCTGGTGCGTCGTTGATACCATCACCCGCCATAGCGACCAATTTACCGCTGTCTTGCATTTCTTTGACGATACGGTTTTTATCCTCTGGTGAGACATCCGCATGAACTTCATCAATACCTAGTTTATTGGCGACTGCCTGCGCGGTTTTTTCGTTGTCACCGGTTAGCATCACAACTTTTAAACCTGCGTCATGAAGCAGTGAAATAGCCTCTTTAGTGCTTGGTTTAATAGGGTCAGCAACTGAAATAATACCAGCAGCTTTACCGTCTATAGCCACAAACATTACCGTTTCTCCGTCTTTTCTACGGACATCAGCTTTAGTGGACAGCTCATTATCAAAACTATTTAGGCTTTCCATAAGCTTAGAGTTACCAATAGCGACTTTCTTACCATCGACCACGGCTTGTACGCCTTCGCCAGTAGTCGAATTAAAGTCAGTAGCTTTAGGAATAATGAGTGATCTTTCTTGAGCTGCTCTAACGATAGCTTCTGCTAAAGGATGCTCGCTAGCGCTTTCTACTGAGGCTACCAATGCGAGGAACTCGTCTTCATCTTGACCTACCTGCGCATCAATTGCGGTAAGCTCGGGCTTACCAGCGGTCAGTGTTCCGGTCTTGTCGACGACAATGGTATCGACTTTTTCCATACTCTCTAACGCTTCAGCATTTTTGATGAGGACGCCGTTTTGCGCGCCTTTGCCGGTACCAACCATAATGGACATCGGCGTCGCTAGACCAAGGGCACAAGGACAAGCAATAATCAGTACCGCAATCGCGTTAACCAAAGCATAGGTCATAGCGGGCTCAGGGCCGAATATCGCCCAGACAATAAAGGTAATGACGGAGCAAATAAGCACGATCGGTACGAACCACCCAGCTACCTTATCTACCAATTTCTGTATAGGTGCGCGGCTACGCTGGGCTTCAGCAACCATTTGTACAATTTTAGATAATACTGAATCTGCTCCAACATTGACCGCTTCGACTAATAGCGTTCCGGTGCCATTTACCGTACCACCAGTCACTGTATCTCCTGCTACTTTTGATACAGGGATTGGCTCACCCGTCACCATTGATTCATCAACATTACTATTACCATCGATCACTGTACCATCTACGGGTAGTTTCTCACCTGGTTTAACCCGTAGCTTATCGCCAGTGACGACCTCATCAAGCGAGACTTCGACTTCTTTACCGTTTTCATCGACACGTCTTGCGGTTGGTGGTGCGAGCTCAAGCAAAGCTCTAATCGCACCTGAAGTTTGACTTCTAGCTTTGAGCTCTAATACTTGACCCAGTAGCACCAAGGTCACAATGACCGCTGCCGCTTCATAGTAGACTCCGACTTGACCAGAGGCATCTCTGAAACTGTCTGGGAAAATATCGGGAAAAAAGGTCGCGACAATACTAAAAATATAAGCAGCGCCTACGCCTATCGCAATCAAGGTAAACATATTTAGATTGCGGCTTTTTATAGACTGCCAGCCACGGACGAAAAACGGGGCGGCGCCCCAAAGCACTACAGGGGTCGCGAGCACTAACTCAGCCCATTGTAAGATCTTTGAAGAGATACCATACTGACTAAAATTAACTACGTTTAAGTCAAACATACCGCTCATCACATATATTAATAGCGGTACAGTCAACACGGTACATATCCAAAAACGACGAGTCATATCGTCAAGCTCTGAGGTGTCCTCTTCACCGATAGTAAGCGTTTCGGGCTCAAGCGCCATACCACATATCGGACAACCGCTATTTCTAACGTCTCTCACTTCAGGATGCATAGGACAGGTATATACCGTGCCATCGTAATCAGCAGGTACTTTATCGTATTTACCGCCTTTAACAGATTTTACTCCGCTACTATCAGTATCCTTTCCATGACAACTGGCGTGACTATCATCTTTAGCAACTTCGTCTTCAGGTTTAAGAAACATGCCACATATTGGGCAGTCACTTTTTTCAACATCTCTTACTTCTGGATGCATAGGACAAATATAAATCGTGCCGTTATAATTTTCTGGTATCTTGTCGTACTTATTGCCTTCGACAGACTTTAACTCAGTACTATTATTAGCATCCGCTTTATGACAATGCGCATGACTGCCCTCATTATTGTTGGATTCAGCAACCTCGTCTTCAGGTTTGAGAAACATGCCGCATATCGGACAATCGCTCTTCTCAGTATCTCTAACCTCAGGATGCATCGGGCAGATATAAACCGTACCACTATAGTTTTCTGGCACTTTATCGTACTGACCACCTTTGATAGATTTTTCATCGGCAATATGTTTCATAAAATCACTCCTTGAAGACAATAAATAAAGCTTTTAAAGCACAATCATCAACCTTTAATTGCTATTCATCTAATTACTAATCTAGATATCTCGAAAATTAAGTTTCAATTGGAACTTAATCTTTATTACGCAAATATTTGAGTAAGGCCATAATAGTCAATATCAGTACCGCAAAAACCAGTACTGTAAACAATAAGGAGACAATAGATTCTCCCCAACCCATACCGTGCATCGATCCATTCATCATGCCGTGCATAGTCCCGTTCATCATACCGTGCATCATAATAACCATTACAAGGACTCCTTATTTGTTATTTCCTTAGTATAAGTAATGATATAGTGCTAGTGTGTGAACGTACACCTCTCAATAGTCTGCTTACTTAATAACACCTAATACAAAGTGCTCAAAATTTGTGACTGCCTATTCCAACTCATCAATAAGTGCTTGCATCTCACCGATTTCACGCTTTTGTGCTTCGATAATGTCATCAGCAAGCTGACGTACACGTGGATCTTCGATATCAGCACGCGAACTGGTCAAAATAGCAATCGAGTGATGCGGTATCATCGCCTGCATCCAATCCACTTGATCGACCGTTTGTTGTGATCTAACGCCCCATAAACCAAAGGCAAATAGCACGACACTAATCCCATAAACCATTAGATTGACCTTAGTCTTTTTATACATATTGGTCATAAAGGCGAGCATAATAATAGCCATCATAGCGCCCATATATAACGCCATATAAGCTCTGGTTTCGCTAAAATAAACGTGATCCCATTGATAAGTATTAAAATACATCATGATAAACATCACGACTGTCGATGTTAAAATCATGATTGTGAACTTTACATAAGGGTTCATTTGCTTCTGTTTATTATCCATATGGTTATTCATATTCTTGTCCTTAATTTAGTAAAAAGGCACCTAAATAAAGAGGTGCCTTTTTTTAGAGCTAGTGTTATAAACTGTTGTTACTTACATGGTTAACACTAGAACCAAAATTTCACACCAGCTGTAACGCTACTAGAATCAACAGCTTCGTCTTCTTGACGTCGCAAATCTCTTGCGTTGCCTAAAGCGGTCTCATAGCTGATACCCACATAAGGCGCGAGCTGACGACTTAACATCTCGTAAGTAAGCCTAACGTCAGCCCCAAACTCATTAAAGCCTTTAGTAATATGGTTATCTGTATCATCTTTGCTAAATGCCGTCAGCTCTACTTCTGGAATCACTACCCAATGTTGATCTAAGCGCCACTCATACTCCGCACCTAGATCTAGACGAACTTGCCCATCAGTATATAAATAAGCTCTAGCATCGGTTTCGATGAAGTAAGGTGCAGTGCCTGCAATACCAGCCATCACGGCAGATTTATCATTTTCGGTATCATAAGCAACACCGGCTTCCCCATTCCAAAAAATACTAAGTGGCTTCCAGTAAGATAGTGAGGTTAAGCTATCAATTTCTTTATCATCTTTAGTTTGGATACTACCTTCGCTACGTAGCGTTACGCGGTTGCTGTCTGTACCGTACCACGTATCAAACTCATAATTGATTTGATCATCGTCAAATTGATAGCCCAAATCGTCTACTGATACGCCCCATAACGGTAAGCTACCCATCATCACAGGCTTACCAAAGCGACCATAGGGAACACCGTTCGAGTAGTCAGGGCTTCGAGCATCGGCTGGTGCTTCGCCACCTTGCATTCCTGACATGTCCATACTGCCATGATCCATGCCCGACATATCCATGCCCGACATATCCATGCCACTATGATCCATACCTGACATATCGCCCGACATATCCATGCCACTATGATCCATATCTGACATGTCACCTGACATATCCATACCACTGTGATCCATATCCGACATATCGCCTGACATATCCATACCACTATGATCCATATCCGACATATCGCCTGACATATCCATGCCACTATGGTCCATATCCGACATATCGCCTGACATATCCATGCCACTATGGTCCATATCTGACATATTGCCCGACATATCCATGCTGCTGTGATCCATATCTGACATATCCATACCAGACATGTCCATACTGCCATGATCCATGTTCGACATCTCAGCAGCGTTTGCTAAAGGTGACATTAGTAGCATCAAAGATGACATGCCAATAAACGGTAGACCTACTTTATATATTTTCATAATAAGGCTCATATTCGAAGGTTTATTAAACAACGGCAACTTCTCTAAACATCCCTGCTTCCATGTGATAGAGCAAGTGGCAATGCCATGCCCATCTGCCAGCTTCTCCGGTGACATCAAAGCTTATCTTTTGTGCAGGCTGTACCATTATCGTATGCTTACGTACTTGAAACTCACCTGAAGGCATCCGCAGATCGCTCCACATACCATGCAAATGCATGGGATGATTCATCATGGTGTCATTGACTAAGGTAATACGTACGCGCTCGTTGGGCTTAATATTGACCGGTGCGGCATCTTTGAACATAACCCCGTCTAGAGCCCAAATATAGCGCTCCATGTTTCCCGTCAGATGTATTTCAATCTCTCTGGTGGGTTTGCGCTGCTCTGCCATTATCTCATCGCCGACAGAGCGCAACTGACTATAATTCAAAACCTTTCTATCAATGTTACGTAGATTAATACCAGGGTCATCAAGGTTCATACGCGGACTATCAACGCGCATATCGGACTTAAAGTCATATTCTGTTTTGGCATGTTTAGCGTTATAGCCATTCGATCCCATGGCGCCCATCATGTCGGCCATCGTCAGCCATTCGATTTTGTCCATAGCAGGTATCGCAGGACGAGCACCTTTTTTGGTAGCAAGCGTTGTCGCAACATAGCCTGACCGATCTATGTTTTGAGCAAATATGGTATGCGCGTCTTTAGTGGGCGTCACGATGACATCATAAGTCTCGGCCACCCCAATACGGAAATCATCGATATCGACGGGACTGACATCAATCCCATCCGTCGCGACGACTTTCATTTTTAGGCCGGGGATGCGTACATCAAATATCGTCTGCGCTGAACCATTAATAAAACGTAGTTTGACAGGCTGTCCAGCCTTGACAAGTTGCGTCCAGTTAGCCGCTGTGGTTTTACCATTCATCAGATAGGTAAAGGTTTTTTCACCAGACAGATCAGTAAAGTCTGTCGGCATCATGCGCATCTGATTCCACATTTTGCGCTTATCAAAAGCAGCTTTTAGATCTGTTGCGGCAATATCGGACAGTAGCTTTTTAAAATCTGGTAAATGATAATTATCAAAGTCTGCGCGTTGCTTTAATAGTTTAACCAAGTTGTGCGGGTCACGGTGCGTCCAATCACTGAGCAAAATGACATGGTCTTCCTCGATAGGATGACGTTCGCGCCCTTTCGGCTCAATGACGATGGCCCCGCGCATACCGGTTTGTTCTTGGAATCCAGTGTGCGAGTGATACCAATAAGTGCCAGATTGTTTCAGCGTAAATTTATACGTAAAGGTGCTATTTGCTGGTATACCATCAAAACTAATGCCGGGCACGCCATCCATCTCAAACGGTACTAGTAGACCATGCCAATGAATAGAGGTCGACTCATTCATTTGGTTATGGACGCGTATCACTACCGTATCGCCCTCGCGCATTTTTAGCGTTGGCGCTGGTAATGAGTCATTAATGAGCGTCGCCGTGCTTGACTTGCCATCAACAATGATGGGTTTTTTGCTGACATAAAGATCAAACTCTTTGCCTGTCAGTATGGGTACTTTATGATCGGGTTTATCACTGTTAATAGTAGCGCCCTGACTGCCTGAGCGACTCGATTGTCCCAATGCGCTACTAGCAATAGTCGGCATCAAGGAGGCACCAAGGACAGCAGAGGATCCGGTTAAAAAACGTCGGCGGTTCAGTATGTTCTTTTTATTCATAATGATAACCTGATTTAATTTGAGAGATGGTGGTTAAGCTTATAGTTATAACATTTTCGATATTTAACAGAATCTATTCACATCTAAGCCAACACTACAGCTGCTGCTGAGGAGACTCAATAGCAGCATAGACTTCTGTGGTGCCGTCTTTATTAAGCTGCATTACCTTATAAGGCATGAATTTACCTTCATACTCCATACCGGGGCTACCAACCGGCATACTCGGTACGGCAAGTCCAATAGCTTGTGCAGGAGGATTTGCTAAGAATTCAGCCATGTGTTTAGCAGGGACATGCCCTTCAAAGACAAAACCGTCGGTGGTAACGGTGGTATGACAAGAGCGCATTTGCTGTGGTACGCCATAACGCTCCTTAAATAAGGATAGATCTTCCACATCGTGCGTGGTTGCACTTAATCCATTGTTTTTTGCATAGCCTACCCATTCTTTACAGCAGCCGCAGTTGGCATCTTTATAAACCGTGGCTGAGACGTTTTTGAGTAATGATGACGAGCTGTTAACGGGAGCATTTGTAGGAGCAGAACTTTCATTTTGTACTTGTGCATTCTGGGTAGCAGACTGTTCAACCTTTACTGGTTGAGAATCAGAGCCACTGGTATTAGATTGGCTGCAAGCGGCTAGCGTTAACGAGAGTGACGATGTCACCACCAATAAAAGGACACGACCGGATAACCAGCTATGTCCATTAGAAAGCACATGTGTGTAATGTCTCATTAAATTACTCCTAAACGTCTATTGTTATGCTCGATATTCTAAAAACTTACACCCTATACTTGAATTCTTATGTACTTAACTAAAAACATTAAATGCAGCACTGTTCAGTACTGTATTATTAATAGCGACAACCGTGAGTTAGGAGGCTTTCATATCTAGAAAGTATTAATGCTGCATTCCAGATCCATCATCCGACATATTCATATCACCATCAAATGACATGTCCATCATATCGCCATCTATCCTAGTGGTTAGCATCGTGTACTGAGCTTCATCTAATTCAGGTAACGATCTGATAAAAGCAACCATTGCCCACATTCTAGCGTCATCATGGGACGCGCCCCACGCAGGCATTCCAGATGCCATAATACCGTGCTTGATTGCCCAAAAGCCTTGCTTTGCACCGTCTTCTGTTTGATAACGTTTGACAATATCAGCCTTGGTAAAGTTGGGCGGCTTTGGATATAAGCCCTCACTAAAGTCAGTTTGTGCCACTCCCGGAGACAAGTGACAGCCTGCACACATATCCTTATAGTCCGCGCCACCAGAACTGATTAGCTCAGCCTTCTCTAAATCTGGTACCACAATATCTTTACTGGCATTTTCTATGGAACGATTGCGAGCAGTTTCTAAAAAGCTAAACATCATTGGGCTATGCTCTTGGTCAGCTCCCACATTGACAACGCCACTAGTAACAACCGCAAACACGCTAACGATTGCCACAAATACGGTAAAGAGCGCACCCAATAAAAATTTCATATGTTTTCCTAACAATTTATTTCCGTTAAGTGTTGACTGCTATTTAACAGAGCTAAAATTTTTAAGATTTACTGTCGTTAGTAACGCAGTGTTTTTGGTACATTTGCTTCATTTTACCCATGTTAGCCATCATTGCTTTCATAGCAGGATCGCTCATGTCCATCTTGCTATGATCCATTTTTCCCATCATATCCATATGCTTTTGCATTTTTTCACAGTTCATTTGATCTTTTTCAGCATGCATTTTAGGGTCATGCGCCATAGCTGAGGTCGATACGACAAGAGCGATGGCCGTCATTGCGATTGATTTAGACAGTAATTTAAATTGTGACATGATTAATTCCTATTGTTTGGATTAAAGGTTATTGAGTTCAATAGCTGTTAAACCAGCCTAAATGATACATTAATCATTCTGACTGGTAGATGACGTTAAGATTACAATTCTGTCATTCTCACCGCTTTAGATTTTAATGCGCGATATATTCATTTAATATGGCTTCAGCATTTCTATCACGATCGCTACCATATTTTTTTACAAAATACTTTTCAGACTGCAAATGTTGATCTTGATGTTGAACCTGACAAGCCACTCTGGCGTCGACATAACTTTTCTTTTGCTCTTTGGACATTTGTGCATCATTATGATCTGCGTTTCTTGCAAAACTAATGAGCGCATCACAATTACCGAGAACAGAAGCATCTAAGTTTGTGGTATGCGCATTGGCCGCTGACATGCCCACTAACATCGATACTGAAAGCAAAGCTGCTTTTTTTAATGAACTATAATTTTTCATATAAGACCCTTTAAAGATAAATAACAAACTGTTTAAGTAGGATAATTGCTTTACTCGTAGAGGCAGTCTGTATCAGAGACAAGCCAATATGCGGCGTTGATTTAGAATACTAAATGGTGGCTGACAGCTAGATGACACGGATATTACATGTTCGTTAGGAACAGCATAATATTGTCATCTTCTTGTCATTAAAACCAAATACCAGCATCTGTCTCTATCCAAAGAACACTGTTATAACAAGGGTTCCTGATAAATATATGGCTGATAAGCTAACAATGTTAGTGATACGCTGTTGACAACTATAATGATATAAAGGTAAGCAACGATGAAAGTACTGTTAGTAGAAGATGAGAAAAACCTTGGAGAATATATTAAGAAAGGCTTAACTGAGGCCGGTTTCATCGTGGATCATCACATGACAGGTTTAGATGGCTATCATGCGTTAATGACTGAAGATTTTAGTGTGGTTTTGATGGATGTCATGCTACCTGACGTCAGTGGCTTTGAGTTGGTACAGCGCTACCGAGCTGCTGGAAAACATACGCCAGTTTTATTTTTAACGGCTAAAGATGATTTAAGCGATCGGATCAAAGGTATTGAAATTGGTGGCGATGATTATCTGACCAAGCCTTTTGCTTTTGCTGAACTGATTGTTAGAATAAAAAGCCTATTGCGCCGTGCCAATCAATCTGATTATAAAAGCTCGGTCATACACATAGCTGATCTGAAAATGGATATTGCCAAACGCACCGTTCATAGAGGCAACACTAATATAAAATTGACTGCTAAAGAGTTTGCTTTATTACAACTTTTCTTAGAACGTCAAGGTGAGGTACTGCCGCGCACTGTGATCGCCTCGCAAGTATGGGATATAAACTTTGAGAGTGATACGAATGTCATTGACGTGGCTATAAGGCGCTTGCGGATAAAAATTGATGATGGATTTGATATAAAGCTGATTCATACGGTACGCGGAATGGGCTACAAGTTAGAGCCACTGGCTGTCGACGTGGATAGTGGCATGGGCGACGATAGTATTAATAAAGACAGTCTGGCATCAAATGAGACATAAATCTAAGAATCGGCGTTGGTCACTGTTATGGCGAACTATTTTTTTACTGACATTGTTCGTTATTATCTCTCAGGTTATTATCTACGCATGGGTTCAGCGCTCTGTGAGTGGACACTTTGAGCAAATGGACTCAGAAATCCTTACTCATGCAGCTTTTAACCTGCGCAAACGTATGGTTAGTTTGGAAGATCACATAGAACCATTCACAGTATCAAAGTCGCAAGCGCTAATTGATGCCAATCATCTACATTCTTCTTGGCTGGATTATGATTTAAAAACCTTAGTATCAGATAAAAATGGCAAATTATTATCCAGCGATCCCAGTAATTTCATCAATGATCTACCGGCAGATTTTAGCTTGTTACAACTATTGCAGGACTATCGAGATCAGCAGTTTATGATCAAGATAAATAATAGGCATTACCGAGCCATTATCATTACACATCAAGAGGTTTTGGCATTTATTGCTCTACCTATCGATGTGCATCATCAATATCTTATCCAGTTTAATCGCCAGCTGAGCTTGATACTTATCGCCATCACCTTATTATTGGTTTCAGTAGCTGCACTAAGTGTACACTGGGGTTTTGCTCCCCTAGCTACTATCGTACAAAAGATGAAAGGCATTAATCTTCAAAGGTTAGATGAAAGAATTGTGGTTGGCGATATGCCGTTAGAATTACGTCCACTAACGGAGTCCTATAATTCTATGATGGTCAAGCTTGAAAGTAACTTTGAATCATTATCACGGTTTTCAGACAATATCGCCCATGAGCTACGTACGCCAATAGCGACGCTGAGTACGCAAACGCAAGTCATGTTAACTAAGCCAAGAGAAAGCGACGAATACATTGAGCAATTGCATCATCAGCATGATACGTTAAAGCAGTTATCCGCCATGATTAACGATATGTTATTACTGGCAAAAACTCAAAAAGAGCTGAGTGATTCGCAAATCAGTCATGTCGATATAGAGAGCTTGATCACAAAGCTTATAGATTATTATGAGATGATTGCTGAGGATCGTGAGATAATCTTTGAAAAATCGGGTGATTTTAAAACAGTACTAGGTGATAAAGGCTTATTGCAACGGCTGTTTGCCAACCTGATGTCAAATGCGATTTATTATGCGGCTAGTAATAGCACTATTATGATATCCGCTACTGTCCTCGCTTCAAGCACCTCGCTTAATGCGCCAAAAGACGATATTCAATCCCCAGAGCAGCTCTGGTTAAGAATAACTATGACCAACCGTCTAGACAAACCATTAAATCAGATTGAAGCCGATAAACTGTTTGAGCGATTCTATCGTCATGATAAAACGAATACGATGCATTCAGGAACAGGCTTAGGCTTATCTATTGTGCAAGCTATCGCCAATGCTCATAATGGCAAAGTTAGTATTACTATCAAAGATGAGTGTCTTTTTGAGGTTGCTGTAAAGTTGTTGATTGCCAGGTAGTAAATACCTTCATACTGTCTATGAACGAGCCTTTCCTAAATTTCGTGTAAGTACTTCTACAATCTAAATGATAGTTACACACTTTTTAGGAAAGGCTCGACAATGCAAGAGCTAATCTTAGCATGGGAAATATATCAAAATTTTTAATTCCTATACCTCCTCTAGCTGAACAACACCGTATCGTTGCTAAAGTCGATGAACTAATGGCTATTTGCGATCAGTTAAAAGTTAAGCTACAGCAGTCTCAAGAGACACAGGTTCAGCTTACCGATGCGTTGATTGATAGGGCTTTAGGGTGAGTTTTAATGTTGGAGCAATCACGTTTTATATGCCTTAGTACAACTAAAAGAAATAAACAAGACCTTCTATTAGCAGTGATATTTTAAAATCAGGTATAATAACCTTGTATGTATAACCCATATTGTGCAGAATTAAAAGTGCACAATGCTATTATAGCTATTAAGGCTATGTTATTAGGCGTCTTGTGCATAAATTAGGGGTTATAATTTTCCTAGGTGTGCCCTTTAACATTGCCAGTTATGCGTTATTAACGCATATGGTTGCGCAAGTGTGTGGTCTGGAGGTTGGTGAATTTGTTTGGACAGGTGGTGATTGCCATATCTACCAAAACCATCGTGAGCAAGCCGAGCTACAACTGACACGTTCGCTATATACGCTACCAACATTGACACTGAACCCAGAGGTGAAAGATATTTTTGCCTTTGAATACGACGATATTAGCGTCAATAACTATGAGTCTCATCCGACCATCAAAGCCAAAGTTGCCGTTTAAAGTACGTCTCATGCACGACAATAAATAAGACTGTGAGTTAAAATACATACGTTTAAAAATATAATAGAAAGGACACATTATGAGCTATGCCCACACTGAAGTTGCCCAAATCGCTGCCATAAGTAGCAATCGCTGTATCGGTAAGAACAATGAGCTGCCGTGGCATATCTCAGCAGACCTGCAGCACTTTAAACAGTTGACCACACGTGACCCGCAGAATACGGCCTCGAGTAGCGATATGCAGGGCATCGTCATCATGGGTCGTAAGACGTTTGAATCAATGGGTAGCAAACCATTACCAAAACGCGTGAACTTCATTGTCTCCACTCAAATGAACTACGCAGAGCAAAAAGGATTGGTAGGACACGCCCATGCGCATGTGGTTCACAACTTGGACGATGCCCTGACGCATGCAGCAAGTTTGGCACATGGACTGCATTTAGATACCATTTGGGTGATCGGCGGTGAGCGTATATTCAATGATGCCATGATGTACACGGATCGTATTGAGCTGACGCACGTAGATACCGAAATTACCGATGGCAATGCTTTTTATCCTAAGCTACCTGCGCGCTATAAAGTAGCTGATGAGTCTGAGCAAATGCATGACGAAAAAAGTGATTTAAGCTTTAAATTTACGACTTATAAAGTAGAGAAGACTGACCAATAGTGTTTGATTAACTCAAAAAAAAAGGGTCAGCTTCAGATATGTATATTTATCAAAGCTGACCCTTTTTTATTTACTATCGTTTTAGCGTTACAAATCTACTCATGCAACACTTTATAAACCGTCTTCGCCAGTACTGGTCCAATCCCTTGCACACCTGCCAACTCTTGCTGTGATGCGCCAAGCAATTGCTGCATACCGCCGAAGTGATTGAGCAAATCGCGGCGGCGCTTTTCACCCAGACCCGGGATGACCTCAAGCACCGATGATGAGCGACGCTTATCGCGTTTTTTACGATGCGCGGTAATCGCAAAACGATGCGCCTCATCACGAATATGCATCAGTAAATGCAATGCTTTGCTATCCATGGGCAAATCTAGCGGCTCGTGATCCAAAAAGTGTAATACTTCGAGTCCCGCCTTACGCCCTTCCCCTTTGGCGACACCAATGAGCAAGGTATCACCAAGAATACCCAATTCAACCAGTACTTCTTTCGCCATACTCAGCTGACCTTTACCACCATCAATCAGCAGTAAATCAGGCAACGGCTGCTTTTTATACCGCCTTGTCAGCACTTGTTTCATGGCTGCATAGTCATCGCCGCCTTGGATATCATGAATCGCATATTGACGGTAGTCACGCCTGCGCGCGCCGCCTTGATCAAAGACGACGCAGCTACCAATGGTCGCCTCGCCCATGGTATGGGAGATATCAAAACATTCAATCCGATCAATGGTGCGATCAGTCACCTCAGCCAGTACGTCTTTTAGCGCGCCAAAGCGTGCATGCAGCTCCAAATAATCGCCAAGTTTGGTTTTTAGCGCATTACTGGTATTAAGCGTTGCCAAGTCAAGCCACTCTGAGCGATGCTCACGCACATTGGTCTTGATGACCACTTTATTGCCAAAATGGGTTGCGAGAGCCTCGCTTACCGCTACCTGATCAGGAATCTCATGGCTTAATATAATCTCGGCTGGCAAATCATCAGTCACCTGAAAATAAAACGAGGTAATAAAAGCCGATAGGTTATCTGCTAGCGGCTCGCTACTGTCTACATCAGGGAAATAATTTTTGCCGCCTAACACGCGACCACCACGTACGGTCAGCACGTTGACACACGTCATACCCGCCTGACTGGCAATGGCAATCACATCTGCCTCACCTTGCACCGTATAGACGGCCTGCTTTGCTTGCACTTCGCGTAGCATCGACAGCTGATCACGATAAAGAACAGCTTTTTCAAAATCCAGTGCTTCAGCCGCCCCTTCCATCTTCTCAATCAGCGTGCTGTGAATATCGCTAGAATCACCCTTCAAAAAGCGAATGGTATTATGAACATCTTCCGCATACTCTTCTGGCGATACCAAGCCGACACAGGGTGCACGGCAACGCTTAATCTGATACTCAAGACAAGGACGCTGACGCTGCTTGAAAAAGGTGTTGGTACACTGGCGCATTTGAAACATTTTTTGCATCAAGACCAGTGTTTCTTTTGCTGCATGGGCAGAGGGGAATGGACCAAAGAAACGGCCTTTTTGATGATTGCCTTTGCCGCGTCCATACGCCAAACGTGGATAAGGCTTATCAGCTGAGATAAACACGTATAGATACGACTTATCATCACGCAGCAAGACGTTATAAGGCGGACGATACTCTTTAATTAAGTTCTGCTCGAGCAACAGCGCTTCAGTCTCACTACGCGTGATAATGGTCTCAATATTATGAATACGTGCCACCAGCGCCCGCGTCTTTGGATGATCAATCGTCTTGGCAAAGTAACTATTCACGCGGCTTTTTAGCGACTTGGCTTTACCAACGTATAAAATATCGCCGTTTTTGCCCAGCATTTTATATACCCCTGGCAAATTAGGCAGGTTCTTGATCAGATGCTTAAGACGGGCTTTTTTATCATCGACAGGACTCGATTCTGAGACAGTAACCATAGAATTTATTGCTCTTAAAAATCTTAGTAATACTGCTAGTTATGGGGCAGTAATCGTGGTTTTGCAAGCTGATTATTGCCCCAATAGCACGCATAAAAAAGCCAGCTTTATGCTGACTTCGTTTGTTCGGTCATATGCAAATCATGAATGGTCTAATGACGGAAGTTTGCCATCAATGCTGGAATACCCGGCAACATACCAACGATAGCCATCACCCCGGTCAGTACCACAAACATAATACCCGGTATAATCCAGCGGCTCATTTTAGTCAAATTGGCACTGCGCTCTTTTGAGCCAATCAAACCCAAATTATCAAGCAATAGCGTGAGTGACCAACCAAAGGCTGGGTTCACCAAGGCAGAAGCAAACACCACAATAGCGGCAGACTGCGTGGTTTTACCTTCGCGCGTCATCTCCATACCAGCCTCTAAGAGTGGAATGAAAACCCCAACGATCAACGCCACGCACATCACTGGTTGCCAAATGGCTAAATCCATTGGATAGCCCCAGACACCTGCGATAATACAGAACAAAGCCGTCAATAAAGCACCAGCAGGAATTGGACGTTTCGCAATCGCCGCAGGGACAATATAAGTACCCCAAGATGACGCAAAGTTGGCACCGCCCAATACGGAGCCAACTACCTGACGAAACGACGCACTGGTCATCGTATCATCGATATCCATGAGCACTTTTTCAGTACGCTTAGGGTAGCTAATTTTTTGGAATACCTGATGCCCTAAGAAATCTGGTGACCACATTGCCACGGCCAAAATAGCAAAGGGCAATACCACAATGAAGCTTTCAATCGTCGGTAGCCCTAACATCCAACCTGTGTTCTCACCCCACCAGTACATCGGGTTCATATGCGGTAGACCTGGTGCTGTTTTGAACGCAAAAGGTGCGCCCAATGCAAAAGCAAGACCGCCACCTAACACGCAGCTGAGCGGAACCGCAAGCCAACGTTTTTGCCAATGTTCAAGTAATGCATATAGTAGGATAGTCGCTAAAATAATAAAGAAAGCAATGTGCGACATACCAATTCCTTCTGCCCAAGCAAAAAGGTTCTTAACCTGTGAGGTGGTTCCGATAAACCCTAAGTAAATCAACAGACCACCGCACACGCCCTTACTGGTTAGATTGGCTAGCAAACTCCCACCTTTACTAATAGCGAGCAGCAGACCAAAAGCACCAATCAGTAGTCCAAAAGCCATTGGATGACCACCTGCAGCCACAACAATAGGAATCAATGGAATAAGTGGCCCATGAGTACCGGCAAGGTTGGCCGTCGGTAGCAGAAATCCAGAAAACAAGACAATAAAGAACGAGACAATCAACAACTCATAACGAACGTTTTCTAAAACAAAGGCATCACCTAGGCCGAGTGGGCCTGCAAAGGTTGCCGCAATCGCGCCCACCATGACCACTTTACCGATGGTCGCTGCCATCGCTGGGATAGTATCTTCATACTCAAAACGATAATCACGAAATGGTAAATTGGGACGCCAGCGTTTTGGCTGCATGATTTGCAATTCATGATTTAGATAAGCGTCACGACTGTCAAAACTTGAGCTTGGCTTATGCAAATCTATATAACTGCCTTGCAATTCGCTATCTTGATTTTCTGGATTTGATTCCGGCGTGTTAGACCTTAAAGATGAGGTCTGAATGTTACTCATCACATTTCCTTGTGTTGATTGCATTTTTAATTGGCTAACGATTTTAATTTGATATTCGCTAAATGACCGGTCGGTCACAATAAGCGGAAAACCATTGTATGTTAAGGGATAAGAAAATGCGAATTTAAGGTGAATTAAAGAGACTATGTGTATCGTTATAATATATAAATTAAAGTTTTCATTGGATACAGGAATGAACTTAATAGAAAACTAACAGGAAAAAACAGCGCCAATTTGGACGTAAAATTAAATCAAAGGCCAGTTTTCTTAAGAATGACTTACATCTGAATATTTTTTATCATATAACTAAATACTAAAGATAGTTATAATAAATACTAAATATTGCTTTGCGATAGCTATAAAGACTATGCTCAGTTACGCTTTAAAACTAGCGAGCGCAGTCATTTTTAACTATGATAAATGTCTTTGTCGTTTATCATCTAATAGCAAACACTAAAAAACAGCGCTACCCATATCACTGAAAAATCAATAAAAGCAACAGGATAGATTTATGAGTGTACTACCCAGCAATTTTGAGACTTTGAAGCGTCGAGCCAAGCAAAGTATCATGCCGCTACTGACCCCGCACCTACTAAAGCTGCGACTCAATACTTACGCACCCTATATCGGCGCAGGCATCAAAATCGACCACATCAGCCTCGATCAGGGATTGTGTGTGGTCAGCATGGGACTGACCACTCTCAACAAAAATATCGTCGGTACTCAATTCGGTGGTAGCTTGTATTCTATGGTTGATCCCTTCTATATGCTCATGCTGATGCATCAATTGGGTAGCAACTATGTGGTCTGGGACAAAAGCTCAAATATTGATTTTATCGCACCGGGAAATAGCAGAGTCACAGCACGAATGAAAATACCTAGCACTGAGGTGATTACCATTCAAGAGTTGGCAAAAGACGGTGAACCTGTGTTTCGTGAATATAAAGTCGATATCGTAGACGACCAGCAAAAACTCATTGCTACCGTCACCAAAACCTTGTATATCAGACTACGCAAATACAGCAAATCTAAAGAGCAAGCTAGCCGAATTGAAACGCCCCATACCTGAATAGTTTTCGACTATTCGCAAAAAGTAGCACCTATCATCTGTTAATATCCAGCTAATCACCCCGCAAGCCTAAATTGATAAGCGTTCACATACAAAAACCCCAATCCAGCATTCGCATAGATTGGGGTTTTGTCTTTTTTGGTATGGCCCGCTTATTTATAAATAAACCTATGAATAAGGGCTTGTATCTACTATTACCTTGTTTTGAGTCAATTCTAAAACCATACAATCAACTCAAAACGGCAAACTTGTACTTAGATACCAGGTGCAGTATCAACTGCATCAGGTACGCCAGCGTCAGTCTTTTTCTGAGCTGGACGTGGCGCAAGTTTTTCGCGGATACGTGCTGATTTACCAGAACGCTCACGTAAGTAGTACAGTTTCGCACGGCGAACAGCACCACGACGTTTCACTTCAATGCTATCGATGATTGGTGAGTGCAATTGGAATGCACGCTCAACGCCAACGCCGCTTGAGATTTTACGTACGGTAAACGCTGAGTTTAAACCGCGGTTACGCTTAGCAATTACAACGCCTTCAAAAGCCTGTAAACGCTCACGCTCACCCTCACGTACTTTTACTTGTACCACAACGGTATCGCCGGGTGCAAAGTTTGGGCGCTCGATCAATTGAGCGTTTTCGATGACCTGAACCAATGGATGCTTGTTGCTCATGAGAGTTATCTCCTCACATTAGATAATAGAGGCTTTACGCATATCACCTGTTTGTAATAATTAATCGTATCTCTTTATAGTGAGATACAACATAAATGGGTTATAACCAACGGCCACTATGCGATGACTCGTTTTATTATTGCTCAAAATTCTGTTTCTTAACTGTTTATCAAGCTTAATGACGATAAAATCAGGTATCAACAACCTACTTTTTATCTGCTTTTGCTAGTGCTTTAAGCCACTTCGCTTGCTCTACCGTCGGAGTAAACGCTTGCCACAAATCCGGACGACGCGCTTGCGTACGACTGACTTGCTGACTAAAGCGCCACTTAGCGATATTGGCATGGTGACCCGAAAGTAACACTTCAGGAACCGCCATACCCGCAAACTCATGCGGCTTGGTATAGTGTGGACAATCAAGCAAGCCATCGACAAACGAGTCTTGCTCTGCTGACTTATCATCACCCATGATATCGGGTAGACGACGTATCACACTATCCATCAGCACCATTGCTGGTAGCTCACCACCAGTCAACACGTAATCACCTAGTGATACTTCCATATCGACATATTGTGACAGCAGGCGCTCGTCGATGCCTTCATAACGACCGCATAATAAAATCATGCCATCATAATCAGTCATACCGACTACGCTACTCTCACTAAGCGTTTGCCCTTGCGGTGACATATAAATCACCGGACAATGCTCACTATCGACACGGCAACCATATTGCTTGGCACGCAAGCGTGCATCCTCAATGGCTTTCGACAATGGCTCAGCCATCATCACCATCCCAGGACCGCCACCATACGGGCGCTCGTCGATACGGCGATAGTTATCAGTGGTATAATCACGTGGATTAATGCATTCAATCGTAACTTGCTCCTGAGTCACTGCCCGTCCCGTGATTCCAAACTCACGAATCGTGGCAAACATCTCAGGAAAAATACTAATTACGGCAAAATACATCTGATGTCTACTTGCATTGAGGCTAAAACAATCGGTGTGACTATCAATGAACACTAACTAAAAGCTAGAATCGATATTAATAATCACTCGGCCATGCCACAAGTACTGTTTTTTCAGTCATATTGACCTCTATCACAGTTTGCTTATGCCATGGAATTAGGCGCTCTTCATTATCCAAACTGTCTGAATTGGCTGCCACGCGCATAATGTCGTGGGCACCAGTTTCAAACATTTCAGTGATATTGCCTAGATACTCGTTCTGCTCGTTCATCACGCGCAGACTGACCAAATCCGACCAATAATATTCGTCTTCAGCTGTTTCAGGCAAGACGTTTTGTTCGACCCAAACGGTCACGCCGTTCATGGTCTCAGCAACATTACGATCAGGAATCTGCTCAAATTGAGCCACAATTCCTGTTCCTTGCTCACGCCAAGCTTTGACAGTCAAAGGTTTCATGCCAGTGGCGGTTTTCATCCACCACGGCTTCATGTCGAATATCGCTGTACGATCATCCGTATCACTAAACACCCAAAGCCAGCCTTTGATGCCATAAGGCTTCTTAAGTTGACCGATTTTCATAAGGGCACTAGCGTTTGGAGTGGATGACATAGCAGCTAACCTAACAATGATTAAAACAGCAATTGCAAAAACAATTGTGTCAAAAGCGATAAACAGTTAATGGCGCACCCTGGTCAGACCAGTTACGCTATGTATTCTAAAGTCTACTGAGTCTTCTTGTAGTCATACTATAAGTGGCTCAGTAACAACAAAAACTTAAGCAGTTGCTTCAGTTTGTGCTGCAGACTTGTTGTAAGCTTTTGCTAATGAAGCAACGCGATCTGAAGGTTGTGCACCTTTTGCGATCCACGCATTGTACGCTTCCATGTTTAGGCGTACTGCTTCTTCAGACTCTTTAGCGAGTGGGTTAAAAAAGCCGATGTTTTCAATATAGCGACCGTCACGCGCGCGGCGTTGATCAGCAACAACTACTTGATAAAATGGGCGTTTCTTGGCACCGCCCCGTGCTAAACGAATAACAACCATGTGAATTCTCTCTTTCGCAGGTATACCAAAAAGGGCATAATTATATCACAGTCTTTATTTGTTGAAAACATAAACTATGCATATTTAATTATTTATTAACAATAGCTTAAATACCAGTCTATGTAAAACATAATCGAGCATAACCGTGCGTTTTATACAATTATTAAGGACAGTCTGTCTATCTTAATCGGTTACTAAAATATACCGTGCTTTAGATTTGGTATTATTAAAATATTGGAGAGGCACATAACAAACTGCTTAAATAAATAGCCTCACAGTACGATTCATTGATTATGCTATTCTATGGTGTGTTGAAGTAGACTGACGCACCCTAATCTCAGCCACCATGTTTAGAAATAACCCGCTCTTTCTCCAAAATACAATCGCGGCTTAACTCAAAACCAAATTTAATCAGACACCTTTCTTAATCTGCTGGATTTATATGATTACTCCAAACTCGAAGCCCCGTCGCAAAGGTTGGCTACCACGTTCTTACTCCAATACTTGGCTGACAACATTGATGGTCGCTTTTATTGTCCTCATTAGTGTGAGTTTGTCGATTTTATTCTTTTGGCGTAGTCTGTACCTACCAGAACTCAAAAACCATGCGCGTTATTTGACAAGTGAGCTGCGATTAATTAATAGTGTGAATAAAGACTGGCAATATCGTCCTGATATCCGCCAATGGGTTTATCAACATTCTCATGTCGTGGTGGTGAACAACCCCAGTGACTTTCCGGAGGTGGCTGACAAAGCATTTGTGAGCTTCTTTACTGATGTACTTCAGTATGAGATTGGTGCACAGCTAGGGCGACCTGTTGAAGTTTACTTCAAGTTCAAACCAACACCGCAGCTTTGGGTACAAGACAGTCGCGATGACAGTTTCTGGATCCGTGAGCCAGTGGTTTACTACTCGCAGTACAGCCCAACATTGCTCATATTGTTTCTAATTGGATTGCCTATCTTATCGCTGCTGACCATTATTTTGTTAGCTAGGCAATTGAACCGTCCACTACGTTATCTACAACGTGCAGCGACTAACTATATTCGTCTGGGTCATGCAACCACGTTACCAACGCAAAAAGGCCCTACCGAGATACGTCAAGTAAACATGGCTTTCAACCGTCTATTTACTACGTTAAATCAAGCCCAAAAAGAACGAACCATCATGCTCGCTGGTATCTCACATGATCTTCGGACACCTTTAACTCGTATGCGTCTGACTGCTGAGATGCTACCAGATGACTTTTTTCGTGAAGGGCTAATTTACGACATCGAAGACATGGATGCGATTTTGGAGCAGTTCATCTCATTTATGAAAGATGGTTCCGATGAGCCAGTTAGCTTGACCAACTTAGACACGATATTTAATGAGATCATGGTGCAGTTCGCACCGATGAAGTTCGTTTATCAATCAGAGTGTCACAAGGTGGTTCCCGTACGCCCCTTATCTATCAAGCGTCTCATTATCAACCTGATCAATAACGCCAATCGTTATGGCAAACCGCCGATTTATCTATCAGCCACGGTGATACCAACATTTATAGAAACGGTTGAAGAAGAAGATAGCGATGTCGTCAGTGAAAACGTTGTCAATAAGGAAGCACAGGAGCAATTGATGATTTGTGTGCGTGACTGCGGTGATGGTGTGGCAGAGGATCAATTGGAGCGCATCATGCAGCCATTTGAGCGTGGAGAGACCGCACGTACTACCCAAGGTAGCGGTCTAGGGCTGGCCATTGTAGATCGCATTGCGCGGTTACATCATGGTACGGTCGAGGCCATTAATCATCCTGATGGTGGGTTACAAGTATGTGTGCGCATACCCCTACTCTCTAAAGTTGCTGGAGACAGTACTTTGGCTGCTGAGGCAGTCGATGGCACATCTACAGACGATAATATTACATCGAATGCAGAAAATCCTTAACACTATCGCTTAGACAAGCCCTGCGTGGATAAATTAATCTTTGCTGCCAATGATAGGCGGAATATATTCAGCACTGTTAGCAAATGCTAATGGCTGAGTAATCTCTTCTTTGGCTGTCTTTAGCGTTTGGGTGGTTGATGGCTGCTTTAGAAACAAGTAGTAACCCAGCGTAATCGCATTTAATAGCACCAAGCCACCAAATAAATATGGCATCCTTTGCCTCCTATATTGTCAAACTACTCTAGAATAAGCTGCTGCAAACAGGACATCTGATTATCAAAATATTAATAATCAGGTTCGTTTAATGATGACAAATTTTTTACTTTTCATCATTATTCACTTGTCAGCATTGTTATTTAGTGTCGAAATCGCGTTCGCTTTTTTCTTGCGTCAATTCGTCAGCAGCCAAAATTTGTGTGAGCGGCTTGATAGGCCATGTCATTACGAATCTTGCGCCGCCAAGATCTCGGCTCTCATCTACTTTCATACTACCATTAAACCAAAAGGCAATGCGCGATACAATAGACAAGCCTAGACCGTAGCCGCCTGATGCTCGTGTACGGCTATCATCCAAGCGCGAAAACGGTATAAATACTTTTTCACGATCAGCCTCAGGAATCCCATGACCGTCATCTTCGACGCTGACAAATGCATTACCCTTTTTGACACCAGCACTAATAATGATCGTGGTCTCGGCATAACGTAAAGCATTACCTGCAAGATTCTGAATCACACGGTGCAGATATCGTCGATCGGCAATCGCGGTTACTTTCGCATTTGGCAAGTTGGTCACTATTTTAATCGGCTTACCTAGTGCATTGGTCTCACGCTCAATCTGCTGTAGCAGTTCTCTGAGATTTACTGGTTCTAAATCTAATTTTGGCGAGCCCTCTTCGAGCTTGGCATAAGTCAAAATCTCATCAATCAAACCATTAAGTGATTCGATATCTTCATCAATATAGTCACGCTGCATAAAGCGTGAATCTTCGTCGTCAGTATCAGCCAGCATATCTACCGCAAATCGAATACGCGCAACTGGCGTACGAAGCTCATGTGATACGGCTCGCGTGAGCTCTCGTTGCGACTCAATCAAACGCTTAATATGTGACGTCATTGCGTTAAAGGTGGCTGATAAACGTGCGATCTCATCTTGACCAATTACCTGTACTTGAATATCAAGATTACCTTTACTCACCTCATTAACACCCACTTGAATAAGCTGCAGCTTGCGCTCAAGTGGGAAAATAAGCGCATAAACACCCAAACTGATTAAAAACATACTAATCAGAATCATACTAATAATTAAATTGAGTGGAAACCAGTTAAATAAGGGTACAGGGCCTATCAAGACTGCCATATCATTAATTTCAGACGGAACCACTATCTTGATGGCCGAACTACTGGTACTACTATTAGGGTCTTGCAATGAGATGACCACTTCATCACGGCGTAGGCGCGACATTTGATCTGAATCTAAATCGAGCGTGTTAACAGGCACAAATGCCAGAGGGAAAGAAAACTTCTCCTCAAGTTCAGCCAAGCGTGCACGTTTATCAGACAAGGTGACTTCATAAGACAAGTCGTCCAATAAAAAGACAGCAATTGCTCTGACTTGCTGCTCCGTGACTTCCGATATTCGTGCTGTTAGGACATTCTCATTATCCGGCAAGCGATAATAGACATCTGCATACACAGGCTGTTCGACGTAACGAACGACAGTATTATCATTTTTAAAGCGTCGTAGCTCGCTGGCAGTAAAATCTACTTCATCAATAGGTATGATTTTGAAATTTGCACCAAACAAACTACTGGCATCAGACAGCCAGTATTCACGCTCTTCTGCAGTATTTTGGTGAGAGATACCTTCGCTCACCAAATGAAAAGCCCCCATTGCCATGTTTTCACGGTAGGACTGTACACGCTCCTTATTGATAGTACCCATCAATAACTGCGCAAACAATGCTACGCACAAACAGACTATGAGTAGTCCAGCATAGATACGGACAAAAATACTGTGTTTTAAAGAAGAGACTAATGACATACGTGCCGTGACCAACTTAATAAATAAAAACTGCTGATATCATCTAGCATATAAGCACTGCTATGTGATTGATATCGAACACTGTTGAATAGGATTATCAGACGCTAAATAGTATATTTTAATGGATATGCAATGATCATCCAAAAAGAATAGACATTTTATACATTTAGTTCGCGTCTATAATAAGTGCTTAATTAAACCACATAACACCGCATTTAAGTTCAAAAATTAGAATTTAGCCACAAAAAAACCAGCAACTAGGCTGGTTTTTTCAAACGACGATCAATATTTAGTCATTAAATGAGCAAAAATGACTTAGTTGCCTTCTTTCACAAACAGATAGCCCTTACTACGTACCGTCTTAATACGTTTTGGATTTTCTGGATCATCACCGATTTTTGGACGGATACGTGAGATACGTACATCGATTGAGCGATCTTGTCCATCATACTCAATACCGCGTAGACGCTCAAAAATATCTTCACGAGATAAGATACGGCCTGCGTTAGACGCAAGTAACCATAGTAGATCGTATTCTGCACTGGTAAAATCAACCAATTCATCACCTAGATTGACTGAACGACCACCGTTATCGATGACTAGCTCGCCAAACTCTAGACGCTGTGGCACGTCTTCTGACGGTGCATTTTCTGAACGACGTAGCAAGGCACGAATACGGGCAAGCAATACACGCGGCTGGGCAGGCTTGGCAACATAATCGTCAGCACCCATCTCAAGACCCAATACTTGATCCATATCTTCAGTACGCGCAGTCAACATCAAAATCGGATTTTGATAATGCGGACGCACTTCACGACAAACCGTCAATCCGTCGCTACCAGGAAGCATAACATCAAGTACGACCATGTCTGGTTGCTCATTGACGATACGGCGAATAGCGCGGTTACCATCAGTTTCAATTGCTACTTCTAAACCATTTTTGACCAAGTAATCTTGAGTCAACATGGCCAGACGCTCATCATCTTCAACAATCAAGATTCGGGGGGTGTTGTCTTCTTCAGTCGTTGTCATTGTTATATCCTCTAATACATCTAATTTAAAAGCAGTAAAAGTAAGAGCGGTAAAAATTAATAGCACCATAAAGTGGCACAATCGATGTTCGTATAGCTGTTACAAACTTAGCAGCACAGTATACTATTAAACGTATCGCTTCCTATACTATAGCTGATAGTCGTTAACAAAACCTATAAACTACATCGACTAAAACTTTAGTTTACGTCCAAAAATAATGTCATATATTTCCGCATTGGCTAATGGTTTTACTTTTGCAGACTACTTAATATCTAAGTGCATATAAATTATCAAATGAATGATTAAGGTTGCTCAAATACACTCAATCATCGCTGTTTATTTACGATGTTCCATTATCTAATATAACGACATATTACGATTGTCGCCAGTAACTTTTCGGAATATTCTAATATTGTTTCTCTCAATCATAGATGAACGATTTTACTTTAAAGAATAGAGAATTCATTTATTCATACCTCAGAGCTTATCGAGGTCAATCATGATAAAGTGAATCAATCATTAACGAACAGACATAAAAAAACAGCCCATATAATGGACTGTTTTTTTATCATTACTTCTAGCGATAACTCTAAATGATTAGCTAGAACTATCAGTAATGAATTATGCGCGGTTTTTATACTTACGAATAGTCTGTAGTTGTCCTACTGACTCTGCAAGTGAGGCCAAAGCCGCATTGGTTTGTAGTGTATCAGATTGATTGACCAGCATTTGCTCCGCTTTTCTACGTGCTTCAACGATTTTGCTTTCGTCAAGATTGTGCGCACGCATGGCCGTATCAGCCAATACGGTAACCATTTTTGGTTGTACTTCTAATACGCCACCTGAAACATAGATCACTTCTTCTTCGCCGTTTGCTTTTTGCACTCGCATTGCACCCGGTTTTAGCAAAGTAATAAGCGGTGTGTGACCTGGCAATACACCAATCTCGCCTTCGGTACCAGTAGCTATTAACATGCTAATTTCGCCTGAATATAACTCTTCACGAGCACTTACGACGCGACATTGTAACGTTGCCATACTTAACTCCTTACCATAAAAGCGCGATCAAAAAACAGTAAAACTGCGATGCGTTACTGAAGAGTAGATATAAGGTTTATATTATATCTACTCGTTAGCTTATGCGCATACAACTTACGCTGACTTAGACTTCATTTTTTCAGCTTTAGCAACAACTTCATCGATGCTACCAGCCATGTAGAACGCTTGCTCTGGTAGGTCGTCGTATTCACCGGCAATAATTGCTTTAAAGCTAGCAATGGTATCGCGTAGTGGTACGTATTTACCAGGTGCACCAGTGAAGACTTCGGCTACGTGGAATGGCTGAGACAAGAAGCGCTGAATCTTACGAGCACGATAAACAACCAGTTTATCTTCTTCTGATAGCTCATCCATACCCAAGATAGCGATGATGTCTTTAAGCTCTTTATAACGCTGTAGAACTTCCTGAACACCACGAGCAACATTGTAATGCTCTTCGCCGATTACTTGTGGATCTAGCTGACGTGAGGTTGAATCGAGTGGATCAACCGCAGGATAGATACCTTGTGATGCGATATCACGGCTTAGTACAACTGTTGCATCCAAGTGAGCAAACGTTGTAGCAGGTGATGGATCGGTCAAATCATCCGCAGGTACGTATACCGCCTGAACTGACGTAATAGAACCTGACTGAGTTGACGTAATACGCTCTTGTAGTAAGCCCATCTCTTCAGCTAGTGTTGGCTGATAACCAACCGCTGATGGCATACGACCAAGTAGTGCTGATACTTCTGTACCCGCTAGCGTATAACGGTAGATGTTATCAACAAACAATAGCACGTCACGACCTTTGCCAGTAACAGGATCTTTGGTATCACGGAAGTACTCAGCCATGGTCAAACCAGACAGTGCAACACGTAAACGGTTACCCGGTGGCTCATTCATCTGGCCATATACCATTGCAACTTTAGACTTACTGAAGTCTTCAGTGTTTACAACGCCAGCTTCCTGCATTTCGTGATAGAAATCGTTACCTTCACGAGTACGCTCACCGACGCCCGCAAATACTGACAAACCTTCATGTTTTAGAGCGATGTTGTTGATCAGCTCCATCATGTTGACGGTTTTACCAACACCAGCACCGCCGAACAGACCAACTTTACCACCTTTAGCAAATGGGCAAAGTAGATCGATAACTTTAATACCAGTCTCTAGTAGCTCAGTGCTGTTTGACTGATCCGCGTAGCTTGGTGCTTCACGGTGGATAGACCATTTATCGTCAGCAACAACAGGACCTTCTTCATCGATAGGACGACCAAGAACATCCATGATGCGACCTAGCGTACCAGTACCAACAGGCACAGAAATAGGTGCGCCAGTATTAGTAACAGGTAGGTTACGCTTTAAACCTTCGGTTGAACCCATTGCAATAGTACGTACGATACCATCACCTAGCTGTTGCTGTACTTCTAGGGTAGTTTCGGTACCGTCTACTTGCAAGGCATCAAAAATTTGAGGAACTTCATTACGGTTGAACTCAACGTCAAGAACCGCGCCAATAATCTGTACAATACGACCGCTACTCATTGCGTTCTCCTTGAACTTCTATATATAGGTGTAGTCAATTATGAAACAGCAGCAGCACCGCCAACGATTTCCGAGATTTCTCGGGTAATCGCCGCTTGACGCAGCTTGTTATAAACCAACTGTAAATCGTTAATAAGGTCACCAGCATTATCTGTTGCCGCTTTCATCGCAACCATACGTGAAGACTGCTCAGAGGCAATGTTTTCCATTACCGCTTGATAAACAATCGACTCGATGTAGCGACCAAGCAATTCATCAATCAACGTCTTGATATCAGGCTCGTAGATATAATCCCAGCTAAGTTCTGTCTGTAGACCACTGTCTTCATCACCAAATGACTGCTCTGGTAAAGGAACCAACTGATTGACTGTTGGTTTCTGAGTCATCGCATTGACGAATCGGTTATAGACCACATAGATACGGTCAATATTGCCGTTACTATAGTCTTCAAGCATCGCTTGAACCGGTGCATTTAATTGCTCAAACGTTGGTTTATCGCCATAGTCGGTCACAGCCGATGTGACTTTACCACCAAAGTTTTTGAAGAAACTCACACCTTTGGCACCGATGACTGCAAACTCAGCTTGTACTGACTGATCTTGATAATCTTGGATACTTTTAGTTAAAGCTTTGAATAGGTTAATATTCAAACCACCCGCTAGGCCACGGTCAGAGGTAATGACAATATAGCCAACCTTATTGACTGGACGCGATACCATATACGGATGTTTATAGTCTGATGAGGCATGCACCAAATGTGAAATAACCCGGCGCATACTATCAGCATACGGGCGACCCACTTCCATGCGCTCTTGAGCACGGCGCATTTTACTTGCCGCTACCATTTGCATCGCACGAGTAATTTTCTGGGTGCTTTTAATACTGGTGACTTTGGCACGTATCTCTTTTAAGCTTGCCATAATGATTCCAATATAAGAGGGTTAAAAAGCATTGGCGCATGCGACAATCGTTTGATATACAACATCACTTTTATAGAATAACATTTTATATCTTGTGGCATTACGCGATCTAATACCGATCATGGTTAAAACAGTGGCGCAAATATCTGATTAGACAACGCGCCACTTTTAAATAACAGTTATAACCAATTCGGCTTAACCCGTTAAATTAATAACTGTGATTTTGTTTAAAGGTCTCTAGAGATGACTTTAAACGACCTGCGATATCATCATTGTAGTTCGCAGTGTCATCAATCTCACGCATCAATTCACTTTGCTCATCATGCATATAACGCAAGTACGCTTCTTCGAAAGAACCAATCTTTTCGACAGGTACGTCAGCTAAGAAGCCTTCGTTTGAAGCATAGATAACGGCTGCTTGCTCAGAGATTGACATCGGCTGATACTGCTTTTGCTTCATCAATTCAGTCACACGCTCACCATGATCAAGCTGTTCGCGAGTGGCGTCATCAAGATCTGAGGCAAATTGAGCGAATGCCGCTAGTTCACGATACTGAGCTAGAGCGGTACGAATACCACCAGATAGCTTTTTGATGATCTTAGTCTGAGCGGCACCACCAACACGAGATACCGAGATACCAGCGTTGACTGCTGGACGGATACCTGAGGCGAATAAGCTAGACTCTAAGAAGATCTGACCATCAGTGATTGAGATCACGTTGGTTGGTACGAATGCAGATACGTCACCAGCTTGTGTTTCAATGATTGGTAGTGCGGTTAAAGAACCTGTTTTACCTTTCACTTCACCGTTAGTGAACTTTTCTACATAATCAGCATTTACGCGTGATGCACGCTCAAGTAGGCGTGAGTGTAAATAAAATACGTCACCAGGATACGCTTCACGACCTGGCGGACGACGTAATAGTAGTGAAATCTGACGATAAGCAACGGCTTGTTTTGATAAATCATCAAATACAATCAGTGCATCTTCGCCGCGGTCACGGAAGTATTCGCCCATCGTACAACCTGAGTACGGTGCGATATACTGAAGTGCTGCAGGCTCTGACGCTGAAGCAACCACAACGGTGGTGTATTCTAGTGCGCCAGTTTGCTCAAGCTTACGTACGACGTTAGCGATAGTCGAACGTTTTTGTCCGATAGCCACGTATACACATTTAATGCCAGAAGCTTTCTGTGCAATGATCGCATCGATAGCCATCGCTGTTTTACCAGTCTGACGGTCACCAATGATAAGCTCACGCTGACCACGACCGATTGGAATCATGGTATCAACGGCTTTATAACCAGTCATTACTGGTTGATCTACTGATTGACGGTCGATAACGCCTGGAGCGATCTTTTCGACTTTATCAGTCATCTTGGCATTGATTGGACCTTTGCCATCAATAGGATTACCCAAAGCATCAACAACACGGCCTAACAGCTCAGGACCTACTGGTACTTCAAGAATACGACCAGTACAATAGGCTTTTTGACCTTCTTGCAGCTTTAGGTAATCGCCAAGTACTACCGCGCCAACAGAATCACGCTCTAAGTTTAGAGCCATTCCGTAGATTTCGCCTTCAAACTCAATCATTTCGCCGTACATGGCATCTTCAAGACCATGAATCTGCACGATACCGTCAGATACTTTGACAATCGTGCCTTCATTCTTTGCAGTTGCACCCGCATCAAGGTCTTGAATACGCTGCTTAATCAGGTTACTGATTTCCGCTGGATTCAATTGTTGCATTGCCTTGTTTCCTTTAATTTATGATAACCCGCCCACTGACTCAAATGCTCTTGCTATGACGCAGATAATATATGACTGCATCGATAAATGGCATTAGGCAGTTAGCTGTGTTTTTAACTGTTGTAACTTGCCGCGCATCGAATCATCAATGACTTTATCACCGACTTTGATTGTAGCGCCTGCCAATAAACTTGGATCAACTGATTCGTGAATCACTACACTGGCATTTAGCGAGGTAGCAAGACGCGTTTGTAGCATTTGACGCTGGTCATCAGTCAATGGGTAGGCAGAAGTCACATATGCGTCAAGCTGCTTTAAGCTTATTGCCTTGTGACGGCGATAATGCTCATAAACTTCAGGAAGCAGCGCTAGACGCTCTTGTTGCGCCAACTGCTTAACAAAATTATTGAGCTGGGGTGATACTTTAGGGTAGCTAATACTGTTACCGTAACGAGAACCTTTGCTCTCGCCTAGTAGCTGTTTAAAAGCAGAGTCGCTATCACCGGCTACTTGTGAGTCATAAAGATCGACCAAAGCAGCTGACTTATGCTCAGCAGAAACAGCTGGATTGTCTAGCCAAGTACTGAACGACTTGTCATTGACAACAGTGCTAGCGACAAGTAAGAAATCTTCCCACTCGTGTACAGCGCCGTTTTCATTGGCATAGTCAAACGCGGCTTTAGCGTACGGTCGTGCTAAGGTTGATAAGTCAGCCATTATATCCTCACAATTACAGCTTCGCCGCCAGTTGGTCTAACATACTGGCATGTTTTTGCACATCGACTTTGTCTTGCAAAATCTTCTCTGCACCAAGTACAGCCAGTTCAGCAACTTGGGCACGTAATGATTCACGCGCTTGATTGATTTCTTGGTCGATAGACGCTTGCGCTTGTTGACGAATGCGCTCGCCTTCCGCTTGGGCTTGCGATTTTGCATCTTCGATGAGCTGATTGGCACTCTTGTTTGCTTGCTCGATTAGAGCGGCAGCCTTGGTCTTTGCAAGATCAAGTTCCTGCTGGACATTTTGCTCCGCGGTCGCCAAATCTGCTTTTGCTTTTTCTGCGGCATTCAGACCTTCAGCAATTTTACGCTGACGCTCATTGATGGCACCGATAAGTGGTGGCCACACGAATTTCATGCAAAAAATCACAAATATTGCAAAAGCAATGGCTTGACCGACGAGGGTAAAATTGATATTCACGTGATCACCTCTTTGTTAATGAAAAATCAGTTTCATTGATCATGTTTGGTAGTCAAATCTTGACTATATTTAATAGAAAACCCTTGAGCACCAAACATGTACAACTGAGCTTTCGGATTAACCTGCTAGAGGGTTAGCGAACAACAATAGCATAGCAATACCAACACCGATCATCGGAATAGCATCCAAAAGACCTGCTACGATGAACATACGAGTTTGCAACTGTGAGCCAAGCTCTGGTTGACGAGCAACGCCTTCTAAGAATTTACCACCTAGAATAGCAAAACCAATACCTGTGCCAAGTGCGCCAAGACCGATAAGTAGTGCTACTGCGATAACTGTGTAACCACCTAATACTGGATCCATTGATGTATCCTCATTTACCTATTGAATGTCTAATTAATGTTCAGTTGATGATGCAAGCGACATATAAACTATCGTCAGCATCATGAATACGAACGCTTGAAGTGTAATAACTAAGATGTGGAAGATAGCCCACGGTACCGATAACGCCCATTGAATCCAAAACGGCATTAGAGCAATCAGTATGAAAATCAATTCCCCAGCATACATGTTACCGAATAGACGCAAACCAAGTGATACAGGTTTTGCTATTAAAGTAACTGCTTCTAGGATGAAGTTGATCGGGATCAAAATCGCTTGTACGATTGGGTTTTTGGCGCTAAATGGATGCAATGTTAACTCACCGATAAAGCCGCCCAACCCTTTTTCTTTAATGCTATAAAAGATAATCAGTGCAAAGACAGAGAACGACATGCCAAGCGTGATGTTAGGATCAGTCGTTGGAACAATCTTAAAGAAAACATGATGTGGATCGTGACCCATAGCGGCGCCAACTTGTCCTGCAATACCTGGAATAAAATCAACAGGTATCAAATCCATCAAGTTCATCAAGAAGATCCAAACAAAAATAGTCAACGCCAATGGCGCGATCAATTTTGATGTACCACTGTACGAATCACGAACGTTGTTATCAACAAACTCAACGATCATCTCAACCGCTGCCTGAGTTTTGCTTGGTACGCCTGAGGTGACTTTTTTGGCAACCATCCAAAAGATGGTACAAAATAAAATACCTAGACCAACTGACCATAGCATAGAATCAAGATGGATAGCGTTAAAGCCCATTTGCCCTGCTTCTTCAGCATCATAGGCAACTTTCCAACCTTCGCCCGGCAGATAGCCGTACGTCCAATTCGTTAAGTGGTGAGAGATATATTCTGATGATGTTTGCTCGGATGCCATAATGTAAGCTTCTTATTAATCAACGATTTAATCAACTACCAAAAATATGGTTGTCATCTGATGGGATTTAGTGTTTTTATTTGCCTTGCAACTAAGCAAACAAATAAATCATACTAAAAGCACCCATGTAACCAACAACATCCAACCCATAGTTCTATTACTAATGCTATATTTGATAACTTGACATAAATTTTAGCTATCAAAAAAGGGCTTATGATAACTCAGTAATAGCCCTTGCATGTATACGCAAAATTATTATATATGTGCTTGTCTACTGGCCGTTTTTTACGACCGGCGCTTAGTGTAGCGCTCATAAACAAAATATTTAGCTGCCTATATTAATGCAGCGTTGTATTCGTGTAAAGTCAATTATGATTTTATTATCCACTGTATGAATAAGTTAGCTGACAATAACGGCTACTAATATAGTTAGTCGTCCATAACTAAACTGTAAAAATTTAATCATCAGTGAGGTTAATAGCTTGGTCAGCTCTACCCCGTCACTGTGTCGTTGCATACTGCGCCTGACATAGAGGCTCATACTTCGATTTTTATAATCATTGGTGCTGTCGTGGGACAGTTTTGTACTTTGACTTTCTGAACTAGTCATAGAGAAGTTGGACGGCAGGGTGACTTGCCAGTACTATGAATAAATTATCTATGTAGTGATCATTTATTAGCGCTAGCGTATATGCCACAACATCCAACTGTGACTAATTTGCATTACCATAAAACCGATAAACAGCGCAGGCGCAGATAGGGGTTGTACGGTAATAAAAATTAGTGCGAAACCAAACACAGTCAACAGCCATTTAGCCATCTGACCTCGATATAGCTGGCTAACGATATGTTGGCGCGCGCGATATCCAGTGTACCAAAAGATAAAAAAAGCAAAAACGGCTTGAGTCGTGAAACTGAGCAGTGCACCAATGGCGGCGCTCTTTGCTACAGTAAGCTCACTACGTAACCAAATCGTATCTATAATCCAAGCAATAATAATCAGGATAAACAATATCCATGCTTGCCGTTTGATATAGATGCCTATTTTATCTTTTTGCGTGCGTTTGGCAGGCTTGGTCATCGATATTCCTATAGCCTTTCAGCATTGGGATAATATAGCATACTTGCGACACTTTTATCCGTAAATGACTTACTCTACAGGCATTACCTTTAAACCAAAATAAAACGCCACTTATTATAAGGAGACAGCCACTATTAAGCAAGTAAAATATGACTTTTATCAGTCACCTAACGCAATCCACTGGTATTACTATGTTACGTAGCCGTACCAGATACTTAAAAAACAGCCATCTCACTCTTTTTAAAAACTCTAGCTTCTAGAATAGCCCTAACGAATGGCTCGCTATCCTATGATATGCATTGGTGGATTTGCTGAGCCATTGCTGTCCATCCTTCCAAAAAGTCTTCACTGTCGCTCATATCTTCGATTTGGACAGTGGTATTGATAGGTTGCAATTTGGCAAGCAATCCTTTGCTAGCGGTGCTTTGATTGACCAAGCACATTTGTTTGGCTGGACGATTGTCATTAAGCCAGCGCAATTGACTTGCTTTTGGGGCAAGGTGATGGTCTGGACTTAAGCTACCTGCCAGCTTTATTTTTGTGGCATCTTCAATATATTGATATGCATCGTGATAGGCCCAGTAAGGGTGCTGTTTTTGTGTGGATTGCTGTATCTTCGCTACGGCATTGTCCATACGCTGTGCAAACTTTTTGGCGTTGGCTTGGTAGGTGCTTTTATACTCTGGATTGGCATGGCCATGAATAACAGCTAAGGCACGAGTAATGGCCTTTGCATTTTCAGGATCAAGCCAGATATGTGGGTCGAATGTGCCCGCTATAGGCTTTCCTTGGATATCACGAAGAGGATGTCGAGTAAAAGCATCAAAAGCAAATAGGTCAATGGCATTGGGTGCCATCTCTAAACTGCCAGTCAGGCTGTTCTCTAATGAGGGACCAAACCAAACCACAAATTTACTGTCTTGAATAGCTTTTTTATCACTTGGACTAATACTACCATGGTGCCCCACATCGCCAGCTTGTAAAATTTGGTTAGCAGAAGGGGTGCCTTCCGTCACAGCTTGGCTGAGTAAAAACATGGGATGATTGCTGACACTGACCGTTGCTGCGTGCGCGCTTAATGTAAAAGAACCTAAGGCTACCAATCCTGTAATCAGTAAGCGCTGTAACGTAATGATTGAGCGTCGAAAATAAGTAAAAACAGAGTTCATGGTAAGCTCTTTAATCAATAAGTAACAAAATTATGAGTCACAGTGTCGTGCCGCATCATCGGATAAAAGATGATCAATATATATAAGAGAGGTAAGACAACTGATTCGATTCTACGTTTATTATGTTATACTATAACAATAAAAAACGCTATCATAAAAAACGTCATGCGATTACCATGCTATTTTTGGGAGCCTGTACTATGTCTACTACCTCATCGAATTGCGAACATTTACATGATGTGCAAGATTTGACTCCGCATGACGTTATTGAACGCTTAGCAGCAGCAAAAGAGCACTGTCGTCTGAGTGGGGCACGTTTTACCCCTTTGCGTCAGCAGATATATCAGCTGGTTTTAGAGTCTGATCAACCTGTTGGTGCTTATGACTTAATCACGCAATTGCAGCAAATGCGTCTCTTTGAGATGGATGATAGTGATACGCTAAAAGAATCAGGCTTATCAAAGCAATCTATAGAAAAACCATCAACCAAAAAGCGAGCGCCAAAAAATGTTGCGCCGCCAACGGTTTACCGCAGCTTAGAGTTTTTACTAAGTGAAGGTTTGATTCATCAATTAACGTCTATCAATGCTTATGTTCCTTGTTGCCATCCCAGAGCACAACACACGGCTGCCTTTTTAATCTGCGATCAGTGCCAGCGGGTTCAAGAATGTAGCAGCTTACCAGTACAAGAAATGATGAGTTTCGCTGAGCAAGATGTCGGTTTTACTGTTGAGCGTAGTGTTATTGAGCTTAGTGGTCGTTGCCAAGTTTGCCAATAAGATTTATTCAGGCTCTTTGGTTGCCCGAAAAGTACGTCACTGTCATTGTTTGTTTATTTGTATTATCCATTTACCTATTCGTTGTCATCCTATGAGCCTGTCTACCTCACCCTCTAAACAGTCGACTACTGCTATTGTGAATAGTAGTACCACGAATGAAGCTGGCAAACTGCTGAGCTTGAACAACGTTAGTTATCATATCGGGCATCAACGTTTGCTCTCACATATTGATATCGATATTGCAATCAATGAGACCGTCAGTATTATCGGACCTAATGGTGCTGGTAAGTCAACGTTGGTCAAGCTTATTTTGGGTCTGATCGAATCCACAAAAGGCAGTATTACAGCCCATCAGCAGCTACAGCTTGGCTATGTGCCGCAGCGATTCTCTGTGCCGCCCATATTGCCGCTGCGCGTCTGCGATTTGTTGGGACAAGCAGATAAGAGACGCCTTACCGCTGAGCAGCGACAGTTTATCTTTGATAATTTATCACTAACGCATTTATTGTCACGACAAATGCTGCACTTATCAGGTGGTGAGACGCAGCGAGTATTACTGGCGAGGGCGCTATTAGATAAGCCCAATCTACTTATCTTAGATGAACCGATGCAGGGTCTCGATCCAGATACCGAGGTTTGGTTATATCAATTTATCGATGAGCTGCCGGAGTTTTTGCGCTGTGCGATGCTGGTAGTATCACATGATCTGCACTGGGTAATGAAAGGCAGTCGCCGTGTCATTTGTCTCAACAAGCACATTTGCTGTGAAGGACAACCAAGCGAGCTTGCTATCAGCTCTGAGTTTCAAAAGCTATTTGGTCATCATTATGAGCAGCCATATGTGCATCAGCCACATGCTTGCGAGCATCATGCACCAAGCGAGCTATAACGATAATGACCAAAAACAATGATGAACTAAATCGAAAATAGCTAACACCAAATTCGTTAAAGCTAGCGTTACCAGACCGATAGATAGCACTAGCTTTTCTTATAAAAATTTTATGGACACTTCTTATGACCGCTTGGTTAGCCATTATTGCACCTGCTTGGATCGCTGGCAGTATTTTAGCCCTACTATCAGCGCCTTTAGGATGCTTAGTCTTGTGGCGACGCATGGCATTCTTTGCCGATGCTTTAGCACATGGTACCTTGCTTGGAGTTGCACTTGCTGCTTGGTGGCAATTACCTATGGGTATAGGTGTGGCGTTGGTTAGTGCAGCGGTGGTGCTGTGTCTGGTACTGATGGATGATGACCGTCTACCAGCTGATGCCGTGCTCGCAGTGGTTGCCGTAACGCTGTTGTGTCTGGGGCTATTGACTTTAACGCAGCTGACCAATCAACAAGCCAATGTCTTGGGGTTTTTATTTGGCAACTTACTTGAGCTGGATTGGACAGATTTACCACTACTCGCTGGCAGCGTACTGGCTGGATTGGGGCTACTGTTGTATATTTGGCCCGCTCAAATAAAACTTGCGACTCATGAAGCACTAGCTCGTATTCAAGGCATCAACCCGACCCGCCAGCGACTATTTTTTATGGGCGTTCTCGCAGGGTTTTGTGCGATTGCGCTACAAGCTGTTGGAAGCTTATTGATCAGTGGTTTATTGGTGTTACCTGCACTGACGGCACGCTTATGGTCTTCATCGCCAAAGCAAATGGTGATCACAGCATTTATCATTGCGCAGCTCGGAGTGACGCTTGGCGTGTGGGGAAGTATCTGGCTAGATATCCAGACTGGACTCTCTATCGTATTGATACTAGCGATATTGTTTTTTATCGCGTTAATTGTTTCCAAGCTAGCCAAAATAAAATTTCGGTCAGCGCGCTAGCGTGCTGATATATAGGTTATAGCAGCATTATACATTTCCTTTAGTCAACTTTATTTCATTAATATTACTAGAGCTTTCATTCGCTTTATGTTATAAACTTGCTTTACCATTGTTTGTACCGATTCACTATATGACTCGTCATTAATTAGTGTTAATAACAGATTAATATAATTTTGAAAATAGTAGATCATTTCTCCATACTCGTTCTCACAATGACCATTGTTTTGATTCGATAAGGGACCGACCCAATGCCGAACTATCCCGTCAATAACATCAGCACGTCCGATGAACAGATAAATATTTTACAAATCACTGATTTGCATTTATCCACGCCTGTCGCTGCTGATACTGACAGTAGTCATGTCAATGAGGTGGGTGATTGTCAGCGTAATTTTGAAGCTGTACTGCAGCAAGCGTTAAATGAAGATATTCGCTGTGATTTGATTATCGTGACTGGCGATCTGGTCAGTAAAGTAAAGCCCGCCACCTATGACCATATTTTTGCCGTACTACAGGCAACCCAGATTCCTTTTGTATGTATCGCTGGCAACCATGATGTGACTGATGAGAATGGTGAAGATTTGCCGTTTTTTCAGCGGACACTCATTGCCCAGCCTGCTGACTCACGCTTACTCAGTCGGCACATCATTGAGAGTGATCACTGGCAGCTACTGTTATTAGATTCGTCTATCACAGGGAAAGTGGCAGGTGAGATAACCACTACAGATATTGATTGGTTATGCAAACGGCTTGAGGCATGTGATAAGCCTGCGCTTATCGCCCTACACCATCACCTCATCCCAGTAGATTCTGACTGGATTGACACCCATATGGCGCAAAACGCTGAAACTTTTTGGGAGTATATGGCGCCTTTTGAGCATTTACAGGTAATCATTAGCGGTCATACTCACCAAGAGCAGATTCGTTATCGCCAAGGTGTGACTGTTTATAGCACGCCGTCTACCTGCTATCAATTTAAACCTTATTCGCATGATTTTGCTTACGACGAAGCGTGTTCGCCTGGTTATCGCTGGTTGCAATTAGCCAACAATGGAAAGGTTGCAAGCTGGATTGAAAGACTGGATACTTAATGCCCATATTTATTGGTGCATAAAAACAGCTATAGCGCTTACACCTCAAGGATTTAGCACCTATTAATTAAAGTAGCGCTAGAGAGTAGATTAAGAAAAAATGAGATCAGTATAAAAAATAACTTCATTATTATTAAAAACAATGATACAACTTGTAAAATGAAGCGAAATGACCTGATATCTCACATTAGTCAGCAATATGATAGCTAAGATCGTTTTTTACAGTCAGTCATTTACCACATGTTTGCAGCCATGCTATTGAACCAAAATTTTGCATCACAGTATACCTAAGCAATGGTGTGTCGATACCGATAGGCCAGCATAACGATATTATTTGATCAGCTGTGTTACTTGTGTTACCAAGTGGTAAAACGTTTGATAAAGGGACAAATTATAGCGTTTGTAAAACTGATAACGTCTTGTCTTTTGATACGTCGTTTTATTGAATTAATTTGAAAAAGTAGGATACCCATATGAGCACCGTGACCACAAATCCAAGTGAAGTCAAGTTTACTCCTTATGTGCCAGCCCCAGACGAAGAGTATATGTCTGATGCACAGTTAGAGCATTTTAAGGCGATTTTGTTGGAATGGAAAAACCAACTGATTGGCGAAGCGGATCGTACCAAAAACTACATCCAAGACGAATCAAGCGCTATGCCTGATATCAATGACCGTGCAACTCAAGAAGAAGAGTTTGCGCTAGCCTTGCGCACACGCGACCGTGAACGCAAACTTATCCGCAAAATCGACAAGTCTATGCTAGAAATCGAAAATGATGACTATGGATTTTGTGAAACTTGTGGCGTAGAGATTGGTTTGCGCCGTCTTGAAGCACGTCCAACAGCGACCCAATGTATCGACTGCAAGACTTTGTCTGAGATTAAAGAACGCCAAAACCAAGGCGCTTAAATCAGATAGAACTAAAACGACTGTAAAACAAAGCGGCCCTGTGAGTGGTCGCTTTTTGCATTTTAGACGACCGTTTAGATGACCGCCTCTTCACGCAAACGCTCCCCCTACTCTGTTTTTGATTATACGACTGATGTCGCGTTGGTGAAATGTTGCCTTTGCTCACGAAACAATCTCATTTAATAAATATCTTTTGAACCTGATTTTTATTATTCTATCTGTATTATTTTTATCGATAGCCATTTATTGTGAAAACTATTCCTACTGACACGCCATCTCACACCAAATCATCCCAGCCTATTGGCCGCTTTGCCCCTTCACCAACGGGCGAGTTGCACCTTGGTTCTTTGACCACGGCACTTGCAAGCTTTTGCCATATCAAATCGCTCGGTGGGCAGTGGCTGCTGCGTATCGAAGATACCGACACCGCGCGCTGTGATAGACAGTTCACTGAACAGATTTTGATGGACTTAGAGGTGCTTGGGTTGCACTGGGACGGTGATGTCATTTATCAATCTGAACGTATTGATATTTATAACGAATACTTGTCTTCATCGTTACGCCCATTGACCTATGGTTGCCAGTGCTCACGCAAAGACTTAGAGCAATATTGGGCGCAAGAGGAAATTAATAGACATCACAATAATGCAAACTTAACACAACCATGCAACCAAACGCAGCCAAACAGACAGCGTTACCCACGACGCTGTGTCGCATCTGGCCTTGATAGACAACAGCATAAATTACGTATACAGCTACCAGACTATAAAATTGGCTTTCACGATGGTATCCAAGGACTGCAATGGGACAATCCGCAGCAGACACTAGGAGACATGGTGGCTCGTCGTCAAGATGGCATGATCAATTATATACTGGCAGCCAGCATTGATGACGGTCTACAACAGGTGACTCATATCATGCGTGGTTTGGATATCTTACCCATGACCACAGCGCAGATCAGTATCATGCAGGCGGCACAACTGCCAACCATCGACCAATGGTATCACCTACCATTAATCAACAATGCGGATGGTCAAAAGCTCTCTAAGCAGAATCTTGCGCAGCCAATTGATACCTCAGATCCAAGCCAGCTTATCGCTGATGCCTTAAAACTCCTGCAGCAACCAAAGGTCGATATCGATACACCAGAGAATATGCTCAAGCAAGCAATTGCACAGTGGGACAATACGCCGCTGCAAGGGAAGCAGCAGTTGAATTCGCCTTATTGAAGATAACTAAAAAGTAATTCACAAAAGACAGATAGCAAAAAGCGCCACTGTTTGCGGCGCTTTTTTAGTGCTTGATCATAGAATGTATAGACTAACGTAAACTTTTTAATAGTAGCGGCATTGGCTTTTTTCAATCTCAGGACTTTCTTTATATATTTTCAATAATAAAGCCACCATCACTAAGCTAATCAACATTGAAGAACCGCCATAACTAAAGAATGGCATGGTGAGGCCTTTGGTAGGAATAGCACCCATGTTCATCGCCGCATTAATAATCGTCTGCGCAATAAACACCACACCGATACCGAACGCGGTATAGCTCATGCGCATTTGGCGACGTTTTAGTGCGTTATAACTGATACGCATCGCACTACCGATAATCAGTGCTTCGAGTATCAATACCATACTGACACCAACAAAGCCCAACTCTTCACCCGTAATCGCCAACAAAAAGTCAGTATGCGCCTCAGGCAAATGCGATAGTTTTTGTACGCTTTCGCCATAGCCAACCCCAGTGAACTGTCCACGGCCAAAAGCAATCAGACTACGTGCCAGCTGATAATCGGTATCCTGCACATCATCAAACGGATCCATGAACGACATCACACGCACCAATCGGTACTCTGCCGTGGTCACCATCAACACTGCGCCACCAACGGCAGCCGCACCTAATGCTAAGAAGTGCTTATAAGGTGCTCCAGCGATATAAAAAATCGCGAACAGCGTCCCCAAAATAACGACAAAAGAACCAAAATCTGGCTGCGACAATAGCAGTATCGTTATCAGTGCCACCACTAGCATAATGCGTAAAAAGCCATCTAGGCCATTACGAACCTCAAAAGAGCGACGCACCACAAAATCAGAGACAAACACAATCATGACCAGCTTGGCCAATTCTGCTACCTGAAAGTTAAAGCCTCCCAGCGTTAGCCAGCGTTTAGAGCCGTTAATAGGTGTACTAAACAGCGTTGCCACTAGCAAAATACCGGTGATACCCAATAGCAGAAACTGAGTTTCAGTCTTATATAGCGTCCGTAACGATACACCATAATAAGGGATAATGGCGACGATTAACCCAATCGTCATATACAGTAGCTGATTATTAAAAAAATACAGCTCCGTCATACCGCGACTGAGCGCAAAAGGAATAGAAGCAGAAGCCACCATCAGCAGACTAAGTACCATGATACAGCCGACGCTCGATAATAAAATTGCGCGCGCTGATGGCATAGAAAGAACACCGTCTGAGCCAGAGGCTTGCTTGGTTTTGGGCGAAGAACGAAAAAAAGAAGAGAGCGCCATAATTTTATATACACTAACAAACGAAAAAACACGGCGTCTATGAAACGCCACCGTTTAAAAAATCATAAAGTAAATCTTACTAGATAGACGATGATAAAAACCCTCAATCATCAAAAAATGCTTGAGCAATCATTTATCTAGCAATCAGAGTCGTTACGGTTGACAGTAGCAGCAATCTATAAGCAAAACAATCATTTATAAGAGAAATACTGTTTTGGTTAATAAGTAATTCACGTGCGACTACACCATCTATGCTGGCCTATTCGAGCCTATAGCCATTTAAAAATTTTAACTGATAATCGTGCTATCTGATTGTGCCGTATCTAACTGAGCAACCAATCGACTGAAATGCTCACCGCGAGCCGCATAACCACTGTATTGATCAAAACTGGCACAGGCAGGTGACAACAATACCGCTTGCACTTGCGATAGGCTGCTAGCAGTGACTTGCTGAATAGTGACAAAGGCATTTTCTAATGTTTGGCATTGATGCAATGCGACATCATCGCTTAATTTCGTTGCGCGTAAATGCTGCTCAATTTGCTTGCCATCCTCCCCAATAAACAGCACTTGGCTGACGTACTGATTGATAAAGGGCGTCAACTCGCCAAACTGCTGACCTTTACCTTGCCCGCCCAAAATCAATAATAGCTTACCATCTTTTGGTGCATAGACCGCGCCTAGCCCTTCGATAGCAGCCATGGTCGAGCCAATATTGGTGCCTTTAGAATCATCAAAATAGTCGATATTAGCAAAGCTTCCTACATACTGGCAGCGATGCTCAAGACCTGTGAATTGCTGTAACGTCTCGAGCATACTCTCAAGGGGCAAACCTGCAAGCTCACCAAGTGCTAAAGCGGCTTGCGCGTTTAGCAGATTATGACGCCCTTTAATCAACAGTTTGTCTGCGGACAGTAATCTTTCTGTACCGCGTGCAAGATAAGTTTGGCCTTCTGTGTCTGTAATGAGACCATACTGACCTTTATCAGGCGAATGGATACCCGTACTGATTCTGGGTAAATTGTCTGCGACCAATGGACGGGTGAGTGCATCTTCGCGGTTAATGACCACTGACTTGGCACCTTGAAAGATACGATGCTTGGCTTGATGATAGCCAAGCATATCACCGTGACGGTCTAAATGATCAGGTGACATATTGAGGACAGTCGCTACTTTTGCCCCCAAGTTAGTGACAGTTTCTAACTGAAAGCTAGACAACTCCAGCACTGCCAACTCCATATCTGTATTATCAAGCAAAGTCAGTGCTGGCACACCAATATTGCCACCAACACCAACATTGACACCAGCATCTGCCGCCATTTGTCCAACTAAGGTCGTTACGGTACTTTTAGCATTAGAGCCTGTGATCGCCACTATCGGTGCAGTACAGGCTTCGCAAAATAGCTGAATATCGCTAACTACTGGAATATTTGCTTGGCGCGCGGCGGCAATTGCATCATTTTCGAGCGAAATGCCTGGGCTGATAATAATGCGTGCCGCTTGCTGTAATAGCTCTGCGTCAATCGCACCAAACTGACGAACCTCGATCTCAGCGGGCAGTTGCTCCGCCAATTTAGGCGCGGCTTGTGCATCTGTTACCGCTACTCGATAGCCTTGCTTGGCAAGATAATGCGCGACCGATAACCCAGACTGTCCCAAACCGACCACGACCTGTAGACCGTTGCCTTTATGGATTAAGGTTTCTGTTGCGGTATTAGCGGTCATATCTATTCCTTCTATTGAACGAGCAAAATGGCGTCAAGCAAACTGAGCGTACAGCGACTCTAAATGACACCGCCAAGATGACAAGCATCATAACGGTATCGTTCATATTTCGGTACTGATTTTTTATGACTTTGTGCTATTATTCGCCTGTTTTTATATTCAGTGGCTAATGCTATAATAGTTAGCTTGATTGATATGTGACATTGTTATGTGACAAGGCGTTTCGCCTAACTATTTTAGTTTAGCATGTTGTCACATTTATCGCGCTATTGTCACGTCTCTTTAGCAACGATTCGTGTGTGATAGTGATATGTCAGATAGTAGTCATGATTTGGCAGATTATTTATCACCCTCTACTACAGCAAGCGATTGCTGATTCTATGTCTTAGGATAGGTATTTTTTTATAGCCTATTTCAAGCAACCTGATTCAAACCATATTTTTAGGTAATTTTACTGTCCTTATCATCGTATTGATTATTGATGAGCGTATTCGTGATACCAAAAAAAATCAGTAGACATACTTATTATTGACCTTTCACACTCCAACACAGCAACATGATCCAGTACATGTTGACGTAAAAGAAAAATGAATAGCTATTATTAGCGACGCGATCATTTTATAAATGAGTAATGATTACTTTTTTTGCCTCTAACCCTATGTAGTTTACTTATGACATCTTTTATTGATAACTTGCGTGACGAGTGGTTTTCCAATGTTCGCGGTGACGTTTTATCGGGCTTGGTTGTCGCCTTGGCGCTTATTCCAGAAGCCATTGCCTTTTCTATTATCGCAGGTGTTGATCCAAAAGTCGGCCTATATGCCTCATTCTGTATCGCGGTCGTGATCAGTTTTGTTGGTGGTCGTCCAGGTATGATTTCGGCAGCGACAGGTGCTATGGCCTTAGTCATGGTCGATTTGGTTGCCGATCATGGTTTGCGGTATTTACTGGCTGCGACCTTATTGTGCGGCGTTATTCAGGTCGTCATGGGCATCCTAAAGCTTGGTAATTTGATGCGCTTTGTCTCGCGCTCAGTCGTCATTGGCTTTGTTAACGCACTGGCAATATTGATATTCGCCGCCCAGTTACCAGAACTGAATCCTATGACCGAGCGTGTCGGTATGACTGTTTATATCATGACCGCTGTAGGCTTGGGGATTATCTACCTGTTTCCACTTATCCCTAAAATCGGTCGCATCATTCCGTCACCATTGATCTGTATCGTTGGGTTGACGGCTGTTGCGATGTATATGAATCTTGATATTCGTAACGTCGGTAGCATGGGTGATTTGCCAGATTCGTTGCCTGTGTTTTTGTTGCCTGATATTCCATTAAACCTAAATACATTGCTGATTATTGCGCCTTATTCTATTGCGCTTGCCATTGTGGGTTTACTAGAGTCTATGATGACTGCGACGATTGTCGATGAGCTGACCGATACGCCAAGTGATAAGAACAAAGAGTGCCGTGGTCAAGGCATAGCTAACGTGGTGTCAGGTTTCTTCGGTGGTATGGCAGGTTGCGCCATGATTGGTCAGTCAATGATTAATGTAAAATCCGGTGGACGCACGCGCCTTTCTACCTTGATCGCAGGTGTGGTACTGCTCATCATGGTGGTATTCTTAAGTGAATGGGTCAGCCAAATCCCAATGGCAGCCCTCGTTGCCGTCATGATTATGGTATCGATTGGCACGTTTAACTGGCAATCTATTCGCGAATTCAAAACGCACCCTATGTCATTCAATATTGTGATGCTAGCGACGGTATTGACCACTGTTTTTACGCACAACTTAGCTTATGGCGTTGGTGTTGGCGTGTTGCTATCTGCCTTAGCATTTGCCAATAAGATTGGTCAGTTCTTAACCATATTCAGTGAGTACGATGATAGTAGCAATACTCGTTATTATTATGTTCAAGGACAGGTGTTCTTTGCCTCGACGACACAGTTTTTGAATAGCTTTGATACTAAAGAAGCGGTAGATAGCATTCAAATTGACGTCAGCCATGCGCATTTTTGGGACATCAGTGCTGTTGATACCTTGGACAAGCTGGTCATGCGCTTGCAACGTGAAGGTATTGATGTCAAAGTGGTAGGACTCAACAATGCGAGTCGAACACTGATTGACCGCTTCTCTGTTCACGATCGCCGAGATATTGGCTTATTAGATTAAGCAAATCTACGTCTGCCTTGTCATTGATGTATGGCAAGGTTTTGTGAATCGATGGATAAATAGACAGCTACGTTGGTAAAAGAGTTGGGTATGTACGTGATGCCTTAGCCCTACGCTGAGTGGCTGATTTTTATGATTAGAATGATGTGGCCGTTTTATGAGTAACTTAAAACCAGATAGTGTCATTGCCTGCTTGGACTGTCCTGATCATGTTCAAGCTGTATTAGAGGCCAGCATGTGGGCTTCTATTCGCTTGCGCGCGCCTGTAGGACTACTACACTCAGTCCCAAGCTTACAGCAAAAAGCTGCAGTCAATTATTCTGGTTGTCTCAATATCGATGATGAAAATGCCTTGCTTGAGCAGTTCACAACCAAAGAGCATTTGAGCAACTGTGAGCTAAAAGCACAGGGCAGATTGCTACTGTCTCAAGCAACCACGTATTGTGAGCAAAAGCCTCATAAGCTCAAAACTTATACCTTGCATCGTCATGAAAACCTGAACCAGAGTATCGATTACGTCGATGACAAGGCACAATTGATCGTTATCGGTCATCATGTCACGTGTAAATCGACATTAGGACAACTGATTAGGGTCAGCCACTGCCCCATTTTGGTGACACATGCACCATTTTTGCCCCCTACTACCGCTTTGTTTGCTTTTGACAACAGTCCAACATGCCATAAGTTACTTAATTGGTTGTGTAAGACCCCGCTCGTACGTGCCTTGACCATTCATATTGTCATGATCGGTAAAGAAACCTCTGATAACTGTGACGCCCTGCGTGAAGCATATGCGAAGCTCAAGCAAGCAGGTATCAAATCTAAAAAAACATTATTAGACTGCCGTGATGTTGCGGCGGCTTTAAATTACTACCAAAACCAGAACGATATCGGCCTACTCATAACAGGCGCGTTTGGCCAGTCGCGTTTACGTGGGTTGCTACAAGGCAGCGATACTAAGAAGTTACTGGGCAGCACTAAAACACCATATCTCCTTTTTCCTAAGGCTTAAGCGTCGGTTTATCTACACTAACATAGCCTATCTATTTAAACGCAGAGCACTAACGACTCTTTTGGTCTCTGCCGCTTACCGCGACCTCTCCTCTACTTAGCTTTAATCAGCTGTCATCAAACGTTCATTTTATTACTAAACTCAAGTTAGCAAATCGTCACATGAAATAGAGGGATAGCCTCCCCAAGCACCTAAAAAGTTGGTTATAATAAAGTTTTCATTAACCAAACGCTAAAGGTTGATTCACTTTCACTATGTTTATAATGATGGCTCTCATCATTACATCGTCACTCATATGCTCTGTTGCAACCGCGGTTATTTTTGAATAAATAAACCCAATTCTACCTCCCCCTTGAGTAGGTTGGCACAGTTCTTGAATAACTTACCGTAAGCAAAGCAGAGATACGACGATGCACCATAATGCCTCTATCAATCTGCGGCATCACACAAATAAGGAATTTTTTATGAAGCTAATCACTGCGATCTTAAAACCGTTTAAGCTCGACGATGTGCGTGAAGCGCTTTCTGACATCGGTGTTAAAGGTGTTACTGTCACTGAAGTCAAAGGTTTCGGTCGTCAAAAAGGTCACACAGAGCTCTATCGCGGCGCAGAATACGTGGTGGACTTTTTACCCAAGGTAAAAGTCGAAGTCGCTGTGATCGATGAGATGGTCGAACCTGCTATTGAAGCGATCACTCGTATCGCTAGCACTGGCAAGATTGGTGACGGCAAAATCTTCGTCACTGCGCTTGAGCAAGTCATTCGTATCCGTACGGGCGAAACCGGACCTGATGCTATCTAGATTTGAGGCCCTATCTATAAACATCGATTTATAGGAAAAGGCTCTTACTGCATTTTTATCTATCGGTCACACCGATATCTATATCGTAAATTCAAGGGGAATTTAAATGGAAAGTCAAATCTTTGAGCTCCAGTATGCGCTCGATACGTTTTACTTTTTGATCTGTGGGGCGTTGGTCATGTGGATGGCAGCCGGCTTCACTATGTTAGAGGCCGGACTGGTCCGATCAAAAAATACGGTCGAAATCTTAACTAAGAATGTCGCGCTATTTGCAACCGCCAGTATCATGTACATGATATGCGGCTACGCTATTATGTATGGTGGCGATCTGTTCTTGAGCGGAATTGCAGGCGGCGACACCTTGGTAGAAGACGCGTTAGCAGCCTCTGCCGAAAATGGCTTTGGTGGTGACTCTGTCTACTCTGCAGCCTCAGATTTTTTCTTCCAAGTAGTCTTTGTAGCGACTTGTATGTCAATCGTTTCAGGTGCTGTTGCTGAGCGTATGAAGCTATGGGCTTTCTTATTATTTGCTGTTGTCATGACTGGTGTTATCTATCCATTAGAAGGCAGTTGGACTTGGGGCGGCAACGATGTCTTTGGGTTATTTAACCTAGGTGACATGGGCTTCTCTGACTTTGCAGGCTCTGGTATCGTCCATATGGCGGGTGCTGCTGCTGCTCTAGCAGGTGTATTGCTCTTAGGGTCACGTAAAGGTAAATACGGTCCTAACGGTGAGATACGTGCGATTCCTGGTGCTAACCTACCACTGGCGGCGCTTGGTACGCTAATCCTATGGATGGGTTGGTTCGGCTTCAACGGTGGTTCAGTACTAAAACTTGGCGATATCGCCAGTGCCAACTCTGTCGCCATGGTATTTTTGAACACTAATGCTGCTGCCGCTGGTGGTGCTGTAGGCGCTCTGATAATCGCTCGTATCATTTTTGGTAAAGCGGATCTAACCATGCTCCTAAACGGTGCATTAGCAGGCCTAGTCGCCATTACTGCAGAGCCATCAACCCCTTCTGCGCTACAAGCCACTCTTTTCGGTGTTATCGCTGGTGTCATCGTCGTGTTATCAATCTTAGCGTTAGATAAAATCAAAATTGATGATCCAGTGGGTGCAATCTCAGTTCATGGCGTGGTTGGTCTGTTTGGCCTACTAATCGTACCAATTACCAACCCAGCCTCTACCTTTATCGGTCAGATTGTGGGTGCTGCGACCATCTTTGCTTGGGTATTCATCGCTAGCTTGATCGTTTGGGGAATCCTCAAAGCAGTCATCGGTATCCGTATCTCTGAAGAAGATGAGTACGAAGGTGCTGATATTGCAGAGTGTGGTATGGAAGCTTATCCAGAATTTATCAGATAAGATCTCTCAATAGTCTAAACCCTATCATTCGATACGCTGATACTACACCTACCGTAGTGTCAGCGTTTATTATTCTAGTTATCAAGCAATCCCCCTTTCTTAAAACGATAAAAGATAAAATAAGAAGTATAAAAAATCCCGCAAAACCTTTCGGTAATGCGGGATTTTTATCTATCAAGTTAAGACTTAATAGTTAGGTTCTTTATGGATTTATTTCTTTTTCCATGCTTGACTACGTGAGAATGGACCGATATAACCTTTTATGTTCAGCGTGTTACCGTTTAGGCTGGCAGTCATACGATAATCTTTACCTTTTGCTGGATCAGTAATCGTACCACCACTGTATTTACCGTTGCCATCAGATTTCAGGCCTTTAATGACTGTCGTACCAACATATTGTTTGCCTTTAGCCGTATTGGCAGCAATAAGTGTACCGGTTAACACACCATTTGACTCAGTGATTTTTACCGTGCCTTTTGGCGCACCATCGTCATATGTCTGCCAAGTAGTATTGGCTAATGGATCAGCGGCAAATGCCATACTAGCAACACTAATACCAGCAACTGCCAAAGTGGTTTTTGTAAATAATTTCATAGATTGACTCCCTTCATACAATGATTGCTCGAAACATTATGTTTCTGATGTCCTATGCTTATCCTTTGCTAGAATCTTTTATTACAAGTTTTACGAATCTCTACTTATAAAGCGTAGGTTATCGATATTGCTCATAACTCTTTGTCAAAGATTTTGAGCGACATAAGCGATGTCTTGACTCATTATAAGCAATTTTCTGACTTTGCCTAGTAATTTTTTTATACTTTATTATTTCTATAAAATAAAACCATATCAAAGACTTACAAGAAGGGATTGTCGATATCTTTGCCCGATTGGTCATCATTTTCTTTTGACTTATCATCATTATTACTATAAAGGTTTTTGCTTTCAAATGCGTTTATAACCCGACTCATTAGCTCATGCAATTGCTGGGCGTGTTCATATCCAGATGCATCCAAAGTCAGGTCAATATCACCATAGATGATGACTTTGTCCTTTTGGTTTTCGATAACAAGATCACCAACCTGCATGCTTTGGTGATCATTGGCGAATGGGTCAATCATGTGTTCATCCTTATGGTGTATTTAAAACCCAAAAAGTATTCTATATTTTGCTCTATGCCTTTAGCTGTGCAAGTAACCACTCCAAAATAGCCCAGACAAATAACATCCAATCCGGCTCCTGAGCTGGCGCATCAGTTGTGTCTGAACTCTCACCTGCCTTCAATGGTAAGTCAAACGCTTCTCGCTTGGTTTGAATGTCCAACATCGGCAAGACATCGATGCCGGTTTCAGCGGTCAGCTCATCGATACTAATAACATCGATGCGCTCCGACTCGTCATTTGGTGCGTAATATACCCCTGCTTGATTGGTCGCGGGTATATACACTGCTTTGAAAAAATGGCTGGGTACAAGCACACGATTGGCGAGCTGCTTGGTTTTTTTATTGGTAAATGCGACACCTGTGATGGTATAAACCTCACCGTATTGCTGCGTCAAATACCGAGTGGCAGACTCGATATTACGCCAAATATAACGATTGTTACGGGGTGACTGCGGCGCGATATTGGCCAGACTGAAGCTATCATACTGTTGGCTGCGCGTTGCCATATCGGCATTTGGTGCTAGGTGTCCGCGATCATAACCAGAGCCTGAATAGTCAGATAATGACGCGCGTGCTGATTCTGGAAGCTTGCTTTCTTCATGGAAGCTATCTTCACGGTCGATCTGTTTGGCTTGCTGCAGACGTGTGCGATCTAAATGCTCTGCTGACCACAGCGGTGTGCGTGATACACCAGAGTACATAACGGCAAAGCCATCCATGCATAATGCTTGTGTCTTATTACTTAGCTTGGTGTTGGTAAATTCAGGATAGATACCGCCATAGAAGGATTGGCTACACTGCGTGAAATCATCAGCATGCGCCTGAGTGATACCTATTGCAACTGTCATGACAGTCATTAGCATGCTGTGTTTAAGCCCATATGTGCGCTCACGGAAACTTATCATTCAACTTTCAACCATTTATACTCATCATTGCGTATCTGCTATCCTAGCAGGCAGTTAGCAATAAAGAAAGATAGCGCGCAAGTCGTGACATTTTAAATGGTATCCGCTATACTTAGGCGTTCAAAAAACGGTGAAGTGGGTGAGTGGCTGAAACCGCACGCCTGGAAAGTGTGTATACGTTAATCGCGTATCGAGGGTTCGAATCCCTCCTTCACCGCCAATCTTATCAAATGCTAGTTTTCCTATCTTGTCCTAAACACCCCTATATACCTCTTTAACCCTTTATAAATAAAGCGTCTAGCGTTTTTTTTATGTCTATTGTTTTCCCAGTCTATCCGAACATAACCTACCTATCCCGTGGCTTGTGTTGGTCTATCTGTTGGTCTATTATTTCATTAGACCTCAAAAAGACCAACATTTAGGCTTTACGATTCAGCTTTAGACCAACGTATTTGTTGTATAGCCTGAATTATATAGCTTACCACTATAGGGAATAGACCAACATGTTAAGCGATAGTAAGATCCGTAAACTTAAACCAAGTGAAAAATGTACCCCTTCGCGTCCTGACAAATACAGTGATCAGCAAGGGCTACAGCTTTTGGTACGCAGCACAGGTACAAAGACATGGATAAGCGCCTATCGCTTTGATGGTAAGCAGACACGCCTAACGCTTGGTACTTACCCAATCATGTCATTAGCTGAGGCCAGACAAGCCAATACTGAAATTAAAGCGCTACTAGCAGATGGTATCGATCCAAAAAATAAAAAGCGTCAAGACAAGCTTGCCAATATCTACGCACAAAAATTCAATGACTACGCGTTAGACTGGCTCGCTGAGCGTAAGCGTAACGTCAAGCCTCGTACTTATCAGCAAGACTATAACCGTATGCATAAAGACGTGTTACCGCACTTTGAAGGCATTGCACTAAAGGAAGTCAGCTTTGAGGATTGCCGATCAATGGCAGATGAGATCGAAAAGCGAATAAATAACAAAGGTGAGCCGCCACGCGAGGTAACCAGACGCACTATCGATCTGGTGGCTAATGTCTTAAGACGTGCCAAACGTGAACGCATCATTGAGCAAAACCCAATCGATGATCTAAAGGAACTCTACCCCAAAGCAAAAAGCCAACACATGAAGCACGTGGATATCCATGAGCTACCTGCCCTACTCCAAGCTATCGAGGGCTATCATGGTCACGATCAGACGAGACTAGGTATGAAATTCTTAGCTTATTCATTTTGCCGCACCATTGAGCTACGTATGATGAAATGGGCGCATATCGACTTTGCCAACCGTCTATGGCGTGTTGATATTGATAATCTCAAAATTGCGCGTAAGCACGTCGTACCGCTATCAGATCAAATGCTGGCAGTATTAGAAGAAATGAAAACCATTACAGGGCAATATGAATACGTGTTCTATCACACGGGTATGCATCAGCCGTATAGTGAAGAGTTTATCAATAACGCGCTTGATATCTTGGGTTACGCTGGCAAGCAGACTGGTCATGGCTTTCGCCATATAGCATCCACTAACCTAAACGAACTTGGCTATATGGGAGACGCCATCGAGAAGCAAATGGCACATGACAAGAAAAGTAGCATCCGCGCAGTGTATAACCACGCACAGCACTTAGAAGAGCGCCGTAAGATTATGCAAGTCTGGGCAGACTTTTTAGACTTATTGAGAGACAAAGGTGAGGTCGTTGATTTTCAAACTGCTCGTCAACAGATTGAGATGTCTATGAATCAGCATAAACAAGCCTCGCTATCGGATATGGATAGTGAGGCTTTGATACAGGCTCTAAAAGATAAAGGTCTAAACACTGAAGAATTAAAATTCTTACTGTCCAATAATTAAGCTAACAATAAGCCTTATTAAATTTAAACTAGACTTGACAACTACTTGTCCATCTTTTCTACAATGAGCTGATCGTACATTTGCTCTATCGACTTATTAATCATCTTGTTTGCAGTTAAACCGCTAAATTTCATGAGTCCTTTTAGTTTAGGTAAGTTCTTACTATATATTTTCACACTATCATTATCGCTCGAAAGGTTTTGACTGGAGTAATTTTTTCGACCACGCCATGCTTTTTCCATAATATAAAGTGTGTACCCTCTTGGAGAAAAACCTTTCTTATTCTTGGTGCCTATATTAGGATCTTCAACATTGGATAGCACATCCAAACTTGCAAGAATAAGCTCATATTTTTCCTTCGTATTTTGAGGGAAAAATATTCCCTTCAAAATAATATGTTGTCTGTCTTTGTCATTAAGGTATTTATAAATAGAATTAACCTGTTGGTCGTTAGTAGGGTCTATCCAGTTAATATCTTCTTCACAATCTAAACGATTTTTCAAATAAATAGACTTCACATAGAGTATATCGACTATCTTACGCTCTCCTGTTCTATCATGCTGGACTTCATAATCAGGAAGATTCTGAAAGTACTGATTGATAAACATATGAATCTCATAGCGTAGATAATCGGTTACTGCATTAATAAGTTCATCTCTTCCTTTATAAGCTTCATTCTCTATTGAATCTTTAACTAAATATGCTAGAAATAGCGAGCAGCGTAAGTCGTTTTTGAACCAACCCAGATACTCTTCAGGTAATACACTATGTATTTTTTCATAGATTAATTCATTAAAGGTTGAAAGAGGATTTCGTCTACTTTCTAGGTATTCAATCAATAGATTTTTATAATCATCACTATCAAAACTTATATTTTCCCAACTTTTATTCTCTAAATAATTACTCACATAGAGAAGTGACTTAGCATCATGACTGTCTAATTTACGTAAAGCTGTGTAAAAGCTCTCTATTGACTTCCTACGGAATCTAACATCATTAATATATTCATCAGCTACATATCTCAATAATTTGGAATGGGCATAGCTTACTGATGCTTCATCAAAAATGATATTTTCACTACTATCAAAGCTCGTTAGTCGTTGGCTTACATTATCTACTTGAATCGAAAGCTCTCTATTCATGACTATTCTTCACTTGGAAATGATTAGTAGTTATTATAGTAAATATTCAAAAAATTGCTAATAAAATTATAAATATTTTCTAGTATTTTTCTAGCAAATATTCCCATTAACTCAGTAATATCAATACATTCAAAGCCAATGTACTTAGTCACTGTAATTTTTAGAATATTTTCCTCAAAGTCTTCATTAGTCGTTAGGTATCATAGAAGTATCTTTTATTGAGTTGGGTTAAATAACTCCTTACTGGTGAGGTGTCAGACTTATAAATACAAGTTAGTATTTTAAAAACAATAACTGCATTTATTACGTAACTCCCCAACTATCATAATAGCGGTATGACAGTACTATATAAGTAGACAACACCAAGAACATCGGTGTATCTCTGACACTGTCAATCCGGTTATTAATATTATTAGTAAATACATATTTGACTAATGTTTATTAAAATTATAGTCAATCGTAGTAATAAAATACCTATCAGCCTGAGACTATGAACATATAACCTTAGGTAAAATGAAATGATCATACGTCCTTTAGCACATGACTACGTCGTCGCCAAAGTTGATAAACTCGTGACTGATATTCTTAGTCCTAACACACGAATTACTATTCAACAAATAAGCGAGCAGTTGAACATTTATTGTCAAGCAATGATGTCCTTATATAATGACGAATTAGAGTACACTGCTTCGATAGAATGGTTTATAAGTAGTTGCTATCTTGTTTGTGGTAATTACTATGCCAGTGAAGTTATCTGGGAAGAGGGAATGACAGAAAAATTCATAGATACGCTCAGTTGTTATAAGCATGAGTTTGCTATGGAAATTTCTAACTTTGCCCTTCGAGAGCAACGTAATAGCTACTCACTTCGTCAGTACATGAATTACTATTTAGAGTATGCACGCGTACTTATCGTGAGAGTTGATTTAAAGATAAGATTAGAGTTCGCGCATCTTGTCGGTATCGAGAATTTTAGTGATTTTCTAGTTCAGCTCATGGATAAAATACAAAGGGATAGAGCAAGAGCGAATAGAAAAAAGAATACAAATAGAACTGTCAAAGACAAGGGTTGTTTCGAAGACTTAAGAGGTTATATTTGGGCGATAGAACAAGGAGTTGATACTGGTGGTTTGCATTGTCACATGTTATTGATATATAACGGTGATAAGCGTCAGCTTGACTGGTTCTTAGGTTATGCTATCGGAAAGAAATGGATTGAAATAACAGATGGATTGGGCTGTTATTTCAATTGTAATACCACCCATCATAAACGAGACTATAAGCGCCAAGATAAGCTTGGCATAGGTATGATTCGTAAGAGTAACCAGCGAGAGGTGGATAACGCTATAAATGCTGCGCTTTACCTAACTCGCCCTGAGAAGTATGAGCAGCGATTAAAAGCCAAGTTACATGGCATGCGTACCTTTGGTCAGGGTACTTACCGCAATACAAATCGTCGGGGACTACCACCCATAGCAAAATAATCTCAGATATATACTATTTTAATGAGATAGCGCATTAGTAGTTAGTAAAGCGCCTAATCCAATCAACATTCAATCAATAAAGGTCTGCCTCGTGCAGGCCTTTTTTATGCCCAAAATAAAAGGAGTGCTTATGAAAACCATCTGTCCATGTTGTCAGTCAACTGCGGTCTATGAGATGACTAATGGCATCAGTATCAATCTAATCGACCAGCTGTTGTCCCCTGCGGTTCTCGTCAGCCTTGGCGTTAGTCTGTGCAAGACGCTTAAAGTTCATCCTGCTATAGGCGTGGTTGCAGGCACAACAATCGCAGCACTTATTGAGATGACTCAGTCTCATCAAGCGCTACCGATGCTAGTCAATCAGCAATATCGCTGTGATGACTGCTCTCATGTCTTCACCACCTTTCATTAATCCAGTTAATCCACTTCACTTACTTCATTTAATTATCAATAAAAAGGAAAATCATCATGGCACATTTAGTCGAAAGTATGGCGTACGTAGGCGAAACCCCTTGGCATGGTTTAGGGAACGAGCTGTCACCCAAGCAGCCGTTAGAGGTTTGGGCACGCGAGGCAGGGCTTGATTGGCGTATTGAGTCATCCGATGTCAGCTACATGTCAAGCAATGACAAAGGTCATAACCTCATCATGCCCTTTGCTGAGAACAAGGTGTTGTACCGCAGCGACAACCTAGAGCCGTTATCAGTCGTCAGTCAACGCTATCAAGAAGTACAACCGCGTGAGATTTTAGAGTTCTATCGTGATCTTACAGAGCAGTCTGATTTCGAGCTAGAGACCGCTGGGGTGCTCAAGGGCGGTCGAAAGCTATGGGCATTGGCTCGTACAGGTCAGTCAGCTAGCCTTCGCGGTGGTGACGTTAGTAATGGCTATTTATTACTGGCTACGGCTTGTGATGGCACTCTGGCAACCACCGCACAATTTACTAATATTCGTGTGGTCTGTAATAACACCCTTGCTGTTAGCCTAGCTAACGGAAGTGGTGGTGTGGTCAAAGTTCCGCATAGCACATCTTTCAATGCCGAAATGGTCAAGCAGCAATTAGGCGTATCGGTGAAGCAGTGGGAGGAGCACAGCTATGAAATGAAGCAGTTATCAGAGCGACGAGTCACCCAAGCAGAAGCGGCCAATTATCTTAGCCGTGTGTTTAACGATCAGGACAATGATCTTATTCTGTTTAACCGCGCTAAGAAAGAAAAAGAGGCCGTGC
>NZ_CAJHAR010000022.1 GCF_904846415.1 Psychrobacter piscatorii | reverse complement strand
TAATTCTCTCCCATTGGTCATCACGTAGGGCATGTCGTCTTGTCATAGTCATTGAGCTCAAATTCCTAAATACGATCTAAGTATAGCTTATTCTGAAATATCCATGCTAATTGATGACACGCCCTAGTACCACTTGTGGTAGTTGCTAGTGTTGTACTAGCAGCGATAGCTTGTACGGTAGGAACAGCTCCTGTTGCCGTTGGTAGCGCAGTCGTGAATGTAGTACCACTACCAGTAACATAAGCCTCTGGATATGCGCGCATCACCTCTGCTAAATTTCGTACGATGGTCAGCGATTTAGTCCGCACTAAACTCTCATCAGTCGCATTGACTGCACGAACTTGCAAAGCACTAAATCCTAATACTGCTATCGATAACAGTAGCACAGCTACCAAGACTTCGACTAAACCGACACCACGTTGGAGGGTAGTAATATTCACGGACAAGACCCTCCTAATTTATTGATAATATTAGCCAGCTTGCTCACACTAACTTGTCTTGGACTAGCTGACGTGTTGCTGTCACAAATAGTATAGACTACTGCATTGTTAGCGTTTTTGCTTGGCGCAAAGACTACTATGGCTGGATTAGACTTCACCGTACTTTTAGCGCTATAACTGTAGCTAGTGATGCCCGAGACTCCAATAGTCCCTGCGTTAGTACCGTTATTGTTATATGATAAAGCTAGAGGCTGCCGACGAATAACACTCTCAGCCTTCGCTTCTTTTAATGCATTTTCAAGAGTAGCAGCCGTCGACTTAACACGCTGATTGGCAAGCTGTGTGCTAATACTAGGTGCAGCAATACTCACAATAATAGCCAGTACAGCAATCGTTACCATTAGCTCAATCAAGGTAAACCCTGAACTGGCTGTCCATCGCGTGGAGGGTAGACTATTCATAGATGCGTTCACATCGGAATCCCTTTTTATAACTGCTAGTGTCTGTCTGATATCAACCATGACTTAAAAATAATAAAAACCTCATACTACTTTTATTAATAATTTTACATTCAATATACTAAATAACATGCAATTTTTGTTCCATAACATTCTGTTGAGCTTATATACAAAACGATAAGAAAACCTATTCAGTGTATCAGCAAATATATACGTATTTAATAATATATCGTGAAGGCAAAGAGTTAGCAATATATTAATGATTTCAAATAGATAGCTTAATTAACACTATTGACTACCATGCGCTAAAGTATATGCTGAAATGTGGTAGTTACTATAGCGTTGAACATTTATCTTATTTGAATGCTCAGGTCCGATAAATACTCGCGCTAGAGCCTGTAAGCTTGCACCTGTCGTAGATACATCGTCGAACAATAGTAAGCGTTTTACCGAAGGTTTTTCAGTTAATGCAAACGCATTATCTAGGTTGCTTAGACGTTCAGCGCGTGTGAGCCCTTGCTAACTGACCGTATCATCAATGCGCTCAACACCTTGCCATAAAGGTATTTGCCAATGCTTTGACAGTTGTGATGATAAAATACTGACAGGATCGAACCCTCGTTTCACTAGTCTTTGATTGGTTGTTGGCATGGCAACAATTACACTATTATTATGATGACAGCCATGTGGCCGTGGTAGCTGGCGTAATGCATGTAACAACGATGGCAATTTTGTCATGTCTTCATGATGCTTAAACGCTCGAATTGCTTGACGCATTGGATATTCATAATAGGTAGATACTTGGATAAATAAGGATCTACCAGCAACAATGTCAACATCAAAAGGCTGTGGTAGCCATACGATACTGTTGTGACAATAAGTGCAGAGTAGACCTCTACTTGAGCGGTGATTTATTTGATGACAAATATGAGCAAACAAGGATTGATTGCTAGAAGGGGAAAATTTAGAATTTTCGCTCGATGCGTCATTACTATTAGCGTGTGAGTACTGCATCAATAGCTGAGATTGTGCTGTACTTCGATAAATACGGCATAGCTGGCAGCGTACATTTAAATACTCTGCCAGCCACAGTCCAGTTTGATAAGGCGTTAAGCGGTGCATAGACTATTGATTATCATAAATATGGTAAGACTCGCTTATGTTAGAGGCCTTTCCAGTCATTCAGTACAATACCGAAACCAATAGAGGTATTCTCATGATTATAATCAACAATGGACTCGCCGTAACCTTGGAATAGCTGCACCATACCATTGACGTTTTCTGACAATGGATAGATATAGTCGATTTGGGCAGCGCCTTTATTGGTGCTTGGATTGTAGCGCAAGGTACCACTAATACTTTGCTCGGCAGGCAAATCATATAAGAATTTGATATCGCCATAACCCATGTAATCTTCGATATCTGGATTGTCATCGTCGCTACTGCTATCGCCATTCACTCGAGCCCATAGACGCGGTATGACTGACAGCTTGCCCCACTCTGCCCCTGCCATCAGATAAGCACGGTTCCACGAACGTGATAATGGATCATCCTGTCCATTAGAATGGTGCACAGCGCCTGCACCTAACATGCGTAGACGGCCACCGAAAGGTAGGTCTGCCGTCACAGGCTGAGTCAAAAATATTTCAGGTTGATAGTCGGTGGCACGAAATGGTCGTGAATTGTCTTCATTATAAACCTGCCAATGTGACTCTTGGGTATAACCAAACCACAGATCAGCGCTGGTATCGAATAAATCCTCTGCAACTTTACTCTTTAGAGACAACTGAAATTTTAGCTCTGTCTCACGTATGTCATTAGAGTCAAAAGGTTCAATTTCCTGAGAAGGGGTGCTTGGATTTAAATTAGGATCAAAAGTATAAAACAATGGCAGCAGATAAGTCGGACGGTATGGTCTTACCGTCCAAGTACCGCGCTCACTGTTTTGGTCGAGATCATATGCCAAACTGAGTGGTGTGTATTTTTCAATATCTGTTTGAGTCACACCCACATTTTCTAGAACCTGAGCCTCTTGCTGATTGTCTGCGACCGTATCAAAACTATTAGTAGTAGACTGTTGATTAGCAGTTGCGCTCTCATCACTGAAAGTATTGGTCGAGTTCTCTTCCACAAAAACAACTTGTGGATTACCCGAAATAGTCGTCTTAAATGTTTTCGCCAAATCAACTGGTTGTTTGGTCATGGTGTAGCTTGGTGTTTTACCTTGCTCAGCTACCTTGTCAAAACAAGCCAAACGAGCGGCACTACTCTGCACTTGCGTACATTCAGAAAACAGCTTCGCTTGTTGAGCAATAAATTCTTTGCTAATTACTTTACCGCTCTGTGTGGTTACGCTCTGCGGCATCTCAACGGTTTCATATTCAAACGCCGCTTCTGGTACTGGCAGTTCGTTATAAGTTTGGCTATTATCAGCTGCTTGTACTTGTACCGCCGTACAACTCAATGCGATAGCGATTGCGATACTCAAATGAGTATGTAATGTGCGGCTACTGGCGTTACGACTGATTACATGAGTACGTTGTAATTGACGCTGAGTGGTGATGTGGGCAAACATAAATGTCCTTTATCTAACCAGCATTATCGCCAGCAGAGTATGTGAGTTAATTAATATAACTGTTAGCGTTGCCGCTAAAAAACTAGAAAATATGAGAACATCAGAGGCAGTTATGACAAACTGATATACCCCTTCAGTATTGTTACTTTATTGTAATGAAAATATAATCACTATACTAGCGTTATCGATATAATGAACTACCCACTACTTTAGAAGTAGGGGTTTCTTAGGTAATGCTCATACTTGATACAATATTCTGTATCAGAGGTTAAGCAAATTTACTAAGCTAACCCTGTCGCACCGACAGTTTTTGAGTGTTTAGCTAGTATCAATCCTTGGTTTAAGATATTGATACTGGCATTGGTATCGCGGTCATTTCGCTGTAAGCAATTTGGACAATCCCATGTTCTGACTGACAGCGGTAATTCAGCCTTGGTCAGTAGATGATCGCAGTTTGAGCAAGTTTTAGATGATGGAAACCATCGGTCTATTTTGACAAGCTCTTTACCGTACCATTCTGCTTTGTAGGCAAGCATAGTGGTGAATAACGACCATGAGCTGTCTGATATAGCTTTGGCAAGTTTATGGTTCTTAACCATGCCTTTGACGTTCAAGTCTTCAATGGCAATAACATCGTGGTTTTTGATGATATTGAATGAAAGTTTGTGTAGAAAATCAGCTCGTTTATTGGTTATTTTTTCATAGACCTTGGCGACCTTAAGTTTTTGCTTTTGGTAATTACGACTTTCTGACAGCTTCCGCTGATCCGCTTTGGCAGCAGCTCTGCGTTTGGCTAAAATCTTTTGTTCTCGCGCCAGTTTGTCTTGTAGCTTTGCTAGAAACTTAGGATTGGCAACTTTCGTACCGTCCGATAAGACGATGAAGTCTGTTAATCCTAAATCAATACCGATATTTGATTGGCTTTTGGGTAACTCATTAACGATGGTTTCAACCAATAGGCTGACAAAATACTTACCTGACGGTTTACGGCTGATGGTTGCGCTCTTTATAAGTCCGTTTATTTTATCGGGGAATTTGGCGTTGATATGACCAATTTTAGGCAGTTTAACGGTGTTTTTGGTGACAGCCACAGTGCCCTTTTGATTGTTGGTCGTATAGCTGTCTTTAATGCCTTTTTTCTTGAACTTAGGGAAGCCTGAGCCTTGTTTGAAAAACTTGTTATATGCAACTCTTAGGTTCTGCTGCACATTAGCCAACGCCAAGCTATCGACTTCTTTGAGCCATTCAAATTCTTTTTTGTACTGAGCTGGTGTGTTGTTTAAGGTGGTTTTAGTGGCTTGGTAATAATCAATCTTGTCGGCAAGCATTTTATTCCAAATAAAGCGCGTACAACCAAACGACTTAGCAAAGAATATCTGCTGCTCATCATTCGGGTACAACCTGACTTTATAGGCTTTAAGGATTTGCTTAGTCATTATTTACCTTGGTCAACGATATATTGTTTAATAACCTCAAGAGGCGCACCACCAGTCGTGATTAGGCAGAATGATTGCGACCAAAACTTATCTTCCCAAAGCTTGGTTTTAATCATAGGAAATTCTTTTTTCAATAATCGACTGCTTGCTGATTTATAGGTATTAATGAATTTACTAATTTCGGTTTTGGGGTGTGCTTTGAATAAAATATGAACATGATCTTTGTCGTGATTCCATTCAACAACCTCAATCTTATAATCGGGTGCAATGCGCTCAAAGATAGCTTTTGCTCTGTCCGATACTTCGTCATCAAAAACCTGTCTACGGTATTTAGTTACTAAAATTAGATGATAATTTAGCAGAAAGACTGAATGATAATTAGTGTCTAAAAGCATTTTATTATAATACCTTTATATAAATAGACTGAATTAGATATTTATCATATAATAATAATCACGCAAGGTCAAACGCATTCATCCCACTACCTTAGAGGTAGGGGATTTCTGCGGTAAAATGTTAAATCTGGCCGAAGAGACATATTGTGTGTGAAACCAAACGTTTAGAAGATATTATAAAAATAATTTAATGGCATTAAAAAAGCCAGCGTACCATTATTGGCGTACGCTGGCTTTTTTTCATTATTAAGCCTTAGCAAAAGACTTACTCAGGTTATTAAGTACGGGTTGTGAGCCATCAGTTGTTTAGCGTCGTTAAGGTTTGCTCAAACTCCAAGCGACCTATTTCGCCCACTTGCTGATTAACGAGTTGACCACCTTGATAATAAAGCAATGCTGGCGGGCCAAACAGCTTGTAGCGTGACAAAATGGCTTTGGAGTCTTCAGTAGTATCCGTGATATCAAGTCTCACCAACTGCCAGTCTTGCATCTGTGCTGGGCGATTATGAAATAAGTTTTTATCCATGATACGGCACTCAACACACCAATCTGCTGTCAAATCGACAAGGACATTGGGATTTGCCGCAACAATCGTATCTAGCTCTGCAAGTGTGGTGATCGTTTTATCTGTCGCCGCACTATCGTTGCCCATCGGCTGACCAGTCGCTGACTGCACCATCGTCGGCGTAGCGCTTAGCGAGGCTAATGGATGCAGGCTATCATCATTCCCTAATGCCGCACCCACGATCAGACAAGCAGCCCAAATACCAGCGATCAGACTCATGGCTTGGGTTAACATGCGTCTTTTACCGAGCCAGCTCCACGCCCATGTCGCCACCACCATAAACCATAATGCCCAGACCATAAGCATCACTGGCGATATAAACACGCGCTCAACTAATAGCAATGCCACCGCGAATAATAGTAGCGCAAAGCCCTGCTTGACCCAGTTCATCCATTCTCCTGCCTTTGGCATGATTTTGCCCTGAGTGGCACCGATTAAAATAAGCGGTGCTGACAAACCAAAACCCAGCATAAATAAGGCGGCGAAACCCAAGAGCGGACTACCAATGGTAGAGACTGCCAGTAGCGCACCGAATAATGGCGCAGAGACGCAAGGAGATACGACTAATGCAGATAAAAATCCAGCAATCAAACTACCACCTGTACTACCAAGCTTGCTATCACCTGCTTGGCTAAGCCCTTGCATTTTTCGGCTGAGTGCTTGCGGTAAACGTATGGTAAAAGCATCCAGCATGTATAGGGCTAACAAGACGAAAACAATCGCAAAGCTAATTAAAATAATAGGATTTTGCAACCAGCCAATAATACCTAATGACTCGCCAAATACTGCAATCACAGCGCCCAAAATACCATAGGCAGTCGCCACACCAATCGCGTAACTGGTGGTTAGGATAACACCGCGTTTGACCGTTGGGTTTTGCTCGCGGGCGACAATATTGGCAACGATAGGTAACATCGGTAGGACGCACGGCGTCAAGGCCAAACCGAGACCTGCTAAAAACAGTAAGACCAATGCGAGCCAAGGATGCGACGCCAAACCAAAAGGATCACCATCAATCAGGTCGTTAGAATTTACATTCTCACTATTGGTCGCGTCAATTGATACGTTGGCATTTGCTCCAGAAATCGTGGTCGTTGCAGTGCTACCATCTAAAGAGTCATACTCCAGAGTACTGTCATCGATTAGATCATAATCCATAACCTCATCATCCATCGGCGCTTGTTCTGCTTGCGCCGTGGTGCTACTGGTACCAGTTGTTGTGGATGTCGTCTCAGTATTCCCAGCAGATATTGTCGCATCAGTCAGATTGTCGCTCGCGGTCGTCTCGTTAACAGACGCATTTTCTGCCTCAGTGTTGGCATTACTTGTCGCGCTCTGTGATGATGCTGCTCTGATATTGACCGTGGTTTTGATTTTTTCAGGGGGATAGCATAATCCGGCTTTGGCGCAACCTTGCCAACCAATGACAACTGCTGCCTCATCGATGCTTTTTCCGTTGTTACTGGTCAAAATGGTACTTGCGACCATACTAGCTTGATCAAAAACCAATACTTTACCAAATGTCGGATCGTCGATTGAATATGGCTTTTGGTTAAAGGTAAAAGGTGCCGCGGTCACGCCCGCAGGTAGCGTCAGTTTGATTTGATTCTTATAGACATAATGCTCAGGCGTGATATCAAAATTAATAGATAGACGCGTACCTGACTTGGTAGATGCACTACTGCTACTAACCTGAAAGGCTTCATCTACTGGCAAAAATTTCGATTGCGCGGTATTTTGACTATTGCCAAATAGATCGCCCAATACTGCTGCTTGCGCCGTCGTTGATGTCGCTAACAGCCCTGTCAATAGCGAGCCGCTAGCAATCGCAAATGCTAGGACATACGATTTTTTTGCATGTGTATTTGCAGTCAATGATGGCGATTGTTGTGATGTCTTCATGAGCATGAATAGCTACCTGTTATTACCGATATTTGAATCAAACTTCTCAATACTTATCTACGTGTCGCAGCAATATTTACTTTAGTTTTGATCTTTTCAGGTGGGTAGCATAGCCCAGCTTTTGCACAGCCTTGCCAACCAATGATAATTGGAGCATTTTTTGCACCTTTACCATTATTGGTCGTCAGCATCGTGGTGGCAACAACACTCCTTTGCGTAAATACTGGAACTTTACCAAAGGTTGGATCATCAATGGACACTGGTGCCTGATTAAAGGTAAATGGTGTTGCATTTATCCCTTTTGGAAAGCTTAACGCGAGCTGGTCTTTATAGACATAATGTCCTGGCGTGATATCAAACGTGATGGATAAACGCGTGCCCTTAGATGTCGCTTTGGTGCTACTGATCACCTGAAAAGCTTCATCCACTGGTAAGAATTTTGATTGGGATGCGCTACTACTATTAAATAAATCGTTCAAGCCTGCCGCCTGTGCGCTAATTGATGTCATTGATAAAGCTGTCATCAACGAAGTGGTTGCAACAGTAAGTGCAAGCGCATGGAACTTAGTAGCGCGTTTATTGATAGCGACTGATTGTAGTGTTGGTATTTTTATTGACATAAGTTATTACCTTTGATTTTAGCTTGCAGTGACTGGTAGTACGAACATACACCTACTGATAAAACTATTGACCCTCAATACCAGGTTCATATCAGATGGTATTTATTTTACGTATCGATAAAAAATATCAACCAATAAAGAATTATTGGTTGATATTGATAGGCCGTTAATTGCACGATAACAAGTGCATTTAACGATATTTTATTGGTATAGGCTTTCTAGATGCCGACAAGGCTAAATCTTATAGCTGAGCATAAAGATCCGCATCCTGACCTTCACCACCTTGCTGTCCATCTGCACCTAAGGAAAACAAGTCATAAGGTCGCCCTTCACTACCTGGCGCAACATATTGCATCTCATTTTCCCAACCATCCGTTGGATAGCCACCTTTAATATAGCCACCTTCAGGATAGTTTTTTGCATCCGCAGGCGGTGTAGTAAGCGCTTCTAAACCTTGTGCTGTCGTCGGATAGCGTGAATTGTCGACTTTATACATATCTAACGCGTTAGAGACAGTAGCGAGCGCGGTTTCAGTAGTTTTGACACGCGCTTTGTCACTTTGTCCGACTACTTTTGGGACGACCAATCCTGCAAGAATAGCCAAGATAACGATAACGACCATAATCTCAATAAGCGTAAATCCCGATTGTCCAGACTTGCCTACCGAGCTGCGATGTGTCATTGAATGGACTATCTGATGGTCATTTACAATGCCACCATGGGCTTGAATATTATAATTGTCATCTTTGGTATTGGCACTTTTTGGGCTAATATTTACTTGAAGGGTGTCAGTCATAGTCATCGCTTTGGTCATCACAGTTATGTAAATAGTAAAAGTGGCGTTCTAGTAGCACTCATGCGTCTAGAGGCTTATCAATAAAACCCTAAATCATTGTCACTATAAACCATGGTTTTATTTTTATCCAGCGCTGTGCTCAGATTGTCATTACAGTCAATACCAAGTAACCATCAGCAAACAATCATAGAGCACCAACTGACCATCGATATTTATCACTATCGTTTTGACCCGCTTTCACTATAACGTGGTGCTTAGGTTTACCATAGCAAAAATTTTGCTTAGTCAACAATATACAACAGTAAGCAAATTTTAAGAAAGCTAACGTAGGGTTTAGCAAGATAGGTAATTAAGAGAGGATAAAAATGCAGATAGTTGATAGTTTGAGAAAAATATATCGGCTGTTTGTAAGCTAGTCAGTTAACTATTGACTAGCCTGCCAAGTCATTCATATTAACGATTGGTAGCATCACTGCCATCACGATAATCATCACCACCACGCCCATTAAGACCAACATCAAAGGCTCAAGTAGCGACAATAGGGTGCTAATAAAATTGGTGGCTTCCGCTTCTTGCATCGTGGCGGCACGACTGAGCATGTTTTCAAGCTCGCCTGAATTCTCACCGCTTTTGATCATTTGTACCATCATCGGCGGAAAGTAAGTGGATTTTTCGAGTTGGCTGGATAAACTTGAGCCTTCTGTGACCCTATCAGCGGCAGTCACAATCGTTTGCTTAATATGCAAATTGGTCGTCACTGCCGCACCAATATGCAATGCCTCAATCAACGGCACCCCTGAGCGTACTAAGATCGCAAGCGTACTGGCAAAACGCGCCGCATTCAATCCCTTGGATAATCTGGCTAATATTGGTAGCTTGAGCACCACACTATCTATTGCCAATTTCCCAGCCTGCGTTTGGGCAAAACGATAAAACAAAAACGCAATACCTGCCAATACCAGTAGCATTAGCCACCACCACTGCGTAATAATATTTGATAGCGTCAGAACGACTTGAGTAATTAATGGCAGGGCCTGTTCAGACTGCTCAAAGACTTTGACAATTTTGGGCACCACAAAACTCATCAACCCCATGATCACACCAATTGCCATAACCATCAGTACAATCGGATAGACCATCGCCCCTTGGATTTTCTTTTGGAGGGCAAAACGGTTTTCGGTGTAGTCGGCTAGCTGATTAAGGATTAAATCTAAGTGACCAGATTTTTCGCCTGCGGCAATCGTCGCGATGTATAAGGGTGGGAAGCTCGCGGCTTGTTGTAATGCTCGTGCTAAGCTTAAGCCTTCGAGGACATGTGAGCGTACCGCCAGCATCAGAGATTTGATATGCGTCTTTGGCGATTGTTTAGCGACAGCAGCCAAAGTTTCTTCAAGTGGAATACCAGCCGCTAGTAACACAGATAACTGGCGTGTGAGTAATGCAAGCTCATAAGCAGATGGTTTTTTATAGCGGCTTTTGTTTTGGCTTTGTATGTCATTGACTGCACTGACTTCGACTGGTGTCCACTGCTTATCACGCAGCTGCTGCCGAACTTGCCGAGCAGAATCCCCTTCTAGTAAGCCTTTTTGGACACTACCTTGGTCGTCAAGCGCTTTAAAATGATAAGCGGGCATAGCAGCAGATATCCTAAAAAAATCACAGGTAGGGGTTTGGATGTATGGCTTAACAAAAAGGGCAATGTCTATAAAAACTATCTATTAAAGCGGGGTTGAGTCGTTACTATCAGGCATCAAGCCTTGTAATAATAAGACATCCAAATGCTGCTGCTGGAGTTTTTTATCAAAATCATTAACCTCAGCAATCAGCATTCTCTCAATGCGTTTATCACTCGCAAACACACTCAAGCGCGCACAAATCACTGCCAGCTGATAGACACGTTTTTTACAATACCCATCCAGACCTTGTAAAAGCCTGACCATATGCGGCGTCTCAAGGCTAGCATAGTCATAATCAGCAACGACTTGCTGACCGAGCGCTGCCACACCATAACTGATAGATAAGTGTGCGCAGAAATAACAGCTGAATAAATACCCAACCACGTGACCGATATAATAACCGCGATCATAGGTAAAGCTGCTCACGCCAAAGTGACCGAGCACGTAGCTGTTGAGACTGCCTTGATCGCGGATTGGCTTGCCATGTTTTAGCTTACCGACAGTGGCAAAACACAGCGGGTTGCGCCCATCCTGCGTGGTAAGCTGCCAACCTGCTGGCTGCTGAGCGGGCATATGATGGACGATATCTGCAATAATATCATCGACCACGTGCAGCTGCTGCCAGAGTCGTTCAAGCATTTCCGTATCCATCAAACCACGCTTATCGAGCTGCTGAGCAAGCAAATACTGCTGATATTCTGCAAATTGTGATTTGAGTGTTTGTACTAAATACGTGGGGCGCGTATTGGCGGATGCCATATATAGCAGTCGAGTACGTTCATGCTGGGTATGATAAAGAGCCACACGCTGCGCAGCTACGTTTGACTCGTTGGCGGTAGGCTGTATGGTTGATGTATCGGTGTCAAGCTGCTCGCTAGCCCCTACTTCATCAATGCTCTCTTTGGTATCTGACAAAGTAAATAATGTTAATAATGCCGCTTTATCAGGCATCTCAGCCGTATTAGCTGATACCGTTTTGCCAGTATGCACGTTATCTTGCGCATTAGCTTTATCAGATTTCTGTTCTTTTTTAGCAGTTGCAGTAGTACCTTGGTGGCTATTGGCTTCTGTACTTGGTTTTGCGGTCGGTTCAGTCATAACATACCATCAGCAGCAAAAATAAACATCGTCTCGATCCTCTTATATCACTGGCATATAGTCACATATTATGCGTCAAATATAAACACTTACACCTCGACGACTCATTATTCCATAGTACCTGAACACAAGCGTATTGTCAGCCTTACCTAACCAAAATAGCGCCAGTTGATTGCCAAGTATTTTACCTATGTAAATGCTAGATTTATCAATCAAAAAAAGCGCTAAGGATACCTTGGTCGCCTTAACGCTTTTAATAAATGAACACTGAGGACGTCAAAAAATAACTTATGCAAGCTTTTGCTGTTGATACTGTTGACGGTACGCTTTGGGTGAGACACCATAAACGCGTTTGAACGCCTGACTAAAAGTTGAATCTGACGCATAGCCCACCATATCACTGATACGGCTGATACTATTTTGCTGCAAGCGCAAATAGCGTGCTGCCAAACGCAAGCGGTAATCAATCAAATAAGTCAGCGGCGGCATCCCTACCGTATCTTTAAAGCGCTGGGCAAAGCTCGAGCGCGACATACCTGCCACCTCTGCAAGCTTATGAATGGTCCAGCTTTGACTTGGCGCCTCGTGCATCGCTGCTAGTGCCTTGGTCAAAAATGGATCTTTCATGGCCTTTAGCCAACTCTCAGTCGCCTCAGGTAAGCTTTCAATATAAACGCGCAAACATTCAATCATCATAATGCTTGCCCAATGATTGATCACAGCCGTTTTGCCCATGCGTTCGCGCTCAGACTCCAAGGTCAAAAGCTTGATCTCCACATCAATCACCTCGAACCGACCATCAGCAGCATCATTGAGCTCAGGCAATATCGGTGGTAGCACAGATAGTAGAGGGCTAATCATCTCTTTGTCGTATTTACATTCAATCAAAATCAATGAGGAATTAGGATCGCCATTGCCATCGATCTCAAGCGTGCGATCTTGACAATTGGTCAGTAACTCATCAAGGGGTTCAGCCACGTCACCATGATGATTGAGTGCATAGCTTACGTGCTTGTGCGCGTTCGGGATCATAATCATATCACCAGCACGAGCTTCGCGTAGGCCGTTGCCAACGTCTATGCAAAAACCACCCGACATCACCAAGTAAAATAAAATGGTGTCTTTTCTACTCATAGAATAAGACCAATTGCCAGCACCATTCAAACGATAATACTTGGTCTCAAATAAGTGCACATTCTGTAGCAATACGCTCAATGCGTCCATCAATTAGTTCCTCAATAATACAGGGTCAATAACAACAAATCTTAAAAAGGCGAGGGTGTATCCAAAATGCTTTAAATTTTTTCGGTGTAGCCAATACGATGTTTTCATCAGCAGGACGCATCAAGACCTAAGCATAATGCCCGATTTAAAACATGATGTCTATTCACTCATAAGCAGTACTAACCAATAGTAGAGCAGACACAGTCAGTTTAGGTTTTTGAAGAAAAACCTATCGCAAAATTGATATGAATAAGAAGTCAGTAAATCACTAAACAATTAAAGGTTCAGAAAGCTTTAACCGTTTAATATTATAGGATAATACAGGGAAATAGAAATCAAGCAGACACAAAAAAACGCCAACAGTGGCGAGTGCTATTTATTAGATAAGATTTAGTATAAAGATAGGATTTATATGCAGATAATGCAAAATAAAATGGGGCGACTGATGGGACTCGAACCCACGACAACCGAGATCACAACCCGGGGCTCTACCAACTGAGCTACAACCGCCATAACTATTGCCAAAAGAATAGGCAAGATTTGCAGGCTAAATGGCGCGCCTGGCAGGATTCGAACCTGCGGCCACCTCCTTAGAAGGGAGATGCTCTATCCAGCTGAGCTACAGGCGCTCTTAGAGGACTTTTATACACTATCATTCAGTTTATAATATAATTTTTACTATATCAGAAACTAAATCATTATACATAAAAAAAAGCCTGTAAGGCTCTTAAAATAGATGGTCGGAGTGATAGGATTCGAACCTACGACCCTCTGGTCCCAAACCAGATGCGCTACCAAACTGCGCCACACTCCGAAATTCTCTATTATTACGATAGTTTGTTGATTAACTCGTTGTTGGCAATGCCGCTAACTTGTTAATGTTCCTCGCTATCGAGGTGCACATATTAAGGGGTAAAGGCGATTGTGTCAACACCTATTTTCGATTAATTTTAAATAATCTCTAAATTCTTTCAAAAAAGGCATTTTTATAAAAATAGTCTCTTCAAAAACCTTTGTTAATTATGATTCTTATGATTGATGGAATCATTATGCCTCATTCAAATTCGCAGGCAAATCACCGTTGACCATACCTGTCAGCACATCGAACGGTATCAACCATAAATCCGCATGGTTTGAGTGGTTACTTTTAGTACCATCGATAATGTCACTTTTACTATCGCCACTGTCACGATACATTTGCTGCTTAAGCGCAACTGGTCGTCTCTTGTCTCCTAATACAGGATATACCATCCAACCTTGCCCTGCTTGATAGGCCTGTGCATAGCTGGTCAACTGATAGGCGTCACTGGCAGTAATGGCACCAGCATGAGGCAGATATTTCCATTTGATATCGATGACATGGCTATAGCAACCGTTTACCGTCTCTTTACTAACCGCGGTGTCACTCTGATTTTGGTTATTATCATTATCAGCCGTTTTGTATATCAGCAAATCTGGTCGTATCGATACGCATGCTTGACCCTCGCTATCATTGAGCCAAACACTTTGGATTTGGTAAAAAGGACGATAATTGCTACTCAATTGCTGAAACATCGATGCGATGCGCTGACTCGCCCACTGTTCAAACGCCTGATTCATATCGATTAATAGACATAATTTTGGCTGAGATAAGTTTGGTCGAGTAGGGTCAATACCATAACCTGTCGATGCATTCGACTGCTGTAACAGCCAATAAGCTAGGTCTACCAACTGCTGCGCGGCTTGCAGTTGCTGTTTTTGTAATGGCAGGACGCTTAACTGCTGCTTTGCTTGAGTATATATTGACTCTAGCCGCTGTAGTTCACGCTGGTTTAGCCCAGATAACGGCTGCCATGGTTGTAAGAGCGGTGTACATATAGATCTAGGCAGTAATGGCATAAGCCATACCAATGCGCTCTTGATCAAGCGATTGGCCAGCATATCTTGACTCAGCACACTACGCTCACAGACAAACTTATGCGGCTGCATGCTGTTATTTCGTAGCTGCTCTTTGATGAGCAGGCGCCCTTGTAGCGATGATTGGTTATTGATCTGCGCCTGATAGTGCTGGGTTGGCTGATAACGAACCAAGCGCTGCAAAAACTGCTCTAATAGCCAGTCTGACAACGGCGGAGCCTCGACAGATAATGGCATTGACTGATCACTAAATTGACCTAGGTTTTTCATGCTAGGCAGCTTACGACTTTGACGCGCATCAAGACGAGTCAAGTCGGATAACATGCCTTGTACCCAGTGACGAGTCTGAGCAATATTATTATATTGAGTGGATTGATTAAGTTTTGGCAATAGCTCAAGTGTCATACCACTAGGCAAAAGGATAATTCCTATATGATGCCCAACCTTGAGCTGCCACTGTCCTTGTTTACGCTTGATGGTAAATACGGCAAACTCTTGTGCCATTAGCCAGTGAAAGTCAGAGACACGCGGGAAATCTTGCGCTGTGAGGCGTTGATGTTCAAATACCGTGACAACCTTCGCTGCGGGATCCTTACTGTTAGGCATACGAGCATAAAAACTATCTGCATTAATATAGTTTCCTTGCGCATAGTATTGATTATGAGTTCTCACTAAACAACCACCTTACTCGTACAAACGCTGATAGATAGCGGGCTTGCCAAACTCATTGGTCTTAGCAATAAGATCAGGATTCATTATATAGCTACCTACGTTCATCGATTGACCAAGAAAGGCGCCTTGCCCTGCAAACATTTGATGTTGAGTCGTTGTATGGTTCTTACTCATCGGATCATACAAATCATTATTTATCATTGTTTGGCTATCGTGGATGAACTGGGTGCTTAACGGTTGCTGCTCATCTCTAAAAATATACTGCAATATAGCCACTTGACCGCCCGCAGCTTGCGCCAACTGCGGGATGATCTGTTCGACCAACACCATTTGTAATTGCTCTAAATCATCGACTGAAAATAAAAAAGCATGCCCCAACTGTGCCTCTGCTCCTAGCGTCTGTGTGATACGCATGTTTAAGCCTGTTAGCAATTTGCTTAAATCTACCGTGTCTGCTTCTGCACGATCAGTCGCGCTAGCGATATCACCAATTATCGGTAATAATTCAGGCTGCGGTGGACAATCAATGAAGCGGAAACGTCGACGCAATGCCATATCAAGCGGCGCGAGCGAATGATCTTGTGTGTTCATGGTGGCGTAAATATCAACATTGGCAGGCACACTAAAAGCACGCCCAGAATACGCCAAATGAATCGTCATCGCATTTGGCTTGCCAGCACGCTTGTCTGGCTCGATCAAACTGAGCAGCTCGCCAAATACTCGTGACACATTGGCGCGATTGATCTCATCAATCAACATCGCGTAACGATGCTGAGGGTCACGCGCAGCACGCTGACATAGCTTTAAAAAGGCCCCATCTTGAACGGCGTAGCTCATTTGGGTATTACTCGAGTGACTGTTATTTGCGTGGATAGAGCCGCTCATAACAGGACGAATACCTTCGACAAACTCTTCATAACCATAGGCTTGATGGAAGCTCACCATACTAAAACGCTGCTGTCCAGAATTTTGGTTTTGATTGGACTGGTTATCACGCTGTGCCTGCTGAAACTCCGCCAATTGCTGTGACAACTCTCTCAGCAATACCATACTCTCAGGCAGTAAATACCATGCGCCGCTGTTATCTTTGTCAAAATACGCTTGGCTGGCTCGATTATCAAAACTGACGGTTTTAGAATCTATGGGACTATGTCTGCGAAGCTCTAACCAAGCAGTGCTCTCTAGGTTTTTCTCACGTGAGTTTTGTGCCGCTTTAGTGATAAAAAAAGGATGGTCGACAAGCTCTCGTACCTTGACCAAATCCTGTTGTTCAGCCCGTAAGTCTAAAAATATCAAACACAGTACTTCACGCCAGCTTAGGCTTTGCAACAGCTGCCCAAGTAGCACTTCATTATTTGTCTCAGGTAGATAATCGGTATATTGCTTCGCGATTTGGAGCAATCGATAGGTTTTGCCAGTACCCGTGACGCCAGTATAAATAATATTGGTCGGCTCGTGAGTAGACATATCAGACATAGCATCATCCAGTATTGAAAATTTATAAAATAAGACGTACCAACATCACGCTATTATAGCGCGGTGGTATAGTAAGAGATTGTCTACTAAGCAGATCCGTGCATCACCATTGAGCTATTTTAATTATTTAAGACTATATCCTAGCAACACAATATAGATGACTGCTGTTTTATAAGCGCAGCAGTTCATGCTAATAATAGTAGGAAAGCAGCGGTTAATGTACCATAGTGTTTGTAATGGCTTTGCTAACACTTACTGTTTGCCACTATCAAAAAACAACATTCGATTTATCTACATTAAGGAATTTTGTATGTCAGGATTATTAAAAAAACTGCCCGTCAAGCTGATCAATAAAAAACCAGCCAAAGTCTCTGACAGCACAAGATCATCCATCGAAAAACCCAGCAGCACGCTAAAACCAATCAGTAATCAATTCACCAAACTGTTATCTGTGACCAAATATCTACCTGCCAGTGCGCGCTCAAGCATTCTCTCAAAAGCCTTTGGTAAAGTTGTACCCTACGTAGGGACAACAGGCGTGTATTATGAAATGGTTGAGCCCAATCAAGTCATCGTCAGTCTAAACAATGTCAAAGGGGTACAGAATCATATTGGTTCAATCCATGCAGTAGCCATTACTTTACTGGCTGAAACGGCAACTGGCTTCATTTTGGGGTTAAACTTACCCTCTGATCGCGTACTGCTGATTAAATCCTATTCCGTTAATTTTTATCGCCCAATCAAAAAAGGTCAAATTGCAGCCGTAGCCAGTCTATCTGATGAGCAGCGCTTGCAGATTTTAAATACGCCAAAAGGTGAAATGGTTATTCCTTGCGTCATTGATGACCGTGAATCTGATAGTGACCGCGACCCGATTGTAGTGGAGATGACTTGGGCTTGGATTCCAAAATCTGAACTAGAGGCCCGCCGCCAAGGCAAAGCAAGTGACAATGCCTCAGAAGATAATACGGATACTACAGCAGATAACGAGCAAGACGATACACTCTCTGCAGATGACGAGACTATTAATAACAAATAATCGATTAAACCGACATAAAATGTGCTATTTGCATTTTATGGCGCATCTAGCATATTTGTGATCAATCAACTCAATAAGGAGACAAGGATGTCCAAACTTAGCACCTATTTATCTATCGTACCACTGGTTGCTATGTGCTCATTAGGCTTGGCTGTTGGTGCTAACGCCAATCCGGCGACAGCTCCTGCCGCTAATACTAAATCTAGCCCGACTTTTTTGGGTGATGGCGGCCACTATCCTTTTTCAGAAGCCGTACGTGTTGGCAATACATTATATATGTCAGGACAAATTGGTATTAAAGACGGCAAATTGGTCAAAGGCGGTATCGACGCTGAAACCAAACAAACACTAGATAATATCCATAGCACGCTACTAAAACATGGCTACCGAAAATCTGATATCGTTAAATGCATGGCCATGCTGACTGATATGGATGACTTTGATGATTTTAACAAAGTCTATAAGGCAGAACTGTCTAGACCTTATCCTGCACGCTCAGCGTTTGGCGTATCGGAGTTGGCCGCAGGAGCGAGCGTTGAGATTGAGTGCATCGCTGCCAAGTAATAGCAGTTGAAAACGTTACCCTGTTAATTTCAGAAAAAAGACCAGATAACTGGCTATTTCGCTCAGTTATCTTTTTCTACTTTTCAGACATTGCGCACCAGACACTGTTCTCCAAATACTGTTTCTCATCGTTTATAGCTAAGCACTTATACCAGTATCATATCATCCGTTAAGGCACTTTCCTTCGTCACTCGCAGTACTTCTTCTAGTGTCGTTCGCCCTTCCATCACTTTACGTAGACCATCCGCGCGAATCGATGGTGTCTGCTGGCGAGCATACGCTTCTAACTCATACTCAGCGGTATTACTATGAATCATGCGGCGCAGCGTATCATCAACTGGTACGACTTCATATATCGCCGTACGTCCTTTGAATCCTGACTGATTGCATTTATCGCAGCCAACTGGCTTGGGTAGACGAATCGCATTACCTTCTAAAGCTGGCTCAATACCAATTTCGGTAAAAAGTTTGGTTTGTTCGGTATCTGCTGCCTGCCAGCCATGACAATGTGAGCATAAAGTACGCACTAAGCGCTGTGCCACCACGCCGATCAGTGACGACGATAATAAAAATGGCTCAACACCCATATCTTGCAATCGAGTGACCGCGCCAATCGCGGTGTTGGTATGCAGCGTTGATAAGACCAAATGCCCTGTCAAAGATGCCTGTACAGCGATCTCTGCTGTCTCTAAATCACGAATCTCACCCACCATCACCACATCTGGATCTTGACGCAACATCGCGCGCAGACTTTTGGCAAAGGTCATATCCACCTTATTATTAACCTGTGTCTGTCCGATACCATCGAGCTGGAACTCAATTGGATCTTCGGCGGTCAAAATATTGCGCGTTTGGTCATTGAGATCTGTCAGTGCCGAATATAGCGTGGTGGTCTTACCCGAACCCGTCGGCCCTGTGACCAAGATAATCCCATGAGGACGATGAATCAAGCGCTTCAGCTCAGTATAGTCATTATCAGATAGCCCCAAATACGTCATGTTAAGACGTCCCGCTTGCTTGTCTAGTAGACGCATCACCACGCGCTCGCCAAAGCTCGACGGCAGTGTCGATACACGCACATCGACTTCTCGCCCTGCCAGTCGTAAGCTAATACGCCCATCTTGTGGTACACGCTTTTCTGCGATATCCAGTTTGGCCATGACTTTGATACGCGAAACTAATAACGGAGCCAGTTGACGTTTTGGCGTGATAATTTCTTTAAGCTCGCCGTCGACTCGAAAGCGAACCACTAAGCGTTTTTCAAAAGTTTCGATATGAATGTCTGAGGCGTTTAGGCGAATGGCTTCTGACAACAGCGCATTGATCAGACGAATAATGGGCGCATCGTCTTGCTGATCCATCAAGTCTTCAGTCTCAGGGACGCTATCTGCTAAGCTATCAAGATCCGGATGATCCTCAAGCCCAGCAGCGATATGCTGCGACTCTCCGGTATTACCAGCGTAAGCCGCGTTCATACGTTTTTCAAAATCATCCGAGCTGACACTTTCGTAAGTTGGTACGCCGCGACTACCTTGCTGCTGTAAAAACCGCACCGCTTCATTGATTGCGGATAATGGTGTGGCTTTCGTCAACACCAAAGTTGGTGGCAACTCAGGGTCAATGGCAAGTATGGCCAAAATCTGATGGCGTTTCGCAAAGCTGTACGGCAACTGCATCATAAAGACAACCTAATAAATAGAGATAGTGTCAAATAGACAATCACACCAAAGCACTGTAAATACACTGAGCTTGACTGACTAAGCCCAAAAAGATTGCAAGTAAGATTGCATGAGTTTGTTATAATAACATTTTGTCTTAGACGCGTATTATTTTATGTGGTCGGCGTTTTTTACGTATCGCCACTCGCCTATTTTTACGGTATGTATAGCCAACTTATCATGCGATTTTTTATTTTGCTAACAGTGCGCTATTATTGTCTACTGCACTTTTTTAATATTACTTAGAAATCTCGTTATATTTTTTCTGTCCACCTTGCCCGCTCGCCATTAGGATTTTTAGTTATGTCAGAGAACGTTAGCACTGCTACTCACCCGACACCACTTTTGCAAGATACTTTTACCGTTGGTAGTCGTACCTTTTCCTCTCGCCTGCTGGTCGGTACGGGCAAATACAAAGACATGAGTGAGACTGGAGAAGCGATTGCCGCTTCGGCAGCAGAAATCGTGACTGTCGCTATTCGCCGTACCAATATTGGACAAAACAGCAATGAGCCAAATTTGCTTGATGTGATCTCTCCTGACAAATATACGATTTTGCCGAACACGGCTGGCTGCTTCGATGCCGAAACTGCCATTCGTACGTGCAAACTTGCTCGCGAGTTATTGGACGGGCACAATCTGGTTAAGCTTGAAGTATTGGGCGATGAAAAAACCCTTTATCCTAATATCACTGAGACCTTAAAAGCGGCTCAAGTACTGGTGGATGATGGCTTTGAAGTCATGGTCTATAGCTCAGATGATCCTATCGTCGCCCAAGAGCTAGAAAGCATGGGCTGTGTCGCCATCATGCCACTTGGGAGCTTGATTGGTTCTGGGCTTGGCTTACTCAATCGCCATACCCTCAGCCTCATCATCGAAAACGCCAAAGTGCCCGTCTTGGTCGATGCAGGTGTCGGTACAGCATCTGATGCTGCGATTGCCATGGAGCTTGGCTGTGATGGCGTTCTGATGAACTCAGCGATTGCTAATGCGCAAAACCCTGTGATGATGGCACATGCCATGAAACATGCCGTATGGGCAGGCCGCGCCGCATTTTTGGCTGGTCGTATGCCGATGCGTAAGATGGCAACTGCCAGCTCACCGCAGACAGGATATTTTTTCCAGTAGGCGCTTGCTTGGGTCAGCTCTAACAAAAAACCGATTATAAAATAATAAGACAGAAATCTGGTTGGCTCAGCCACCTGTCAGCTATAATTTTTATTCATTATCGTCATAAAAGGATTTATTATGCGACTTCTCACAGCAGTCGACCAGTTGTTCTTACTTCTTGAGTCGCGTAAACAGCCAATGCACGTTGGCGGATTGTTTTTATTTGAATTACCCGAAGGTGCTGATAGCGACTTTGTCTATCAGCTGGTAAAACAAATGCAAGAATCCGATGTACCGCCGAGCTTTCCGTTCAATCAGGTGCTAGAGCATTTGGTGTTTTGGAAAAAAGACAAAGATTTTGATGTTGAGCATCATTTTCATCATGTGGCGCTACCAAGTCCTGGACGGATCCGTGAGCTTTTGATGTATGTCTCAAGAGAGCATGGGCGACTGTTAGATCGTGCGATGCCTCTCTGGGAATGCCACGTCATAGAAGGGATTGAGCCAGAAGTAGAAGGTGGGCCTGAACGTTTTGCTTGGTATTTTAAGATTCATCACTCGCTCGTTGATGGTATCGCTGCCATGCGTTTGGTAAAAAAATCCTTATCACAATCCCCTACCGAGCCCGTCACCCTACCAGTATGGTCACTGATGGCGCGTCATCGTAATCAAGTGAATGCTATTTTGCCTGCCGAAAGATCTATCAGGCGCATCATGAAAGAGCAAATATCTACCATCAAACCGGTATTTACAGAACTGATAGACAATCTGAAAAACTATGGTGATGAAGGCTATGTCGGTACGTTTGACGCGCCGATGAGTATTTTAAACAGGCGCATTTCCGCATCACGTCGTATCTCGGCGCAGTCTTACGACATACAACGCTTTAATAAAATTGCCGAAAGACTGAAAATCAGTAGAAACGATGTGGTATTAGCCGTCTGTGCTGGCGCCATTCGTCGTTATTTGATCTCGATGGATGCGCTACCCAGCAAGCCGCTGATTGCGTTTGTACCGATGTCACTGCGTACTGATGATAGTATATCGGGCAACCAGCTGTCATTTGTACTGGCGAATTTGGGCACACATTTAGACAACCCACTACGCAGGATAGAGCTTATCCATCGCAGTATGAATAATGGCAAACGTCGCTTTCGCCGCATGAATCAAGCGCAAGTCATTAATTACAGCGTCATCGCCTATGCATGGCAAGGTATCAACTTGGCGACTGGTGTGTTTCCAAAAAAGCAGGCCTTTAACCTCATTATTTCTCACGTTCCTGGTTCTGAGAAGCCGCTGTATTGGAATGGTGCACGCTTACAATCACTGTATCCTGCTTCTATCGTATTCAACGGTCAAGCCATGAATATCACATTGGCCAGTTATTTGGATAGAATTGAATTTGGCATCACTGCTTGTAGTAAAGCATTACCGCGTGTCCAAGACATGCTCATGCTGATAGAAGAAGAGCTACAGTTGCTAGAAACTGTCAGTCAAGAGTTGGCATTTAAAGGTATCACCGTTGAAGACAAACCTGTTAAGAAAACAAAAAAGCTGGCTCCTTAACGGAACCAGCTTTTTAATACTTGACTCGCTCGGCGTTTAAGCCTGCTTATTTTGTGATTAGATCACATCGCCCCAGATTGGCACAACAGTTTGCATCAATGGCTTGAGCAGTTTGACGTTACAAGCAAAGATAGAGCCTGAAGTCATAGAATTGTGCGCGCCCGTGTGATCGACCACAACGCCGCGCGCTTCGGTGACGATAAGCTCACCCGCTGCGATATCCCAAGGCTTGATCGACATCTCAAAATAGCCATCAAAGCGACCAGCAGCGACATAACACAAATCAAGCGCCGCTGAACCCAGACGACGTACCTGACCACCAGCTTCAGAGATCTTTTGTAAGCTCTCAAAGTGCTGCTTGGCATAAGAGATCACTTCACCATTGCGCTTACGCTCAAGCGGATGACCTGTGGTAAAAAACCCACCATCAATCGTTTTACGTTCGCTGACATTGATACGACGTTGGTTTAAACGTGCGCCTTTACCACGGCTAGCAGAGAACATCTCGTCACGGACTGGGTCATAAATGACGCCGTGCTGAGTCACGCCTTTGTGCTGTACAGCGATAGATACGCAGAACTGCGGTACACCGTGGACAAAGTTCTTAGTACCATCTAGCGGATCGATAATCCAGCACCAGTCAGCGTCTTCGCCGCGACCTTCTTGCATACCAAACTCTTCACCCAAAAACGAATGATTGGGATAGCTGGCTTTTAGTGTCTCAATAGTGAGCTCTTCGCTAAAGCGATCGATGCGTGTAACCAGACCATCAAGCCCTTTAGACTCTATATCTAACTCGATTTTGTGACGGTTTTGATGCGCATATAAAATCTCTTTACCAACTTTTTCAGCAGTACGCGCTGCGATGACGACCATGGGTTCCATAAATAACCTATTTGCTTGATGAATGAATATAAAAAATAAGACCAACTCTGTGCCCACAACATGCCAAACAGCCGCCGCATCACACCACATCTATGCGATTAAAAACGTGTCTTTTATAAATAAAAACTTATAAACGACAACCGCATTATACTAAAATTGTTCGATAAAAACGAAAAAACCGTCACGCTGACCAAGCCAGTATTTTGGGGGTCATACAAACTGCGCAAGTTGTAAAAAAGTCAGCACCTACGGCTAGCAGGCGTTTGCTCCATTCAAAGAGCTTATATCGGTTTTAATTAATATGTTTTTAAAGCAATAATTCTTAAATAATATTGTAAATCTAAAAATAAAAATTACGACAGCAGTTGCTTAAGCTGTTTAATTACGCCTTCGACATCCAAACCACAATCAGCCCACTGCTCTGCTTGTGAGCCATGCGCGATAAAGCGATCAGCAATGCCTATGTTGCCAATAGCTGAACGCTGACGTTTAAAAGCAGCCGACTCATTAAGCAAGTACTCATTGACCGCACTACCTGCACCGCCCATGACCATATGCTCTTCTAAGGTTGCGATATGCGTCACGCCTTGCGCCAATAAGCTCTCAAGCATTGTGGTATCTAGCGGTTTTACCCAGCGCATATTGACCACATGTACCTGACATTCTATCAATGCATCAGCACTGGTTAAGCTCTCGGCCGCTTGCTGAGCAGTCGCAACCATCGTACCAAAAGCCAATATCGCTAGCTTATAAGGCGCATCATTGCTGCCCAATACTGACTCAATAACGGCTTCACCTATTTTATAATTCTGTGCTGGCTGCTCGATAGCTGCGCCTGTACCGGTGCCACGCGGATAACGAACTGCCGTACATCCCTGATGTTCATAGCAAGTATTGAGCAGATGGTAGCATTCGTTCTCATCTTTTGGCGCAGCAATCACTATATTCGGGATACAACGTAAAAAGCTAAAATCAAAAACGCCTGCATGCGTGGCACCATCTTCACCAACGAGACCCGCTCGATCAATGGCAAACATGACATCGAGATTCTGTAGCGCCACGTCATGAATCAGCTGATCATACCCACGCTGCAAAAATGTCGAGTAAATCGCCACAATAGGTTTGACACCTTGCGTCGCCATGCCGGCCGCTAGCGTGACCGCATGTTGTTCAGCAATAGCCACATCAAAAAAGCGTGTTGGAAAATGACGAGCAAAGTCAATCATCCCCGAACCTTCTTCCATAGCAGGGGTGATGGCTAGCAACTTATCGTCTTCAGCCGCTTTATCGCATAAGAACTTGCCGAATACTTGCGAGTATTTTAGCGCAGGTTTTGTATTTTGTTTTGGTGCTTCTGTAGATTTGCTCTGAGACTCATTATGAATCTCTGCTGGCAGCTTACTAATCGCGTGATAGCCGACCGGATCTAGTTCTGCTGGTGCAAAGCCTTTACCTTTGGTGGTATAGATATGTACTAAAACAGGCCCTTTGACTTGTTTGGCAATTGACAGCACACGCAGTAGCTCAGGGATATTGTGCCCATCAAACGGACCAAAATAGGTAAAGCCAATCGCTTTGAATAAGTTGTCCTCTAACTGGGGCACATCACGCATCTCTTTGTGACGTTTACGCCGATCAAATGCTTGCATATCAGGACGCTGGCAAAGCACAGGCTTACCTGAATCAGAGATATCGACTTGGTAGCCCGACTCCCAAAGCATCGCTAGATGCCGCGAAAAACCACCGATAGAACAAGAAATCGACATATCGTTGTCATTTAAAATGACTAGTAGATCGGCATCTTGTTGGACTGCATCGTTCATGGCTTCAAAAGCCATACCACCGGTCATCGCGCCATCACCAATGATACAAGCAACGGTTTGCGCGCGGCCTTGATAGCGCAGCGCCAAGCTCATGCCCAGACCCGCTGAGATAGAGGTTGATGAATGCCCAACACCAAATGTATCGTAGATAGACTCTGCACGCTCTGGGAATGCAGTCAGACCATCTTTTGATCTGATCGTTGCCAACTGCTCACGGCGACCTGTCAGGACTTTGTGTGCATAGGCCTGATGACCCACATCCCATACGATCTGATCTTGCGGTGTATCTAGCAAATAATGCAATACAATCGTCAGCTCAATCACACCCAAATTGGCGCCAAAATGCCCGCCGCTTTGACCGGCTGAATACAACAAAAAAAGACGCAGTTCATCAGCCAACGTAATCAGCTGAGTGGTTGAAAACGCATTCATATCAGAAGGTGTGTCAATGGCATCAAGCAATGGCGTATGCGGACGCACGCGAGGAATCACAGTATAAGTCTGCTGTAAGCTCGATAGCTGGGCGGCAGAATCAGATACTGATGCAGATGAGGACTGAGACTTTGGGGAATGAAGTGACTGCTGCATAAACCGTACGATACCTACCAATCTGCTGACAAGACGTGTCTCCAATATAGCAATAGCTACAACTGAAAGACGTCAATAATATCTACATCATTATTGATGTAATCGACCATATAATTATTCATGCAACTTTTGCATTTCTATAGTTTTACTATGTATAACGTGGGCACACTACTATAATAGACCATGTTTCAATACTGCATGCTTCGACAATGAGGCTTAACATTATGCCCTATTATTTTGCATCAATATCGGATGTTAGTGACGACATAGTAATGTAAGGATAAAGACTTGTCACTGTATCCACCAAAATAGTATGGCATAATAGCATTTTTTTTTAATTGTCGCTTTAATCATCGTGCGTCGTCTGTGAACTTTGTGTGTTTTTATAATAAATACAATAAGCACGCGTTCTTTATGAAAGGGTTATACTGCTATCATCTTGGCCTTACCGTTCAGTCTAAGATGTCATCGCGGGTTTAATAGCACTATCACAAACCCTTCACCGCCACGATTATAGGCTTATGCAGGACAGCAATGTCATATCAATTTATCACTAGTGCCAAATTACCCACTCGTCACGGCGAGTTTGATATTCATATCTTTGAAAACGATGAAGGCCAAGAGCATGTCATGCTGACCGTCGGTCTGTCTGTGGTCGATCAAACGACAGGCACAATGACAGCACCTAGCTCAGATGACACGTTGCCGCAAGAACCAATTCCGCTGGTTCGGATTCATTCTGAGTGCCTAACAGGCGATGCGTTTAGCTCATTGAAGTGTGACTGCGGACCACAGCTCAATACTGCCATGCAAGCCATCCAAGAGGCTGGTTGCGGTGCTATTTTGTACTTGCGTCAAGAAGGTCGCGGTATCGGTTTGACCAATAAGATTCGCGCTTATGCCCTCCAAGATCAGGGACATGATACGCTGGATGCCAATCTCATGTTAGGCTTGCCTGCTGATGCGCGTATCTATGATATGTGTGGTCCGATGCTTGCCCATATCGGTGTCGACGCTGTCAGACTCATCACTAACAATCCAAACAAAGTTGCTTATTTGACGGAGCACGGTATCGATGTCGTTGAACGTGTACCCATGCTCGTTGGTGTGAACGATATGAACGCTGAATATCTAGCAACCAAACGCGATCGTATGGGCCACTTGTTTGATAAAAATATCAATCTCAATACAGATGCTTCTCTCGATACAGACCTTAATACCGCCATACACCTGAATAAATAGATATCTTATGAGTATTACAAATACAAATAACGAAACAGACTTATCAACGGTGGCGTCTGTGACGACGCCAACCAATGACGACATCATGCGAGTGCGCGAATTTTTGGTTGATTTACAGGCACGTATCTGTGAATCGCTAGAAGCACAAGAGCGTGATGGCAGTACTAATGACAACGAGCATGCGACCTTCGTTCCCGATGACTGGGAACGTCCTGAAGGCGGCGGCGGTCGGTCATGTGTATTGGCAGATGGCGAGGTCATCGAAAAAGCGGGCGTCATGTTTAGCCATATTCATGTCCATAACCTGCCTGCCTCAGCCACTGCCCGTCACCCAAATATCGCTGGGCGTAAAGCTCAGGCCATGGGTGTGTCGCTAGTTGTGCACCCCAAAAACCCAAACGTGCCAACCAGCCATGCCAATGTGCGTTTATTTGTCGCAGAAGCGGAAGGCGAGGCGCCTATTTGGTGGTTTGGTGGTGGCTTTGATTTGACGCCCTTTTATCCCGTACTCGCTGATTGTGTGCATTGGCATCAAGTCTGTCACGATCTGTGCGCACCTTTTGGGGACAATATTTATGCTGACTTTAAACAGTGGTGCGATGAGTATTTTCATCTGCGTCATCGTGATGAGCAGCGTGGTATCGGCGGTTTGTTTTATGACGACGTCAGTACAGAGAGTCGCGGCTGGGATTTTGAGACTTGCTTTAACTTTATGAAGGCCGTTGGCAATGGTTACCTTGACGGTATCATGCCGATTTTTGAGCAGCGTAAAGATATGCCTTATACCGAAGCACAGCGTGAGTTTCAGCTCTATCGCCGTGGCCGTTATGTTGAATACAATCTGGTCTACGATCGCGGGACTTTATTTGGACTACAAAGTAACGGACGTATCGAGTCTATCCTAGTCAGTATGCCACCACTTGCTAGCTGGCATTATCGTTTTGAGCCGACTGAGGGCACACCTGAATTTGAGTTGACTGATTATTATCTAAAACCACGTGATTGGTTAGCATTATAGATTTTGCAGATAACTTGTCGTTCAAGTTTTTGATAAATGATTTAAAAGGTCAGCTACGATAGCTGGCCTTTTTACATTCATATGATGACTGATACTGAATTTCACTGCATTGATATGACATTACTGATATGACATTTAAATAAAATGAACAATAATCGTGTTATTAACGCCATAAACTCTTTTTAATCACCTGAATGATTACGAGGATATAACAACTATCTCATTACCATTTTGTAGATAACCGCTACAATAAGAGAAGTTCTTTGGCGGCTACTGTACGTAAAAGAGTTTTCGGCAGTATTTTTATAATAATATTTGAGGCAAAGTGCGCGTTTATAGTGGCGCCTGCGATTAGCCAAGTTTAAAGGAGTAAGTCATATGGCACAGGTTTATACCAAAAAATCTTTGAAGTCTTTTTTTAGCATCACCTTAATGGCAGCGGCGCTGGGTTTGACAGCGTGTAGCGGTGCAGGCGATGACCCTGATATCAAAGCGCGCCAAGACAGCATGAAAAGCTGGGGCGATGCAATGGGGGTCATGGGTGATATGGTCAAATCACCAGATACCTTTGATGCGGCTGTTTTCAAAGAACAAGCGGCATTCTTGGCAGAAGACGCCTCAAGCCCTTGGAGTCATTTTGAAAACCAAGAAGCCATGGGCAATGCCGCTGAAGCCGTTTGGTCAAATGCTGATGGTTTCAGTGCTGAAGCGGACAACTTTCAAAAAGTGACTGCTGAGCTAAATGCTGCTGCACAGTCAGCCACTAGTGTCGAAGACGTTCAGCCTGCCTTTGGTGAAGTGGGCGCAAGCTGTAAATCGTGCCATACCGAATTTAGAGCAAAGAATGACTAACGCTTTATACTGGCCTAGTAGTTTGTAGAAAGACAAAAAAACCGCCATATTCAATGATATGGCGGTTTTTTATTGCTCAAAAAATATCACGCTAAGGCAGCTCTTTGAAATAACGCTCTGAGTAAATCACTCTGTCTCTATTTTTTTGGCATTATTAGCATCATCATTAACGTCCTCATCTTGCTGCTTATTTATTTGCTTAACAATAGATTTTACCGAAGGATCGCTTAGATCTATCGTACGTATTGGGAATGGAATATTGATATCTGCCGCATCAAGGGCGTTTTTGATCTCTACAATCACTTGATGAATTGAGGTGACCTTGTTGGCCTGCGTGCCATCTTCAATAAACCAGCGAACCATTAGATCTATGGACGAGCCGCCAAACCCTGTGGCAATCACACTTGGTGTCGCTTTCTTCGATACGCTCTCAACTTTATCCAAAGCTTGTAAAATCTCAGCTTTTGCCGTTTCGATATCGTCTTCATAACCAATGCCCACCGCTACTTGTAAGCGGCGCTGTTTATAAGCGGTATTGACAGTCAACGCCGAGGTATATAGCTCCGAGTTTGGAATAACCACTTGCCTGCCATCATAGGTCTTGATGGTCGTTGCACGGATTTTGATGTCCTCAACCGTTCCTTCATAATCCCCTGAGACGATCTGATCACCAATACGAAACGGCTCTGAGATCAGCAATAAAATACCAGAGAGTAGGTTTTGAAAAATATCTTTAAAAGCAAAGCCAATCGCAACCGAACCGATACCAAGCGCACCGATTAATTTGGCTGGTGTAAATCCTGGAATAGCAACAACCATAGCGATCATAAAGCCAATAAATAGAATAAGTGCCCCACCTATCCGCTGAAACACTTTCACCAAGTTTTGATGACGCACGCGCGCGCCCAAGGTTTTATGCACGACTTTTTTGAAAATAATCGACAACAGCCAAAAAATCCCCAACACAATGAGCGCCGCCACAAAATATGGAATGCGCTCAATAAAGCCACTTGCCAAGTCTTGCGTGGTATAGACCACTTGTTGATAGATGGTCACACCATCGGTTAGCGTATTCGATATGCGACTCACGTCGGGGGTGGGCATAAAGGGTTGCTCCTATTGCTGTCTTAGCGCGTGTTTAAAGGAATAAATAAATGAACATCTCACTGCTTCTTTGCCAGTTATGACATCAAATCAGCTTGTACGATTTCGATCCAATAGCCATCAACGTCCTTGATAAAGGCAATGTTTTTCATGCTGCCATCTTCTGGGCGTTTTTTGAACTCGACATCGTTCTTATCAAACCAAGCAACCGCTTCCTCTAGATTCGGTACGCTAAAACAAATATGACCGAAACCTTGTGGATCTTGATTGCCATCATGGTAGCTAAAATCAGCTTTTGTCTCTGTGCCATAGTTATGGGTTAGCTCCAAAATACCGCGCTGACGGAACGCAAAAATTTCCAAATCGTCACCAGAGGGTAGGTTTTCACGCTCGCTCTCGGTCAGCTTTGCCAAGAAATACAAGTCAAACTCCATATCAGGGAATTTTTTGACCGCAAGCAACGTCATACCCAACACGCCAGTATAAAAGTCCAATGATTTGGCAGGATCTTTGACGCGTAGCATGGTGTGATTAAAGGTAAAGCCTGTCGTTTGTGCTGAAATCGACTTCACACCATCTGCACTGATGCTGCTAGTAGGCTGTGCGATGGTTGCGTTATTATTAGATGGATTAGACATAATTATCCCAATATAATTTAGAAAATGCAGTTATAAATAAGCGAATCACGATGGTCGCAATTCGCTTGGTTCTTTCATCATAATAAAAAATGGCGAAATAATTGATAGGGTTTTGTAAGAATATGAACAAAGTATGTTCATATTTACAGATATATTAGCCGTCTAAGAACCTTACCTTACCCGTCTCTAGGTCATACTCAGCACCGACAACAAGTAGTTGACCACTGTTGGTCAAGTCCTCTAGTGCACGCGATCCATGTCTGAGCTGACTCACTGACATGCGCACGTTGGCACGGATAGAGCGATCAACCAGCTCATCGGCATCGACGTCTTGACCATTGGCCGTTGCCAGCTCATGCAAGTTATAAACACTTGGGCGAATACGATCAACGATCGATTGCAAATTAGGTGAATAATTCTGTTCAGGATTAATCAGTGTCTCGACGCAGGCTGTGACAGCACCGCATTTTGAATGTCCAAGGACAACCACCAACTGCGTACCGAAGGCCTCGGCCGCAAACTCAATTGAGCCAATCTGTGATGGCGCCACTACATTGCCGGCCACACGTATGACAAACAAATCCCCCAAACCTTGATCAAAGACAATCTCAACGGGTACTCGTGCGTCCGAGCAGCCCAAAATAATGGCCAATGGATTTTGATCCTTGACCAATTCTGGGCGACGCTGCATATATTCATCGGTACTGGTGAGACTATCCACGTAGCGGGCATTACCTTCTTTTAACAGCTCAAGGGCTTCTTGACCTGTTGTTGGACGTATATCAGTAGGCATGAGAGATCCTTTATTATCAATAATATGAGAGTTATAAACGGCTTTTCACACATGTATGCAGACATTGAGGTGCGAGCAGATACTAACCTAGCAGACTCATTATGTTTGTCAGCCATACCGTGATTGTATAGGAATAGAGGCCAAAAAACGGTAAAAAATTTTGTTTAAATGTCGTTATATCAAAGCATATATCATCAAAATTAGAACCCCTCCTAGCGCTACCATAACGGTACAACTCGCGTAATTGATAACGAACTTGCACTGATTTGTATCACGGGTTTGTTATAATACGCAGCAATCAGGCAACAATCAGACAGTAATCAAATCGTGCTGACACTCATGCCAGCCCCTTTAAAAACAACGCTCCAGCTTGGTGGCTGCACTGATCTACTAGACGCTTAGGAACAAATATTATGATCGACCCCTCTGCACATACGCACCCTACCTCCGCGTCGCCTCAGGATGACAAGACGTTGCTGCAATTAAATGGTATCAAAAAAACCTACGATCAAACCGAGGTTCTAAAAGACATCAACCTTGATATCAAGCACGGCGAATTTTTGACCCTGCTTGGGCCCTCAGGCTGTGGCAAAACGACATTACTGCGCTTGATTGCAGGTTTTGAGCAGCCAAATGCGGGGACAATCTATCTAGATGGCGTACAGATGGCAGGATTGTCCGCTGATAAACGTCCGGTCAATACCGTCTTTCAGCAGTACGCGTTGTTTCCACATATGAGCGTCGCCCAAAATGTCGCTTATGGATTAAAGTTAAAGAAAGTCCCGAAAGACGAGATTCAAGCGCGTGTGAGCGAGATGCTAGCCATGGTGCAGTTGGAGCATTTGGCCAATCGCAAACCGCAAGATTTATCTGGTGGGCAGCAGCAGCGCGTGGCGATCGCCCGTGCGGTGATCAATCGCCCCAAGCTATTACTACTCGATGAGCCACTATCCGCGCTCGATCATAAGCTACGCTTGCAAATGCAGTCTGAACTAAAGCGTCTGCAACGTGAGCTAGGCATTACCTTTGTCTTTGTCACGCATGATCAAGAAGAAGCGCTGTCTATGTCAGATCGTATTGCCGTGATGAAAGACGGTACATTCCAGCAAATCGGTACGCCTATCGAGATTTATGAGACCCCTGCCAACTTGTTTACTGCCAAGTTTATCGGTGAGACCAATCTGTTTAGAGCTGAGGTCAAGGGTGTCTATCCAGACCTTCCCGATCGCGATGGCAAAGTGACTAATGGACGCATCGAAGTCGAAGTCTGTGAGGCTCAAGCGCAAGAAGGACCAACAACGCTACGTAACTTGCGCCGACCCAATTTTGCCAATGATGTACAAGTAGGTGACATCGTTAATTTACTACTTCGTCCCGAAGATCTACGAATATATGATCCAAAAGATAACGAGCATAGCGGACTATTGGGACGGGTCATCGAGAGTAATTATAAAGGCAGTACGTTAGACTCGATTATCGAGTTGGCGAATGGCCATATCATTAAGGCCTCTGAGTTTTTTGATGAAGACGACCCAAGCTTTGATTATAAACTAAACGAAGGCGTCAAAGTCTCATGGGTCGATGGCTGGGAGTGGGTGTTGCCAGAAGATACTAACGATACAAACAATGCGATCGCACAAAAGGATGGTAGCTGATGGCCCGCAACCACTTAGGCAGCAAAAGTCCGTTTCGTACGGCAACGCTCTGGCTGATCTGGGGTTGGCTACTGATATTTGCGCTATTACCAAACATATTGGTCATTGCTGTCAGTTTTTTGACCCGTGATAGCAGCGCCTTTATTAGCCTGCCTGTCAGTATTGACAGCTATGTGCGCATGGTTGATCCGTTATATTTTGAGGTCTTTGTTCATTCATTGTGGATGGCAGGTATCACAACGGTTATCTGTCTACTGCTGGGCTACCCTTTTGCGTGGCTCGTGTCCAAAGTAAAAGTGCGATGGCAGCCGTTACTCATGCTGCTGTTGATCCTGCCTTTTTGGACCAACTCTTTGGTGCGTACTTATGCGCTAAAACTGCTCTTTGCGAATAATGGCTTGATTAATAAGTCGCTGCTGGCAATCGGTGTCATTGATACCCCTATCGATATCTTATATACGCAAGGCGCGGTGATTGCTGGCCTAACTTACTTATTATTTCCGTTTATGGTACTGCCGTTATATGCAGTATTTACTGACTTACGCAATGACATGCTATTAGCCTCACAGGATTTGGGCGCAACTAAAACACAGACCTTTTGGCATGTGGTGCTGCCACTGACGACGCCGGGGATTATCTCTGGGGTGCTGCTTGTGCTCTTGCCGGCGATGGGTATGTTTTATGTGGCGGATATTTTGGGCGGCTCTCGTAACTTGTTGGTCGGTAATATCATCAAAAACCAATTCCTAGACGCCCGTGACTGGCCGTTTGGTGCTGCTGCTAGCGTGTTATTGACAGTGGCAATGGCGGTATTATTACTAGCCTACCGTGCCAGTAGTCGCCGCATTGGCAAGACCGATTTTAACGAGGTGGCCTAATGTCTTATTCGCGTACACTCAAGATTGGCAGTATCGCTGCCAAAGGCTATCTCGGTCTTATTTATACTTTGTTATATCTACCCATCATTGTTTTGGTGGTGATGTCATTTAACAAGTCAAAAATCGGCTACAACTGGGGCGGCTTTAGCTTAAAATGGTACGAGTCACTATTTAACAACCAAGCGATGCTCGATGCGTTTTGGCATTCTATTGTCTTGGGGTTGGTCGCGGCTACTGTTTCGACTCTTATAGGGACGCTCACTGCCCTCGCCTTACATCGTTATAATTTTCGCGGTAAAGGCTTACTAAATGGTCTGCTATTTGTCCTGATGATGTCGCCTGAGATTGTGCTGGCTATCTCATTGCTCGCGCTATTTTTGTTAATCGGTTTGCAGCTAGGCTTTATCTCCCTGCTATTAGCACACATTACCTTTTGCTTGCCCTTTGTAGTGATTACTGTCTTTGCGCGTTTGAGCAGCTTAGATGAGCGCTTGATGGAAGCGGCACGTGACTTGGGTGCTAACGAATCAACCATGGTGCGCACGGTATTGATTCCCGTTATCTTGCCAGCGGTCATGGCAGGTTGGTTACTCGCCTTTACTTTATCGCTTGATGATGTGGTGGTATCGACCTTTGTCACAGGGCCTAGTTATGAGATTTTACCGCTGCGTATTTATTCTATGGTGCGCGTCGGTCTCAAGCCAGAAGTCAACGCGATAGGTACGTTATTATTGGTTGCCTCGCTAGTATTGGTAGTCATCTCACAGTTACTATTGCGCAAGCGCTAAACGTTGATTATTTATTAACTTCTCACTAGTAGCAGACTATGAGTGAAATTCAGCTCCATATTGACTATAATGAATTTTTCTCACCTTAGCGGTTAGGTACTATTATGCTTGAGCTTCGTCATCTTAATACATTAACCGCGCTACGAGCGCATGGTTCACTTGCAGCAGCGGCCGATGAGCTACACGTCACTGCTTCGGCCGTTTCGCATCAATTGAAAGAGCTAGAGAACTATTACGACATCAGCTTAGTCAATCGTCGAACTCGCCCGCTCAGCTTCACGCCAGCGGGTAAAACCGTATTGGCATTGGCAGATAGTATTTTGCCGCAAGTGACCCGTACCAAATCCAACCTCAAACGCTTAGCACACGGTCAAGCAGGACGATTGCGACTGGCATCAGAGTGCCATAGCTGTTTTGATTGGCTCATGCCGATACTCAATCACTATCGACGTGAATGGTCAGATGTCGAGCTGGATTTTGCCACAGGCTTTGAGCCTGAGCCGCATCATCTATTGATGGAGGGCGATATCGACCTGCTCATCACTACCAGTGATTTACCGATCGATGGTATCAGCTATCAGCCATTGTTTGAGTATGAGAGTCGCTTGGTGCTGTCGCCAACACATGATTTGGCAGCACAGGAATTTATTGAACCAGATGATTTGACCAACGAGACATTAATTGCCTATCCGGTAGAAGCCAAGCGTCTCGATATCATTGCCAACTTTATGACACCAGCACAAGTGAGCTTTGAGAGTGTTCGTACCACAGAGCTGACCGCGATGCTGATTCAGTTGGTTGCCAGTGAACGCGGTGTGGCAGCGTTGCCTGATTGGGTGGTTGCTGAATATGAGAGAAAAGGTTGGGTCGTCTCGCGACCACTAGGAGAGGGTGTGCATTGTCAGCTATACGCCGCGACGCGTACCTCAAGTAAAGATACAGCATACATGCAAGGGTTTGCGAATTTATTGGAAGGGATCGTAAAGCCAGTTTAATACTCCACTGCTTATTACATTTTTTGGTTATAAAATACTGTCCGCTTTCTTACGTTGTGGTAGGCGTTAGGAAAACTGATGGTTCCCTAGTGAGGACTTGAATCTTCGGCTATAGCCCACGTGATTCCAATGGATATAGATTTTATATTGAATCAATGTACATCTGAGTGTACTGAATGAGCTTGGCTTAATGGTTTTTTGACTAGGTTATCAGGTAGTCATCAATAGTCAGGACAATTCACCGTTAACTATTCGACATATGTTTCAGTGCTGGCAACCCAATAAAGGCTCATGTCTTCTTCTTTTAGAGATGCCATTTCAGTTGTACGGCCTTCATTATCAATAAACTCAATTAAGTACATAGGGGGATTTTGATCAAAAATATGTACTACAGTACCCAAATGACCTGCTCTGATATCGTCTTGAATATTTTTTGATACCTTAATAACATCGTTTATATTCAACATACTGCTAAGCCTTATATTTAATAACGTCTGTTATGGGAACGTGTTTGGTGCGCTATACAGGCATCGAACTATGAGTTGTATGCCTAATATCTATAGTGTTTTATTAACAACTTTGATTTTTCACTACCTTATTTCTGATTGTTGTAAGATAGCTAGCAGAACTACATTAAGGTATAAGTAAATTTTTCTTCCAAGTTGAATTGCTCGTCCTGGTTTTTAACTTTTTCGAGAATAAAAACTATCTCTTCAAAGCAACTCAGCTTTTCTTTTGAAGTAGTTGAATTGAACCATATTAAATTAATAGGTCTCTCTACACCCCCGCTTAATAGATCCCATAATGCATCAAGATTCTTACCATAGTAGAGCTCCACATCAAATTGCCGCGCAATTTCTTTATGAAATTCTAACTCAGTCAATATTTTATCGCCGTGAATTTCAATATTCATAATTATTTCCAATATACGTTACTCAGTAGAACAGTATTATTAAAAAGCTCTCGGCATCTATTATAAGAGTTTTTTTAATTAGAATATAAGAATGTCTAGGCGGTCTATTTCAGGTATACCCCAACAGAAACAGCTATTTCACCCTTCAAACCTATTAACAGACCACTTAAAACAGACTGATATAATGGAACCACTTATAACAGTCTATTAAACGATTAATATCTACTAATGACTACAAAACCAACTTAAAGAAATAAAAACCAATTGCGGTTGCCAATAATGTCATCCCCACATGCAAGCCTATGAGCGCTAAGCCTGCCAGTAGCCGCCCATCATGAATAAAACTAAATACTTCTGCACTGAACGTACTAAAGGTAGTTAACCCACCCAAAAAGCCAGTAATCACAAAGACACGCACATGATCAGATAGATTGCTTCCCATACGTTCAAACCACACCAGCGCAAGCCCAATTAGAAGCCCGCCCAGTATGTTAGCGCTCAGAGTCCCAAGTGGTACCCAACTATTTAAAGCATTGAAACGCGATAGCCACGCGCGCAGGCAAGCACCGAATGCTGCTCCCAGACCAATAGCAAGCCACTGCATAGACTGTCCTTAGTTCGTATAAATTTGTTGGACAAAAGGCTCAATTATACGGCTGGTAACTCTGTCATTGGCCAGCGCGGAACACAGCTAACGTCCAAGTCATCAGACTGTCCTGCCTGCAAACGCTCAAACCCTGCATAAGCAATCATCGCGCCATTGTCTGTACACAGCGCGGGCGGTGCATAGTGGACCGTCGCATTGATCTTAGCCAGCTCCGCCTCTAGCATCTCGCGCAGATGCGTATTGGCACTGACGCCGCCTGCAATGACCAGACGGCTCATATCTGCTTGCTTGAGTGCTTTGACACATTTTTTCACTAAGGTATCGACCACTGCATGTTGGAAGCTGGCGGCGATATCCGCGCGAATTTGCGGATCGCTATCAGAGCCATCAGTGTCTTTGATCAAGTTATGTACCGCTGTTTTCATACCACTAAATGAAAAGTCCAAACCTCGATGAAGCATCGGTCTTGGCAGTGCGTAAGCATCAGGGTTGCCAGCTTCTGCCAGTTTAGCAATATTAGGGCCACCGGGATAAGGTAAGCCCAGCATCTTGGCCGCTTTATCAAAGCACTCACCCGCCGCGTCATCGATCGACTCACCCAATATCTCATACTGCCCAACGCCATGTGCGGCAATAAGTAACGTGTGACCGCCAGAGACTAACAGCGAGACAAATGGGAAAGCGGGTGGATTGGCACCCATAAGCGGCGCGAGCAAGTGACCTTCCATATGATGAATACCAATGGCAGGAATATCCAAACCATAGGCTAAGCTACGCCCAAATAATGCGCCAGTCATTAACGCACCAATTAGCCCTGGACCTTTGGTATAGGCAATCGCATCGATCTCGATTTTTTTCATGTTGCACTGCTCAAGTAGCTCGTTGAGTAATGGCACAAGCTTACGAATATGATCGCGACTGGCAAGCTCAGGTACAACGCCGCCATAGAGCGCATGCAGCTCAATCTGTGAGTACAGTACTTGCCCAACTAACCCTTGGTTATCACTATTAATCTGCTCGCTATCAAAAATCGCTAGCCCCGTCTCATCACAAGAGGTCTCTAAACCCAATACCTTCATACTTTTGCCTTTATGCTTTGATTTTCGGACTATTTTTCGCCGCGTTTTTATTGTATATCACTTTAACATTTTGAATAGCGAATCAAATCCGCTTCGTACAGCCAGTCATATTGTCAAAGTTGATAGTAATAAAAAACGTGCATAAAAAAACCGCCATTGTCAGTCACAATGACGGTCAGTTTAACAAATTTCAATGACTGATATCGTCTATATATACCGTATCAGCTTACTGACGCGAGCATATAATCAACAGCGGCTTTGACTTGTGCCTCACTGACACCATCTACCGCCTGTGCTGGCATTTTATTAAAGCCCTTAGCAGAGTGCATATATAGTGTCTCTTTATCTTTGGTCAAACGAGTCGCCCAAGAGGCTGTGTCACCATATTTCGGCGCATTCAATAAACCTGCTGTATGGCAAACCTTACAGTTTGACTCGTAAAGTTTAGCACCAGCATCTGCAGCGAGCATTTCAGGCTCAGCGGCAGTTTCTTCTTCAACTACCATGTCGGTAGACTCAGGTTCAACTATAGGCTCAGGCACCGTAGCTTCGGATTTTGTTGCAACTATTTCTTCAACACTCGTAGCAGCAGGTTCGTTGGCTGCGGTAGACGCTTCCGTAGTCGCGTTATCACCACTACAAGCGCTCAATACTAATAACACACTCAGACTGATGACAGATAAGCTCAGTCTTTTTATGTGCTGCTGTATATCAATCATGACCTTACCTTTATTTGATGCGTCTGTGGCCAAATTTTTTGTAGCAGTTCATAGACTCGCAATATTATATTACGAGTCTAATTGAAGGCTTACTCAGCAGGTGTTGCAGCGGCATCTTCAGGTGTTGCCATATCGGCGCTGTCAGTGGCAGCAGGCGCAGCCGCGGTATCAGCACTATCCGCTTGGGTATCGCCTGTTATTTCTTGCTCAACACTCATCGCTTCAGATTCAGTCGCACCTGCTTCATCAGCTGCCGTCGCATTGTCTGCCACTGCAGTTGCAGAAGTCTCTGGAAACTCCATGTCTTCTGCTTCAGGGGCATTTACGCGTGCTAGCTCAGCCGCTTCATCTACCATATCGATCGCCAATACTTCTTCATGCTCTTCGCCGCCGCTACAAGCACTCACGCCCGCACCCAACGCCACGATAAAAGCTGTGCTCAACACCGTATTCAATACTGTTTTTCTCATTCCAACATCCTCAATAAAATACGCACAAAACGGTTCATAGGCTTACTAGGGTCTATTTGATATTCAAATGTGGTGCTGGCAGTCACTATTTTTTAGACAATATGCAGTGAAATTGTTGACGCCTAGTCATTCTAGGTTAAACCATTTCGCCATATATTGGCAAAAAAGAGTACTGCCCTGAAAGGCTGATGCTAAAATCACCCCAACCGTCGTTGAAAACCTAGCTAAGGTCTCGACATTATCGTCGGTTTTCGCCTAGTTTGGTGCCATTTTAGCCATCAGCAGCCCTAACATTTGAATATCAAACAGACCCTATAATATGGGAAATATCATAGCATAAACTCCCACTAAACCGTTATAGACCGTAGGGACTTTTTATTGATACTAAGCTTTGTGCTTTAACTCCACCTAAAACCTGACAGCTTAGCTTGAATACTTTTTAAACAAAGTATAAATAGACAATAAACCGTTAAAATCATTGACTTTGTTGATATTTTTTATTAAAATACTTGCCCTTACGCCAATGCGTGAGAATTGTCCTAGTTTGAGCTGATGCCAGTAATCTTGAGATATTACGGCTAAATACTAACACACAGCCAAACTAATGCCCTTATATCTCATCCTAATCGAGGAGTCTTCATGCCTGCAGTTAAGGTTAAAGAAAACGAACCAGTTGATATCGCTATCCGTCGTTTCAAGCGCGCTTGTGAAAAAGCTGGTGTATTATCAGACGTACGTAAGCGTGAGTTTTATGAAAAACCAACGCAAGTACGTAAGCGCAAAAAAGCTGCTGCCGTAAAGCGTTATAAGAAGAAGTTACAACGCGAAACTATTCGTACTACTCGTATGTACTAATCAACAATCTGATTAGTTAAGTACAAGTGCTACACTAACGCCACTGTTATCCATCGATATCAGTGGCGTTTTTTATGCTACAATTTTCGTTGTTACTGCTGACGCATTTTTTTATCAAAGCCCGCTCTCAGCAGGTTTTATCCCAAAAAACTTATTAAACAGTACCCAACAAATAGCATTTAACAAACGAATAAGGATAATAGCAGTGAGCCAACTTAAACAGACGTTATCAGACAACATCAAAGTTTCAATGAAAGCTCGTGAGCTTGAGCGTGTTAAAATACTGCGCAACGTACAATCAGTGGTCAAACAAATTGAGATTGATCGTCAAACAGAGCTTGATGACGCGCAAGTATTAGAAGTGCTACAAAAGCAGCTCAAACAACGTCAAGAGTCGCTCACTATTTTTACTGAAAATGGCCGTGATGATTTGGCGACCAAAGAGCAGTTTGAAATTGATATTATCAATGAGTTTATGCCGCAGCAAATGAGTCATGATGAAATCATGGCATTGGTCAACGCTGAAATCGCAGAGCAAGGTGCCACTTCTATGCGTGATATGGGCAGCGTGATGGGTGTACTGAAAAACAAGACCGCTGGTCGCGCTGATCCTGCATTGATCTCTAAAATGGTTAAAGACGCGCTACAAGGCTAATTTTTCGTTTTGGGTAGCAAATGGCATATGAGCTGCTATTACTGAGAATGATGTCGTCAAGCGCACCCACTATTGTGCGAAAAACTGACTATTTACAAACCGCCTAAAGCTCAAAGTCTTTGGCGGTTTTTATTGCTTTGATTTCTGCATTGATATTGGCTAGCAACGGGCGCGCACTATTGCTTTGTGCTGTGGCTTGCAGGTTTTCCGTCAATTGCTTTGCTTGCGTTAGTGATGTCAATGCACTCTCATAGCGGCCATTCCAAAGTTGATCGTAGCTTCGATAACGCAATGCGTTAATCGTTGCAATATTAGCCAGTTGTGGTGACGTTGCAGTTTTAGCGAGCTTTTCATTAGCAAGCTGCAAACTTTGCCATGCGTAGCGATCGCTTGGTTGTTGCTCTGTGAGTGGTTTTAGCAGTGCTTGTGCCCTTGATGGCTGATTGCTATTGGTCAGTGCTTCTGCCAAATACAGACGTAAGTCACGGCGCTCAGGATACAGACGCTGCTGACCCTCTAAAATATCTGCAGCTTGTTGCCATTTGCCTTGTTCACTTAAAAGCTGACTATGAGTAATCGATAGCAAAGGTTCTAGGCTTTGACGCTGCGTATTTGGGAGTTTATTTATCTCAGCCAATACCTCATTAGCCTCTTTGATGCGCTGCTGTTCTCCATACCAGCTCACTAAGGCAAGCTTGGCACCCAGACTATTTTTAGCAGCGGTTGTGAGCGTCACTTCAGAAGCATGTTTGCCAGTAGTTTGTACACGCCAATAGAGCAAATCAAACAAGGCTTGATGGCGCTGCTGCTGGCTCAATGACAGTGTGGGATACTGCCCAGCACGGCTCTGCGACTCACTCAGTCGCTCATCACTGAGTGGGTGCGAGCGCACAAAGCTTGGTAAAAAGCGATTTTCAACCTGATTGAGCTGGCTTTGTTGATTCATCGTGGCAAAAAACCGTGGCATTGCCCGAGGGTCATAGCCTGCCTGAGTCATGATTTGCATCCCTACTCGGTCGGCCTCGCGCTCGTTGTTACGGCTAAAAGCCATGCTGCTATTCATAGAGGCTGTCTGGCTACCCGCCATTACAGCCGCCGCCGCATCACCATCGACTGCTGATGCGGCAATCGCAGCCAACATACCGCCTACTTGCATCAGTAAGGCTTTTTTGCGCTCGTCTGCGCTGTGTTCATAGTGCCGTTGACTGATGTGCGCGACTTCATGGGCGATGACACTTGCCAGCTCATCCATACTTTTGGCGGCCAATATCGTCCCTGTATTGATCCCGATGACTCCGCCAGGTGCGGCAAAAGCATTGATGCTAGGATTATCAAGAATAACTAAGCCAAGTGGTGCTTGCTGACGGGCTTGTGCATTGAGTCGCCATGTCATGTCTTTTACCGTCTCTTGCACCCAAGGGTCGTGCTCCATTTTGACCCGACCATTGATGTTCTGTAATGACCACTCACCCAGCATTTTGTTTTGATACTGCTCAGCAAAGCTCAGTCCTTGCCCGCGCAAATTGGGTAACTCTAACGATTGTGACTCTACCGTTTGCCATGAATGATTGGCAAATGGCATAGCTTGGCTATCATCACCATCCTTGCTATGAGCACTTGTGGCGATTACCAGCAGTGTCACTGACAGTCCGATTTTGATACCATTTGCAAAATATAAAACCACAGAGTTGTGGCTATCTGTTTGCCCAAATAGTTTAGATAGCGAGCTTTCCGTTAGCTTATTCATCGAATGGCTGGTGGCTTTAGTAAGTCGTGGCGGTCTATTAGTGTGGTACAAATTCGTATCCTATCAGATTGTTGACGACGTCTTTTTGACTATACGAGCTTGTTTGTATAAGGTCAATTCTACTATGTGCTTAGCTACCAATCACTCAGCCACCCGTCACGATTGTGCAACATGACTGTGTGATTCTAATGAACCGAACATGACGTTGATTATATTCAAATGCAATTATACATCGGCTATTTGGTATAATGGTTAAACACAATAATAGTAAGCTCATGGTTGTCGTAAATATATTGACGATATTCAAAAATAATTGTTAGAGCCTTTTTAATAAAGAAACCGAAATATTGATACTTGTAAGGTTTGTATTATGTCCGCTGATAGCCAATTACCCATCAAACGCGCATCACACTCTATTTACTTATCAGCGAGCTTATCCGATCCAGAGCAGCAAGAGATCAACCATCTGTTAGACTTGTTGCCAGTAGAGAATGGTGGCTCAGATATTGACACTGAGACCAAAACAGATAGAGAGCAACCTTTACTAAATATCAAGCGTTTCGTCGATGGTCGCGGGCTTGCATGTCCAATGCCGTTGTTGAAAACCAAAGTTGCGTTGCGTGATGTAGCCGCTGGTGAATCATTATATGTGGTCGCGACGGATCCCAACTCACAAGCTGATATCACAGCGTTTTGTCGTCAGAGTCAGCAAACACAGACAAACGACTACCTAGCGTTAATCGTAAACGAAGTTACTGATTTGTCAGGCAATAGCACATCATTGCAGCGTTTCGCTACAATATATCACTTCATCATTACCAAAACTGATAGCAACTAAACGCTGCTGTCCTTTACAATTACAACTATAGAGATTTTTATCTGACTATTTGCTTAACTATTTAACCAAGGTCAAGAATATGGCTACTACTACTTCTGATGCTGCGAATGCGAATAAAAAAGACAGCACAGCTCCTATAAAAAACGATGCGCGCGATGCTGCACTAAAGGCAGCTGCGCAGCGCCCACCCTATGACGCCAGTACGTTAGGCAATACCAGTACGCGTGATTTGGTGCCAGCAATGCCAACCCATTTGTCAGCGCCAGGGGTCAATTTGGGTGCGTATATCAATACTGTTCATCAAATCCCTATCTTGACTACTGTACAAGAGCAAGAACTCGCCCATCGCTATTATGATGAAGGCGATGTCGAAGCAGCACGTCTGCTGGTGATGTCGCATCTGCGTTTTGTCATTCATATTGCACGTAGCTACTCAGGTTATGGACTACCACAAGCTGACCTAATTCAAGAAGGTAATCTTGGATTGATGAAAGCAGTCAAACGCTTTGATCCCAATAAGGGTGTGCGCTTGGTGTCTTTTGCCGTACATTGGATCAAAGCTGAAATTCACGAATTTGTCATCCGTAACTGGCGTATCGTAAAAGTCGCGACCACCAAAGCCCATCGCAAGTTATTTTTTAACTTACGCAGCTTAAAGAAAACCAATAATCAGCTCACACTAGAAGAAGCAGACGCGATTGCCAAAGACTTGAACGTTACGCGCAAGCAAGTGCTAGAGATGGAGTCACGCCTGACTTCTTATGATGCCTCATTTGAAGCGCAGTCAAGTGACGATGATGATGGTCGTTATGCACCGCAGCTGTTTTTGGAAGATGGTATCGATCCTGCTGAGCAGTTGGAAGAAGAAGACTGGGAAGAAAACAACTCGTCAGCATTGATCGCTGCTATGGGAACATTAGACGACCGTTCACGCGATATCGTCGAGCAGCGCTGGCTCTCTGAGCAAAAATCTACTTTGCACGAGCTGGCAGCAGTTTACTCTATCTCGGCTGAGCGTGTCCGTCAGATCGAAAAAAACGCGATGGACAAAATCCGCGATGCCATGACCATTGATAGCGTGATCTTGCCAGATGACATTCAGTAGCTCTAAAAGAATACGAGTTTTGCCATGCTAAATTGGATCGGTATTGCCGCCATTAATATGGCTATTGCTGTCGCTTTGGGCGCATTTGGTGCTCATGGTTTAGAGAATATTGTCAGCGCACAACAGCTTGAATGGTGGCATACCGCGACGCTGTATTTGTTCATACATGCGCTGGGTCTATTAGTTGTGGGCTTACTGATACGCTTAAAATATACCACTCAAACTACGGCTTGGTTATTGCAAATCGGTATTATTATATTTGCTGGTAGTCTGTATGCCATGACGCTTGGAGCACCGCGCTGGTTTGGCGCGATTACGCCCATTGGCGGGGTTCTTATGATTTCAGGTTGGTTATGGCTTGCTATCTCTACATTTCGACTTAAGAACTCAATGGATTAATCCATTCTACTCATACCTGCCGAAAGTTGATTGATATTATGAGTATAGATAAAAATAAGTCGCCCATAAGATTCAAAGCAGCTATATTGCGGTTAATATAAGAGGACGGCTGATACAAGGAATCTCAAATTATTAAGGAGGATTTTATATGAGTACCATTAGCGTCAATGGTAAAAACTTACAAACCACCCATCAGACAGTGCAGTTGGTCATCAATGAACTTGGACTCAGTCAAGGACGCTATGCCGTCGAAGTAGATGGTGACCTGATACCAAAGAGTGAACTGGCTCAATTGCGTATTGAAGAGGGTATGAATATAGAAGTCGTACAGGCTGTGGGCGGAGGCTAACTTTTTATATTTCAGTCTGTCATTAGCTTTTATGTTTTATGAAGTCCTGACCGCAGTATTAAAGACATACTAAAGAAGACCTCAACGTATCAAACGTTTGAGGTCTTTTTTCTTTTGTGGATCATCAATGAATGAAATAGCTGTTTGTCAAATTTCTTATTTTTTAGCTTGTTCAGACGCTCTTGATAATCTGATTGCCCACTTAATTAACGTGATTCAAACGTATGATTAAGCTGCTGGTACTGCTTCAGCAGGAGTGGTGTCTTGATAGCGCTCATCACGCCCAGCACCCTGAGTCTTTTTGCGCTCTTGACGGGTTTTGTACTTACGTACTTGTCTATCAAGTTTGTCTGCCATCTCGTTAATGGCTTTATACATATCATCTTCTAATGCTTGGACAAACATTTCTTGACCTGAGACGCGCATAATTGCTTCAGCTTTATGGCTTTTTTTACCGCCATCATTTGCGCCACTATTGTCTAGCGATAATATCACTTTAATACTCTGTATCTGATCAAAGTGTCGCTCTACTTTTTCAAGCTTTTCACGAACTGCTGTGTCCATAGCTTCGGTAACACTGATATGGTGACCACTGATAGAAACATTCATATTATTGTCCTTGTATTTGTAACTTACATTCAACAGATGAAGTCGCATTCCTGCTCTTATCATCCTGCCTTACCAATAATTTATCTAATGCCTCTAGTAACATTTCGACGTATCCTTTTATCGTCTCCTTTATTCATTATAAGTAAATACTATAGATTGGCACTTAGATTTCGTTGTTGGTATGACTCTAATTTGTCATGAAAGACAGATAGTAGCAAGACGTTAAATTGTAATTAAGTGTAACAATACCTGTTGTTTCTATCATGTTTCTATATAATCAAAAAATTTTATTTTTTATATCTTGACACAGAAATATTCATAATTACTCAATGTATTTATAGATAACTGTATTTAAACGATTAATACTTCTGTTTGCGCTGAGTGGATGAACCTATATTCATGGCTTCACGATATTTGGCAACAGTTCTTCTGGCAATATCGATACCGTCTGCCAATAATTCTTTTTGAATACGGCTATCCGAGAGCGGTTTTTTGGGATCTTCATCAGCGATTAGCTTTTTAATCATGGCACTAATGGCCGTTGATGAGATATCGCCATCCGAACTGCTGACGTGAGAAGAAAAAAAGTGCTTTAGTGAAAATAGTCCTTGCGGTGTCAAAATCGTCTTACTGGTAGTGAGGCGTGAGACGGTGGACTCGTGTAGATCCACTTCTTCTGCAATTGCTTTTAGAATAAGTGGTTGCATAGCCGTCGCGCCGTGCTGCAAAAACTCCTGCTGATAACGCACGATACTGGTTGCTACTTTTAATAGGTTTTGATTGCGCTCTTCGATACTGCGGATAAAGAGGCGCGCATCGGTGAGGTTTTCGCGTAGATATTGGTTGTCCGGGCTGTCATCACCGCGTTTGACTAAATTGGCATATTCTTGGTTTACTCGCAGCTTCGGCAAGGTGTCAGGATTGAGGCGTACATGCCAACCATCTTCTAGTGCCTCAGCATTGGTAGTGGCTTTACGACTCCTAATGGGTGTGACTAACACATCTGGAATATCGTAACTGTCGGGCTGCTGGGTATAATCAGGCTGGTTGATCTGAAAGAGTAATCCGGGTGAAGGGTTTAAGGTGCGTAGTAAGGTAAGCGCAGGGGTGATTTTCTCAGGGGCAAGTCCTGTCCGTTCAGTAAGCGCTTTGATATTGTTACTGACTAAATGCTCGCCCGCCGTTAGCAGCGCTTTTGCTTCTTTGAGATATTGAGTATTGGCGTCTAGCTTGGACAGCTGAATCGCTAGACACTCACTCAAGTGACGTGCGCCAACGCCAATCGGATCGCAAGATTGGATCATACGCAATACGGCCATGACCTCGTCGTACTCAACGCGTTCATCCCACTGATAAAAGTTGGCCATGGTATCAAAGCTCTGTAGCAACTCATCGATATCAATTCGTATGAATCCCATGTCATCCATAGAGTCCATCAAATACTCTGCAATCAGGGTGTCTGCTTCTGATAGACGCTTAAAGTTGAGCTGCCAGCGTACGTGATCTTGGATAATCGACGAAGTACCGCCCTGATAACTATCAAAATCCTCATCGCCTCTGTTATTGCCTGCGCCTGTTGATGTCGAAGCGTAATTATCTTTATCAAAGCTGCTAGCATCGAAGCTATCAGTGTCAAAACTGCTGTCACTATCCATCGCCCCATCATCAATACTAGATTGCTGCAGTTTCTCCCAGCTGTCAGTGCTATCGTCACCATAGTCTGCATGGTTATCAGATCCTGCGCTAGATGCGTCATTGCTGCTTTGGTTCCAGCTATCAAGTGTTAATGACTCGCTTAGCTCATCTGCTCTATCGTCACGGTTATTCTCGTACTCGTCATCATCTTCTTCGATACGTTCAAGCAGCGGATTACTATCCAGCTTGGCTTGAACCTCTTGTGCGAGCTCAAGACTAGAGAGCTGCAGCAATTTAATGGCTTGCTGCATTTGCGGTGTCAGTTTTTGTGAGGTGCTTAGCGTGCTCGCCAATCCGAATGACATACTCATGGGCGGCTTATTACACTCCAATTTTGGTGATATTATATTTATTTTGCCAATTGAGGCCGTGACATAACCTGATCAGGACATGACGATAGCATTTTTTGTGACAATTTTGCTACGATAATTTATATTCTACCCAGATACGATTGGTATGTTTCTTATATAAACCTATCATTTTTATCTCAATAGCCAACCAATAAATATGAATGGCCTGTTCACGATCATCAAAATTTTATTATAAAAATAACATAATGAGCGACCATCAATACTCAACATTTACGGAGAATATTGTCATGCATGACCAAACAAATATCCCTCAATTTACCACAGCTGCGATTCAAATGAACAGCCAGCAAGACATCGATAGCAATTTAGCGAATATAGAAGCGGCGATCATTGATGCCAAATCGCAAGGTGCTGAACTCGTTGTCGTACCTGAAAACTGCTGTAGCATGGGCCAACAGTTTGCGACTGCAGAGCGTTTTGACGCGCTATCAGCGACGATGGCAGAGTATGCCCGCACTCATAATATATATCTACTGGCAGGCTCACTGCCTTGCCCTTATCGGCCTGATGGCATGGTCGTTCCTGATGGTCGGCTACGCCAAGTCAGTCAGTTGTTTGCACCAGATGGGACGCGAGTGGCACGCTACGACAAGATCCATCTGTTTACCGCGACCGTGGCCGACAAGCAAGGCAGCTACAATGAAGCGGCGACGTTTGAGCCGGGCACGCAAACAGTGGTTGCGCCTCTTGAATCCGGCGACGCTGTCTATCAGTTAGGTATGATGGTCTGTTTTGATTTGCGCTTTCCTGCTCTAGCGCAGCGCTTACGTCAAGCAGGTGCTGACATATTAAGTGCACCGTCTGCTTTTACTTATCTGACTGGACAAGCGCATTGGTCGCTGTTGTTACAGGCACGTGCTTTGGACAGTCAGTGTATGGTGATTGGGGCAGCACAGGGCGGCGATCATGCATATAAAGATGGCAATACTCGCCAGACGTGGGGACATACCGCCATTACTGCTTTTGATGGTAGCGTTATTGCGAGCCATGATAGTAGTGAGCTAAATCTGTCTACGACATCTGACGTAGATAAAGGATACGCCATCGTCATGGCATCATTAGACAAGCAAGCTCAAGTGCAAGGTCGACAGAAACTACCTATCTTTGATTGCCATCGTTTGGCGTAGTTTAGGAAGTAACATAGATTACTTAAACCGTAAATGACTTAATTAGGTAGGGTTTTCATCATTTTGAGTGTGGGTGGCTCGTGGATGGGCGCGATCATAGACTTGTGTTAATTTGGCAAAATCAACGTGGGTATAAATTTGCGTAGTACTGATATCGCTATGTCCTAACATCTCTTGCACAGCACGCAAGTCACCACTACCTGACAGCATGTGTGAGGCAAAGCAATGACGCAGTAGATGTGGATACATGTTTTGCGCGATACCTGCGCGAGTCGCAGCAACTTTTAAACGCTGCTGTACTGCTCGCGTCGATAGTCTGGTGCCGAGCTTTTCGCTAATGAACAAGGCACTGTCCATCTGCTCAACCCATAGATTGCGATGCGGTAGATAGCGCGTTATCGCCTCTGCTGCCTTTGCACCTAATGGTACTAAGCGGGTCTTATTACCCTTACCAGTGACTCGGACCCGTAAATCAGACAAGTCCACATCAGCCATATCAAGTGCGACCAACTCGCCAACACGTAGACCACTACTATAAAGCAGCTCAAACATGGCTTTATCACGCAACCACAGGCGCGCTTGCTCTGGCGTGTCGGGGATTTGTTGATCCAATAATTGCGTCAATAAATCCACATCAGCAATCGAAGGTAATGGTCTAGGGCTACGCTTGAGCTGATAGCCGGTCGTTGGATTGATACGCGCCAAATCCTCCTCTATGAGCCAACCATAAAAATGCCGAATCGCTGACAGCTCTTGCTGAACGCTAGCAAGCGCAAGCTTATCTTCATCGAGACGCTGACTGATATGCTGAGCCAGTTGGCGCTTATCACAACGCGTCCACGTCAATCGCTTACCACGTAAAAACAGCGCAAGTTGGTTTAAGCCAGCAAAATAAGCGGTCAGCGTATGCGGCGAATGGTTGCGCACAGACAGCGTATTGAGCCAACGATGGACAGGTGCTAATAACGCTCGTAGCGCGGCATCTGACTCTATATTTACCGCCAGCTCAGCTGATAGCCAAGGTGCCGTTTGCGTTGTCTGACCGTCTTGATGAGTGGACATAACCATATCAGAAGCACCCATGTTATTGATATCATTTGTCTAACGACAGATATCAGCCTTCAGAACTTGGCTTAATACCTGCTTGCGCCATCAAACCATCTGGACTAAAGACTCCTTCATAAACAAAAGCAGTCGGACCCGTCATCATAACTGAATAGCCAGGCTGCCACTTGATGATCATGCTGCCACCATAGAGCTGCGCGCGTACTTCTTCGCCTTCATCGAGCCAGCCCTCTCTTATACCAACTGCAACTGCGGCACAGGCGCCCGTGCCGCAGGCTTGCGTTTCGCCAACACCGCGCTCATACACACGCAGACGTATATGACGCTGGTTCATCACTTGCATAAAGCCCACGTTGACGCGATCTGGAAATGCTGGATGAGATTCAATGGCCTTGCCCAACGTCTCAACTTCGGCGTCCAGCACGTCATCGACTTTGATAACAGCATGTGGGTTGCCCATATTGGCGACATATAGCTGCACAGGCGTGCCATTTACATCGAGGTGATAAGTGTTTTGGATTTTGGTCGTGGCTCTTGGGCTAAAGGGTATCTCATTTGGCTCAAACTTGGGCTTACCCATGTCGACTTCTACCCAACCAAACCGATCAGTGGTCAAAGAGATAATGCCACTCGCCGTCTCAACCCGTAGACGCTGCTTAAATGACAGCTTGCGCGCTTGGACAAAACGGGCGAAACAGCGCGCACCATTGCCGCATTGCTCCACCTCGGTGCCATCCGTGTTAAAAATACGGTAACTAAAATCAACATCGGGGCGCATCGGTGGCTCGACCACAAGCAATTGATCAAAGCCAATACCTAGGTGACGATCTCCCAATAACTCTACCAACTCCTTGGTCAAATCTAGGCGCTGGGTCACCAAATCGATAACCATAAAATCATTGCCCAGCCCATGCATTTTAGTAAATTCTATTAGCATATCTTTGATGTCCTATCCTATTTTTATGTATGGCTTATATTAGCACGCTGTCAGATACAATCATAATTATCACCGCTATCAAATACCAACTTATCGTTATACCTCAAACTCGATATATGCCATTCGAGTTTGCCATAAAAAACCCACCGTTATCATCACGGTGGGTTTTATTTATTATGCAAAAACAGTGTCAGTGTTGGCGCTTTTATTTATCCTGCCACAGTATTTCGTCAGCATATAAGGCTTCAACCGTTTCACGTTTACGGATGAGCTGATGGTTATCACCTGATACCATCACTTCGCTCGCACGCGGACGCGAGTTGTAGTTACTACTCATGGTAAAGCCATAAGCACCCGCGCCTGTCATAGCCAGCACATCACCTTCAGCAAGTGATAGTAAGCGGTCTTTTGCTAAGAAATCCCCTGTCTCACAAATCGCGCCAACGATGTCCCACGGCTTTGTACCATTTGTATCCATGCCATCGCTCGGCAGTGTACTTGGAATCACAGCCATTTCAGCTTGATATAAAGCAGGACGAATCAAGTCGTTCATCGCAGCATCGACGATCGCAAAGTTTTTGTGCTCAGTCGGCTTGAGTACATCGACTTGCGTCAATAGCACACCAGCATTGGCAACGATACTACGACCCGGCTCAAAGAATACAGTCAAACCAAGCTCACTAAGCTTTGGTAATAAAGCCTCGGCAAACTCATCGATAGACACAGGCGTCTCATCAATATAACGCACGCCTAGACCGCCACCCAAATCAATGTGACGCAGCTCAATACCATGATCACGCAGGCTATGTATCAGCTCAATGACTTTGTCTAATGCGGCGACAAACGGCGCGACTTCAGTCAGCTGCGAACCAATGTGACAATCAATACCAACGATATCAATATGCGATAAATTCGCCGCTTGCTGATAGACCGCTAGAGCGTCTTCGTGGGTAATACCGAACTTGTTGTCTTTAAGACCCGTTGAGATATACGGATGCGTCTTGGCATCAACATTTGGATTGACGCGCAATGAGATTGGCGCACGCTTATCAAGTGCTACCGCTACCTCGTTGATTAAGGTCAACTCACTGACTGACTCAACATTAAAACAGCCAATACCTTGGGTCAGTGCGTATTCGATATCACTATATGTTTTGCCAACACCTGAGAATACAACGCGCGACGCCGCTCCGCCTGCAGCCAATACACGCATCAGCTCACCACGAGAGACGATGTCAAACCCAGCGCCTGCCTGCGCAAGCACCCCAAGCACTGCAAGATTCGAGTTTGCTTTTACCGCGTAGCATACCTGATGATTGAGACTGGCGAAGCTATCGGTATAGGCTTTATAAACATCCAGTATCGCCTGCTTTGAGTAGACATAGCATGGCGTACCATATTGTTTTGCCAACGCATCAACACTGACCTGCTCCATATATAGTGCCTCGTCGCGATAGCTTAGCGCGGGCAGATGAGCGCTTAACGCTTTAGGATCAACATATAGACCTTGCTCAGTTTGGATAGTGACAGATTCGCCAGTGGCAAAATCGGTTACGTCAGCAGGTAGTTCAGAATGACTCATATAAACATCTCTAATATAATCAGGGTATCAAGGGTAAGAATAAAAGTTAATAATCGTTAGGATCCGTACTCGGCTCGGGCAGTATTTGCTGTTCATCTAGATAGTCATTTTTTTGATAGGTATCATCATCAATACCTGCAAAAGCGGCATCTTGTGGATGACTCGTACTATTTAGTACAGATTGGCTACCCTCTATCGTTTGGCTACTGGACTCTGGTAAGTACAAAGCGCCTTTTTGTCCGCAGCCTGACAACCCTACCATCATCGCACTGCCAATTACTAAAGTAGTAATGGCGCGGCGACTGGCAAGTCTCCATAAGGCGATATGCCCAGTTTCTGATGAGCGAAGTATAGTAGACATAGAGTGGATCACCTGTGAGCGTGTAGCGGTGTAAGTGCGATTAAAAATCGTAATAAATAAAGAGCGAAAAAGGCAGCCAAAGCATAGCCAATATCAAAGTTTTAATCATAGCATTATGACACAAAGCTGTACGCATACTGAACAGCATTGGCCAATAAATTTGGCTCATAGCGGGGATTGGTTTGATGCTTTCATCATAATTTACTGACGGTATCGCTTGATAATTTGCGCATAAAAACATATCTGATAGGTATTTAGACAATATTTCTTACAATTTTTGATATTCATAAGGTTGCTCTACAACAGCTAATAATCAATGGCTAAAGTACCTAGGAGCCACTAGCTATAACAGATGTACCAATATTTTGAACGCTTGATAGACACCAATTTTAAACCTTACCGTTATCGCGGTATAGCTACAAAAATATGTTACATTATACCGCGACCTTACGGCTATGATGAGGCGCAGGCCTGCGATTCGGCGGTACTGCTATATAGTAATAAGATACAACCATCAGCCTCAGTATGACTAAGATCAAGCATATACTTGTTTGATAGATCAGCATGGATATAGCTAATTTTGTGTTAAACACGATCAATCTATCACCACCTTAATATGAACACGATGCGATGTCAGTGTCATTTTTATCATAGTAATCTGACGATATGATGATTTTCTACCTACAAAAACCCACCTATAAAAACCAATCTAAGGATAGAGTATGAGCGCCAGCCTAACGACCACTTTTGATGACAAGAACTCTGAAACATCAACCCTGACCAGCCCAACTTTGGTTTTAAACTGTGGCTCGTCTTCCATCAAATACGCGTTGATTAGCGATGACAACTCTACTCGTATCACCGGTCTTGCCGAAAACTTAGGTCTTGATACGGCTCGTATCAAACACACGACCTTAAACGGTGAAAAACTTGAAATCTCTATCCCTGGTGGTCGCCATAAGCTGGCACTACAAAAAATCCTTGAGCTACTAGAGCAGTATCATTTCATCGCCGTCGGTCATCGTGTGGTACATGGTGGTCGCGAATATTCCAAAGCCGTTCGCGTTGACGAGCATGCATTGGCAGAAGTGAAACGTCTCAAAATACTAGCTCCGCTACACAACCCTGCAAACGCCCTAGGTATCGAAGCGGTTCAGGCGATCTATCCTGATATGCCTCAAGTGGTGGTGTTTGACACCGCTTTTCACCAAACCATGCCGCCCGTTGCTTTCCGTTATGCGCTACCAAAATACTTATATGAAGAACATAGAATCCGTCGCTATGGTTTTCATGGTACGTCTCACGCCTATGTCTCAGAGCGTGCCAGCCAAATCACCGAGGCAGAAGGCCCGCATGGTTGGTTGACCGCGCATTTGGGTAATGGTTGTTCAATCGCGGCGGTATACGATGGCAAAAGTCTCGATACTAGCATGGGTTTGACCCCGCTTGAGGGCCTCATGATGGGCACGCGTAGTGGCGATGTAGATCCTAGCTTGCACATGCATCTAAAACGCCAGCTCGATATGAGCTTAGAAGAGACCGACAAAATGCTCAATAATGACAGCGGTCTACTCGGCATCTCAGGACTGTCTAACGACTTGCGTACCATCGAGCAAGCAGCTAGTGAAGGTCACGAAGATGCGCAGCTCGCTATCGAGATGTTCTGCTATCGTGCTGGTAAATATCTGGCCAGTCTTAGCTGTGCGCTACCAGAGTTTACTGGTATTGTCTTTACTGGCGGTATCGGTGAAAACTCCGACATTACACGTACCAAAATTTTGGCAGTGATGCGTCATTTCGGTATCAAAATAGATGCTGAAAAAAATGCCAGTTTGGTTCGTGGTAAAGAAGGTAGCTTCCACGCAGATGACAGCAGTATCGAGCTATGGGTCGTCCCAACTGACGAAGAGTACCGTATTGCTCAAGAGACGCGTCAGGCATTGAATTTGATATAAGCGTGAAAGTGTTTGATACTCCATACCTATATACTTAACATTTGCTATAAAGCTATGGCGTACATACTCAGCACATTGCTCATTCTGCCAAGGGTGAATTGAACTTAATAATAAAATAAACCGTAGGATACATTATGCAGACCATTTTACTTGTTCCCATTAGCCGCGGTATCGGTGTGACATCAGCCGCGCTTGGCCTGATTCGCGCATTTGATTATAACGGTATCAAAGCGGGCTTTATGAAGCCGTTTTTGCAAGACGATACACTAGATAAGCAGCACAGCTTAGATAGCTCAAGTGCATTGACCATGCATGCCTTTGGACTAAAGCCGCCCAAATCGATCAGCCGTCAGCACGTCGAGCGGATGCTAGGCGACGGCAATCTTGATGATTTGATGGAAGAAGTGATTGCCAATTATCATACGATTGATGATGGCCCTGATGTCATCATCTGTGAAGGTCTGGTGCCGACCACTGAGACCTCTTACGCCTCACAAATCAACCGTGCGCTTGCCCATGCTTTAGATGCCAAGATTATATTTGTCAGTACGGCTGATATCAGCAAGCCTGCCTATTTAGCAGACAAGCTAGATGTGCATGCTCGCGAGTTCGGCGGTGTCATGGATGCGCGTACGCTTGGCGTGATATTGATGCGGGTACAAGACGTACCCAATACCTTTGAGAATCAACCAGTCGCTCCGGGTGAGGCGGTCGTCAGCTTAGATCCAACCTTTTTGCAAGAAGTGCAGCGCCTATCGCCTTCGTTCAATACTGATGCGTTTCGCCTTATCGGTGTCGTTCCTTTTAGCGATTCGTTATCAGTGCCGCGCACATGGGATATTGCCACAGAGCTGGATGCTACTTGGCTCAATGTCGGTGAAGCAAAAACACGTCGTATCAATCGTATCAGTCTAACGGCGCGCTCAGTAGCACGTGTCAACGAAGTCTTTAAGCGCGGTACGTTAATGGTGGTGCCTGGTGACCGCGATGATTTATTGCTGGCTGCTGGGTTGGCCTGTATTAATGGGATTCCATTGGCAGGTCTGGTACTCACTGGCGGTATCACCCCAAGCAAAACGGTCGCTGAGCTTTGGCAATCAGCGCTCAAAACTGGCATCCCTGTCATGAGTGTCGAGAGCGACAGCTATCAGACGGTGCAGAGCTTGATGCATATGAGTTCTGAGATTCCAAGTGATGATACTGAGCGTGCGGAAGAAGTAGCGCGTTATGTCGCTGCCCATTTGGATTTGAGCTGGATTAAAGAATACTTTAGCCGTAATCATGAACCGCGCTTGTCCCCATCTGCGTTTCGCCACCAGCTGGTCAAAAAATCACAGCACGCCAAAAAACGTATCGTATTGCCAGAAGGTTCTGAGCCACGTACTGTCGAAGCGGCCTGTATCTGTCAGAGCCGCGGTATTGCCAACTGCGTACTGCTGGCCAAGCGTAGCGATGTCGAGCAAGTCGCCAAAAATCGCGATTTGACGTTGCCAGAAGGTCTAGAAATCATCGACCCCGACACCCTTGATATGAGCAAATATATCGCTGCCGTCGTGGAGCGCCGTAAAGGTAAAACTGGCGCGGACGTCGCCGCTGAATATCTAAAAGATACGGTGTATCTTGGCACCATCATGCTACAGCTAGATGAGGTCGACGGTCTGGTCTCAGGTGCGATTCATACCACTGCCAATACCGTACGCCCAGCGTTTCAATTAATCAAAACCGCACCGCAGTACTCGCTCGTATCATCCGTGTTCTTTATGCTGTTGCCTGAGCAAGTGGTTGTCTATGGTGACTGTGCGATTAATCCTGATCCGAATGCTGAAGAGTTGGCTGAAATTGCTATCCAATCGGCACAGTCCGCTGCTGCCTTTGGTATCGATCCAAAAGTCGCGATGATCAGCTATTCTACGGGCTCATCAGGCGCAGGTGCTGATGTCGAAAAAGTCGCTCGTGCCACTCAAATCGTCCGTGAGCGTGCGCCAAACCTCAAGGTCGATGGCCCACTACAATATGATGCCGCCTCGGTCATGAGTGTGGGCAAACAAAAAGCGCCTGACTCTCCTGTCGCAGGTCAAGCCAACGTCTTTATTTTCCCTGATCTCAATACAGGTAACACCACGTATAAAGCAGTGCAGCGTAGCGCCAATGTCATCAGCGTTGGACCAATGCTTCAAGGCTTAAACAAACCAGTCAATGATCTATCACGTGGCGCGCTCGTTGATGATATCGTCTATACCATCGCGCTAACCGCTATCCAAGCGTATAGCGACCTGATTTAATCGCTGTCATACTTGTTAATTAAAGTCCTTTATATCGCCGACTATCGTCATGATGGTCGGTTTTTTATTGGTGCTGTGGTGGTATAGTCAAAGCATCTCAAAAACGATACGGTACTGCTAATATCAATTTTTGCAGCCTCTGTCTGCGCAGGCACAGCAAGCAAAAAAATTGATTTAGCAGTGCATAATGTAGCGGTATTAATTTTCACTGACTATAGGTGGTGATAGATAGTGATGACAGATACTCGCCCGCCCTCTACAATAGCGCTATGATTCAGTTAATATAAAAAGGTTAGCGGATAAAAGAGTAAGGTGTATTGATACCAACAGATACTTCATCTCTTTTTACGCATTTATTTATGCCAAATACGAGTAATAATAGTCACGAACAGACCTCTGCCCCTGCCATCCGTGCCTATCTTGGCGGCTCGTTTGATCCGGTACATAATGGTCATTTAGAAGTGGCTATACACGTCTATCAGGACTTATTACCAATCGCAAAGCAGCAAAACTGCCCCTTACACGTTTCTTTATTACCCAATGCACGCTCGCCATTTAAGGCGCAAAGCACAGATCCTGCTCATCGCCTAGCCATGTTGCAGCTCGCAACGCAAGACACACCGATACAAATCAATGAGCTAGAGCTATGGCAAGCGCCGCCTGTCTATACGATTGATAGTGTGCGTGCACTCAGACAGCAGTACCCTCATGATTGTTTAATTTTTATCATGGGTATGGACAGCGCGCGCAGTTTGGATAAATGGAAGGATGGATTACAACTGACGGACTATGTCAATCTGTGGGTGTTTAATCGTGAGGATAGCGATCATATTAATGATGGAGTTTCTGACAATGCGACATCATTTGAAAACCCTATAGCGGCCTCGCAATATCTGGCAACCTTACAAACGCAACTGCCGCGACTTTTACAACCACACGTAACCAACTCACCGATTGAGCTATTAACCCCAATTGCTCGATGCTTGGTAGATAGCACGGAAGACGATAGCTCAAAAACAAATAGCCTTGACATAAATAGCACTGACTTGAAAAGCGCTATGAAAGGACGCATTTATATAGATACGCGACCGATCACTGCCGTATCAAGCACTCAAATACGCGAGCAACTACAAATATTGGGCAATAAAACAAATAAAATGCCCGTCACTGAGAGGCAAATCGCATCTATCGCACCAATAAATGATATTATGAGCAATACTCACCCCAATTCATTAGCTAAATGGCTTAATCCTGCCGTTTATCACTATATTATCGCCCATCAGCTATATTCTGCTGCTCAATTCCGTTAAAATCGCCTTATCTATGTCATTTTGCCTATCCTGTCTCTATACGTGACTGACGACATATGATCAGTCGAATCAGACAAATTGACGTTTTACCCCTTTATTTTTAATAGTTACGATTGAAGAGATTAAAATTTATGATCAACACCATGACCGAAGAACGCTTAACCGTGTGCTTGAACCTTGTACAAAGCGCGCTAGATGATATGAAAGCAAAGAACATCACTGTAATGAATGTAGAAGACTTAACTGACGTCACCGAACGTATCGTCATTGCTGATGGTACCTCAAAACGTCATGTACGCGCGATGGCGGATAGCGTCGGCGCTGAAGCCAAACAAGCAGGCTTTATGCCACTTGGCCGTGAAGGCGGTATCGACTCTGACTGGACTTTGATTGACTTGGGCGCGGTTGTTGTCCATATCATGACCCCGCAAGCGCGTGAGTTCTATGACTTAGAGGGCCTATGGTCATCACCGGATCAGTTGGCTGAACTGGTCGCCACACCGCGTGAAAAGAAAACCGCTGGTCGTCGCAACAAGAACAAATAAGATTATTGAGTACAATAATCGCGTCATACTAAAAGCATAAGACCAAAAGACCAGAATTGTTATTCTGGTCTTTTTTTGTGCCGATATTTAGACATATCTGCAATGATAAACAGCCATTAGAATGGATAATTGTCGGATAGATTGTTATCATCCTTATCACTATTGCTGCGCAAATTTTGTCCTGCTCTCACGTATCATTAAGGATTGCCCATGTCTGCTACTCACCGCTCAAATTCTGAGATTAACCTACCCTTGCATGTGGCAAACTTAGTATGTGTCCGCGCGGGCAAAGCCATGCCTTTCACTCGTGAAGAAATGAGTGCCATTGATAAAGCGCCCATTACAGCACCCGTCGCCGTCAATTTTATGGGATTGACCACTGACGAGCAAGCCGATCGCAAACATCATGGCGGCCCACTCAAAGCGGTGCATCAACTGCCAACGGCCACGTACGAAAAAATCAATACAGAGTTTGACCTAAAAGTACGCGTCGGTACGCTCGGTGAAAATCTTACTACTGAAACCGTTGATGGCTTTCCTGAGATGGATGAGTCTAACGTCTGTATTGGCGATGTTTATCAGTATGGCGACGACAAAATAAACGGTGAAGATAGCGTACAACTGAACCGCCCCGACTATATCGGAGAGTGGATTGCTTGAGTCAGGCAGCTTTGTCTGACTCACAAAGACTATCATAGTATCGTCTCTCAAACTCAAAAGGCGACACATAACTAATCGTACTATGAATGCGAGTTTTGTTAAACCAGTCCACCCATTCTAGGGTTGCTAATTCAACATCGTTCACACCTTGCCACTGCTGTTTTAAATATTCAATCACCTCCGTTTTATAAAGTCCGTTAACCGTTTCAGCCAACGCATTATCGTATGAATCACCTGTCGTGCCAACAGATGCAATGACGCCAGAATCAGCCATCTTATCAGTATAGCGAATTGATAAGTACTGAACGCCGCGATCACTATGATGAATGACATCTTTAGGATGGTTTCTGTCTGCAATGGCTTGGTTTAGTGCTGCCATCACCATATCAGTGTTCATACGATCTGATACTTTCCAGCCAACGATAGCGCGAGCAAATACATCAATGATAAAGGCGGTATATACCCAGCCACTCAGTGTCTTTATATAGGTAAAATCAGCAACCCATAGTTGGTTAGGGCGATGGGCATTAAAGTTACGATTAACCAAATCATCAGCACGCTTTTGATCGTCACGAGACTTAGTCGTTATCTTACCTTTACCTCGCCAAACACCCTGCATGCCATGCTGCCGCATTAACCGCTCTACAGTGCAGCGTGCAGGATGTATACCCTCTGCTTTCAACTGTTTCCAGACTTTACGAGTACCATAAC
>NZ_CAJHAR010000021.1 GCF_904846415.1 Psychrobacter piscatorii | reverse complement strand
TGATGATGAGATGCAGGACATTGAGAACAAACTAAATAACAGACCAAGAAAACGCTTAGGGTTTAAAACGCCTATGCAGGCGTTCTATAATATTAATTAGCGTTGCACTTGGTGTGTTAATCTAAGAATATCTAAATCACTATAAATACACATTAGCCCATCAGTGAGGTAACAAATACCACGATCACAGCGATTGGCGCGATGAATTTTGCAACAATTTGCCAAAGCTGCCATGTAGCATTAGATAAACCAAGCTCTTGCTGAATGCTACGCTGATCCATTTTCCAACCAACGAATACGATGGCCGCAAGACCTGTTAGAGGTAACAGGAACTTACTGGTAATCTTGTCTAGTGCATCAAAGATACCATTACCCATGATAGTAAATTCAGACCATAGGTTGAACGATAGCAATGCGGCAATACCTAATAGCCAAATCACAGTACTGGCAACGATAGTCGATACGGTACGGCTCATCGACGTACGCTCTTCTAGCAGCTCAACCGTTGGCTCTAGCAATGAGATAGATGAGGTGACAGCTGCAAAGGTGATAAGCAAAAAGAACAATGCACCAATGATAGTACCTGCACCCATGCTACCAAAAGCAATCGGTAAGCTGACGAAGATCAGACCAGGACCTGATGCAGGATCTAGACCGTTACTAAAGATAATTGGGAAGATGGCTAGACCGGCCGCCAAAGCGATAACCGTATCCAAGATAACAACAGTACGTGCGGTTTTTAGCAAGTTCACTTCACGGCCCAAATACGAACCATAAGCAACCATGATGCCCATACCAATCGATAGCGTGAAGAAGGCATGACCTAATGCTGCAAGCATAACGTCAGCCGTCAGCTTGCTCATATCTGGCGTGAACAGATAAGCAACTGCCTCACCAAAACCGCCATTTACTACATTATAACCAACGATAACGAAAAGAATCACACCCAGTAGTGGCATCAAAATCTTAGCTGTTTTTTCGATACCACTTGTTACACCAATACCAACGATGACGGCAGTCAAAATCATAAATACGGTGTGCCAAATCGTCAATGTACCGGCTGATGCTAGCATCGCATCAAAGGTCGCAGCCACAGAATCACTATCTTGACCTGTAAAGCTGCCTGACGCAACCTTGGTGATATAGTTAAGTGCCCAACCACCGATGACACTATAGAATGATAGAATTAAAAAGCCACCCAAAATACCAGTAGCACCAACGATGGTCCAGCTACGAGATTTACCTTCGCTAGCAGCCACATCCGCAAACGTGTTGACTGGGTTTTTTTGTCCACGGCGACCAATGAGCCATTCAGCAACTAGTATTGGAAAACCGACTAGCGCGATACAGAATAAATAAGCGATAACGAAAGCTGAACCACCGCTCTCGCCCACCATATAGGGAAATTTCCATATATTTCCCAAACCTACTGCTGAACCTACTGCCGCTAACACGAAGCCAAAACTTGAGCTCCATTGTGCATGTTCTTGTTTATTGATAGCCATTTTTTGCGTCCTCGTACTTCAAATAACGCTACTGACAATCCTCCTTGATCATCATAAATAGTGACTACTACTATCAAACTATTTAGTAAACACTTCAATATGAAGTGCCCCGTAACATTAAGAAAGAATTGTTTACAATATCATAAACGCTCAGTTTCTGCTAAGCGACCAAAAAAGTCAAGTACTCATAAATATAAAAAGCCATAACAATTGGTTATGGCTTTTAGCATTATTATCTTTTATTAATAGAATTTAGGCAGATTAAAAATGTAAAAAACGACTATCTAGCCTAGATTCTATAGTGGTTCAATATGCGTTTAACGCACCACCCCGCGACGACTTTTTTGTAGTGAATCAATCAGCAATTGAACTTTTGGCTCTTGAGATAGTAGCTCGCCTTGCAGAACCTCCAACGCTTTTGCTGTGGTCAGACCCGATCTAAAGACGGTACGATACGCTTGGCGTAAGACATCAATGGTTTCTTTCGACCAATCTTTTCGGCGCATGCCTTCGATATTTAGACCATGAGCTTTTGCTGGATTACCAGACACCATCGTAAACGCTGCGACATCTTTTAAAATCAAACTGGCACCGCCGATTAAGCTGTAATCATCTACTGTACAAAACTGATGAATACCTGAATTGCCACCGATGATTGTATGGCTGCCGATAGTCACATGACCTGCAACACCCACATTATTTGCCAGCACATTATGATCACCAATCACACAATCATGCGCCACATGAGTATTGACCATCAACAAGTTATGACTACCTATCTTGGTCAGCTCACTATCTTGTGCAGTACCGCGATGTAGGCTACAAGCTTCGCGAATCGTATTGTGATCGCCAATCTCAAGCCAAGTACGCTCACCTGCATACTTTAGATCCTGAGGATCCTCTCCAACACTCGCAAACTGATAAAACTGGTTGTTCGCACCAATACGAGTCAACCTAGTTACAACAACATGCCTATGCAACACAGTATGTGGTCCAATTGACACTTCATCACCAATGATACAGTAGGGACCAATGATGGCAGTCTCATCAATCTGTGCAGATGGTGAGATGAGTGCTGTAGGGTGAATCTGACTCATGATGTGGGCCCTTGTATCATTTAATGCAAATAAATAGTCAGCCAAATGCAGCTGGTTTGTTAAATATCAATATAATAGCTCATTATAATTGTGAAGATCGATTCGATATAGCGCCTTATGAATGCTAACTCATTACCAACTTAGGCACTTTTACTGTCTTTAATTTTTTGCTGTTCTTGACGCGCAATCATGATTTGAGCACTCGCAGCAAGTTCGTCTTCGACATGTACCGTACAATCAAACTTATAAATACCATGGCGCTGCATCACTGTCTTGGCACGAATGATGAGTTGATCACCAGGAATGACTCGGCGCTTAAACCGCACTTTATCCACACCAGCAAACAAATACAGATAGCCATCTTCTGAAGTCAGACCTGCACTAATAAAACCAAGTATGCCTGAAACCTGTGCCATTGCCTCTACCATCAATACCCCTGGCATGATTGGCTCGTCAGGAAAATGTCCATTAAAAAACTCTTCATTAATGGTCACATTCTTGATACCCGTAATGCACTCTCCTGGTGTACAAGCGACCACTCTATCGACCAACATGAAAGGATAACGATGTGGTAAATAATGCTTAATCGTATGATACGTTAGTGGCAGAGTAAGACCTTGCTCAGCCAAGCTTTTGATGTCTTCATCAGTTGGGATATCTATATGGTTATTGCTCATAATGAGGCTTCCTTGCTATGTTTTGAATGTTTATTGTTTGTATGTGTTCGCATTAATCACGCCCAAGCTGACGAAAGCGTACCGCTGCACGGCGCCAATTAGCAGTTGGCATAGCAGCAGTTCCAGAAGAATATGAACCAGCAGTCTTTATAGATTTGGTAACCATGGTCATACCTGATAAAACCACATCATCTGTAATTTCGATATGCCCTGTGATACCGACAGCACCGCCAATAATGCAACGTTTACCTATAGTCGTACTACCGGCAATACCCGTTTGGGAGGCAATGGCAGTGCCGTCGCCGATACGTACGTTATGGGCAACTTGAACCAAATTATCAATGATAACATGATTGCCAATAACCGTATCATCAATGGCGCCGCGATCGATACAGGTGTGACTACCAATGCGTACATGATCACCAATAATCACACGGCCTAGCTGAGCGATCCGCTCCCAGCCTGAAACACTAGGATTGTTGGTAGGAGCAAAGCCAAACCCTTCGGCACCAATACTCGCACCCGCATGTAATCTTGCATAATTGCCAATGACACAGTCATGGCCAATAACCACTTGTGACTTGATGACACCATCAGTACCAATCTCAGAATGCGCCTCCATCACTACATGGGCATCAAGTGAGCTACGCGCCCCTATCTGTACATAGTCGCCAATGACACAAAAAGGACCAATATTAACCTCATCACCAATCACAGCGCTATCAGAGATCACAGCGCTAGGATGGATCCCCACAGATAGCGACTGACGGGCAAATAGTTGGCTAGCACTGGCATAAGCTAGGTATGGGTTAGAGACAACCAACGCTAAGGCCGACTTAGGTACTTGGTCACGATACTCTTGGGTGACCAATACTGCACCTGCTTGGCTACCGGACAAACTGGAGATATAGTGAGGGTCTGCCAAAAAGCTTAGCTGCTTTTGGTCAGCAGTGGTTAAACTTCCAACACTGTTAAATGGGTGACGTAACTGCTCAGCACTAATATCAGCCTTATTGATAATGGGCTGACGCTGCTCAATCCGAGTGATAAGTTGCTCAATCGTTATCATAATGACTATTAATAGACTATTGTTATATATAAAACGGTCGTCAAAATAACAATGTGTTTTGACGACCTACTGGGAACTAATGACGCTCTAACTTACTTAGACAAATACTTGAGAACGATTAGATATGTTTAGATAATATTAGCGATCTAGAATGTATTACCAATCTGGAACTGGACTTTTTCAGTTTCGTCGCCTTCTTTATCACCAAAAGGTACGGCATAACTGAGTGAAATTGGACCAATTGGTGTATACCAAGTCACACCTGCACCTGCACTAAAACGGAAATTATTATCTTGAGTTAGTAGCTTTATCTCAGAACCATCTGCATTCACAGCAGGATCACCAGTATTAGGGTCGATAAAAGTGCGATCTTCTTTATCACTCGTATCGAAGACCTGACCACCTTCAGCAAATAATACTGGACGTACCTGATCTGCCCAATCTCCTTTAAACGGCATCGGTAAGATCAGTTCACTACCGAAGGTAACTAACGCATTACCACCGACCTCTTCATCTTTAAAACGTCTATCAGAATTAATGGCATCGAAGTAGCCTTGTGACTTAGGTCCTAATGTTGAAGATTCATAACCACGTACTGAACCATAACCGCCCGCGTAAAAATTCTCATAGAATGGTAAATCATTACCATAACCCAGCTTAGTATAACCACGAGCCACCAAGTCTTTGTAAAGTGGGTAATATACGTTACCACTATAAACAAGTTTCTGATAATTAGCATCGCCAAGACCAATGGTAGCGTCAACAGTGTGGCTCATACCTTTGGTTGGAAACACTGGGCGATCTAATGTGCTGTAATCCCACCCAAACAGCAAGTTGTAAGTCTGATAGTCATTTTTAAAGCCAGTACGACCTTCAAAATCCCCAGTAAAGTTTTCAACAGTACCACCATCATCAATGATTTCTTGCGCGTTTGATATACCAAGGAAACGACCACCACGAACTGACGTATTATCAACATTTAGACCAGCACTGACACGCTTGGTCTCATCCACAGGATAGCTGTAATTTAGCGTAGCACCGTAGGCATCAGTGACATAATTACTAACGTTTCTATCATCGTATTTGGTTTCGCGATAGTAAGCACTCACGCCTTGCGAGACGCCATTTTCTGTAAAGTATGGATCGGTATATCCTAAGCTATACGAATCACGTGTCTCTGAACGTGACAGTGCAGCTTTAACACGGTTACCAGTTCCCATAAAGTTATTTTGGGTTAAATCCAACTGAAAAGTAACACCGCCGCTCTGCGAGTAACCTGCCGCAATCGTTGAACTGCCAGAAGGTTGCTCTTCTACTGTATAGTTGACATCTACTTGATCTGGCTGATTGGGTACTGGTTTTACGTCAACATTAACTGCTTTAAAGAAACCGGTACGCATAAGACGCGTACGCGATAGCTGAATTTTTTCGCTAGAGGCAAGAGACCCTTCCAGTTGACGCATCTCACGGCGCAATACTTCATCTTGAGTTTTAATATTACCTGTGAAGTTAATACGGCGAACATAAATAGGACGTGCAGGATCGATATAATAATCCACGTCAACCATTTTGGTGTCGTCATTAATGCGTGGTACTGGTCTAACTTGGGCTAAATAATACCCTTCGTTACCATAGCGTCTTTTGAGCGCGGCTGTTGTTTCATCCAGTTTGGCTTGTGAGTATTTTTCATTAGGCGCAAAAGTAACCAACTCTTTTAGTTCGTTATTATCAAAAGTGGGCTTACCTAAGAAATTGACGTCACCAAACTGATACTGCTCACCTTCACTCAAACTGACTTCGATGAACACACTACGTTTATCTTCACTAATATTAAGTACCGCGTTATCTACTGCGAAACGCACATAACCATCGTTTTGATACAATGCTTTTAAATTTTCTAAACTCGCGGCCAGTTTTTCTTGTGCATATCGATCAGATTTTGATAGCAAGCGTGTCCATGATGATTCTTTTACAGCAAAGACATCTTTGATTTCTTCATCACTAAAGTGTTTGTTACCAATCACATTGATATCAACAACTTTAGCAGGCTTACCTTCGATAAAGCGTACATCAAGCTTAACGCGATTACCATCAAGTACCGTCTGATCTACTTCAATATTACTGTTGTAATAGCCTTGACTGATATACTGCTGTTGCAGCTCGTTAGCAACGCCTTGCAGAGTCGATTGCTTCAGTACATTACCGACAGACAGTCCAGCATTCCCAAGACCTTGCTCAAGCCCTTCTTTAGGAATGAGCTTGTTACCTTCAAAATTCACTTCGGCAATGGTTGGACGTTCAACAACATCAAACCTTAGATTGCCACCTTCGACACGGCTTTGAATATCGGCAAAATTTTCAGTCGCATATAGTGCCTTGATACTGGCAGCCAAGCTACTGTCATTTACCGTATCTCCTACCGTAATAGGTAGAACCGGATAGAGGCTATCAGGGGTTAGGCGTTGCAGGCCGTTAAAACCGATGTCAGTCACTACAAATTCTGCAGCCTGTACCGGCATACTCATCATCGCTACAACTAACGGCAACCCAGCCGCGCTCATAAATAAAGGCGTACGCATAAACACTATCCGTCAATAAAAAACTTGCTAAAGTTAAGTTAAAAAGCACATGTTGTCCAGCCCATTTGCATAAAGTTGCAACTCCATGCATGGCTGACTCAGAACACTTTATATAAAAAGCATCACAAAATAAACTAAAAATTACGATTAGTACAGAGGCTATGACACAAAGTATCTTGCGTATCATAGCAACAATCAAATCGTAAGCGCCATTAAACCATTAGTATATCGTGCTTTATTGATTATATTACTCATTAACCAATCAAAACAGCCTACTGATGTCATTACCAATTGCTAACACCATGAAACCTGCCAGTAAGAGTAAACCGATATTTAACCCCACCATTTGCACCCCTTCAGAGAGCGGTTTACCGCGAATCAGTTCGATAAAATGATAAACGATATGACCACCATCCAATACTGGAATCGGTAAAAGATTCAATACAGCAAGACTCAGGCTAATCAATGCAGCCGTCGATAATACCATCTGCCAACTGATATCAAAGCTTTGCTTGGCAACTTTGGCAATGGTAATCGGACCTGACAAGTTATCCAGACCAATCATACCTGAGAGCATTTTTCCCATCGAGCTTACTGTCATCACGGCTAGTTGCTCAGTCTTTTCAAATGATTTAACCAATGACTCGCCAGGGCCATAAACCACGGTGGTTTTGTAAGCATCAGGAATAACAATCTCAGTCTGGTCTACCATGGCGCCAATTTGACCGTAATCATTACCCAAGTTGTCTTTTTTACCTTGCGGCATAATTTGCAATTGCACCGTTTTGTCATCACGCAATACGGTAAAATTAAGTAACACCTCGGGATTATCACGAATAATACGCGTGGCGCTAATCCAATCGTCAATGTTTTGATTATTGATGGCAGTAATACGATCGCCCACCTGTAGACCTTGACGGCTAGCCGCACCATCAGGCGCCAATTCACCGACAATCGGGGCAATCTGTGGCTGCCACGGTAACATACCAAAGCTGGTCAATGCATCTTTACCTTGTGCATCACCCTGCATAAATTGTGTGACTGGTGCTTGATAGGTTTTGATCGACTGATTGGTTTGGGCGTCTGACTGTAGTGTAATACTCACATTGTCTGTCTCACCCATCCGTCCTGCAAGGCGATAATTGATACCTTCCCACGTCTGTACGTCGTGTCCATCAATCGCAACAATCTTATCACCAACAGGTAATTGCGCCATCGCAGCTGGGGTATCTGGCAGTACTTGCCCGATTTTCGTAGCCAACTGCTCAGACGGCGTCATAAACAACACCCAAAAGAGCGCAATGGCAATGATGAAATTCATGATAGGACCAGCGGCGACAATCGCAATCTTCTTGAGCGGATGCTGATAATTAAACGCAAGATGCCGTTCATCTTTTGCGACATTGCCTTCACGCTCATCAAGCATTTTGACATAGCCGCCGAGTGGCAATGCCGAGATACGATAGTCGATTCCACTTTTTTTGCTGGTCCAACCAAACAGTTTAGGGCCAAAACCGATAGAGTATGTTAATACTTTGACGCCGCACATCCGTGCCACGATATAGTGCCCCCACTCATGTAAGGCAATGAGTGGACCTAAGACAAATATTGCCGCAAGAAGCGTTAATAAAAACGTCATGATCTTTTCTCAGTATTGTTGCTTAGTATCTTTTATCAACATTAACATCGACATCTTCACTAATATCGTTTATTAGCACCATCTTTTAATTAAGAGACTATCTATTGCTAATGATTGCCGCGATTACGCCAACTTTGCCACAAGTTTATCCGTAAGGTGACGTGCTATCTTGTCAATGGCTAATATATCTTCTATATCAGCCGTTTCAGTTAATGGTGGCAGCTGTATATCGTTTAAGGCTTGCTCATTGATATCAGCGATATCAGTTAAGCGAATTTGTCCATCCAAAAATGCTGCTACTGCAATTTCGTTAGCTGCATTCAATACAATAGTCGCCTGCGTACCTGCTTGCATTGCTTGACGAGCCAAACGTAGGCAGGCAAATTTTTGCAGATCAGGCTCGATGAACTCCAAACCACTAAGTGCATATAAATCTAATGGCTGCGAACCGCTATCGATACGGCTAGGATAGCTGAGCGCATGGGCAATTGGGGTTTTCATATCTGGACTGCCAAGCTGTGCTAAAAAGCTACCATCGCTATATTCTACCATTGAGTGAATGATACTTTGTGGATGAATGACCACATTTATTTTATTTTCAGGCAAATCAAATAAATGACAAGCCTCGATCAGCTCAAGCCCCTTATTCATCATTGTGGCTGAGTCGACAGATATCTTCTGACCCATTGACCAGTTAGGGTGCTTGACTGCCTCTGCGACAGTTGCTTGCTGCATCTGTTCAAAAGACTGCTGCAAAAATGGCCCACCAGAGGCTGTTAACCATAGTTTACGGACACCATGATTTGGCTGATGAATTTGCGTATTGTCTTGCTGAATAGCAAGTGGTAAGCACTGAAAAATGGCATTGTGCTCAGAATCGAGGGGTAACAACGTAGCGTTATGTGTTTTGACCGCATTGATCATTACCTGCCCTGCCATCACCAGCGCTTCTTTATTGGCGAGCAAAATACGTTTACCTGCGCGTGCTGCTGCTAAGGTAGAAGGCAGTCCTGCCGCGCCTACGATAGCAGCAACGACAGTATCAGTTTGTGAATCAGTGGCTATATCTACTAGACCTTCCTCGCCCCCTACTACATCACTATCAATTCCTGCTGCTTTAAGCCTTTTGGCAAAATCATCCACAGCGGCTGTTGGCACGCTGACGCGCTTAGGCAAAAACTGCTGACAGAGCGCAAACAGCTTATCTAAACGGTGGTAGCCTGACAATGCGTAGACTTCATAATATTGCGGTTGCGCCGCTAATATTGCTAACGTGCTATCGCCAATCGAGCCTGTCGCGCCTAGTACGGCGATGCGTTGCGTCATAACCATTAATGCCTATGATATTTAATATTTAGAGAAGGAGAAAAGAGCAAATGAGGGTCGAACAGTATAAAGGGCAATAAAGCTATATAGTAATAAATAAGACCGTCGTAAAAGACTAGCCAAAACGGTCACTTCGCTTACTTATCACATTATAAAATCAGCTAAGTGACTTTGTTGTCTTATACCACAATCAAACCTAGCTGCTGTATCGCCCAAAAGCCAAGTGCGAATATTGGAGTTGCAGATAGCAATGAATCAATACGATCAAGTACACCACCATGCCCTGGTAAAATAGTACCAGAGTCTTTGACATCAGCACGGCGCTTGAGCATTGATTCGAAAAGATCACCAAGCACAGAAGCCAGAATCGTTAGCGCCGATAGTGCCACAAAGGCGACTAGAGATGCGCCTGTCAGTTGTAGCTTAAACACACTGATCGCAACGACTACCAGTAGACCTGTAATCAAACCACCGGCCAATCCTTCCATACTCTTATTGGGTGAGACATTGGGTGCCATTTTTCGGCGGCCAAGCTTGCGACCAACAAAGTAAGCACCGCTATCAGCACACCAGACCAATAAAAATACATAGAGTAGCCACCATGCTGATAGCTGCCAGAGGTAAAAAATCGCAGTAATAGAGGCTGTCAAAATAACCACACCCAACAACGCTAGATGTTTTCCGTACCATTTCGTCTTTGTTGGGAATGCACGCACCCAAGACAGTGCCATCAGCCATATGACAAGCGAAGCCGTCCACCAGAATAACCAAGTCACCTTAAACATAAGCGATACGACAGTTATCACTAAAACTAATAGCACAAAGACAATAGGTTGACGCCACTTCGGCATCAACTTAGCCCACTCATGAGCTGCGATAATGACGCCAACGGCTAAAAGCGGTGCGAATAAAATAGGGGTTTGGCTCGCAAACATTGCAATACCAACGATAATAACGAGAACTATTGCCGTTCTAATTCGTTGCCACATACTTATCGAGCCTTATAATAATGAAGAAGGTACAGTCAAAAAAATGCATTATAACAGTTAATAGACCTGTGCCCATTAATAGCATTGACCCTCATTAAAACGATTTATCATCTCGTAAGCAAGCGGTATTAGCAACCTAGAGAATACTGTCTGAATTTTTATGGCTACTATTGCGTCAGCGACTATGCTGCTCTATCCCTACCTGCTCGCTGGTTTTACCAAAGCGGCGCTGACGCTGTGCAAACTCAGCAATCATTAAAGCCAGCTCTTCTGGAACAAAATCTGGCCATAAAGTTGGCGTGAAAAACAACTCCGCATAGGCCGATTGCCATAATAAAAAATTTGATATTCGGTAATCACCACCGGTACGAACAAGCATGTCTACTGCTGGTGCGTCTGCCAGTTGTACTTGCTCACCGAGCATTTCTGCACTAATATCTTCAGCTCTCAACTCACCTGCCTGCACTTGTTGTGCCAGCCGTTTTGCTGCATGAGCAATATCCCACTGTCCACCGTAGCTAATCGCAATCACTAATGTCATGGCATCAAAGCCTGCAGTTTCTGCTTCAGCATCTGCCATTAATGCTTGCAATTCTTCACTAAGCTGACTGCGATCACCGATAAAACGTAAGCGAATACGATATTCACTCATACGCGGCATTTGCTCATGAATAGTCGAGGTTAGTAACTGCATTAATAGCGCCACCTCACTGGGTGGACGTTGCCAGTTTTCACTAGAGAAAGCAAATACGGTCAGAACCTCGATACCAGTTTCGACACAGTATTCAACGATGGGGTCTAACGCATCTTTACCCACCACATGCCCTTGGCCTTTGCCTAAATTATTGGCTTTACCATAGCGATTATTACCATCCATAATGATAGCAATATGACGTGGAAGAAGAACAGAAGCCGTGATGGCTGAAGTGGACATAGGCGAACTTGCTTATTGTTAAGGTGAAATAATAATAACGTGTGCGACAATGTTTAAAAAGGCTTACAAATACAATTCACAAACTTATCATAATTGCTTTATCAACGCTTTTAATAGATTGAAAGACGCGCTATGCAACCTATAGTTTGCCATAAATTTAATAGAGATTAAAAAACTATGAATGTATTAATAGGTCATATCAGTTTACCCAATAATAAACAGCCAATAACTACAAGGTATTGGCTGCTAAAATGTAGATAATACTCTGAACTACGTTTTGCCATAAATGATGGATGGCAAAATTGCTCGTGTTAAACTTCCATCAAGTCGCTTTCTTTTTTGCTCAGGCGGCTATCGATAGTTTCAATATATTTGTCAGTGATTTTTTGGATGTCATCGTTAGCACGGCGCTCATCATCTTCTGAGATTTCTTTCTCTTTGGCCAAGTCTTTGATGTCATTCATCATATCACGGCGGATATTACGGATAGACACACGGCTGCTCTCTGCTTCTCCGCGAGCAAGTTTTTGCATATCGCGGCGGGTGTCTTCGGTCAACGCTGGCATTGGCACACGAATCACATCAGCCGTCATCGGGTTTAGGCCCAAATCTGCTTCGCGAATGGCTTTGTCTACCGCTTGTACCATCGTACGGTCAAACGGTTGAACCAATAACGTACGTGAGTCTTCAACGTTGACGCTGGCTACTTGGTTTAGCGGTGTATCAGAACCATAATAGCTGACCATCACGCCTGACAACATGCCTGGGTGTGCACGTCCAGTGCGAACTTTACTGAAAGTACTCTCAAGCGCTTCCAACGTTTTTTGCATGCGTGCTTCGCCGTCTTGCTTAATCTCTTTAATCATTGTGTGTCCTTATTTATCGCTATCGACAAATTTTTTATGTGCTATTGGGATATTTGTTATTAGCTACTTTTCATTATTAGCCACTCTCTGAAGTGACCGATCAACGCTACATCAATGCAGGGAACTAATTAATGAAAAACGCGTGTGCCTTCGTTTTCACCCATGATGACATTTAACAATGCATTGGGTTTGGTCATATCAAACACTTGTAGCGGTACGTTATGCTCGCGGCATAGCGCGATAGCAGTCAAATCCATTACGCCAAGTTTCTGCTCTAACACTTCATCAAAGGTAAGACCGTCATATTTTTTGGCATCAGAATGTAAGCTTGGGTCTTTATCATAAACGCCGTCGACCTTGGTCGCTTTGAGAATTAAGCCAGCTTCGATTTCGATACCACGCAAGCAAGCCGCCGTATCAGTAGTGAAAAATGGGTTGCCTGTTCCAGCAACAAAGATACAAACTTCACCATTTTTGAGATAACGGATTGCATTACGACTGCTATAGCTTTCGGTGACTTCACCAATTGGCAATGCAGACATCAAGCGCGTTTTGATATTACGGCGCTCAAGCGCATCACGCATCGCCAGACCATTCATAACAGTGGCTAGCATACCCATCTGATCACCCGTCACGCGGCCAACCAAACCTTCTTTTTGTAATTGCGCGCCGCGATATAAGTTACCACCGCCGACCACGATACCGACCTGAACACCTAATCCGCGCAAATGAGCAATAGACAGGCTCATTTTGTCGAGCACTTCGGTATCAATACCCATGTCTTTGCTACCAGCCAAGGCTTCGCCAGAGAGTTTTAGCAAGATACGAGCGTAACGCGGGTTTTTGTCAGACATGAGGTCACCTTATTATCATGAAATTATAAAGAAAATTATGGGTAAAACACAAATCAAGTTTGCCCGTAACGCTGCGTTTAAAGACAAGCGTATTAAACAGGCTAAATTGCGCTAATTGTAGCAAAAACTGCCCGCCATTGGGCAATTTTCACTCGTATATCTTGTCGAACATCTAACCTTGATAACTGGCAAATAGATCATATTCGCTAGCGTCATCAATCGTCACGGTTAGGAACTGCCCGACTTTAACTTGATCCGTAATATCATCAACATAGACATGACCATCAATTTCAGGCGCATCAGCATAGCTACGGCAAATAGCGATATTCTCATCACTATCAATCTCATCGACCAATACCATTAAGGTTTTACCGACTTTTTCTTGTAGTTTTTGCGCTGAGATATCTTGTTGTAGTGCCATCAAGCGCTCGTAGCGAGATTGCTTGACGTCTTCAGGGACATGGTCAGGCAAGTCGTTGGCGACAGCACCTTCTACTTCTGAATACGTAAATGCCCCCACGCGATCAAGGCGCGCTTCTACTAGCCAATCAAGCAAGCACTGAAAGTCTTCTTCGGTCTCACCCGGGAAGCCAACCACAAAGGTCGAACGAATCACGATATCAGGGCAGATATCACGCCACGCTTTGATACGCGCCAAGGTGTTTTCACTGTGCGCAGGACGTTTCATCGCTTTTAGGATACGATGACTGGCATGCTGGAACGGAATGTCCAGATAAGGAAGCAGTTTCTTCTCACCCATCAACTCAACGACTTTGTCTACGTGTGGATACGGATAGACATAATGCAGGCGTACCCAAATGCCCAAATCGTTCAATGCTTGGCATAAGTCATAAAACTTGGACTTGAGCGGCATACCATTCCAAAAGCTGGTCTTATACTTGAGATCAAGACCGTAAGCAGAGGTGTCTTGCGAGATGATAAGTAATTCTTTCACGCCAGCTTTTTTGAGCGCCAGTGCTTCGCTCATGACATTATCGATCGGGCGCGATACCAAATCACCGCGTAAGCTTGGGATAATGCAGAACGTACAGCGGTGGTTGCAGCCTTCTGAGATTTTTAGATACGCATAATGACTTGGCGTCAATTTGATACCCGCTTCATTAATCAAATCTATTTTTGGATCATAGTTGGCATCCAAGCTGCGATTTGGCCTTGGCACATGCTGTGCAACGGCCGTAATCACTTCATCATAGGCATGCGCGCCTGTCACTGCGAGTACAGCGGGATGCATTTCACGGATTTTGTCCGCTTCTTTGCCTAGGCAACCGGTAACAATCACTTTACCGTTTTTACTAATGGCTTCACCGATCGCATCAAGCGACTCTTGAACCGCTGACTCAATAAAGCCGCAGGTATTGACCACGACCAAATCCGCACCGTCATAGTCGCTTGCGACTTGATAACCGTCACGGCTCAGCTCAGTGATAATACGCTCACTATCCACCAAGGCTTTGGGGCAACCTAGTGACACAAACCCAATCTTTGGCGCTGCACTCACTGGCATCGTGACAGTTGCATTAGCCGTCGAGGCTGAAGTAGCGTGGCTACTTTGAGCAATGCTGCGGTTTTGATTGTGGTTGGCTTTATGATGATAGGGCTGGTCAGTATGTGTTTGACTGATATCTGCCTGACTCTGCTCTTGCGGTATTGATGGCTTTGCAGGATTAAAGATAGTGGCAGTGTCTTTTACGGCTGACGTAGGGGCTGTCGTTGTCGTGTTCACTGACTCGGTAGAAGTTTTGGACATGGCTGACCTTGCTAGAGATAAATTGGCTGAGCGCATTGTACGTTTTTTTTGCAAAAATCACCAGTTTTGCCGCTCTATAGTCTTGATTTATGGTTAAATATTGATTCAAACATCCTATTTTTATGGGCATTATCCATGACTGCTGATTTTATCACCACCAAAACTACCCCTGATTTAGCATTCGTATCACAGCATCTATTCACCGCTATTTTGTGGGTCAATGATCAGTTATCGATAACCCGTTTAAATGCTCAAGCAGAGCAATTACTGGCTATTAGTAGTGGGAGGTTAATCAACCAGTCTATCTTGACGCTATTGGCACCCGATGAATTAAAACTAAAAGAAAATGCTTCTATCGGCAATGTCAGTGATGATAGTGAAAATAAACCTCTGGATGAACCCCTCTACTCTTTGACAGAGCGGTTCAATCAAGCACAAAACTACCAGCAGCCTTTCATTGACCATGATCATGTTATCCAAACGCCTTTGAATGGCAACCTACTACTCTCAGTCGATTATAGCGTGACGCCTGTTATCTACGAGCAGCAGTCGTATTTTATTATCGAGATGTGGGGCAAAGACCGCCAAAGTCGCATCTCAGAGGAGCAGCGCCAGCAGCAGCAATATGCGGTTGCTCGTCACATGCTACGGTCGGTCGCGCATGAAATCAAAAACCCACTTGCGGGCATTCGGGGTGCAGCGCAGTTATTGCAAAGGCAGTTTATTAAATTCAGTGATGCGAATACGACGGCGGCCAATAGTCATTCTAACGCGCTTAGTATCTCACAAGACACTAGCGCTGGCACAAACGATGATTTGCAAAAAATGAATCAAAAGCTGCGTAACTATACCGACATTATCATCTCAGAAACTGACCGTTTGACGCACCTGATTGCTCAGCTGCTTGGCTCAAACCAGCTGCCAAACTGGCAAACGCTGAATGTCCATGAACCACTAGAGCATGTTTTGACCTTGGTAGTCAGTCAATACCCACAAGTGACGATACAGAGAGATTATGATTTGTCATTGCCTGAGTTGTGTGCTGACAAAGACCAATTGATTCAGGTATTTTTAAATATTATGAATAATGCGTGTGAGTCTATGACTGAGTTTGAGCAAACGCTACAACAGCACAAGCTCTCTGCGTCTAAGGAATTACCATCAACCGACGTGCAGACCGATAGAGAGACTGCCTATCAGCCAACCTTGCACATTCAAACGCGCGTTGCCTTTCAGCATACGATTGTCGGCCAGCAGCACAAGCAAGTGCTGCAAATCACTATCACTGATAATGGTTCAGGCATTGATCCGGCACTTATCGGACAAATATTTTTTCCGATGGTGACCAGCCGTGCAGCAGGTACTGGCCTTGGCTTATCTATCGTACAAGATATTATCAGCCATCATCATGGTATGATTGATGTGAGCTCTACAGAGGAGACGAACGGCAAACAAACACGCTTTACACTATATCTGCCTTTTACCCAGCCCGTCGCTGAATCATAGAACACATGGCGGCATAAAACTGCTAAATTGTAAGGCATCCAATCCCAAACCGACAATAACAATTGCTCATTAGGCCCGATACATGACCCAATACAGTGACAACCAAAACCCTAAAAGCGATGCACACTCTCCAATAGTCACCGTCAACAACGCACCCAGCGATCAGCCTGCAACGCTCTGGTTAATCGACGATGATGCAGCGCTGCGTATGGTATTGGCAGATACGTTTGAAGATGCTGGATTGACCGTTATCAGTTTTACCCAAGCGCAGGCAGCATGGACTCGGCTCAATGATGCACTAAAACAGCAAGCGTCAGCCACACAGCTGCCAGACGTAATATTGACTGATATTCGTATGCCAATGATGGATGGATTGTCATTTAGTGACTGGGTACATCAGCACTTTCCGGATATGCCGATTGTCATTATGACAGCGCACTCAGACCTCACCTCTGCGATTAATAGCTATCAGACCGGTGCATTTGAATACTTACCAAAGCCTTTTGACCTAGATGATGCTGTTGCCACTATCTATAAAGCAATCAACTACCAGCCAAATATGGCGATAGCTCACTATTCGAACGAGTCCGATACCCATATCGCGACTGACGCGCGCGCTAACAGTGATATAAAACCTGAAGCACCTACCAGTACACCCTCTAAACACAGCAAAAATAAAGCTGATGTGACAACTGCCTCTAAAGCTAATAGCAATCCGAGCGGTATCATTGGTCAGTCACAAGCTATGCAAACCGTGTTTCGTGCTATTGGTAGATTGGCACAGTCCCCTATCTCGGTCTTAATTACCGGAGAGTCAGGAACAGGTAAAGAGTTGGTTGCCAGTGCCTTGCATCAGCACTCACCGCGCAAACAGCAACCATTTATCGCACTTAATATGGCAGCTATACCACATGATTTGATTGAGTCTGAATTATTTGGTCACGAAAAAGGCGCGTTCACTGGTGCAACGACAACTCGCCAAGGACGTTTTGAGCAGGCTAATGGTGGTACGTTATTTTTGGATGAAATTGGCGACATGCCATTTAGCACCCAAACACGTCTGTTACGCGTACTGGCCAATGGTGAGTTTTACCGCGTTGGTGGACAGCAGCCGATCCAAGTAGATGTCCGTATCATCGCCGCCACTCATCAAAACTTAGAAGAGTTAGTAAAACAAAATCGTTTCCGTGAAGATTTGTTTTATCGTCTTAATGTCATTCGTCTACCGCTGCCACCACTGCGCAAGCGTCCCGAAGACATTCCTGCATTAGCGACCTACTTTATGCAGTCCGCAGCCGAGCAAATGAACACAACACCGAAGCATTTGCATCCTGCGGCCTTACAGATGATGCAGACCTTTGACTGGCGCGGTAATGTGCGTCAACTTGAGAATGTTTGCCTATGGCTGACAGTGATGGCGACTGGTGATACGGTAATGGCGACAGATTTGCCACCAGAGCTATTAGAAAACACGCCTCTAGACTCAGAGCTGTACCAAGAGCATGAATCATCACCACAAGCAAATACAGTGAATCCTCAACTGCAAAATAACGATGACTTGAATAATCACGGCCAAAATAATCACAACCAAAATGATCAAGTTACTCAAACTCCTACCAGTCCAAATTGGCAAAAAGCGCTTGCTATTTGGGCTGAGCAATCTCTTAATACAGGCGAAACTGATATTCTACAAACGGCCACGCCTGAGTTTGAACGGGTTTTATTGACAGCAGCACTCAACCATAGTGGTGGCAAAAAGATAGAAGCGGCAAGCTTACTTGGTTGGGGGCGCAATACCCTAACCCGTAAATTGCAGCAATTAGATATCTCTGCACCCAGAGTGCCATCCAAAGAGTAAATAAAGGTTTAAAACGCAATATTAAAAAACCATTAATATCAAATATTTATAAAAATACGTAAAAATAAATGCAAAATAATTAAAAATAATCGCAAATAGGGGTTGACCAAAAATTCAAACTCTATATAATAGCCAACCACTGAGACGCACTACCGAATCAGTTAACTGTCTAGATAGCGTTTGAACTTAATCGCTTTTGATGATAGAGTAACGGAAAATGGGGCTGTGGCGGAATTGGTAGACGCACCAGATTTAGGTTCTGGCGCCGCAAGGTGTGAGAGTTCGAGTCTCTCCAGCCCCACCATTTTCGGATAGTACATCTTAGACCAAATATTAAAGCCTGCTTTTTAGCAGGTTTTTTTGTGTCTGTCATTTAGTATTTCTAGTTATAACTTTTCTAAATCGTACAATACAGCTTCCATACTCTGATACCTTTTCTCTACTCGCTTTGCCAATGCTTTATCAACAATACTTTGATAGCGAGTATACTCTAACGGTAATTTTGGAATAGGCTGCTGGCAGTGCTGAATGGCCCAATCTGTCATGGATTGATTACTTTGAAGGTCTATATTAAATGGTCGCTTCCCTATCAGTATCTCAACCATCATGATACCGAAGGCATAGATGTCACTTTGTATCGTTACTCTCTGTCCCTGCCAGCGCTCAGGTGCCAAATATGCTGGTGTTCCGCCAGAAAAATTTATTGCGTTTGGTTGATCATTTCTTTGGGCTAATGCAAAATCTGTCAATAGTAAGTCAGGCACTATACAATCACTGTCAGCGTGACTCGTTAGATTATCACTGAGCAAGATATTACTGGGTTTAATATCATTATGAAGCCAGCCAGCGTTGTGTAGGTTGCAGACTAAATGAGCAGACTCTTTGATCAAGTCATGTTTTTGATAGTGCGTTAATGACACATGGTGATTCAACAGCTTAGCTAAGCTGCCGTTTTTATAATGCGGCATGACCAATACCGTTAACTGCTGGCTCTGTCCTAATGTGTAGATCTCTACATTGTGATAGGCCAATAGAGGTGGCGTAATAGAGCTAACTTGGGTTTTCTGCGAAGTATATAACGCTTGCAACACGCTTATTTCATGAGTTAAATCTGAGACACTTTGAAGTCTAACTGAAGTGGCACGTAGCTCCCATTTAATTATCACGCTACCATACTCTACATGGCGTGCACGCGTTATACCTTGATAATAGCCTTGCTTACTGCGTTTTTTGGTAATTTGCGTGTTACTCTCTTGGATTTGTTCTGTGCCTCCCTCTCTGTATTGTTTACTGATACGCTGATGCACTATTTGGGCATATTGTAACTCTGATAATACTTGGGTAATGACTGGCAATAGTTGTCCAGATTGCACTTGCAAGGCTTGTTTAATAGGCAAATTACTGGCACTATTTTTCACAGTATTATCTCTCATCATATTATAGAGTCGCAATCGCGCACTATCGTTTTACCCAACCGCCACTTTACCGCTAGAGTCATTATGTCACAGTCTAACAATTACGCCCTGCCCGCCCCTTTATTAGAATTACTTAGTCAGTATCTGCAAGAGCGCGTCACACCAACCATCAAGATTGACCCAAGCCAGCTTGCGTATCGCTGGGTCGGTGGACGTACTGGTCACCTACAGCCTTTGTCTGTCAATTTATTTTTGAGTTTGGATGATTTGCAAGGTATTGATGTGCAAAAAGCAAAGCTGGTACAAAATACCCGCCAGTTCCTAAAAGGTTATCCTGCCAATCACGTCCTGATGACAGGGACACGCGGTGCCGGCAAATCTTCGCTGATTCGCGCATTACTACAAGCCTATCACAGTGAAGGGTTACGCATTATCGAGATTGCGCGTGATGATCTACAGGTGCTGGACAAGATTCGTGCCGCGATTAATGCGCTGCCAGCGGACTGCGCTTGTCGCTATATCGTTTACTGTGATGATTTGGCATTTAACGGTCAAGATGAAAGTTATCGGGCGCTAAAAAGTGTGCTTGATGGCGCGCTAGACTCTGAGCAAGACAAGCTACTGGTCTATGCCACCAGTAACCGCCGTCGCTTGCTACCACAGATGATGAAGGACAATCTTAATATTTATAATGGGCAGACGGATGAAGTTAATCCTTACGAGACCATTGACGAGACCGTGTCGTTATCGGATCGATTTGGCTTATCCTTGACCTTTCATCCTATGGATCAGCAGACTTACTTACAGATTGTGCAGCATTATCTGCGCTTAGAGCAACAGAAAATTTCAGCTCGCATTGATATTGATATTGATATTGAAATGGATGTGGATGGTGAAAATCTACCTGACAAAATCAGAATGGACGCCTTGCGCTGGGCATCTGAACGCGGTGGACGCTCAGGTCGGGTTGCTTATCAATTCAGTCGTTATTGGAGCGGCAAAACACAATTGGCTATTGAAGACCGTAAATCATAGCCACTAAGCCATATCTTTGAAACTATCTCTTTACAGTCATGCCTAATTGCTGCGTGCAGAGCCTACATACTGCACGCGACTCTCCTTTTGACTGCCCTCTTGATTATCTGCCAAGTCGATAGCCCCATTGACGGTATATTGAGCAAAATCTTCTGCCAGCCATAGATTGCCTTGGTAAACACTTTGCGCATCTAAGCGGATATAGGCCATATTTGGCGTTTCGCTATCTGGATTGTCAAAGCTCTGATAACGAGCGCTAAAGTGGGTCAAAATGATATTTTTCAGGCTCATCTTTTGCGCGAATGTGCCCACTATGTGCGCGCTGCTATGCATGGGATCAAAGTCAGGGTTTCTGGCTTGAATAGCCATCATGACCTCGTGCGTATAAGTGGCCTCATGCACCAACAAATCCGCATCCATAACTGCGGTGCTTAGGCAATCTGGCGTGTCATTGTCCCCTGCTATTACTACTTTTGTCCGCTGCACATCATCATGAACATAGTCTGCTGAACGCAATTGTCGACCATCCTCAGTGATGACATTTTCACCTTGTTGTAGCTTGCCCCACAGCGCACTTGCTGGGATACCATTTGCTACGAGCTTGTCCGTGTCAAGCGTGCGATGGCTGATGGTCTGCGTGATACTAAATCCATGAGATGGCACGCGGTGCGATAACGGATGAACCTCTATCATCAGCTGATGCTGATTATCCAAGTCGATTTTTACTTTACCTTTATTAACTTCTTGCGACAACAGGTTCTCTATCGACACAAAGTTGAGGGTAAATGGCAGATATAGTTCAGTATGTAGGATAAAGGCATCAAGCAGCGCCGAGATGGCTTTTGGTGCAATGAGCGTCAGTGGCTCACGGCGACCTGACATCGCGGCACTCGCCAGCAATCCTGGCAGGCCATAACAGTGATCACCATGGACGTGCGTAATACAAATAGCCGTCAATTGATGGAAGGAGAGCTTGGTATGCAGTAATTGCTGCTGTGTGCCTTCGCCGCAATCGATGAGTAGCCACGGGCGTGACTTTCTATTTTGATTGTTACTATGCGGCTGGTTGCCTTTTGATGAACCAGACGCATGAGGATTCAAGCACTCGATTGCCAATGCCGTTACATTGCGCTGCTTGGTTGGCACGCCTGCGGAGGTGCCCAAAAAGGTTAATTTCAGCATAGGTCATGTCTTTTATTTATTAGAGGCACGGGTTAGGACCGTTGGCATATCATGGTTTTTTGACCGTCAACCATTTGTCCACCATTGGCTGTACATTCATTGACCATATTAGATTCATAAGATTTCCAGCCACCATAAAAACTAGCGGCGCACAGAATCACAACCAGCAGCTTCTGTGACCAAGATTTGATAGATACTTGCTGGTTATCAACCGTTTGCTTGCTTTGCAAGTTCTGATCTAGCGACTGCTTAGCATCTGTGTCTTTCTTTGTTTTTGCATGATGCGATGTATTCAAGTCTGTCATTGTTTTATCCTAAAAAAGGCTTTGCTTATGAATAAACAAAACCTTTTATCTAATATCACCTCAAGCATTGAGAGGTGTTTAAGTAATTATACCAATATCTATTAAAACTGCGGTGTTCCGCCCTTTGCCTCAGCACGCTTAAAAGCGGGGCGTTCTTGACAGCGTTTGAGCCAGTTCAATAGATTGGCGTATTTAGATTGGTCCATACCTGCACGCGCATTAGAGGCGGCGACTACGATATACATTTGAATATCAGCAGCACTGAATGTCTCCCCTGCAAACCAGTGACTATGTTGTAGATGCTGCTCCATCAGATTTAAGTTGTTGATAATATTATTGTTGATCATGCCATCTTCAACTTGTTTACGAATACCTTTGCTGATTGGCTTGATGAGCATGGGTGATCGTTCAACCACTTTACTAAACACCAGACGCATGACTAATTGTGGCATCGCCGTGGCTTCGGCAAAATGCAACCAAAAAGTATAATCTTCCCACGCCGCTTCATTGTCATCAGTCGGCTTAAACTGATGTTCTTTATCATAGTGTCTGAGCAAATATTCGATGATAAAACCTGACTCAGCCAAAGCGCGATCACCCACTTCAAGCACCGGCGTGTGACCAAGCGGATGCACTTTTTTTAAGCTCTCAGGTGCAAGATACGCCTTAGTACGCTCATAGGTTGTCAGCTCATAATCCAGCTCCAACTCTTCTAGTAGCCATAAAATACGAAACGAGCGCGAATTGTTTAAATGATGCAGAGTTAACATAAACCGTCCTAGTTATATATTGTTTTAAATCAGCCATAATCTCTTGGATATGGCGCCACGTTTTGAATTAAATATGACACCACTGTTCTCGATAATAGCGTAATTTTTGCCCCTTTGACACTGCAACTTTGTAGAACTGTGACGAAAGTACGGCCTGACAAGTCAGCTCTACATATATCTAGGACACGGTAATCATCCGCATTATTCTACATGTAGTGCTTCAATCTTGCGCGTCATCTTATCTATCTTTTGCTGATATTTTTTGATTTGGCGAAAGCGGTGCGCAATTAGCACGCCTTTGATACGGCGATTTTTGAGACGGCGGCGCGGCGGAAAACTACCCACTTGTGGCTCATTGTAGCCATGTAAGCGGTCTTCACGTTTGCGCGCCAGATAGCCCAGAGCGCTATCAGCAATCATAATCAGCAGTGCGATAAAAATCATGCTATACATCAGCATGGAGCCGCCTTCATGTAAGTTACGATCCAAAATCGCAATCGAAAATACGAATAAAAATACCGGCTCAAGGTAGCACAAAGTCCCAAACAACGAGACAGGTAGCTTTTGACTCGCGACCATCGTTAGTGACATCGCAGCAGTACTGATGATGCCCAATAATGGCAATAGATACCAAAGCTTATGATTGGTGATTGCCACCTCAAAGCCGCCATTCATATATAGCGCAACCAATACGACTGGTAGCAGCAATACAAGATCAGAGATCAAGCCTGTGATAGGCGGTACGGCCAGTTTACGACGCAGCAAGTAGTACGGCGGATAACCCAAGCATACAAACAAAGTCGCCCAAGAGATCGCGCCATATTCAAAAATATCGTAAACAATACCGAGACCTGCACATATAATCGCAGCCCACTGTAGCAAGCTCATGTCTTCATTATAAAAAAAGCGACCGACCACGATCATAATCATTGGGTATAAGAAGTAGCCCAACGTCACCTCAAGCCCCAAGCCATTGACTGGTGCCCACATAAACATCCAGATTTGCGCACCCAAAATCGGAGTGGGTAATATAAATAAAAACCACTCTTTTGCGTTTTTTAGTGTTTTTAGATAATCAAAAATATGCTGCCACTGCTTTAGCACACTCACTAGCAGCACTAGACTAAAAAACATCGTGAGCACACGCCACGAAGCAACTTGCGTACCTGATAACGGTTGCAACAGCAAACCAAATAGGAACAGCAATGAGTATAAAAAATTTGCAGCCACAGCAGTGATCGTACCCTGCGAGGTTTGGTTAGTAGTCAACATCACAACAGCCTTTAGAGATTGGGGCACATCCTTGGCAATTTTAAAAAAAAACAAAAGCCTCAGACGATAACGTCTGAGGCTTTTGCATATAAGGTCGTCGCGCAATCTAAGATAAACGCTTTTAATGTATCTTGCTACATCATGGGCGGCATTATGTCAAAGTCGGAATAGATAAGCAATGCTACTCTTCATCTAGTGTATTAATTTCTACATCCAGTAAATTTAATGTATATAAGTGCTTATTTTGCATCAAGTTGTTCGAGTTTTTGCTGTATCTTATCCATCTTTTTTTGATAACGACGAATTTTGCGAAAGCGATGCGCTTTTAGCACACCATCGATACGCTGATTGATAAAATGACGACGCGGCGGAAAGCCGCCAATTTGAAGCTCTCTATATCCATGCAAGCGGTCATTACGCTGACGAACGAGATAGCCTATCGCACTATCGATTATCATGACCACTAGGGCAAGTGTAATCATGCCGTACATAAAGAGCGAGCCACCTTCATCGAGACTTTGACTCAGAACTGTAATGGACAACACAAATAACAGCAGCGGCTCGATATAACTCAGCGCCCCAAATAATGAGACCGGCAACTTACTACTTGCAATCATCGTCAGCGACATTGCTAGTGCACTAAATGCACCCAGCAATGGCAGTAGGTACCAAAACTTCATATTTTGTGCCGCCACACTAAAACCACCAGTGAGATAAAGCATGATCAGTACCACTGGCGTCAGCAATGTCAAATCAAACAACAAGCCAGTAATGGGCGGTACAGCAAGCGTGCGGCGCAATAGATAATACGGCGGATAGCCCAAACATACAAATAGCGTCACCCAAGACACCGAACCATATTGAAAAATATCGTAGCCAATACCGAGTGCTGCCAGTATCGCTGCCGCATACTGCAAGACACTCATATCCTCACGATAAAAAAACCGACCAAGCACAATCATCACAAGTGGCAATAAAAAATAGCCCAAGGTGACATCCAGTCCAAATCCATTCACGGGTGCCCACATAAACAACCAAATCTGGCCGCCTAATATCGGTGCAGGCAATATAAATATCAGCCATTCTTTCAAGGTCTTAAGCGTCTTTATATAATCAAAGACATGTTGCCATTGCTTGGTCAAACTGAGCAAGATGACCAAACTTAACAACATCATCAGCACTCGCCATGAGGCTACCTGTGTTCCCGTTAAGGGCAGCATAAATAGCCCAAACAAAAACATCATCGAGAATAAAAAGCTCGACGATACCGCTGCGACAGTTCCCTGAAAAGTTTGATTGGTCGTAAGCATAACAACAGCCTTAAAAGTAAAACCCTATGTACATTATTAAGAAAAAGTGAATGAAAAATAAAAGCCTCCGACGATAACGTCAGAGGCTTTTTTCTAGGACAATGATCAGAAACTAGACTGAAAAGCTAATTACCAAGACTATTACTCGTCATCGTCTACTGCATCATTATCCAATGTGTAATCGTTGGCAATATCGATAGCGTCATTGGCATCGCTCAAAGCGGTATCGTCAGTTGCAGCATCGATATCTATCTGCTCTTGACCTTCTACATCAAACGTCCCATCTTCTTTCATCGCATCGACTAATTCATCATCGCCCTCTTCGTGCTCAACACGCGCCATAGCGACTAATTTTTCATCTTTTGACAAACGAATGAGCGTGACACCCTGAGTATTACGACCAGAGCTAGCGACATGCTCAACTGGCGTACGTACTAGCGTTCCCTTGTCAGAGATTAAAATAATGTCATCAGTAGCGTCAACCTTGGTCGCTCGTACCAATGCGCCATTACGCTCACTGGTCTTAATAGCGATTACACCGCCACCACCACGATTTTGCGTATTGAACTCTTCGATAAGGGTACGCTTACCAAAGCCGTTTTCACAAGCAATTAGGATTTCATGTACATCATCTTCGATAACGACCAATGATTTGATGAATTCATCAGTAGCCAAACGCATACCGCGGACGCCTTTCGCCGTACGGCCCATCGCACGCGCATCATTCTCATCAAAACGAATCGCCTTACCACTTGAAGCAAACAACATCACTTCTTGGTTACCATTAGTAATACGAGCGCTGACCAATTTATCACCATCTTCTAGACCAACCGCGATCAAGCCGTTCGAGCGAATATTAGCAAACTGCTTCAGCTCTACGCGCTTCACTGTACCATTAGCCGTGGCAAAGAATACGAAAGGTGGCTCTGCTTGATTGCTATCTTCTACCGAATCGTCATCATTGCTATGCTCTGATACCTCACCTACTACTGATGTATCTTCTACAATTTTTGGAATTGGCAATATCGTCGTAACGGTTTCGTCGCTATTTAAACCAATCAAATTAACCAACGGACGACCACGAGCACCGCGACTGGCAATCGGCACTTCAAACCCGCGTAAGCTAAAGACACGCCCGCTGTCAGTGAAACACAAAACAGTCGAATGCGTTGAGGTCACGACTAAATGATCGATTACATCATCTTCTTTCATTGCCGTAGCAGACTTACCTTTACCGCCACGTTTTTGCGCGACATAATCGTCAATCGGCTGAGTTTTGGCATAACCAGTACGCGATACCGTCATCACAACAGTCTGCTCAGGAATAAGGTCTTCGCGGTTAAAATCCATACGTGAGTCGATGATGTCGGTGCGACGCTCATCACCAAAGTTATCACGAATCTCAATCATCTCATTAGAGATAATGGTCATTAGCTTATCAAAATCACCTAAGATAGACTCTAAATGTGCAATCTCGCGCAGTAGATCTTGGTATTCTTCGGTTAATTTGTCTTGCTCAAGACCTGTCAGGCGATGCAATTGCATGTCTAAAATCGCATTGACCTGCTCAAGTGATAAGCGATAACGCTCTTCGCCCTCGATCAGACCAAAAGGCGCTTTAGGATCTTCGCCTTCGATGAATTCAGGGCGTACTGACTGACTGCCAGCAGCAGTAAGCATCGCAACGACACTACCTGAACCCCACGTGTTGTTTAATAAACTTTCGCGTGCCAATCCACGGTTTGCAGAGGCTTTAATCGTCGCAATAATCTCATCAATATTAGCTAGTGCAACCGTTAAACCTTCGAGCAGGTGGCCACGAACACGGGCTTTGTTCAATTCATAAATCGTACGACGTGTCACCACTTCTTGACGATGACGGACAAATGCAGCGATAAGCTGACGTAGAGTCAATAGCTTTGGCTGACCATTATCGAGCGCGACCATATTGATACTAAAACTAGACTCAAGCGGCGTTTGCAAGAACAAGTTATTAACAATAACTTCGGCAGTCTCGCCGCGACGTAAGTCAATAGCGATACGCATACCGTCTTTATCAGACTCATCACGAATCTCGCTAATGCCTTCGATTTTCTTATCACGAACCAGCTCTGCGATACGCTCGATCAGTTTGGCTTTATTGGCCTGATAAGGGACTTCGGTAAATACAATACGCTCGCGGTCACGGTTGACACCAGTATTACTCATCGGCTCAATATGATAACGACCACGAATATGCAGACGACCTTTACCCGTACGATAAGCATCTAAGATACCCGCGCGGCCATAGATAATGCCGCCGGTTGGAAAATCAGGGCCTGAGATATGTGACATCAGCTCTTCAGCTGAGACTTGTGGATTTTCAGCATAGGCTAGACACGCATTGATCACTTCGGTCAGGTTATGCGGTGCCATATTGGTCGCCATACCAACGGCAATACCCGTCGCGCCATTGACCAATAAGTTAGGAATACGCGCTGGCATCACGCTTGGCATGCGCTCAGAGCCGTCGTAGTTGTCTTCCCAATCGACTGTGTCTTTGTCCAAATCAGCCAGCATCTGGTGGGTCAGTTTGGTCATACGTACTTCGGTATAACGCATCGCTGCCGGAGGATCATCATCGATCGAGCCAAAGTTACCTTGACCATCAACCATTGGATAACGCAAGCTGAAATCCTGCGCCATACGTACAATGGCGTCATAGACGGCACTATCGCCATGTGGATGGTACTTACCGATCACATCACCGACCACACGGGCTGATTTTTTGTACGGTTTATTATAATCGTTTGATAGCACGTGCATGGCATACATCACGCGGCGGTGTACAGGTTTGAACCCATCACGCACATCAGGCAGCGCACGCGAGACGATCACGCTCATCGCATAATCCAAATACGACTGCTTTAGTTCATCTACGATGCCAATAGGACTGACCGATTCGCTCATATACACTCCTTCATTCACATTTTTTTCTAACGTTGACACATCGCTTATGGCACCCATAGATCATATAAAAATACTGCCACATAAATGGGCAGTCATGATCAAAATACATACCATAAAAAAACACTGCTACACGTGCAAAACAATAGGAAAATAGCGATAGTTTTAATGTTTAATAAAAGAAGCTATTTTAGCACAAATTTGCTGATTTAGGGGGTTCTGGCTGCCATTAAAATCAAGCCAAGCGGTTCATTCGCAGTGATATTTCTAAAGATTAATACAGGCTAAAACACTCTCAATGGCGAGCTTTCTGATTGGCTAGTGGATGTGATGATAAATACCTGACGCTACATACAAAAAAAACTGCATTCAATGAATGCAGTTTTTGATAATTTATTGACGACTATTAGATCAGCGCTTGTTTATACTACGTTGGATTAACACTTGAATTAAAGTTTTGCTCAAAGAACTCACGTGTCGCTTGAGTACAAGCACTGCTAACCAGACCACCGTGATAGCTTGACAATATAGCAGCACCTGCCGCTTGTGCTAATGCTGTTGGATCTGTCACCCCTGCGGCACGAGCATCTGCTATAGCTTTATTTTGAACGGCTGTTAATGTGGTAGAGAATCTGTCCTGAACGTTATCAAGTGTATTCGTTGACATCCATGGGTTGCTCATAGCACTGCTGCCAATCGCTTTTACTTGTCCTCGGTTGTTTCTGACGTCCACATCTAGAACAGTAACATTGAGGTTAGCGTTGGGGGCTGCACTTGCCTGCTGTAATATCGCCATCATCGAACCTGTATTTAGATCGTAGTATACGGTTGGGTCTTGATTACCGCCGCACAGTAACGTTGGCATTTTAGGAATATAACCACGTAAATCGTTATCTTTTAAGGCTTTCCGTAAGTTGTTTTGTGGATTCGCTGCTGGTAATACACCAGTTTTCGCTACCAGACTATCTGGATTTTGCAAAGCGTCAGTTACATAAGCTGCGCGAAAATCCGTTTTTATCAGATAATTATCATCTGCAAAACCTAAGAATGCAAAAGGTAAATCACTATCTGGTAGTTGATCGAGTACAGGATTATTAGTAGGTTTTGCTTCAAACAAGGCATTGTCAGGTAGTTTATTTGCAGCGACCAACTGGCTAAAACTTAATAAGCTTGGTAGTTGCGTGTTGGCATAGTTTGCCGTAAATATATCGGTGGTATTATTGTATACGTTGCCATAAGCTTTCTGTAAACCTGTCGCTAGAAGCGGTGCAAAACGGGTAGCGCCAATATTCACATTACCTGCAAATATCGCATCACCGAACGCGGCCAATGCATAAGGCCCTGATGAAGGTGAGATGGCTGTAACAGGCTCATTGTTCTGCTCAAGTAGCCTTGCAGTTGCCATGGCTACATGTCCACCTTGTGAGTAGCCGCTAATGAAAAGTTTACCTGAGTCATCCACGTTCACATAATCGCTGTCATTGGCACGCTTTTGTCTGGCAATGATCTCACGCGCGCTGTCTAATGCATCAGCCATATCAGTCGCTTGCTGCTCTGCGACAAGGTACGGATGGTAATCAAGCTCTGAGTCATCGTAACCTGCATAGTTTGGTGCGACCACGATATAGCCTTGTGCAGCAAAGTTTGCGGCAATCAATGTCGACTCGCCAACGGCTGGATTCTGAATGTTGGCCACTTGGGTAAAGTCATAGTCTTTATCGGTCGTTGTGCCATGAGCGTAAAGCAAAATAGGTCGGTCGCCTTGGCAGTCAGCACCATCACCACTTGGCAACATCAGAGCTGCGGTCGCATTAGTGCGCTCGCCTGCCGCGCCAACCGTCGGATAACTAACTTTTTCGATTTTGATATCACATTTAGCAGCAGGGGTAGCGGTGCCATTTAGGCCAAACTGGCCATCTATTTGCGCGGTATTAAACGAATTGATACTCTCAACTGACGTATCATTACGAACAATGATATCGTTATCATCGTCGCCGCACCCAACCAGCAGTAAACTACTGGCAATAGCAACTGACAGTAGGCAGCGTGACATCGTGGGTTTGTGGTTGGTAATAGACATTGAGTGAGAAGCATCGGTAGATAACTTAGCGTTAGTACCTGTGGTAGATTTGATCATGATTGCTGTCCTTAGCAGTGGTGAATCAGACTTTGCTGAGACTCCTTGGCAGTATATGCGTCCATTTTGATAGGTTTTTTGTCATTGATGCTTATTAAGTAGCTGGGTACGATATCCGCCAAACTACTATTGTTTCTTAAACCTTACTATTTATACCGCAAAATATTATGAAAAGCTACTGGAAAACATGTACTTAATCGCGCTCTTTAAACGATGTAAAATCGCTTATCGCCATTAAACCAGTTCTAGCTTCGCTTTGCGCTTTATTGTACGATGTCCCAAAATACAATCCCAATACAGATAGCCCTTTATGCAAACCTCTAATCAAAATATGTCATTGTCCGATAATCAACCGATAGATTCTGTGGAAAAAACCACAGCGCAAGACGAGACACGAGCAGATCGTAGCTTCGATGCCATTGCCGATCATTTTGAAAAAAAGGTCTACGGCGGATTAAAAGGAGAGATTAGACTGGCAGTATTACGCCGTGATATTTTTGAATACAGTGCGCAGATGAGTGAAGCGCTTGGGCGACCGTTACGCATCATAGATGTGGGTGCAGGGCTTGCACAAATTGCCATAGAGCTTGCTGCTCAAGGTCATAGCGTGGTCATCAATGATATCTCAGAAAATATGCTCGAAAAAGCAAAAGCAAACGCTGAGCAAATTGATCAAGAGCTAGATATCACATGGTACGTTTGTCCATACCAAGCGCTTGCAAAAAAATTGGTTAAAGAAGTCGATAAATTTGATTTGATCATGTCGCATGCGCTGCTTGAATGGTTGGCAGAGCCCGCTGCCGTGATGGACTTCTTTGATCAATATCTAACAGATGATGGCGCGCTGTCTTTGTGCTTTTACAACCCTGCAAGCTTTGATTATCGCAACCTTATTATGGGCAATTTTAACTTACTCGATAATACAGACTACAAGGCAGACAACAAAAAAAGTCTGACACCCAATCATCCTGTTGCTAAAGAAGAAGTAGAGTCTTGGTTAAAGGCGCATGACTATCAGACTGTGCGCAGCAGTGGTCTACGAGTATTTCATGACTATGCGCCGCTCAAGCGTGGTGGCCATAACGACCCAGATGCGGTGATAAGAATGGAGTTACGTTACTCACAATTAGAGCCGTACAAATGGCTTGGACGGTATTTGCATATTTTGGCTAAACGGTAAATTTAGACAACCGCTCAAAGGTTGTGAAGTCTGCTAAACGTCTTCATCAACTCTTGACGATCTGTCATATTCTGACCAAGTGGTGGCATTAACCTCTTTTTCATCAAAGACCACGACATGCTCCAACAACGGCAAGATACCAATATGTGAGCCAATTTCATGATTATGATGGCTGGCAACCAAGGATAAGACGGTCTGTCCGTCATCTAACTGTAGACGGTACAAATAGTTGGCACCGCGAAACACACGTCCAATGACTAAGGCTGTCTGCGTACTGTCATCGTCATGAATGATATCATCAGGGCGCACGAGTACTTTGATGGGAGTGCCATTGGGATAATCATACGCGCAATATTGCGGTTGGCCTGATTCATCATAAACCTCCATACGGCGATAGATATTCCCCAATGCCGTCTCCACATGACCTTCTTTGATGATACCGTCTATCATCGCGCCTTCGCCGACGAACTCAGCGACAAAAGGACTGACAGGCTCATGATACAGCTCACTTGGGGTCGCCCACTGTACCAATCTGCCCTTGTCCATCACACCGACTTTATCAGCTAACGCAAACGCTTCGTTTTGGTCATGAGTGACCAATATCGCTGTGGTATGGGTGCGTTTGAGAATATCACGGACATTCATTGCCAGAGATTCGCGTAATACCACGTCTAGGTTAGAAAATGGCTCATCAAGTAGCAGTAATTTGGGCTTCGGTGCGAGTGCCCTTGCGAGAGCCACACGCTGCTGCTGACCACCGGATAGCTCATGTGGGCGTTTGTCCGCATGCTCAGTTAATTCAACTAAGCTAAGCATCTCAGCCACACGTGCTTTTTTGTCAGCAGCTGACCATTTATTAAGGCCAAAGGCAATGTTCTTTGCCACGCTTAAATGACCAAAAAGCGCATAATCTTGAAACACCATCCCCATGCCGCGCTTGGCTGGTGCCACGGCAAAAGAGTGCCGAGCTGTTTTTTCCGTTAGACGCTGATTGTTTAAATGAATAGTACCGCCGCGGCTTTGCTCTAAACCTGCGATCGCTCGTAATGCCGTGGTCTTGCCGCAGCCGCTATAACCCAAGAAGCATCCAATCTCTCCTTGCTCTAATACTAAAGACATACCATTAACCACAATAGTATCGTCATAGCCAACTATTAGGTTTTGTACACTAAAATAAGGATTGGTCGCGATATTGTTCTCAGTATCTTGGCTCACAGTATCGGCTTGTTTTACAGGCTTGTTGGATTGAGATTGGGCTGTCCGAGTTTGCACGACTGGTGATTTTTTGACAGGAGTAATACGTGCTCCAGTCTTTACGGACTGAGCGTCTGATGAGTCTTTCATTGAATCAGTGTACATAGACAATCCCAGTTCGCTATTAGTAAATACAATGTTGGATAAAGCAGTAAAAATTATAATATAAGTTAGGTCAAGCACCATTAAATATGGCACATTTATAAGCAGCAATGGCGGTTAGCCTTGTTTGTCACTTTGACGCAATAATATCCAAACAGGAAGCAATCCAACCAATACAATCAATAGGCTCGGTAATGCCGCCCGTCCCCACATACCTTCGCTTGTCATCTCAAACACCCGCACCGCCAGCGTATCCCAGCCTTGCCTGCGTGTCATCAATGTAATCGGCATTTCTTTCATCACTTCGACAAATCCCATTAACAATGCCGTGAGCACCCCAGGGCTAAGCACCGGTAGCATCACATGTCGCCAACGCTGGTAAGCACTGTCACTAAGCAGTTTAGCTGCGGCCTCTTGATTGACGGTCAATCGTTGCAACTGCCGATCCACTGGCTGAAAACTCACTGTCATAAAACGCGTCGACAAGGCTAATAGCATAACAATGACACTGCCTGAGAGTATTTGCGTCGAGGTAATACCAAAAGCAATCATTTGATTGTCTAGCCACGCAATGGGGATAAAAATACCCACTGCCAATACCGTACCCGGCACGACGTAACCTAAATTGGTTAATGTGGTCATTAGCTTGGTCGATTTATCAGGATACTGCCGCTTTATCCACGCAATAATCACCGCCAAAAAGGCAATAAAAAGCGTGGTCATACTAGCAATCATGAGGCTATTGAGGACAAAATCAATATAACGCGCATCAAAATCTTGGCGAAAATTCAATGCTGTCCAATAAATCAGCTGCAAAAACGGTATCAGAAAAGCCAGTAAAAACACAAACGTACATAGCAAGCTCATCCCTATTTTGGCAGGGGTACTGGCATCAAAACGCTGATTGCTACCTTGCGTAATCGAACTACCGCGCTTGGCCTGCCAATACTGCTCAAACAGTACTACGATAAAAATCACACCAATGAGCAATGCAGCCAGCTGCGCGGCAGTGGTTAGACTAAAGAAACCAAACCATGCCTTATAAATAGCGGTAGTAAAGGTATCGACATTAAATACGGATACTGCACCAAAATCTGCCAGTGTTTCCATACTTGCTAGCAATAAGCCACCGATGATCCACGGCAATGCTTGCGGTAATGCCAACCGAAAAAACACACGGCTACGGCTCAAACCCAGCATCTGCCCTGCTTCAATCGTCCGCCGACCTTGCGACAAAAACGCCTGACGCGCCAGCAAATACACATAAGGATAAAATGCCAATGATAAAACGAGACCAGCGCCCCATACATTGCGTATTGAGGGAATCGCTGCCGTGATACCAAAATCGCGCAGTCCTGTCTGTAACGGCCCACTAAAATCAACAATACCAATCGTGACAAACGCCAATACATAAGCTGGTATGGCAAGCGGCAACATGAGCGCCCACGAAAAAAACCGCTGGCCAGGGAAGCGGTACATGCTGGTTATCCAAGCCAAAACCGTACCGATAGTGCCCGATATAACAGTCACCATAAACAACAAAATCGCCGTATTTTTGAGCACTTGTGGCAGTACATACTCTGCCATATGTGTCCAAATGTCTGCGACTGGTTGCGTCCACGATAACAACACAATCAAAATCGGCACCAGCATAAACAACGAAATCAGCCCTAAGACTGATTTCGAGATAATACGTTTACGAAGGGCGTGGTCTTGACTGATCGTCTGAGTGTCATTAGCACTGTCATTGACTGTATCGTTTTGACTAACAGACGCATCTGGCGTTGTGATCATAGTATCATTACCGTGTCATACTCACTCATCGAGGCTTTTTAAGCATAGACCAAACTCAAAATCGTCATTACTTTAGCAACTAATTCTTAATGACTTATTTTTAAAGGCTGTTCTTTAAAAACTGTCCTTTAAAAAAGATGATTTTGAGCTTGGTATCGCGATGACTGGCAGTCCTTTATTTATAACCCGCTTTGTCCATCATTTGAATGGCTTGAGTTTGTAGCTCACCAAATTTCTGTACGTTGATATCGTCTTTTTTGAACTCACCCCAAGATCTCAACATTTCTGACTCATCAATCCCTTCTTTGACTGGAAATTCTTTGTCTGAGCTGGCGTACAGACCTTGCGCCTCATCAGATGACAACCACTCAATCAGTTTAAGCGTACCGTCTGGATTGTCTGACCCTGCAACCACGCCCGCGCCTGAAACGTTTACGTGTGTACCAGTTGTGCCTTGGTTTGCCCAGAATATTTTCACAGGGAAGTTTGGCTTTTCATCTAATAGACGGCCATAGTAATAACTGTTGGCAATACCGACTTCACACTGACCAGCAGCAATCGCCTCTAGCATGGCGGTATCATCACTGAACACGTCAGTGGCGAGATTATCCACCCAACCACGGATAACGGCTTCTGTTTTTTCTTCACCCAAATGCTCTATCATGCTGGCGACAAGCGACTGGTTATAGACCTTTTTAGAAGTACGCAAGCATAGTTTGCCTTTCCACTTTGGATCCGCCAAATCTGCGTAAGTCGATAATTGATCGGCGCTAACTTTGCTTGGGTCATAAAAAATCGTACGCGCGCGCAGTGATAGACCTGTCCATTGACCTTTTGGATCGCGATACTTTGCAGGGACATTGGCCTCTAGCACAGACGACGCTACTGGTTGTAGCAACCCTTGCTGCGCCGCTTGCCATAAGTTACCCGCGTCCACCGTCAGTAGCATGTCAGCTGGAGTGTTTTGACCTTCTGCTTGTAAACGCGCCATCAGTGGACCAGTTTTGTCTGTGACAAGTTCAATCTTGACACCAGTCTGTTCAGTATAGCGGTCTAGCAATGGCTTAATCAGCTGCTCATTACGTGAAGAATAAATAGTAATTGTTTGACCATCTGCACTGGTCGCACCGTCATCATTCGCTGCTTGCTGTTCAGTTTCAGTAGCAGCCTCTGTTGTCTCTGTCTCCACGCTGTCTTCGGTTGTAGAAGAATTGCTACAGCCAACCATTCCCAACATCAGGCCAAATATGGCAGCAGACAATACAGGCTTGGTGGTGACTAGATTAGTGCGAATGGTGTTCAGTGGCATGGTTTTCCCCATAGTAATGCGATAAAAAAGATACGGCAAATAGTGAGATAAAATGGTCAAAGCCCCTGTTTATTGGGATTCGTTGGACCATAATTATGGAAACAACATACTAATAGAAATGAGATTAATTATCAATACATTTATCTAACCCAAGATGCTGAAATTATTTGGCTTATTAGTTAATTTCTAAAGCTAAGTTGTGCCAAAAACAGCTCTTGTGTTTTTGTACTCCTATAGTCTTGTGAATGGCCAATATAGTAACGAATGCCAAACCAATTTAGAGCAACCACTGTCCTAACATAACATTGACCGCTGCTTCTGTACGCAATATACGCGGCCCTATATGTACTGGCGTGCACCCGTGCGCGGCGAGTAGCGCTATCTCATAATCGATCCAACCGCCCTCAGCGCCGATGCAGAGCAAACTGGGCAATTCCAATGTTATATCTAATTGTCGAAACTCAGAAAATGACTGCTCAGCATAAGGATGTGCAACGATGGCTTGATTACTCACCAAACTGGTAAGCGTATCTTCGACAAATGGCTTAAAGCGTTTTTGTAGCGTAATACGAGGTGCAATCGTATCAACCCCTTGTTGCAACCCTTCTAATACAAACTCATCAAGGCGTTCAAGCATCGGACTTTGCCAATAGCTTTTTTGCGTGCGATAACTGTTGACAAGAACGATATCGCGTACGCCAAGCGCCGTCATATCCATGATTAAACGCCGCAATACTTTTGGCCGTGGCAGTGCTAAAACAACCGTCAGATCCAGTTTGGCAGGCGGGGCAATAGTGAGCTGAACGTCACATAACTGAATGCTATCAGCAGCAATATCCTCAATGACAGCTGTACCAAGATTGCCACCAAGTTGCCCAATTTTGAGCGTGTCACCGACTTTTGCGCCCAGTATGTTATTGACATGATCGACTTGTGCCAAGGCATTGATCTTTGCCGTGTTTGCAGAGAAGTTTTCAACGGGCAGTAATATACAATTCATAATATCTCCTGCCCTAAACTTTGAGGAAAATATTGCTCAATAACGTCCTCAATCATAGCCAGTTGACGAGTCAACACCGCTTGCTGTTGTACGGTTATTGTCTCGCCAGCTTGCCCTGCCTGCATCGCTAATGATAAATCACTTAACCACACCTCTAACTGCTGATAAATAAGTGCAATGTCATCAGTGCTATCAGTACCATGCTGATGGTTTACTATACTTTTAGCGCGCTCATTTGAGCCATTTATCGTAATTGGACGATAAAACTGATTGTTTGGCTGATATAACGCACCTACCTCGGCCAGCTTATCGACCACACTTTGGCACGATTGGGTGTAACGACCCATGATGACAGGCGTTGCCACGCTCGCAGGTTCAACTGGATTGTGTCCGCCTATGTCTACTAGCGACCCTCCAACCAATGCAACATTTGCCAGTGTATACCAAGTCATCATCTCACCCATGCTGTCCGCCAGATAGACTTGCGTATCTGCATTGATGGCCTCATCAAGACTGCGGCGTGCCATTGTTAGACCAGTCTTTTCGATCAATGCTGCAACTTCATCAAAGCGCTCAGGATGTCTAGGTACGATGATCAGTAACGTATTGGCTAGTGCTGGCCGTGACAATAGCTGCTGATGTAACGATAGCGCCGTCTCTTCTTCGCCGTTATGAGTGCTTGCTGCCACCCAAACTGGTCGGCCCGCTATCGCAAACGCTTTTGCCAGCGCATTTTTTTTAGCAAGCGCATTTTTCTTAGAGGGTATCTGCGCACTTGCATCTTTTGCATCAACGGCTAAATTATCAGAATTAATAGCTTCCACTTCAATTTTGGGCGTATTGATGACCCACTTTAGCGACCCTGCCACGCGAATCTGTGCGCTATCCGCCCCTAATTGACGAAAGCGTTTGGCAGAATCGCTGTCTTGCGCAATGATGAGCGCAAGGTTTTTCATCATGCTAGTACTCACCGCACCGATTTTTTGATAACTTTTAAAAGAAGAGGCCGAGAGACGACCATTGACTAAGATACTAGGTATCTGATGCTGAGCAAGCTTGGTCAAGATATTCGCCCATAGTTCAGTTTCGACAAACAGCGCGGCGATAGGCTGTACATGCGTCAAAAATGTCTCAATCACGGCAGGAGTATCAACGGGGACATAGCTGTGGCTCATGCGGTTTTGAGCGATTTCATCTGCAAACCGACTGGCACCGCGAGCAAAACCTGTCTGCGTGGTGTTGGTCAACCATATCTGATAGCCATTAGCCAGTAATGTGTCTAATAAAGGCGCAACCGTATTGGTCTCCCCCAACGATACCGCATGACACCAAATCACACCTTTATTACTGTGACCAGTAGTCGCTGGACGCGGTGGATACTGCTTGCCAAAACGCTGAGCAACTTCCTGCTGATAATTGTCACGTCTGCGAGAGCGCCGCCATACTTGTAGGCGATATAGTGGTTTTAGCACACTGATCAGAAACTGATAATAAAATGGTGTCTGGTACACCGCCCTGTCAGTCAGTGGCTTATTGTCTAGTAGCATGGTATCAGTGAAGTTGGATGAGGCGTCAGATGGAGTATGAGATGATGGCATGGAGTAGCCCAGATTAGTAATGAATCAAACAGCAGAAAGGTAAATATAAAAACGCGCCAATTCTACCTGAAATCAGCGCGTAACCATAAACTTTTAAAAGTTTACTGAGTAAATAGCGATTAGACGATAATCAGTATCAGTACCGCGACTATGATCACTGCACCAAACAGTAACTGATAGCGCTTGATGCTGTGTTGCTCTTGTTTTTGCGTCGTGATCAGCGCTTGCGCTTGCTCCCATTGAGACACAAGATTTGCCGCCTCTATATGACCATTATCTGCCGCTTGCTCTAGCCAGTATTTACCACTATCAATATCTTGCGGCACGCCTACCCCTTGATAGTACAGCTTGCTAAGTAAACGCTGGGCACGGCTGTCATTTTTACTAGCGACTTGCTTCACCCATTCTACACCAGATTTTTTAGCTTCCTCATCATCTGCCGTGAGTCCTTCGCAAAGCAGCTCATACATCGCCAAGCGTAGCATGGCAGCCGTATTACCCGCTTCTGCAGCCGCCTGTAATGCTAGCAATGCTTTATTTTTTGCTGCTATATGATTGTCTGAAAAGACAACTTGGCCACGCGGTTTATCCTGCTTAGCAATGTGCCGCTCAAACTGATCGAGGACTTTGCAAGCTTGCTGATATTCAGTCACGCCTGCTATTTGCGGCACCTCAATCTCGTCTAGCTCTATGAGCAGCTGCGTAAACATTTCTGGTGTCGGCGAGGTTTTTACAGATGACTTAGGCTTAATGACGGGCGACTCTAATTTCGTCAGCTCAGGTTTTATTTGAAGCTCTGGTTGGTGCGGTGCGGTACTTTCCGATAGCTCAGATACAGTAGTTGCAGCAGAAGGGCGCTCGATATTGGCTGATACTACATTAACATCAGCCAATCCATTATTTACTGGTACGTCCTCTGACGGCTCATAATGATTAGCAGGTTGACTTGTACTGATAGTCGTACTCGAATCTGTCATTGAGTGAATACTTTGGGTCGCATTATTCGTTGCAGCTTTGGTCGCTTGACCACTAGAAATTTTTAAAGAATTCGCTTGATCCGATAAATCTGGCAATCTTGCGCTAACTGCTTGGTATAGTCCACTCGCCGCTTGTCCACCTTGTACCGCTTCAAACTGCCGATCGATATTGCCAAATAGACGCAGCCCTATTGGCTCTAATGCAAAAAATAAAGGCAACGCATTAGCAGCCGCATTATTATCACCATAGCCAACCGCCATATGCTGATAAAAGTCATCGGTAATCAATGACAACTCCGGATAACGCTTGCGTAGCTCAAACTGACCATACCAGCGTGGTCTGTTTTCCCACTGCTGTGCCAATACACGACCTGCATAAAATCCTAAAAACACCATAAAGTTGCGATAGTGTTCATCGACCAGTAATGTCGCCTCGTTCCATATACCGCCTTTCATCATGTCACGGCGTACTTGAGATAATAGTGTATCAATACGCTGTAAGCTCTCAAGCGACTCATCTAGCGCACAACTATGCAGCTGTGTCTCATATGCGATACCACCTGCGATAGGACGCCCAGCTAAAAAATCCTGCCAGTAGCCTTCTGCAATATAGTCAAGTGGTGTTAAGGGCGAGGCAGACATAGACAGGCGTGTCCTTTTTTAGAGAAGTTGATTATAGAGGCAGTGATAATGATTAAAAATATGAGCATAAAAAACACGGACAGGTTACCTTAACCTAAAATTCAGCGCGCTACAATAAAGGACTAAACAAGCGTACAACATTATCAAATAAGCGTTTTGATCCATGGCGCTGCTGCCACTCTTCATTGTCCAAAATACGGCAACTTTGTAAATATATTTCCTGACAGTTAGCCACTTGAGCGACCATCTCTGGCGTATAAATCGCCAAGCTGACTTCCATATTTAAATAAAAACTGCGCATATCAATATTGACCGTGCCAAATAGACAGTAATCGTCATCGATGACCACGGTTTTTGCATGTAGCAACCCCCCTCGAAATAGCGCAATAGTCACGCCAGCATCCAGCAGCTCTTGATAATAAGCTTGTGAAGCATGCTGCACCAAAAACGAATCGACCTTTTCAGGAACAATAATCGTCACTTCAACGCCGCGTTTTGCCGCTATCGTCAGCGCACCCGATAGCGACTCATCCGGTACAAAGTAAGGTGTGGTAATACGAATACGCTTATTGGCACGGTGAATCACAGTCACTAACGTATTGTAAATTACATGCGCTGTGAGTTGCGGTGCTGACGGTATGAGCTGTGCCATCACCTTGTCTACGACAGGCATCTTTGGTATCACAATTGAAGTGCTACCGATATCTGGCTGCTCATGATAATCAATCGTATCTCCCAACACCTTTACTCTACTATTCAGATCGTTGATAGTTGGATCCATCACATACAATTTACGCGTGTAATTGTTAACTCGTTGATGTAGCTCAGCGAGATTATCGTTATTTTCAGCACCGATGTCTGTCACAATAACCTTTGCCATGGCGGTATTGATACTAATAGAGTGCTGACTGGTCGTTCTGATCGCCACATCAATCCACTGTCCGACATTTTTATTTTGCTTAAAAAACCTCGGATCGACCAAATTAAAGCTACCGATATAGCCAATATATTCGTCAATGACCACCATCTTACGGTGATTACGCAAATCCGAGCGCTTAAATAGTGTTTTGAGTAGTCCCACTGGCAGCGACTGATGAACAAACACACCGGCTTTTTCTAATTTACGATGGGCACTACTATTAATAAAACTAAAGCTACCCACACTATCCGCCAATATGTGACACTCAACACCGCGCTGAGCGGCTACCGACAACGCCTCTATCACATCGAGCACTTTTCCTCTGGGATATACAATATAAAACTCCATAAAAACAATGCGCTGCGCTGCATGGATATCCTCAATCAAACGCTTAAAAATTGATGCAGGATCTGTTAACAACTGCATTTGATGATCGGGAAATACTCCTAGCCCTGTCCAGCGCGTTCCTATTTGGCTCACACCGCGGTATTTAACTGGTAGCAGATCTTGTCCTTTATCAAACACCAGATGTTCGCGCCGTGCCATGTCATTCATCATGATGCTTGCTTGATCCACGCGCTCACGGTAGCGTCGTCCAATCATCGGCTCGCCCAGTAGTATGTACGCAATCAGACCGAACACGGGCACGGTATAAAGCACTGCAATCCAAGCAATGGATACACCAATATTACGCTGCACTGATACAACGCGTAACGTCATAACAATCATCAGCATAATATGAAATATCAGACCTAGACCTGCGTACTCTCCCCACGTCCAGTTGGTAAAGATCTGCCCAATCGTAAAAATATCTATGCTGGCCTCCCTCAATCATGCTCAAAAAACAAAGTATCCGTAGTATAGTAGCTTTTCGCCGTCAAACAACTGCTAACAATCATAACCTGCCTCTAAAAAACACAAGTAAGCGTCTACCATACATTACTGTTTTTAATACCATTAAAAATTTATTTCTGATTATTTTATAAAATAGTTAAAATAACGTTTGACAGCCAAGTGTAAATCTATATAATACACACCCACAGCAGCAGAGCTTAGTGACAAACGTAGCGCTCAGTTGATGTTGAATAAATTGCATTGCAATTGTTCGAAGGGTGATTAGCTCAGTTGGTAGAGCGTCTGCCTTACACGCAGAATGTCGGCGGTTCGAATCCGTCATCACCCACCACTTCTTAGCAAGTGGCTAAACAAGCTAAGAGACCTAAGCAGCGGTAGTTCAGTTGGTTAGAATACCGGCCTGTCACGCCGGGGGTCGCGGGTTCGAGTCCCGTCCGCTGCGCCATATTTAAAACGAATTTAAACTGTTAAGTTTAAGCAAGTTTCGCCTCAAACATTAGATTGTTTGAGGTTTTTTTGTGTCTAAAATTCTCTTAAAAATTTTTATTTATAGAGCTTAGATATCTCTTTTTTATCAACTCTGAAGAAATACTCTACTCTTTTCCGCTTTCATAATTTGAATCAAATCATACCAGCCTAATGGCCTATTTGTTACTCAAGCCAACTACCTTAAACTCTATGATCATCAATTCCAAGCAGGCATACAACGTATTTGAATCTTTCTCTTATTGATCGCCCATATTGCTCATATCCTATGTAAAACAAACATACTAAGGATTAATATGAAATATATATGCATGAATTGTGAGAAAGAGTACGTGCCAGAACCACTTCTTATCCGCTGTAATTGTGGCTCCGCGTTGTGGGTTAAACCTGAGAAAACTTTTTCAAAGTCAGATCTTATCACTAATGACTTTACCATGTGGCGTTACGCCAAATCCTATGCCCTAAACAAAGAATCCATTGAGATCACCTTTAATGAAACTATTACTCCATTAGCATCTGCCAAAATCAGTCATGTAAATATTTTAGCAAAAATGGATTCATTAATGCCAACGGGTTCTTTCAAAGATCGTGGTGCCGCCATGGTCGTCAACTATCTAAATTCACACGGTATACGAAGCATTTCTGAAGATTCAAGCGGCAATGGTGGTTCAGCCTACGCAGGATATGCAGCCAAAGGAGGGTTGAACTGCAACATTTTTGTACCAGCAGGCACGTCACTTGGAAAAACCGTTCAGACTAGGATGTATGGTGCGCGCTGCTTTGAGATTGAAGGCTCCCGAGAAGATGTCGCTAATGCAGCGATGAATAGCAAAACAACGCATGATAGCTATTATGTTGGTCATAACTGGCACCCATTGTTTATTGAGGGCGTCAAATCCATCGCCTATGAGATATGGGAACAATGTGGATACAGAGCACCAGATAACTTTATCGCACCAGCAGGTAATGGAAGTCTATTAGCGGGTGCCTACTTAGGTTTTATGGAGCTTTTGAGGGGCGGCGCTATAGACAAACTACCAAGGCTATTTGGCATCCAAACCAAAGGTATTCAGCCTTTTGTACAAAAATTCAATGAAGAAGAAATTAAAATTGGCTCAACTAATACCCTTGCAGAAGGGATTAAGATTCAACGCTCATCTCGACTGAAAGAAATTGTTAAGTTTGTTCGCCAATCGAATGGTAACTTTATTAGTGTGAGCGAGTCACAAATCAAAGAAGCATTGAATATGATGGGTAAGCAAGGGTTTTTTATTGAACCTACGTCAGCTGCTGCTTTTGCCGGAATCCAAACATTGATTGATACAAACCAAATTATTGAAGGACAAATCACTGTTGGCGTGATCACGGGAAACGGTCTTAAATCAGCAAACACCTTGCAAAATTTACTGATCAATGCTGAATAACGATAAGGCGTCTCAAATGGAATATATTCAAACTGACAATGCACTCAAGCCTGCAGGTCATTACAGCCAAGCGATTAAACATGCTGGACTACTTTATATATCTGGTCAATTACCTATTGAACCTAACTCTGGTAAAAAAGTGACTGGCGATATAAACACTCAAACGAGATGCGTATTCGATAACCTAAAACTGATCCTGAATCAGGCTGGTACTGATCTCAATCAAGTGATTAAATTGGTTATCTATATCTCAAGCGTGGAGTTATGGAATCAAGTCAATGACATCTGTGGTGAGTATTTCATTACCCATAAGCCAGTCAGAACCATTGTGCCCACACGAGATTTACACTTTGGTTTGAGTATCGAGATCGATTGTATTGCTGTTTGTCATTGAGTCGTAGGAGTAATCGCAAAGCTTCTGAACCAAGTTCTTGACACGACTCATACCATAGCTCTTTTGCCTAACACAAATATTCACAGGTCGAACAAGATCGTCTAATTCTGCAAAGTAATATATGTTAGATTTTTCTATACACAGCCCATTAATAATTGATAATGGGATGAGTGCAGCTGCTGCCCCACTTAACGCGAGGTGTGCAGCGGCGTGATAAGAGTCAAGCTGCATTACAGGCTTAATATTGAGTCTATCCAATATGGCTAATTGATAAGAATTAGCAGAATTACTTAAATCCGTAGTAATTAACTGTGTAGGCAAGGTCTTTAGTGGCTCATTACTTACTATATAAAAATGTTCATCGAACAAATGAAAGGTAAGCAACCCAGTGCTTGCTGGTAAATAGCCTGCACTAAGGCCCATGGTCGCTTTTCCAGATTTGACGTTTTCTATAATTCTTGGCGTGTGGTTAGTGGATAGTATAATATTCCTATCAAGCTGAATAGCTGATGAAAGTAGGTCACTGAAGTATCCTGAGATTAGCGTTTCTGAACAATCAATTTTAATCGGTGAATCATTACTATCCATAATACTTTCGTCATAGATTTGACCACGTAGTTCGTTAAAAGTCGGTCCAACATTATTTATTAAAGCGATCGCATCATTCGTCAAGCGTACGTAACGGCCTTGAGGCTCAATGAGCTTTTTACCTATTTTCTTTTCTAAATTATGGATACGCTTACTGACAGCAGACTGGCTTATAAATAGTAAGCTGCCCGTTTTACTCATCGTCTTCGCTTCAGCTAGAACTAATAACGTTTCAATTCCTTCTAATAACATATTACGCCTTTGTTATCTCTCGTTTTTAATTATTATATGCCAAAAATTACTCTCACCTACATGAGAGTAACTTTTCTAGTATGACAAAACATTATTGCTCGATTTTAAGCCTGTTCAAGCAGTTTAGAGGCAATAAACAAATCCTGAATAGCGATACCTGAACTGTCAAAAATAGTAATATCCGAGTCTTGTTGTCGACCTAAAGCTTCACCAGTAATGACTTTGCCTATCTCTGTGATTGACAAATGAACGCTATGCTGAAATTCACCAATAACTATAGACTGCGGCTGATAATCACAAAAAAGCTTAGCGTTTCGGTACAGCTTGGCAGGTAGCTCTTGTTTGCCAGCTCTATCCGCGCCCATTGCTGAAATATGCGTGCCTGCTTTGACCCAATCGGCATGAAATAAGGGTTCTTTAGCAGTCGTTGCCGTGACAATGATATCCGCGTATTCACAACCATATTGAGCAGACCCTTCTTCAGCAGGAATACCCTTTCCCACCAAGCGATTGACAAACTTTTCGGTATTGCTTTTATTTCGTCCCACGACAATGACTTTGGAGATATTGCGAATAGCCGAAATCGCCAAGACTTCATATTCTGCCTGATGCCCTGTTCCAAAGACCGTCAATACTGAGGCATCTTTTCGAGCCAGATAATCAACAGCAACGGCGTCTGCCGCTGCTGTCCTATAAGCATTGACTTGACTTGCAGCCACCACAGCCATAACCTCGCCCGTGTCTGGGCTTAATAAAAAAATAGTGGTTCCGTGACATGGCATGTTTTTAGCGTGATTATCTGGCCAGTAAGTGCCAGTCTTCCAACCGACTAGGTGAGCGGTGGATGCTGACTTTAACGAAAACATAGAGTCAGGCTGTGCACCTGAGGCATTGACAACGGGGAACAAGGTCGTGTCACTACTAATAGCAGCGACGAAGGCTTCTTTTACGGCCGTATATGCCAGCTCGTGTGAAATAAGCTTTGCGGTTTGAGCTTCATTCAAATAAATCATTTTACCATCCTTGTATTCTCATCCAAACTTCATAGGTATTATATTGCGTATCAAACACGTGATATTGCTTGTGCATTGAGGCGGTAGCGCAGGCGTGGTTAGGCATGATATGTAAACGACTACCAATGGGAATATCATTAAAGTTTATACTGGCATCATTGACCGCTTCTATAATGCCGTGCTCCTGATTCACGTTTGTGACTTGCAAATTGTCGAGCAATTCGCCATTGCTGTCAGTTAGCAGACCATAGCCACAATCTGTTGGTTGGTTTGCGGTACCTCGATCTGAAGACAGCGCCATCCATCCGGCATCAATAATGAGCCAACCTTTTTCTTGATTATGCCCTATTACCGTAGTGACCACGCTGGCTGCAATATCATTGACACTACAAACGCCTACACCCGTCATCACCAAATCGAAAAATCCATACACCCCCGCCCTGACTTCTGTGATACCGTCTAGGTTTTGGTAATTGTGGGCAGTCGGTGTCGAGCCAATACTTACGATCTCACATGGTATCTCTGCCGAACGAAGACGCTCGGCGGCGTTAAGGGCAGCTTTTACTTCATTCTCAGCAGCAGTGCGTAGAGAGGTTTGATCAAAACAGTGATAAGACTCGCCAGCATGGGTCAAGACTCCCTTGAAGTGTGCTGCGCCGTGATGCAATAACTGGGCGATTTCGAGTAGTTTTGAATCATCAGGCGCAATACCGCCTCGGTGCCCGTCACAGTCGATTTCTATCAATGCGGAAATAGCGCACTGGTTGTCTGCGCTAAACTGATTGAGAAGATGAGCCTGTTCCGTGCTGTCCAGCAATACAGTGAGGTCTGCTCCTTTTTCGATAAGATTGAGCACGCGGGGTAATTTATTAGCAGAGATTCCCACCGCATAAACGATGTTGTCGTACCCCTCACTTGCCAGCGCCTCTGCTTCTTTTATGGTTGAGACTGTGATGGGAGAGGTTTTGTTTGGTAGTAAGTAAGGTGCGGCCTCAAGCGCTCTCATGGTTTTGAAGTGCGGTCTTAAATCTGCCCCTAGACCTTCAATTCTATGACGTAGTCTATCCAAGTTTGTGAGGAGCTTTTGCTTATCAATTAACAAAAAAGGCGTATCCAGCCCCTCATAATTCGTTAGTAATTTGGAGTTCTGCAACATAATCAATATCCTGTTGTATCAAAGGTTAACACCCAAATGCCATATTTGAGTGATTGGTTGATAAACAGTATGTAGCAAAGAGATTTTGCTTTATATTAATATCTATTAACTCCTAGATTAAGCTCAAACCAAATGATTACGACAGAAGATCTTAGATTTATTACGACGATAGCGAACCATAGAACACTCGCCGATGCAGCAAGAGCCTTGAACATTACGCCACCATCCGTGACACTTAGGCTACAGCACATTGAAAGAAAATTGTCGATAAAGCTCATTCAGCGACCTTCTCGCGTGGTAAGTTTGACAGAAGAAGGACAGCTGATACTGAATAAGGGACTTGCTATTCTGCAAGGATTAGATGAGTTGCAAGAGCAGCTTGATGAGAACAGAGATGAGGTATGTGGCAAGTTGAAGGTCTTAGCACCTTTGGGATTTGGCAATGATTATGTGGCCCCATTATTGGGAAAATATAAGGTCATGCATCCTCGATTGGATATCGAGCTTGATTTGTCCGACAATCCCATTTGGTCAACTCACCATAAATGGGACATTATCATTTATATCGGGGATTTGAATGATTCGTCCTTGAAGATGATTACTTTAGCAACCAATCAACGCTTTATCTGTGCCTCTCCCCAATACATTCAGGAAATGGGTTATCCTGATACGCCTCAAGATCTAGTCAATCACCACTGTATTACGTTGAGAGAAAACAACGAAGACACCAATTTATGGCAATTTACGAATATTACCACCGGCAAAGAGGAGGTGATTAGAATCAATCCTACACTTGTATGCAATGAAGGTCGAGTCATTAAGGATTGGGCTATGTCTGATTTGGGCGTAATCATGCGATCTGAATGGGATATTCAGCCCCAGATCAATCGTGGTCAGCTGGTGCGGCTTTTACCTGATTATTCCTTACCTAACGCCAATATTGTGGCCTTGTTGAGCAGCCAAGAGAAAGAACGTTCGGCTCGTGTTTCTGGTTTTATCTCATTATTGAAAGAACATCTAACGCCAGTACCTTGGAAGTAAATAGCAATCGAGTTCTATCCGCTGCACTATTTTCTGTAAACAGCTAAAACTAATTTAAACTTTTTATTTTAAGCAGTTCTCATCTTAAGCATTAATTTACCTGAGGCTTTTTTATATCTGCTTATCTTATTCAGTTTTTCATTTAGAATTGATGGGCACATTTTTTAGCACTATGGACGCTGACTCATGCGACTCACACTGGCAATCAAGGCCACCATCACTACGCCCATCACAATCAAGATGCCAGACATCATATGCGCTGCTTCATAGTTGAGCGCTTCTACTTGCTCATATATCGCAATCGACACTACTTTGGTCTCACCCGAGATACTGCCACCTATCATTAACACTACACCGAACTCACCAATGGTATGAGCAAAGCTCACCAAACTACCTAAAATAATACCCACGCGCGCTTGCGGTAAGGCTACCTTGACGAAGCGGCGCAGACGGCTGGGTTCTAATAGATTAGCGACTTCGGTGACACTTTGGGGAATACGCAAAAACTGTGCATACACTGGCTGTATATAAAAAGGCAGTGAATAAATAATAGACCCGACCACTAGACCTTCAAAAGTAAAAATAAGCGGACTAATATTGTGCTCAATAAGCCATTTACCGATACCCATATTTGGGCTTAATAATAATAATAAATAAAAGCCAATAACCGTAGGTGGTAGTACTAGAGGCATGGCAATGATACCCATGAGCAGAATTTTGAAACGCCCAACTGCCTTCTTTCGACTTGGTTTGGCAAGCCAATAAGCCATAGGGGTTGCAAACAATAATAAGCATAGGGTCGTGATAGAAGCGAGCTTAATACTCACCCAAAATGGACTGAGCATATCTGACATAAGAGACTGATCGATCATATAATGTCACGGCTCGTTCTATAGGTAGAAGGTCTAGTCTAACGAATTACTGGATGGGCAGGTAGCCTGCCTGCGCGAAGTACTGTTGTCCTGCATCCGAGCGCAAGTATTTGGTAAACGCTGCCGCAGGGACTGTATTATTGATAACGATACCATCCTGTAAGATGGCTGGGTAGGACGCTTTTGGTAAAGTCATGAACTGCTCAGGTTTGGCTTTTATCGCTACAAGTTGAGACTGCGCCACAAAACCATAGTCCACGCTGCCTGTATGGGCGTATTGAAATGCTTGACCAATATTCTCTGCCTGTATCAGACGTTTTTGAGCGCTTAATTTATCATACATATTTTGTGATTGCAGATAGGCTTTTGCAGACGCACCATAAGGAGCGAGTTCAGGGTTAGCAATAGAAACTTTGCTATCATCTTTGAAACTAGCACTTGTAAACGCGTCAATAAGAGATGCTGGCGTAAAATCATTTAAAGGTTTTGTGACACTATAGAGTGCCAACTGACCTCTGGTATAGGTAAAAGGTAAAGCGGTTTCATCAGCAAACTTTGCCGGAAACTCCTGATTGGCAGACAAGAATATATCATAAGGGGCGCCTGCCTTGATTTGAGCATAGAGCTTGCCAGAAGACGCGTAAGTGACTTCGATATCTAAGTTATCTTGATTCGATATATTGCTATCCGTTTGATAGCTATTAATGATGCTGGGTAGGACATCAGACAAATTGGCAGCCGCAGCAATACGTAGTGTTTGATGCTGCTCAGTTGTATCAGCAGCAGACTCCGTATTGACACTGTTATCTGGTGTACAAGCATTTAGCACTAATAGCGTACCTATCGATGCACAGACAGCGGCGAATGACTTAACCATTATTGCTGAGCCATTTAGACGAGTCATCTTCGTAATATTCTTGCTTCCAAACAGGAATGTCCGCTTTGATGGTATCTAATATCCAGCGGCACGCATCAAATGCTGGATAACGATGCGCTGACACTACCCCCACCCACACAGCCACATCACCAATTTCTAGCGCACCGATACGATGTATCGCTATGGCATGAGTGATCTCAAAGCGCTGTTTGGCCTCTTCTATAATGGCACGGCCTTGATTGATTGCTAAGTCTTCATAACCGTAGTACGTAAGGCGATCAACATTGGTGGCGTTGTTATGGTTGCGCACTCGCCCTTCAAAGCAAACAAACGCACCGCAGCTATCATTGTCTAGCGTACTTTTAAGCTTATTTTCGTCAATTGCAATATCGAGCAATGCAAAACCGTCGCGCTCAGCAATAAGGTAGGCTTCATCGCTACTGCGTTTGATGGTCATTGAGTGGTTATGGACGTTATCTGTCATTTCTTTTCTCTATCTGCTCTACTTGTGGCTTATAGCCGCTTATAAATGTGTGTCTAACCACCAGCAACTGGGGTAATAAACACCACGCTATCACCGTCATTGATTTGATCTGTCCATTTAGCGAAATAATCGTTCACTGCCACTCGTAGCTCTGACTGCGTACGGCTAAAACGATGCTTTTGACTGAGCTGTTCGTACAGTTCAGTCAATGAGGTATCTTGGGATATTTTTACAGTCTCTTGCTGACAGTTGGCCTCATCTGCCAAACTGGCAAAATACATGACATTAATGTCCATCGTTGATTCGATATCAGCTTTTGTCTCAATAGTACTCATAAACCTTTCCTTTTTTTGCAAGCTTCCTTGCTTGATATTCGGCATTTCTCTAACTATGAACTCATTGTTTTCATACTAAGCATGAGTATAGTCTGACTTACCACCTGTCTTTTTAACCAGATGAATATCATTTATAACAATGTCATGCGATAGTGCTTTAGTCATGTCATAGATGGTCAAGCAGGCAACACTCACGGCGGTTAGCGCTTCCATCTCAACCCCTGTTTTGTGCGTGACTTTGACCACAGCACTGACGGTAATACTATTGAGCGCATCATTATACACAAAGGTGAGGCCGATCTTATCTAGCGGCAGCGGATGACAAAGCGGTATCAGATCATGCGTGCGTTTGGCAGCCATAATACCGGCGATATGTGCCGTTTGCGTAATGCTGCCTTTTTTAGTCATACCATCAGCTGCTTTAATTTGCGCATAAATTTCGCTCGGAAAACAAACCTGTCCCGTCGCATTTGCCTCTCGCGTCGTTGAGATCTTGTCACTGACATCAACCATCGTGATGTCACCATTACCATCTAAGTGTGATAAAGCAGATTGGTGATTTGTCTGAACGCTGTTACTCATTGATATAGCCTTTTCTTAGTAATCTCTTTATCGGTATTTTTATTATTTTGGTAGCGCGGCACACGCCTGTTCAAACTCTTGAGGCGTATTAAAATTGGTCAAGTGCTGCCAGTCCTGAGTAAATGGAACGGTTTTTACCATCGGCTGAATAAATGGCATGACTCGGCGCTGACCACTATCAATATAAGCTTTCAAATCAGGTTCAATGTCTAAATGATACAGCCCTAGTAATGGATATAAATGACTGTCATCTGTTAAGCAGATGACTCCCTTATTAGCCGCTGTATTAATCGCTTGTTGCAATTTCTGCCATAGATCAGTGGCGGGTATTAAGCTGTCACAGCTAATAACTAATAGCCACGATGCGTTCTGATTCTTTGATACCTCTGAATCATTCAAACCAATCAATGTTTGCAATGCTGATTCGATAGCGACCAATGCACCGCCTGTATGAATTTGCTCATCATTATCAGCGTCAAAATTAGAACCATAGTCAGCAATAGGCATCACAGGCGACTTGGGTGTAGACGAATTGATATCTAAACCAAGATGAAAGCCGCGCCCATTATCCGCAATCAAAATAGGAACTTGCAATTCGCTGGCATGACGAACATGGTAATCGAGTAGCCGCTCACCTGTCGGCAAAGTGAGCGTCGCTTTTGGTGTTCCCATGCGTTTGGATGCTCCACCAGCCAAGATTACTATACCTGCCAAGTTATCCGAACTATTTGAGCGCGCTGTCATTATCCCACTACCTTATGCGATCAGTTATGGCTAGGATTTTGTGCCAAAAAATGCGGCACAAAATTACACGGACGCGTACGGCTATCAAACTGATCTTTTAGGATATTTTCCCACCCTGTACGGCACGCGCCAGACGAACCTGGTAGACAAAATATACCCGTACCATTGGCCATACCAGCCACTGCCCGCGACTGCACCGTAGACATGCCTATCTCATCTTTTGAGATCAAACGGAACATCTCACCAAAACCATCAATCGACTTATCAAACAGCACGCTGACGGCTTCTGGCATACTATCTCTAATAAAGAATCCTGTACCACCCGTTGTGATGACCGCGTGCACGTTTGGGCTAGCAATCCAGCCACTAATCACGGCGCGAATTTGGTAAATATCATCAGTGATCAGCTGACGGTCTGCCAAATGATGCCCTGCTTCTATCAAACTATCTACTAAATACTGACCTGATGTGTCTTCTGCCAGCGTACGGCTATCAGAAACAGTCAACACCGCGATATTAAGAGGGGTAAATGGTGCAGCAGGCTTACTCATAAAAAATCCTTTATAGATATAATTTTATACTTGTATCAAAAAAAAGCTTATATTAGAAAATCTATAACAAAAACAGCATCAGTTAGCATCATGATTAAGGACTGAGAATGCCTTAACCACCGATTATCGAGAGATTGTGCATGATGCCACTGTTCGAGTCATGCAGATGATGATGCTCAGGCTTAATCGGCATAAAGCTATGTAAAGTGTTTACTAGCCCTTGGATATCGTTATGCTGTAGATAAGGGCGAATATCATAATTACCTTGGTCGAATAAGCACAGATGCACCTTGCCCTGACTACTGACTCGCAGCCGATTACAAGTATCACAAAAGTGTGCCGCATAAGGGGCAATCATACCAATTCGACCGATATAATCAGGATGACTGTACTCTACTGCTGGACCGTCGGCACTACCACGCTCATGTGGCTGCCAGCCATGATCTAATAAATAATCCGTGATGATATCAGACTGGGCATGTTGAGCAAAAAACAAGTCGCTATTGTCACTGGTCTGCATAAACTCAATAAAGCGATAGGTCACTTGCCTGTCTTTGACATAGTCGATCGCGGCGATCAGGTTTTCAAAGGCTGTCTCTGCCATCAAGACGCTATTTATTTTAAGTTTGATATCTGTCGTTTCTAGCAAGGTATCCATATCCGCCAATATCTGTGGCAAGGTATCAAAACCAGTCATCTTATGAAAAGTAGCCGCATCAAAACTGTCCATACTGATATTGAGCTGATCAAGTCCAGCCGCTTGCCAGCTAGCCAAATGCTTGCCTAACTTATAGCCATTACTGGTCATCGCGACTGTTTCAATACCATCCGTTTGCTTAATAATGTTGATAATGTCGACAACATCACGGCGAATGGATGGCTCACCGCCCGTAATTCTCACTTTTTTGGTACCTACTTGGGCAAAGCCGCGCACCAATGTCGCAATTTCAGAAACGCTCAACTCATCGTCAGGACGCTTGCCCTGATAGCCATTTGGCAAACAGTACTCGCAGCGAAAATTACAAAAATCAGTGATAGATAGGCGCAGATACGTCAGACGCCGCGCAAACCCATCAGTTAAAGGCTGATGGATTTGGGTTGCCTGATCAGTCGGCATCATTAGAGCAGACGGTATATAGCTGTCAGACAGCACAGGTGCTGACGCAGGAGAATACAGTTGCGGTCTGTCTATTTTGATATTGTCTTCATTCATATATTACTGCCATCAGTATTGCTTGCCATAAGCGTTACTTTATTATTCGTTTTTAGCATCCCATTGCTAGATTGCTTTTTAATTTCGTTCCATCATTTTATAGCAGATTGGCAAACGATGAATTAGCGATGTAACCAAGGAAACGGTTGTACGGTAACCTCATCACCAGATAATATATTACCGCTGTCTTTGTCTAATACAATAAAGCAATTGGCGCGGCTCAGCTGTTTTATTCTGTGTGATTGTTGACTTGAAAAGCACTCAACTTGGTAGTTACCCGCCTCATCTTGTGACAATACGCCGCGCTGAAAGTCTTTGCGGCCAGGGGACTTTTTGATGTCATTTGTGAGCTTAGCGTTGATCGTTAGGGGCATCGGCTGCTCTGATAAACTCGCACCTGACATCTGCCATAATGCGGGTATCACAAACTGTAGCGCGCCCACCACCGTCGAAAGCGGATTACCCGGTAGTCCAAAATACAATACGGGCTTATCGAGATTTTTATTTAACTCGCCAAATACAAACGGCTTACCCGGTTTCATCGCCACTTTATAGTGGTTAATCTGGCCAAGCGTTTCGATCACGGTCGTCAGAAAATCATAATCGCCGACCGAAACGCCTGCCGTCGATATAAGTACATCACACTCTTGCATAGCATCATTCACCGCGGCAGTCGTCTTCTCTAAATCATCAGGAATGATGCCATAGTCACGAATGATGATAGGCAAATTCGACAGTAGACTTTTGAGCGTTGGGGTGTTGGAGTTGTATATCTGGGCTAGATGTTCCAACTTATCGCCAATAGCGACGAGCTCATCGCCTGTCGCGAGCACACCGACGACGAGTGGTTGAAACACGCTCACTTGGCTGACACCTAAATTTGCAAGCAAGCTGATATCGGCAGGATTAATTCGTTTTCCTATCTTTAGCACAGCTTCGCCAGACTCAATCTCTTCGCCTTGCGCACGAATATTATCATTGGCTTTGGCCGTTTGCGTGAGCGTTATGCGATAAGGTTGGGATTTATCGATGGTCGCTCTGATATCAGCAAAGTTAGTATTTTCTTGCATAATGACTGTATCACAATTATCAGGCACTACTGCGCCAGTAAAAATACGGACGCCCTGCCCTGCTACTGTCTCACCAGTATAGGCGTTACCCGCTTGAGACTCACCAATGATCTCGATCGTATTACCTTCTGACAGCTCGCTACCTCTAGCAATAGCATAGCCATCCATCGCAGATAGATTCTGTCTGGGTACATCAAAGGGTGAGGCGACGCTTTGCGCTAATATGTGATTACGACTGTCTAATAGATCGCAGGTATTGATAGCTCTGTTGTGAAGCGGGAAGTCAGTATTATTATAATTATTGATACGCAGCTTTATTGCCGCTTGTAATTCTTCCATGGTAATCATAAAGGTATGCTCTTTTGGTCGTTCTCATTATTTGTGATTGAATCTTTATTATTAAAAGCTGTATTTAGAGTCTATCATTCACAGTATCGATTTTCTTGTATTAACCTTGTCCTGATAAGTTTTGAAGACTGCTAGATCAAGCCAACTCAAATATTTGATGATTATCACAATATTTATTCATTTAATAAATTTCAGCAAAATCAGACATAGCCTGAGGCAAAAAAAGCACCTTGGCAAGGTGCTTTTTGTAGAACAAAGTAACATGCTTAATTGATGATTAATGACTGATTCATAATGGCTAAAAGCGATTAAAAATCGTGACATTCATACGGTGTATAAATACCGTCAGCTTACCTCACCAGCCAGCCAATGAAGAGGCACTATTTTGAGTGATGAATCCATCTGGCGTTTGCCCATTGTCTGCTTGCCAACGCTGAAATGCCATACGAGTATTGGTGCCCACGATACCATCAGCACCTTTGGTGTCGTAACCCATACTCGTCAAACGGCGCTGTAAGTTGGTCACTTGCGTGGTTGACAACGGACGCTCATAGCGGGGCCATGATTTTCGCAGACCACTTTGCCCATCAATCGTTTTGCCCAATAGGCTCACCCCTAGCGCATAACTCGATGAGTTATTGTAAACTTTTATAACATCAAAGTTTGGGCTTAGCAGCAATACAGGACCATCTTTACCAGCTGGCAACCAAAGCTCCATCTGAGTATTGGCATCTAAATAGACGTCATCTATCGTATCGACACCCATCGCCGCCCATCTGGCTGCAGGTTGCTTACTTCCCATTAGTGAATAATCAAACGAAGCAGGTACAGTCGCCTCATAAAAAGGCGCTAGACCACGCACCCAGCCTGAGTTGCTCAGATAGTTGGCAGTAGAAGCGAGTGCATCGCCTGTGGCCCAAGGATTGCGATGACCATTACCATCACCATCAACGCCTTGCTTGAGCCAAGTCTCAGGAATAAACTGCGTTTGTCCCATGCCGCCTGCCCACGAGCCGTCCAATTGCGACCATGATACATCGCCACGCTGAAGCAGCGTCGCTAAGGATAATAGCTGAGCTTCTGCAAATTCTTGACGACGGCCGTCGTAGGCAAGACTAGCAAGCGAGCTTGGTAAATCACTGTTACCCGTGACCGCGCCATATGACGACTCCATGCCCCATATCGCTGCGACAATCTCTGCATCAACACCATACTGCGATTCTAATTGAGACAAGAACGCACGCTGCTCTGCAAATTTGCGCTTACCTACGCTCACACGCCCACTAGAGACAGCAGAGTCCACATATTCCCAAGGCATCTTAGAAAACTCAGGCTGTCCTGAGTCCAATGAGATAACTTGCTGATTCAGATAAGCGGAATCGAGCAATCGGCGGATGACCCCAGCATCATAACCTGAAGATATTGCACGCATAGAAAAGTCTGACTTCCAATCAGAAAAGCTGCTATAGCTTGGCTTTGGGGCGGGCTGCGGCTTAATAACTGGCGCTGGTGTTGGCTTAACCTGCACGGTTTGGGTTTGAGTAATCTCAACGCCACCTTGACGGACAGGCTTTTTTTGCATGGCTTGCTGGCTTGTACACCCGACCATCACTAATGCCGGCATAAGAGTGAGGTATTGTTTTTTTAATCTCATAAAAAGTCTCAAACATAAATAAATAAAATAAACCAAAGCCGCCCAGCCATCAGCGACATGCCTCAATACTAACGCCCGAGTACTGTACGTGGATCAATCGGATTACCATTCAAGCGAACTTGGAACTCCAGCCCTACTTGATTGGTCTGACCACTGCTACCCATCGTCGCGATACGTTGGCCACGCTGTACCGTGTCCCCTTCTTTTACCAGCAATTGGCTATTGTGTGCGTAGGCCGTGATGTAGTCATCACTATGGCGGATCATGATCAAGTTGCCATATTCTGGTAGACCGTTGCCTGAGTAAAGCACCGTCCCTGATTGGCTAGCAAGTACTGGATCACCGACATTGCCAGCAAACCACATGCCCATATTGCCCGCCGCTGGATCAATGTTACGCGTCACTGGATTGCGAGTAGGATAATCATACCCAGAGGTCGTATTGGCCGTTGCCTCGTATGCTGGCGTTTGAGACTGGGTTACAGGTGGGGTATAAGTTGGTTGTGGCTGTGCTGGTCTGCTATAGCTGTTATTACTCGCTGTCGTCGCTGCACCGCCCTGCCATAGTTTGAGCCATTGCCCGCTATAAATCGTATATTTACTGTCCAGATTATTTAGTGCGCCAATCTGACGATAGTTAAGACGATAGCGCGCCGCAATTTGGCTGACCGTATCGCCACGCTGTACGCGATGGTAGTTAGGGACGCCTTGTGCGTTGGTAATAATCTTAGGACCTGCTTGGTTTGGTGATTGATAAGTAGGCTTGGTTGCACAGCCGACTACAGACAAGGTAGTAACTGCCATAGTGCCAATCAACGCCGCCTTAGCAAGGTGCGATCCGGTCATGATTCTTTTCATACAAGGTTCCTGTTCTTTGTGTTGCTTATCTATTGTTTTATCATCCAAAAGCGCTTGATATCACTCAAAAGCCTCTAGATATTGTTACTACAATTAGCGATCTAGCAGATGATTTATATCACTCGTACAGCAAGCGATATGGTGACCATCACCTATGTCATTGATAATCATATCCTATCGAACTTATAAATCTAGTGCCAAAAGCTTATCTAATGCCGCCGCTGGAGTATGATGTAGACGTACTGGCGACAAACTAATGTATCCTGCTGCCACTGCTTGATCATCCGTCATGCCCGGTGTTAATACAACATTTTTTTGATTGGTTGATTCAGCTGAACTGTCTAAGGGTTGCTCATTCTCGTGCTTGCTGTTTTTACATTTTCGTAGAGACAGCCAATACGCATCTCGGCCGCGCGGGTCAATCATATGACGCACTGGCTCTGCGATCTGCTTATGTCCCAACGAGGTAACCTTTCGCCCTTTGATGTCATTGCTGCTATCCACATCAGGAATATTAACGTTTAATACATGATAGGGCAAACTTTTGAGAAACTCTAAAATCGAGGTCTCAGTGAGCAATTTGACAATTTCATTTGCCGCCACTTGATAATCGCTGGCTGATTCTTGTCCGCCATTTTTTACGCCGCCACCTACCAAAGACGTGGCAATAGCAGGTATTCCCAATAGTTGCGCGGTCAATGCCGCGCCAAAGGTACCAGAAAACATCACGTCCTGTCCTAAGTTTGCACCTGAATTGATACCTGTAATGACACAGTCAAAATCCACGTCACGGTATAGCTCATGCAGCGCCAGATGGACACAATCAGCTGGTGAACCATTGACCGCTATAAAACCCGATGGCAATTGATGCGTATGCAATGGCTTTGATACACTCAATGCACTAGCATAGCCACTCTGCTCCTCGTTTGGTGCGACTACCACGACCTCACCGATGGTCGATAGTGCTTGAGACAGTGCCAATAATCCTGGCGCATACACCCCATCATCATTACTAATTAAAATCTTCATGTCAGCTCAGTATGTTTGTGTCAAACCGTCTTTTTGTTAGAAATTTTTGCTACCGTACCATATCTTTATTCGCATAAAAATAGCAACCAAAGGCTAGTATATAAAATAAAAAATTTGGCGATTACTCTTGAAAGCCTTGTGATATCAGTATATTAAAACTAAATTATCTTGATAGCCCGAGCGATTATACCTAAACAATAGATAATCACGAACCCAGTCTTTGACCAAAAACTGTCTGGCATTTTTGTCTATTGTTATATTATTTGCCCAAGACGGAGTCGAAATGAGAGAAATAAGTCAACGCGTTACAATATGCAACACCATACAACAATACAAACTGATGCGTTTATACTGATGTGACTTCATTGGTATATGCTACTGATATGTTGCTGTAAAATGCCTTTGGCTCACAAGATATCTACACATAAATCAATATTTTATGTGACTTTTGTTTTTTTACCCATTAACATATCACCATCAAATAAAGATAAGCGAGTGTAATACTGAATGAAGAATCAATCGATATTATCTATAGCTTCTGTGATAGCAAAGACCGCCTCAAAAATCGGGCTGGCAGGACTAATAACGTCTGTTGCCATGCTGTCTCAAGCGTCTAATGCTGCAAACAATCCTGCGACCACTATTCCGTTAGATATGTCTGGCATTAATATCACAAAGCATGAAATTGCTGTGATGCAGGTACTATCAGAGATCTGTCCATCAATGCTGAACGGCAATCAAAAACAACGTTTTTATAAGTCTTATACCGTGCAATTGCATGAACTAATGCCTTCGCTAGAAGACCCAAAAGCAGCCATCCAATACCTGTCAACGCAGCAAGACTATCGTCAGATACTGCAAGGGATTCGTAGCTGGACAATGGGCTTCTCAAAGCAAGAAAATAAAGCCTTGTGCGAAGATTTGGCGAACGCAGAGTATTAATCACTAAAAGCGTGTAAGCGTAGAGAGCCGTCTTGAGCGCTAGAAAAGCCAGTCATAATTAACGACAATAAAAAATGGTTTTGTTCTTTCTGGAGCCCCACCCTCACTATCGTCAAAAATGATACTCTACACTTACCTATTAAGTTTAATGAACATAAAAGCTTGCTGTCATTCCGCTTATAAACCACAAGCGGTACAGCAGGCTTTTTTGTGGTCGTTGAATTTATGCTGATCGAAGTTATCTATAGGTTAGTAAGAGCAAACACTTGATACCTATTCGCTTTTCTTTTTATTCATGCCTTACTTTTTTGCATTTATCGATTCCCCATCGGTTGGCATTTTGCTAAGATAAGGCGTTAATTTTATGTCTATCGTACAGTCGTTCTTGTTTTGATTAATACATTATTTTAGACATGATGTTTAAGGCATGCTGCTTAAAATAATGTATGAAAATTGACATTGAATACAAGCGATAGATACATTTGGTTCCATGATGCGGTGTAATGATATATGACAGTAAAGCGTGTAAAAAATCAGCTAGTACAGCTGGTCGTTGGTGTAAGTATCTCAATGAGTGCAGTGATGGCAAACGCAGCCATACAACCACCTGAGATGGATAATACCGCCTATGTATTGATGGACTATAATACTGGTGAGATCTTGGGTCAAAAAAATGCGAATGAGTCATTACCGCCAGCGTCTCTGACGAAAATGATGACCAGTTATATCATCGAACAGCGCTTAGCATCAGGCGACATCAAAGAAGACGATCAAGTACTCATGAGCCAAAATGCATGGTGCCGTGGTAGCAGCAGTCAGTCTTGCATGTATGTGCCAGTCAATAAGACCGCTAGTGTCATCGATATGCTACGCGGCATTATCATTCAATCAGGTAATGATGCGTCAAAAGCTATGGCTGAGCATATCGCAGGTAGCGAAGCATCATTTGCAATCTTGATGAATGAGCAAGCGCAAAAGCTTGGTATGGAAAACTCTCATTTCGTCAACTCTACTGGCATGCCTGCTGAAGGTCATCAGGCATCAGCGCTAGATCTGGCCAAACTTGCTCGCGCTATTGTCAAAAACAGTGGTGATTACTACAGTATTTATTCAGAAAAAGAGTTTACCTATAATGGTATCACTCAGGGCAACCGCAATGCCCTACTCGCAACCGATCCTACGGTTGATGGTCTAAAAACGGGCCATACTGATGCGGCAGGTTATTGTTTAGTCGCTTCGAGTAACCGTGACGGTATGCGCCTCATTTCTGTCATCATGGGCACCAAGAGCCAGCAGGCTCGTGCTGATCAGTCGCGTGAACTACTCAACTGGGGCTTTGGCCACTTCACCACAGTGACCAAAGCGCCTGCTGGTCAGTTCGTCAGCAAAGTTCCAGTATGGTTCGGAGAAGCTGATGAGGTAGAACTGGCAACGGGTGATAACTTACAAATCCTAACCAGTAAAACGCAGAAGAATAAAATCACGACCGTGGTTGATATTCCTGACAGCCTAGAAGCACCGATTAAGAAAGGTCAAGAAATCGGTAAGATGATGGCGGTTATTGATGGTAAAGCTGTCGCATCTGTCCCTATTATTGCCACTAATGATGTCGCACAGTCAGGATTCTTGAGCCGTACTTGGCAACATATTGTGCGCTGGGCGCAGAATCTGTTCTAAAAACTGCTCTATTTTTATAAATAGAGAGCTAGAGCAAAGTATCTCATTATAAGAAAATGACACAATAACAAAGACGCCTTAAAATTGGGCGTCTTTTTTATTTGTTGTAAAAAAATCTTGGCTTGTTCATGCTTTTTATCAGAAAATTACATCTAACGGGCTAGGAGATTTTAAAAAGCCAAACGTATTTTTTGAGAGCGTTTTAGGTCCATACTAACCAACGTTTTAACAAGTCACTCAAAGCCTTGTGCTGATAAGTCGTGCTATGACAGTAATCGATGCCCGCTGCCTTTAAACCATACTCGAAATTATCAACATAACGCGCTTGATGTTGGGGATACCAGTATATCAATAGAGCACGTTGCACGCTTTCTTCGTTTTCATGTTGGCGAATAAGTTTTGCTAATAGTTCAGCTTTATCCGCGAGCACGTCCTCAGCGAACATCACCATATCCACTTTCTGCGCTTTTATCTCATTCATGACTTGCTGTGTGTCTTGGTGGCAAATAACCGTAGCGCCCAGATACTCTAGCTCATTGAATAAAGTACCTGTCTCTTGATCATAATAATAAATAATCGTTAGCCCATTTAGCAGCCGCTGCTGGCGAGATTGTTGTTGGTTTGGCATTACTAATGTCAAAGTAAACTGAGTCCCTGACCCAAAGGTACTATCAACTTCGATGGTCGCCCCCATGAGCTGCACCATTTGCTTCACCACAGGTAAGCCCACACCTGAGCCTTCATACTGGCGCGTTTGTGACGAATCTACCTGAAAGAAAGGGTTGAAAATATCATCAATATGATTGCTATCAATACCGATGCCCGTATCTTTTACACTAACTTTCCAACGATTACTTTTATCAAAATGCGTCAGTTGTGACGTGATAACCACCTGCCCAGCAGGAGTAAATTTAATGGCATTACTGACTAATATGGATAATATTTGTTGAATTTTTGCGGAGTCGCCATAAAGGCTGTAATCTACATGATGAATATTACTGGTTAACGCTAAGCCTTGTTGACTGGCTATAGGTTCAAACTTTATCAAAAGATCAGATATCAACTGTAACGGATTAAATTCATTGTTATGAATTTTTATCTGTCCTTTTTGTATCTGATTTAATTGAATAATATGATCCAGTGACAGCACCAATTTATCACTGCCGTTGCTGATAATTTCGACAGCGTCTTTTTGCTCTCTAGGGCGTGTCATCAATTAGCATGGATATTTCAGAATAAGCTATACTTAGATCGTATTTAGGAATTTGAGCTCAATGACTATGACAAGACGACATGCCCTACGTGATGACCAATGGGAGAGAATTA